>NZ_QVID01000001.1:0-600000 GCF_003413745.1 Marixanthomonas ophiurae | reverse complement strand
AAATTAAGAAACATTAACTAAAACTTTATATAATGAAATTAAAATTATCCCTACTAGGAATTTTATTCTTAGTTGTATTTTCTGTGAAAGCCCAAGACAAAAATGGAGAGAAACCCACGTTTGTAGGAAAAGCAATTTCTATGCAAAAGGTTCCCTCTATAGCTTCACAAACAAACCTACCTCCAGCTAGAGTTAAAGAAGTAGAAATGCAAGATGCAAGAGCTTCTAAAAATAATGTTGTACCTGGGAAAGATCCACAAACTGAAGATGATTATTTTGTACGTAACCCTCATAGGTTAGCTGGAAAAATAGCTGGAAAGACACCTTCCTTAGTGTTCGATGCTGCTGAATCAAGTTCTCAACCAACCGATCCTTCTCTTGCCGTAGGACCAAACCATGTTCTAGTAGTTTTTAATACGGGTTTTATTATTTACGATAAAGAAGGGAATGCTTTAACAAATCAAATAGCACCTAACCCAACAATATTTCCTAGTGGAGGTTGTTGTGACCTTACTGTATCGTATGATAAAGCAGTAGACCGTTGGGTATTAACATTTTTAGGCGGTGGTGCTCAAATAGCAGTTTCAGATGGACCAGACCCTATTAATGATGGTTGGTTTACATACACAATCCCTTCTGTGAACGATTATCAGAAGCTTTCTGTATGGAGTGATGGATATTATATAACTGATAATACATCAAACACCAGCAATCGTATATATGCACTTGAAAGAGATGCAATGCTAGCAGGTGATCCAAATGCACAAGTTATTGGATTCCCACTTCCTGGGATTGCAACGGATGGTTTTTACAGCCCACAGGCTATTAATGTAACTGATGATAATATGCCTGCGCCAGGTAATGCTCCTATTGTATTTCTTCAGGACGATGCTTGGAGTGGAGTTTCAGAAGATCATATAAAATTATGGACAGTTAATGTGGATTGGGATACCCCAGGAAACTCAACTATATCTCAGCCTAACGAAATTACAACGACTCCATTTATTTCTGTTTTTGACGGAGGTAGTTTCTCAAACTTAACACAGCCCAATGGAGGTGTTGCAATTGATGCTTTGCAAGCTACGGTTATGAATCAAGCTCAATTCAGAAAATTCTCTGGGCATAATTCTGCTGTATTCAATTTTGTTGTTGATACAGATGCCTCTGGCGGAGAGTTAGCGGGTGTTCGTTGGTTTGAATTACGCCAATCTGGTGATGGACAACCATGGTCTATTCACCAAGAAGGAACATATACTTCACCTGATGGGAAACATGCTTGGCACGCTAGTATGATGATGGATATTCAAGGGAATATAGGGATGGGATATACAGCAATGGCTGGCCCAGACACCCCAAACCCTACAGATTTTAGAGTAAGTTCATATTATACAGGTAGATTTACAGGCGACCCTTTAAATACAATGACTATTTCTGAGGAACTAATCGCAGCTGGTAACCAAAATATCCCAGGTCTTAGATATGGTGATTATAGTAAAATTGACATTGATCCCGATAACGATAAAGAGTTTTGGTTTATTAACGAATATATGAACAGCGGTAGAAAAGATGTTGTAGGTGTATTCCAGATTGCCCCTAACTTTAATAATGACGTAGGTGTTGTTAGTATTGATGAGCCAACAGATGGGACTTTGTCAAATAATGAAGATGTAACAGTTACCATATTTAATTATGGTGAAAATTCTCAATCAGATATTCCAGTTGAATTAGTAGTAGATGGAACGACCATAGCTAATGAAGTTTTTGCAGGACCTTTAGCTTCTAATACATCTGAACAGTATACATTTACTGAATCAATAGATTTATCTAACGAAGGACAAACCTATGAAATAACATCATCGACCAATTTAAGTGGAGATGAGGATAACTCTAATGATAGTACTACAGCTAATATCTTACATGTTTTTTCTAATGATATTGGAGTTACTGAAATTACAAGTCCTGAAAGCGGAGATGGATTAGGTGATGAAGAAATAACAGTTGTAATAGAGAATTTTGGTACTGCATCCCAATCAGATTTTAATGTTTCGGCAGAAGTAGACAATAATCCAGTTTCAAAAATAACCGAAACAGTTCCTGGTCCACTGGATGCTGGAAGCACACTTACGTATACATTTACTGAAACACTTAATTTTTCTTCAACTTCAGCTCACCCCTTATTAGTACAAACTGAATTATCAGGAGATGGAGATTCTAGTAACGATGGTGTAACAAAAATTGTAGAAAACTTCCCTTGTGATTCAAATACTAATGATACCAATCAACCTATAGGTCCTGATTCTGGTGAAGTAACTGAGTCAATCATTACTATAACAGATGATTATATTATTAATGATGCAAATGTTTCTTTAAACCTAGAACACACTTATACAGGTGATATAGATATTAAAATAGTAGCTCCTGACGGAACTGAAGTAATACTATCTGACAGAAATGGTGGTTCAGGTGATGATTATATAAGTACTACATTTGATGATGACGCATCATCACCTATTTCTTCTGGAACACCTCCATTTACGGGATCATTTTCACCAGATGGTAATTTATCCGATTTCAATGGACTAACCTCACAAGGTGACTGGACATTGGTTATTACTGATAATGCTGGTGGAGACGGTGGTCAACTTTTAGATTGGACATTACAATTGTGTAGTGACGATTTATTAGGAGTAATAGGAGAAGATTTTGTGGATGGGTCTGAGTTAATCGTTATTAACGAAGGCAATGATCAATTTAAAGCACAGTTGTTAACCACAGATGTGACAAATAAACTATCTATAACAGTTACTAACATGTTAGGCCAAACTTTATTAAGTCACTTAGTAGAGAATACCGGAAATGGGTATGAATATAACCTTGACATGTCATATGTAGCTTCAGGAGTTTATATTGTACGAATAGGAAACAATACTTATGGAAGCGTAAAGCGTATTATTGTTGAATAACTATTCTTTTTAAAATAAGTAATAAAAGGCGGAGCATTTAAGTTCCGCCTTTTTTATGCTCTAAAAATAAGCCCGTAATTGTACGCTACCGGTGTGGACTGTTTTTGACGTTTCACTCTTTCTACCAAAATACGATAGATTAGCATCTAAGTATTTAGTTATTCTTTTCTGAAATAATACTTGCCACGTAAAATTGGTGCCAGGCTGCAGTCCTTCTAACATTTGGTAAGCCACTGGCGAAAAAGCACTGCCTGAAAAATCGTTGGTAATATAATTTAACTCACCATTCATTGAAATTTTTTCGGCATTACTATATGCAAACGAAACCCCTAGTTTTTGTTGATCCAATTGTTCCATTTCTCCTAAGGTATTGTCTTTGTTGGCAAATTGGTAAAATACATCAAACCGGGTCTGTCTGTCGAGTAAATAAGAAATTTTAGGTTCAAACTCATACGTATCTAATTGAAAGTTTCGCCCAGGAAAGTTTTCCGAAGTACTCTCATTATTACCCAAAGCACCTTTTAGGTTTAACAACCAACTCTCCCAAACCTTATGGTTAAATTTTAATTGGTGGCTCTGTAATGTGTTTTTCTGAAGCCCTACCGAAAGCAAGTTGTCGCTAGAAGAAGAAATATACGTATAGCTTGTTGTGTAGCGCTGTTTTCCACGGTTAAAAAACAATGCGTTCCTAAAGTTGAGGTTTAACCCTAATTGGTTATCGCCTCCATCTTCAAAAGGGTTTATGTTAAACCCATCGTTATCTCGTCGTACCTTTCGGTCAATTACATACGATGTTTGGTTGTAAAACTTGGAAAGTATCTTAAAAAACCCTTCTTTGTTAGACCATTGCTGTGGGTTTAACGTAACAATCTGGCTGAATTTATTCTGCCTGATTTTCACAAAAACCTGGTTTGGCAATAATACCCGAACATATTCTGCCTGATCTTGAAATTGTGCTACTTCAAACTCTTCAAGCTCTTGAACCCCATTATCATTATAATCGTTCCAAGTATAAACCCCTTGACCAGCATCCACTTTTACGTATGTGAATTCTTGTTGTGGCACGACACCATTATTAGATTCTAGTGTGGTATTAAGCCGGATCCCGTTATCAAATAAAGATTGATTGTAGATAATACGGGAATTTAGCGATTTTTCCAATTGTTCCTCTGCAGCTTGAGGAGGATTAATAACGTTAGAAAAACCTGTGGAATCTCTTGAAACTGCTTCCCGTTTTAAAACCCGATAATTAGCAAATACCGAAAGTTGTGTGTTTTCATTGCTAATTAATTTCGACTTCAAAAAGTAGGTGTTCGAGCTGTTTACTTTCTCAAGCGTTGCATTGCGAATACTATCGTTAATTTGATGACGATAGCCTGCTTCTACAAAAACATCTGTGCTATCACCAATTCCTGCAAATGCTTCGTAAGACTGAAACTTTTGACTTACAGGTGTTAATTCATCATCTTGTATGGTTCGCACTTGGTTGTCTTCATACGCTATTTTACCGCCCACCCAGCTTTTATTGAAGGAATAGGTTGTGGTATTTGCCAAGCGAGTAAACTTACTGTCTAGCGAATCACTTTTACTGTTTAGTAAGCTTGCATTGGTTCGGGTTCGTAACTTTTTTAGTTTAATTGCTGAAGTAATCACGTGTCGCACCCCACTAAAGTTTTCAGAAAAATCTAAATTCTGAAACTCATAGCTTCCACCACCAATTTCAGGATATGAAAAATTTACTCCAGATGTTATAAAACGTTGATCCCCCACTGGATTTATCAAGTTCCAATCCCGATTAAATTCAATGTTATACAATCGTTCAATGGTCCTGAAATCCTTGTTGATGAAATCTACTGTACCATACCCGTTTACTTGTAGAGTATCCTGTGTGTTCAAAATTTGTTGTCTGGCGGTTAAGCGCCCTGCAAACCCATCATTATTGCCGTCGTCAATGTTTGAAAATAGGTTGAGGTCGTTTTGACTTCCAGCTACTTCAAAACCAATGTCTGTTTTTCCCGAAGGGCGATACCGACCATTCAAGCCACCAATTTGTAATTTTGTGGGTGCATTTAATTGTATAATGGGCTCGTAATTACCTTGTGGCACACCATTGACAGGAGCTACATATTCAAAAATACGACTGATGGCACTTTGGTCACTTACTACATAATTGCCTTGATTATTTCCCACTAACGTAAACCGAACGCTAAACAATTCATCTTCTGGGTTATTGGAAAAAACAAATACTTCTTGACCACCAATAACTTCTTTTTTATATAAAATTTTGTTTTCTGAATATGGATCTGGAATAGCTGAAGGAGCAATCATTTTATCCATGTCATCGCCAGCAGCCCCTAAAATAGCTACTTGCTCTTCTGATAGGTTTTGCTGTAACGGTTGATTTTTAGCATCATTTTCCGAATAGATATACGTACCAATATCCAATTTTTCACTACTGTAGTTTCCACCACCATAACCAATAAATCTAGTGTAACTACGATCGGAATATTGATATTCAACCGTAATACGCATATTAGCGGTAATGGGGTAGGTAGAATTGAACTTTATTTCCCCAGCGTTATAATCAATTACATAGTCATTGTTTTCCCCTCTTTGTAACAGCAGGCCGTTTACATACACTCGCTCGCTACCCGAAACAATCAAGATAAACAGTTCGCCATTGGGTCCCACCAACTTATAAGGCCCTTGGTTACCTTCTTGCCCAGTAAATTCACTTCGCTGAAATACTCCTCGAACAATTGCACCACTCGCAAAAGCTGAGGTTTTGGCTCCGTTATTGTGTTCAAAAGTACCGCCGAGGGCAATTCCCTGAACTTTTTTAGTAAAACGGCCAAAATAACTATTGTTGTTTTCAAGATCTACATCACCTGCTCTTATTTTCCAATTATCGCTGTAGAGTTCAATAAAAATCTGATCAAATTCATCTAAACTTTGCGAATAACCACCCTCTTGTGTAGGTATGTTGGCATCTTGTATCGAAGCTCTAATAGAAACCTTATCACTTAATTTTCCTGTAATCTGAAGGTCTAGCTGGGAATTTAAAACTGCGTTTTGATTGTTCCCAATGGTAATGCCTCGTGAAATACTTCCTACGGTATTTAGACCGTCAAAAGGGGTAAAAGTGTTATCGGCAGTGCTTTCTTCCAAAGAGTATAATTTTTCAATGGCACCGGTATTTTCAACAATTAAATTTTTGTCAAACGTATAATAGTCGCGAGTTAAAAAAAGAGGATAGCGTAGGTATTCAATAGTGATGGAATCTTTGGATTGTTTAATTTCTTCAGAAAAAATTACAGTTCCTTTTTCATAATCCACGGTATAGGAAAGGGAATCGATAACCGCTCCTGTATTGTCTATAACTCGAAATTGGGAAGGGTTGATGCTAAAACTATCCACCACAACGGTATCGGTTATCACTGTTTTTTTTGTTCGATAATTGGACAGCGTATCCTGCGCAAAGCCAACTGCGGCTATAAGAAATGCTAAAATAAACAGGTATAATTTCATATTATTCTCCTCTGGAGGCAGGAATCCCTTTACCTATACAACTTAACACAATGGTTTTTATTTTGTGGTTTTTTTAAGAAAAACTTTCAAAGGAGATTTGGAAATTTTTGTAGCAAGGTAGTAATAGGTTTAATTTATTTCTTTAATAAGAAGCAAACGGAATAGATAATAAATTTTAGGAGTTAACTTTTTTACTGAAGAACACTGCTTGAATTTAAAAAAATTGTATTTTTGCCATCCCTATTTGCCTTGGTGGCGGAATTGGTAGACCTGCCTCTGCCGGCAGGCAGGCGCGCTGGATTCAAAATCCAAATTTTGAAAGGCTCAATAAAGTATGCCGAAGTGGTGGAATTGGTAGACACGATGGATTCAAAATCCATTGCTCACAAGGCGTGCGGGTTCGATTCCCGCCTTCGGTACTAAAAAAGCTGAGATGAAAATCTCGGCTTTTTTTTATGACTTGGTACAACATAGGTACAACATTTTCACTTTTTTCTTCCTTTAATTAAGTTTGATGCTTGATGCTCTCATTTGCAATCAAACAGTATTTCTTAAGGTTGTAATTAATATTTTCTGCAATATCTCATCCTTTGTTCTTCGGTTGAGAGTTTTTTATCATACAATATACACGCAAGGTAAACTCGTAAAATGCTTCCATCAAAAGACTACGGCATAAAGCCACCGCTTCTTCCCCTACTCATTTATTCCGTTTCCTTTTGAGCCAAGATTTTATCTTCCGTTTGGTTTCTGCTCAAATATTGTTTAATCAAAAATTTGAGTATTATGACAACAAAAGCGAGTACCACAAAGAAGCGCAGTAGAACTAAAGTAGCTGCCAAGAATGAAGTAAATGAAAAGAAATCATCCGTACTTCAAATTCAGAACTTACCATTGGGTAAAATCAAGCCTGACCTTGAGCAGCCCAGAAAGACTTTTAATGATGATGCCTTGCAACAGCTTTCTGAGAGTATCGAAAAGCACGGTGTGTTGCAGCCAATCACGGTAAGGCAACTAAATGGCCATTACATCATCGTGATGGGCGAACGTCGATATCGTGCGAGCAAGCTTGCAGGAAAAAAGACCGTACCCTGTATCGTAAGAAGTTATGAGAACAACGATGTTCTGGAAGTTCAGATTATCGAGAACCTGCAAAGACAGGATGTCGAGCCCACCGAAGAAGCTGAGGCGATTGCTTACCTAAGTGAGAAATATTCACCTACCGAAATTGCGAAGCGATTGGGTAGAACGGATAACTTCATCAGACAGCGATTAAAATTAGCCGGATTGATTGACGGTTTCAAGCACTATGTCCGCAATGGCGAAATGACCATTTCCTTGGGTGTTGGTGTCGCTTTATTTGAACCTGAAGAACAACAGATGATGTTGGAAACAATGGGCGAAAATTTTAATGCACATCAGATAAACAGGATGATTAAAGACCAGACCTATGATTTGGAAAAAGCATCTTTTGATGTAGCCGATAAAAAATTGGTTCCGAAAGTTGGGTCTTGTGTTGAATGTCCTTTCAATGCAGCTAATCAAGGCAATCTGTTCGGCGAAGGAAAAATGGTCTGTACGAAAGCAGCCTGTTTTGAAACGAAGAAAAGCAAGTCGTTCTTAAACTTGATTGAGAAATGCAAGAAAGAGAAAATACTGTTGATTCCAGAAATACGACAGTATTGGGCGGATGACGAAAGTAATCAGCTCGTTATATCAAAATTGGAAAAGAACGGATTGAAAGTCTATTTACTGGATGATGTTGAAATTATAGAGCATCCGATTGAGCCTACAATCGAGGGTATCAAGATAGAATATCAGCATTACGATTATTCTGAAGATGAATTAAAGGCAGAATTGGATGAAGCAATGCAGAATTATAAAGAAGCATTGGAAAAGTTCAATTCAGCAAAAGAAGATGGATTTAAAAACGGTATTGTGTTTCATCCTGAAACATATCAACACAAAGAAGTATTTGTTAAGGTCATTGAGAAATCTGAAACAGAAAATTCAACATATTCAGAACCATTAGCCAACAGAAAAATGGCAGATTGTACGCCCGAAGAACAAATCGTAAAAATCAACGAAAGGGAAATCCGGAAGAAGCAAATTGAGAACAACAAGCAGTTTGAAGATGTTGTGCAGATGATTCGTGAGACCAAATACATTGATACGAAGAAGACACTTTCAACAGATGAAATGGTGGCATTCTCGATATCGCTATTTGAGAACAATGTGGACTATATGAGCCAACAGAAGTACTTCTCAAAATTCTTAGGCAACACTTCAAAGATGACCAAAGTTGAAATGGTCGAGAATTTCAAGAAGAAGTTCAAAAAGGAAATCTTCCATAAGTTGATACGCTATATGCTCACAAAGCAAATACATTTTGGCGAAAGCAATCACGTCAACAATCTGACGAACATTTCATTCTACAATGCGATGCAAGGGTATTACAAATCCAAGATTGCCAGCATAGAAAAGGAATATGCTGAAAAACGAGACAAGCGTGAAGCACGTTTGAAAGAGCGCATCACAGTTCTTGAAAAGAAAGTTCAGGAACTCAACGAGTAGCTTTTGTTGTTTGAAGAAGGGTCGGCATTCGTGCTGGCCCTTTTTCTTTTGTATGATAGTTTTTTAAAAGATGCATCTACAAGGAAGGGGTTATCAATCAATAGTTAGCGCAAAGGTAAACTCGTAAAATACACCCATCAAAAGACTACGGCATAAAACCAACGCAACATCCTACGCTTATTTATTCCGTTTCCTTTTGAGCTGAGATTTTAGCTTCCGTTTGGGTACTGCTCAAATATTGTTTAATCAAAATATATCATTATGAAACGAGTATCCAAAAAACCTAAAATTTCGCTACAAGAAGCTGAAAAGCATTATCAGTCGAGTAGTGAAAATTATGACTTTGATAGTGGCGAAAGTCACTTGGCTTATTACAGGGATAAGCATCCCAACTATTACCGATTATTATCAGAAAATGTTTAATCTAAATTCAAAAGCTATGTATTTACAAAATTTGCAACAGGATGAAATCTTCGTACCATCAGAAATGAAATCCTTAAAAAGTCTGACCCAGATGGAATCCCGAAGAGGGCTTGAAAATGTCATTATCTCAAATGGTAAAATCGTCAACGTGGTATCGAACAGCTATGGCCACATTCCGAACCAACTGTTCTTCAAGAAAGCTGAAGAAATGCTGACCGATGCACAGCTGAACTTCCATAAACGCACCATCAACAAAAATGACAGGTCGTTCATTACTGACTTTATTATCGAAGATAAAAGCCAGTTTACCGTCAAGAACGATAAAGACCTGATACTACCGATGCTTCGGTTCAAAAACTCGTATGACGGAAGTGAAAAGACCTCTGGACACTTCGGGATTTATAGGGAAGTATGCTCAAATGGTCTGCACGTTTCACAGGCTGAAATTGAGTTTTCAATCAAACACAGTAAGAACAATACACACTTGATTATGCCGAGATTAAATAATCTATTCGATAAATTTCTGGACAATGAGTTCTATACTATTACCAAGAAATTCGACAAAATGAAGGAATTTAAAATCATCGATACACAAGAATTTGTGAAGGCAATTCTCGACGGAACGAAACTGTTCAGATACGAGTGTAGCGATAAGAACAGCGACCCTTCAAAAAAGTCTCGTGAGGTCATAGAAATCTTGAACTATGAAGCCTTGTTGCTCAATGAAGAACCAAATCTCTGGTTGGGCTATAATGCGTTTAATTCAGTACTTCATAATGTCTTAAAGAAAAGCTTTGGTCAACAAGAACGGTTGGATAGAAAGCTGTTTGATGAAGTCTATGCTATGGCATAAATTAAATAAAGGTTTGTCCAGTACCTCAAACTGGATGGCTGAGCATATAACGAACGATTACTTCTAATCCCATTCAGCACATTCCCCTACATTCCACGCTCGCCAGCTGAAAAAGCAGGCAACCACTTCATTTTGGGAAAAGAGCTTCACTACAAAGGTCTTGGACACAATCCCCAATTTCAGCTTTCCATTCCGTTAACCCTTCCCGCTATGCTGGGAAGGAACACTTCATTCCAGAGCCAAAATCGTGAATTAAGTCCGCTTTTACATCGGAAAGCCATCGGCTTGATTTTCTTGACAGGATTTTCGGCGCGGTCTTCTTGAGCCCTCACTCGAAAATCCTTAAAAACCAAACCGCTGTCTTACACATTTTAAGGGGTTTATAATGGATAAAGCCTTTGTTGTTTTTCGGGTCGTCGAAAAACAGGCACGACATAACCAATTCTAACTTAACCACAGCCACTTATCTCGCTTAACTGTCGGTACGCTCAAACGCAACTGCGTTTAAAAGAATTGCTAATGCCCTTATGGAACTTGTCAAGACTGTACGAGTTTTAGTGAAAAATAAGGTTTCTACTTCCTTGAAATTCCAAGGAATTTACTACGTCGCAAACACACCTGATTTATTCCCCAAAAGTCTTGACAAAACCCACTCTATCCATTGTGCGATGCACAGAAGAAAAGAACAAACACCCCTTAAAATTTAATCTGTTTTAAATCAATAGGGGAAATATAAATCACTTAAATATTTTATTATGAGTACTATTAGAAATCACGTACAATTGATTGGAAACGTTGGTCAAGAGCCAACCATTACGAACCTTGAAAGCGGTAAGAAAGTAGCCCGCTTCTCACTCGCTACGAACGAGTATTACAAAGACAGCAAAGGCGAAAAGCAAACGGACACCAACTGGCATACAGTAGTAGCTTGGGGCAAGACTGCTGAAATCGTTGAGAAATTTGTCGAAAAAGGCAAAGAAGTAGGAATTACAGGGAAACTAAAGACCCGAACTTACACCACCGATGATGGCAACCAACGTTATGTAACGGAAGTTGTAGCCGATGAAATCCTATTACTTGGAAGCAAGAGCGACAAGTAATCTTCAAAAAGAAAGAGGGCGTAACCGTCGAAAGATGCGCCCTCTTTTTACATTATCCATTAATTAAAATCAGATAACAATGAAAGCACAAGTTAACGAAATAAAAGAGCGATTGCAATATTTTACAGGAACAGAAATGTTCTACCAAATCCCATTATTAAGAACCCGATTTACGGACGGATTGAAATATTTATCGGAAGTAGCAGAATGTTTTTGGCTCATTACGGACACATCGGTAATCGCAAAAAGTCTGATGAACCGAAGCGAATTTGTAACCATTGACTTCAAAAGATTATCCGAAGAAAAGCAGGATTTTACAGGTTACGAAGCCGAGATAGTTTACAGCGATGGCAACGATAATATTTTAGAAAAACACGGTTACAGAGCAACCGATTTTCCACTCGATGAACTGCGGTTATTTTTTGTAAATGATACGCTGATGTTACCAAGCGAATATTAAAAATCGGACGTTATGATATATCTAAATTTTACCGATTTGAACGAGGAAACACAAGAGCGATTAATTGCCAATTCCAAAGAAGAAGTAAAGCATAAGTATGGCAAGGATATAATTGATTATGCTACAAAGCATAATACCAATTTGGATAAAATATTGGATGAAGAAGCATTGCGGAATTTGTATTCCTATACCTATGTATTCAACATATAATTTTTGATACTGATTAAATAAGCACCTCTAAAAGTTTAGAGGTGTTTTTTTATACAGTTAATATATAGTCAAGAAAAAAACGTATCTTTATTTCGCTGAAATTCAGCATTCAAATTTAAGTAGGGTTATCCACTTTTCGACTTTCGCCGATAACCGTACACATCGAAAAATAACTATCGGAAAATTATTTTCCCTGAAAATGGCAATCGGCTCTTTAGCCGGATTGTATGGATTTTTGTCACGCTTGCGCGTGACGAAAAGGAATAGCAAGAGGGTAACACGCTGCGCGATGTTTCGGATTCCTTTTCGTTTTCAAATAGCTGATTACCAGCGATTTGAATATTTTATAATTTCTTGACAATCAACGATTTGCGACAAACGGGCTGTAAAGACCCATTTTTAGGGAAGATTTTGCGACAAATCGGCGAAATATGAACTCATTTACTGGAATTAGATTTAAAAAGGAAACCGCAAAACGCTTCCAAACTTTCTCACGCAAGTACTTCAAATCACACACCGAAGCAATGGCTACGATGCTCGATTTTTTCTTCTACAATGAAATTTCGCCAAAGGAAAAATTAGGTCCAACTGGACGAACCATCGAAGCTAAATTGCTTAAAAGAATCAATGCGGTTATTGCCATTATGCGGGATGTCGAAAAGACACAGACTAAACCTACGGTGGCGATGATTCAATCCCTTTTTGAAATGGAAGAACCTGCAAAAAAACCTTTGATTGTAGAAAAGAAATATGCTGAAGAAAAGAAGGATGTCCGCTTTCGCGAAAAGAAAAACCAAAGCAATCAACTGTAGATTTTTGAGCTATGTACATCACAATCACACCTCAAAAGTTGGGTACTAATTATTCACAAAGTTCAGCAGATTTTGTTGGCTATTTGGAAAAGGAAAATCAAGGTTTGGAACAGCACGAAATGGAACATTTTTTCAATCAATATGGCGATGAGATTTCCGCTGAAGAAGTGGTCAAAGAAATTGATGGAAACACCGCAAAATTAAAAAAGAAAGAACCCAAGTTTTATTCTATCACGGTCAGTCCTTCAAAGTATGAATTGCAAAAACTTCAGAACAACAGTCAAGATTTAAAAACCTACACTCGTCAATTGATGAAAGATTATGTTGCCAGTTTCAATCGGGAAATAAACGGGCGACCTATAACCATCGATGATATAAAATACTATGCGAAAATTGAACACCAAAGAACATTCAAGGGAACAGATTTTCAGATTAAAGAAAACCAATCTTTTGCTACAAAAATTCTTCAGCTGAAAACCGAAATCAGAAACATTCAAGAAGGACGAGCTGAAGGGAATATTAAAAGGATGAAAAAAGAAATCGCCAAACTGGAACTGCAAGCGCCACATCAACAAAACGGAAAACGGATTGTCCAGGGAATGAAAAAGGATGGAAACCAAAGTCATATTCATATAATCGTGAGCCGAAAGGATGCTTCCAATTCGGTCAGTCTTTCCCCAGGAAGTAAACACAAAGCTTCCGAAGTTGAAATGCACGGCAAAAAGGTAAAGCGTGGTTTTGATAGAGATGCCTTTTTCACGAAAGCGGAAAAAACGTTCGACAAAACTTTTGACTACAAACGCAACTTTGCTGAGACCTACAAAGCAAGAAAGGATTTTGTAAAGAATCCCAATCTCTATTTCGCTGCCTTGATGAAACTGCCAGCAAATGAAAAGGCGTTGGCGTTTAAAATGATTACCAAATCAGGATTACCGATAGTGCCAAGTATTCCAGTTAATCAAGCACAAATTGCACTTCGAATTTTCAAACGGTTAAGACGTGGCGCAGAAGTGGCCATCAAATCAAGTTCAATTGGAATTTAGGGTATGGAAATAGACAATCTCATAACGATACTCTCAATTATTGGTGTGGCCAATATGGTTTTTTATGCGATGTTTCGAGTGAGCAAGTATGCGCTTTTCTTGAATTTCATAATGCTTTCGTTCTTGGTAATCTATTTAACCGAAGTGAACGAATTAGTATCGATATTGCTATATCTGGTATGCCCTCTAATGTTAATTAATATAGGGTTGTATGTCTTTCTGCATAAAATCGAAACCGTACAGAATGGCGACAGAAAATACCAAGTCTATTTTGCCACTAACAAAGGAAATTTCAAATTGGATAATATCAAAAGGGGCGCATCCATCATTGGTTCTGCGGGAAGTGGAAAGACCGAAAGTGTGGTGTATGGCTTTTTAAAACATTTCCGGAAAGAAAGCTTTTGCGGAATCATTCACGACTACAAGGATTTTGAATTAACCGAAATGGCATATCCACTTTTTAAGGATAGCGATATTCCTTTTAAGGTTATTTCCTTTGATAAAATTATCCATAGGGTAAATCCTGTTGCGCCACGCTACTTAGAGAACGAGGAAAGCGTAAACGAGGTGTCGAGGGTGTTGATTGAAAACCTTTTGGAACAACGGGAAGGTGGAACTACAGGAACAACAAAATTCTTTAACGATGCCGCTGAAGGCTTGATAGGTGGATTGATTTGGAAACTGAAAACCGACTATCCCAAATACTGTACGCTTCCACATTTGATAGCCATCTATCAAATGCTCGATACGGATAGCCTTATCCAGTTTTTGGAAACAAATACCACATCGAGAGCGATGGCAGATGCTTTTATTAGTGGTAAGGATTCGGATAGGCAGACCGCTGGTGTAAAAAGTACTTTGGCGAATGCGCTGAAACGTATTAGTACACAGCGTATTTTTATGGCATTGTCCGCAGACGAAGTGCCATTGAATATTAATAGCGAGGAAAACCCTGCAATAATTTCGGTAGTAAACAACCCTAAATATGAAACATCCTATTCGCCAGTAATTGCCACAATCATTCACACCATTACTAAACAAATGAGTGTAAGAAATTCCAAACCGTCATTCCTGTTGATGGAAGAAGCACCAACGATTCGCCTATTGAATATGCACCGAATTCCGGCAACACTTAGAAGTTATGATATTGCCACCATTTACGTAATGCAGGATAAGATACAGAACGATATGATGTATGGCGACAAGGCAAGCAAAGCAATATTGAGCAACTTGTCTTACCAGTTTTTCGGTAAGGTAAATGACCCAGATACTGCTAAATATTACGAACGCTTTTTTGAAATCATCAAAGACCCAACCAAAAGCATCAGCCGAGGCCATAATCTCGATTTTGATACGCGAATCACAACGGGCGAAAAAGAAATCCCGAAAATTAGAGCAGACGTTTTCTTTCGATTAAAACAGGGCGAATTTATAACCTATGCTGATGGTAAGGATAAGAAAGTGCAGTTTAAATTGTCAAGAATTCAGCGGCAGCTTCCTGAAGAATCCAAGCAATTTTCTCAGGCGGATTTAGTGGCTAATTTTGAGCGGGTTTATGATGAGGCGAAGTCGATTTTTCAGAATTAAATATGCATTATTAGCAGCCTTAAATTAAACTGGGAAACTTAAGAGTTGGGGAATCTAATTCAACCCCTAAATTATTAAGTTTTTCTTTTGTGTTATCTGAGATTGGTTCTAAACAAGCGATACATAGCACTTTTCTCGCCCTACTGAAAGCTACATAGCCCAATCTTGGATAGTCACTTGTGCCTCTGTCCGAATGTGCATCTCTGGTTGCAGTATTAGTTTCTAACCAAAGATTAAGTTCTGCTTCATTTTTAGCAACAGCGAGTATAGCATCTAATTCAAGACCTTTAAATCTATGAATGTTTGAAACCATTATAGCTTCTGCATCGGTGTTAGAAACGATGATTTGCCTGAGGTTATCCAATTTAAAAGGTATATTGTTTTCGATAGTAAGGTCAAACTCATCTTTAACGAAAGCAGCAAAAGTGTTTTCGTTTGTTATAACTTCCGCACGAATGGCTCTTATTATTTGAACCGCCATTATCCTTAAATCAAATGGCGTTAAACCTTGTTCTTCACAAAAGGCATTTTGGTTAGTTCCCAAAGAGGATAGTAATGTGTCTTTGATTTCTGAAACTGCTGAAACCTTAGCAGATTTATCTGGGGCAAGAACATTTCCATTCAAAGCGGCGACGGCCTTATTTACGACATCATTCTTTTTGGCTATTATACCTCGCTCTTTATGCGAAATGTTTTCGTTTTCACATCGAGCAAAGAATTCTGGAAGCATTACCGTAATATTTTGGGTCGCACTTATAAATTTTACAGGTGTACCAAGTATCTCGTTATGACATTGTTGTTCAAATGTATTGTCCTCATAAACACGTTTGCTAAAATTATTCAAGAATGTCACAATCGTGTTTACTGAGCGTCGATTAGTCTTATTTAATCGGGTCTCATATTGGTTCATTCTTGAAGCTTTGAGAATCGGAATGTTTTGAAAGTTCTTAACGGAAGAGTCAAAGCTTTGGATATATTGTTCTGGGTCGCCAACGCAATAAATTACGGTCCTTTTTTCCTTTCTAAGAGATTCTATTATTGAGAACATTTTATTTCCAGTATCTTGAAATTCGTCCACATACAAATACTGTATTCTGTTAGCCAACATTTCCTTTATTCTCTTGTTCAAGATAGCTTTTTCGCCTAAGTTAAGAGTCTGGTCATAAGTAATGTACCCACTTTTGTGTAAGGATTTGGTCAATTTGCTTTTAATACGATTTTTAGCTTTATAGTCAGGTGTTTCACCGTTGTTGTCAAACATCCTTTTTAAAACATCATCAGTCCCGCATTGAATAAATAGTTTTTCCCCATTTACATCTTCATTATGTAAACTCGAATACGGAATCACTATAAATCTATTCAAAAAGGAATGAATGGTGCCAATAAATAAATTAGGTGGTATGGCTATTCTCTTGCCGAGCCGTTTTTTTATGTTTTTTGTTGCTGAATTGGTATAGGTAACAACTATCATATAACGATGACGTTCCAAGGATTTTAGGGCGTGAATTATTTCGTCTACCATTCCGTGGGTTTTTCCAGCCCCAGGACCAGCGATAACAAGTTTTGGCTTAGTTACATTTCCCATATCTATTACATCAAAGGGTCTAAAAATTTAATACCATCTTCAATGTATTTTGGTAATGTAAAACCGCTATGGTCTTCTGTCAGCGATAGTGAGAGTTGCAAAGCAAATTCGCTTTTATAGCCTTCAATTAAAGCAAAATATCCTTCGACATCAATATCACTTGTGCCTAATTCTTCTACATATTTTTTCCCAGAGTTAGGCCGTACCAGTTGAACAACTTTACACAAGATTTTTTTACCATTTCCAGATTTATTGCAGTCAATTAAATCTTTTTCAAACGTAGATAATTCAGAAATTTGAACATCAACTTCATCTACAGCATCATATTTGTCTTTAAGTTCTTGAGCCCTATGCTCTGTTTGTGTTCCAATATCGCTATCAGTTAAAACTAAGCACCTTGTATGAAAACCGTTTACGATTATTTGTATAAAATTTTTGAAGGCAAGTCCATTAACATTAACCACAGCAGTTGCAGATTGGTCAATAGTTTCGCCAGTTTGGATTTTATAGAATATAGGAAATAGAAGTTTTTCAGAAATCCCTTCTACCAATGCCAATCTTCTTGAATAAAACAAATTGACATTCTCACTATCAAGATATTTTTTGAGATAGTTTACTTGTCTTTTTTCTTCGGCAGTTGTTCCAAAACCTTCCAATATATAATGAGGTTGTACGATGCCGTTTTTATAATGAAGCACCACAGTATTTTCAAAATCAATTTTGGTAGTAATATGGTTAGAATGTGAAGTTAGAATGAGCTGTATATCTTTTCTGTAAGTACCGTCCTCTTTTTTTATAAGCCCTTCAAGATTAGAGGCTAAATGATTCTGAAGATTTGCGTGAAGATGCGCTTCTGGTTCTTCAAGTCCGACAATTCTGAAGAAAGTGGACTGCATTCGCTCTGGATCTTCTATGAAAGAGAGCATTAACGAAATAAAAAGAAGGTTGTTTCGCCCAGTTCCATTACGTTCGATTTTTATGGGGTTATCGTTGTAAATTAGGCTCAGTTTCCTTAATAAGTCCGATACATTTGGTAGAGAGAATATAAGGTCTACTACATTATTGGATGTTTCGGTACTCAATGAAATTTTATCAAGTTGCTCTGAAATCCGAGTCTTTATTCCTGAAATAGCTACATTACCTTCAATTGCTCGTTGAAGACCTACTAACTGTTTTTTTAAGTCTTGATATTCGGTTTCTTCATTTGCATTAAGCACTCTAAAAAGTAATCCGTTATTCCTACTTGCGGAAAGTTCTGATTTGGCATCTCTGAGTGCATCCAATAGCTCAAACTTAAGTTGGTTTAAGTGATAGGCATTCGCTACGCTCTCATTTTGATTTCCACCGTGAATACGGTAATAGTACTTTGAAATGGGAAAATTTATTAGATTCAGAATTTCGCTTTCGGGTATTTTATTAAATTCCTCAGACCCTAATTCATTTTCGTAGTCCTTAAGAAACTGCCTTTGCAGGGTTATTTCTTCAATTGTATCAAAAGATGATATTGGTGCAAACGTATAGGTAAGAGTAGCTTCTGTAAATTCAGAATTACTCATCCAGTCAGTTATAACAGCTTCTTGTTTTAGATTCCAATCCTTAAGAGTTGCTTTTATTGTAATTTTTGGATAGGAAATATCCTTTGGCTCTATAGAAGTATCAAGAATTTCTTTTTTAAGCTTCAGAATAGTCTCGTAATTAAAGTCTGAGACCTCTAACATACGCCTTTTGAAAAAAGACACTTCTTGGCTGAATATTAAGCCTAAAGAGTCTAAAAAATTGGATTTTCCGATGTTATTTTCACCAATAATTTGCGTTACTGGTTTTAGTTTTACAGTAAAGTTTTTAAAATTCCTATAATTTATTACTTCAAGTTGTGATACATACATATGGTAGTCGAAAGGTTGGTTTTAGGTTATAAAATTAACAAAGTTAATCCTGCATAAAAAGAAGAATAACTATTAAAGTCCAAATCCTTTGAAATCTTCTTTCCTGTAAGTCTTACTATGTGAGATAGTTGGTTTTTTAAAATAACCTAATTCGTTTTGAACTTCCTTGGCACTTGCTATGAATTCTTCACTCATTTCCGGAATATAGTGAGCGCAAATATCATAAACATCTTGTCCATTGCCATTATTCCCAAAACCAATACCTATAACTTTCTCAACACTTGGATTTTCCATTCTGGCGACAATGCATCTAAGCTCTAACTCTTTTTCTTTGCCTTCCCAATTCTTGGAAGTTAAGGGCATAAATACGTAACAATGATTAGCGTCTTTCAGAGGTCTTAGCATTCTGGCACTCGACTTTCTTTGAATAGCATTATCCAAAATACCACCTAATTCTATTCTATTTATACGAGATTCTTGATTGATAACTCTTATGGCTTCCTCTAACTCATTTCTGTATTCATCAGTAGTTTCTTTGGTAATATGGTAATTATGTAATTGTGCAATCATATAATCCCAAATATAGCTTTGAGGTAAGAGATTTTGCCATTCTGCATATTCTTTAGACTCTATGTAAGAATCCCACAGCCCACCGTCAGATACTATCGAGTCCACTTTTTCATCTACATCGAGAGCAGTTTGGATATAAAAAGCAAGAAAATCAGATTCTTTGGGCATAGAGAAATATTTTCCTTTTAGAAACTGCACTTTGTCCGTAAGATACTTTGTGAAATCTGTAATGGTGTCAAGTTCGCTCAACAGTATTGATGTCGATTCCTCATCAAAAACGTGAACAAAGCCTTGACTAAAATCACCATAAGGTAAAGGGACTGTGTTGTCGCTTCCAAAAGCAATCGCAATTCTAAATATTATCCTTTCGTCTTTTGGTGGTAGGGATATTTTGTTCGCTCTGTTTTTGGCATAAACTTCATCCGCAGTTTTAAGAAAGCGTTCAGCACCATAAATTTGTTTTGCAGAATCTTCAATAGCTTTTTTTACCCAACGCTCATATCTAACATTTTCATCAGAGTGGTTTGACATTCTAATATCCTTTACGGAAATGATTAAAATATAATTACCGCAAACAACCAAAACATCACATAACTCTTTATTCTTTTTACCTACAGGATTTGGAAAGTTCCAAAAGGGAAGGAAAGATTTTTGGCACAAATTGGCAACATAGCGTTCTGAAGGTGTCATTAAATAAAGTGGATGTTAAACAGATTATAAGAAAAAATAAATATAATTTATTAATGCTATATACTTTATGATAAGAAGCAAAACCTATTCCCACAATTTAATATCATTATCTTTACTGTCAGATTTTTTATTTAAATAATGACCGAAACAAACCGCATAGAATACAAACGAGAACTGTCCGATGGACTTGAAAAAGAGGTCATTGCTTTTTTAAACTATCGTGAAGGCGGCATTATTTATATTGGTATTGATAAGGAAGGGAATACTTACGGTCTGGCTGATGCGGATGGCGACCAATTAAAAATTAAAGACAGGTTAAAGAACAATATCCGTCCTTCAGCTTTGGGTTTGTTTGATATTGTAAGCGAGGAAAGAGAAGGCAAGAATATCTTGAAAATCATTGTGGCGAGCGGTCCAGAAAAACCTTATCATCTCAAAAAATACGGGATGAGCGAAAAGGGTTGTTTTATCCGCTTAGGGTCAGCAGCTGAACCGATGCCACAAAAAATGATTGACGAGCTCTTTGCTAAGCGCACCCGAAATTCCATCAGCAAAATTAAAGCGGGTCGTCAAGATTTAAGCTTTAGCCAGTTGAAAATCTACTACGAGGAATCGGGTCACACCCTTGGTAAAGCTTTTGCAAAGAACTTGGAACTATTGACTGAAGATGGTGCATTCAATTATGCTGGCTATCTTTTGGCAGATAAGAACAATACTTCTATTAAAGTAGCCAAGTATTCGGGCAAAACCCGAACAGACTTGATAGAAAGCAACGAATATGGTCACGAATGCTTGGTCAAAGCCACCAAGCAAGTGATTGATAAAATTGCGGTTGAAAACAGAACCAACACAAAAATAACCGCCAAAGAAAGACAACAAGCCAACCTTTGGAATCCCATTGCCTTGCGAGAGGCCATCATTAATGCTTTTGTACATAATGATTATACCAATGAAATTACCCCAAAGTTTGAAATATTTGCGGATAGAATTGAAATCACATCGGCAGGCGGTCTTCCGGAAGGATTGAGCAAACAGGAATTTTTCGAGGGCTTTTCAGTTCCACGGAATAAAGAACTGATGCGGATTTTTAAGGATTTGGAACTTGTGGAACAGTTGGGTTCTGGCATCCCTCGTATTTTGGAACACTATGGCAAAGAGAGTTTTGGCTTTTCGGACAACTTCCTTAGAATGACTTTTACCGCTAAAGAAACTGCTGTTGAAGAAGGTGGTGTAATGGGTGGTCAAAAAGGTGGTGTAATAGGTGGTGCAATAGGTGGTGTAATTGATACGACTGAAGCTCTAACTAAAAGACAAAAAGAAGTTCTTAAACTTATTGCTGCTAATCCTTCCATAACTTATAACGAAATAGCTGAAGCTTTGGGTATTAATGAATCTGCTGTTGGTAAGCATATTACAGCTATCAAAAATAAAGGATTTTTAACGCGTCAAGGCGATACAAGAGGTTATTGGGAAATCAATCTCGATAAGAACTGATAAAGCTTAAAATGAAAGTCTTTTTTAAAACGGTGCTTTATCCTTTGAACCTCTTGCCGTGGCCAGCCATTTACCATTCTGTTTGACCAGTTTAAAAACACCAGGCGTTTTATCGTAAGCTGTGGTATATTTTACCCAAGCCACGTCGCCCATTATCGTGTCTTGTAACACCTTGAACTCAGAGTCTTTCTTTTTGGTCGCATTGAACATATTTATAGTATTCATATAGTTAAAATATGCCTGTGGTGTTGAGTTAGCTTTTAAAGTCTCTTCATCTTTTTCATAAAAACTTTCAATAACAATTTGGGCTGTAGCACTTGGTCCCGAGATTTTAGTTTCGGAATCAGCACAAGAAAGGAACAGCATTATGAGAGAGAAAACAACAAATTTTTTCATAACAGTATTAATTTGGGTTATTAATATATCTATGCGATAGTTTCATTTCTATGTTCCGTTCGCCATCCTTTTCATTCAATTCCAAAATTGCCCTACGGTCATCGGATAATGAAAATTTGGGCAACACATAAACGAATCGAGCCATTTCATTTTCCTTAATCTTAGACGGCAGATTATGTTTATATATCGGTTCTTTATAGAGTCGTTGCAACGATTTCCTTTTCCCTTTTTGCCGAGTTTCAATCGAAAGGTTCAAGAAATTCAAATCGTAATCCAACGTAGAATTATTTTCAATCTCGATAACGAAATAGAGCTCATCCTTATCAAAAACAATATTCTCTACAGTCAAGATAATACCTTCGTTTCGTTTCTTGATGCGCGCTATGCGCTGTTTTCTATTGAGAAGATATGAGCAGAATTTTTGGTAATAATAGGTGCTGTTATCTACAAGCTCTTCAGAAGATTCAACAAGAACCGAATCCTTTACAATCGGCTTTTCATTACCGATACTACTTGATAGCAGAATGAAATAATTGAGCTTAGAAAGCTGTTTTTTATACCTTACAATATACGAAAAAATTGAACCATTTCTGTTGACTACCAGCAAATTACTTTCCTTCCCAGGCTTTGCTTGAAGAAGTCCGAAATACTGTTCTTTTTCACGGTTATAAGTAAATACAAAATTGTCCGAACCCGTTATGCCTTGTCGTATGGGTTCTGGGAAGAATAGCGCAACGTTCTTGGTGTCGTTGGCATAGATTGTATCAAGTGGTATTGATTGCTCTTGTGCTTTCGCGAAAGCGGAAACAATAATAAGCGCGGAAATAATAATATACTTTTTCATAAGAGTGCGTTTTAAATGCCCATTATAGGCTCATAATTTAGGTTTTAGAATTAATCTGTAATTGTTCAGTACAGTAACTTTTACATTGCGGTTACTACGCCTGAGCACCTTTGTTACGCCACCTACTTGCGGAACGGTAGGTATGTTGATGTCGCCAATAATATCATCCAACACTTCAGTAGTAGCTTCTGCTCTAAAATTGTTCTGTACGTAGATGCCTTCACTACCATCAGATAAATCAAAAGCTTTGAGTTTTGTGGGATGGTGCTTTATTTTTTCAATTTCAATGAGCGCACGATTGGGCTGAAAACTGATAAATCCGAATACAGGTGTATTCTTGGGCATCAGCTTACCATTGATTGTAGCAGTTTTGGTCAGTCGCATTCGCAATCTGGTATTCGCTTTTACAACTTGGTCGCCATCCACAACTACGTAAATAGTTTCATCTGTATTCCCTATGATTGAAATTTCATTGGGTTGGGGGGAAGCAGCAAAAAACAATTGATGTTCCAAGCCCAATTCTTTCGCTTGAATTTTTTGTTCCCGCTTTTCTTCAGCAGAATCGACCGTTGATACCACTTTGCGAACAGTTCTTTTCTGCCCCAAGTTTTGGTATCGCTGTTCTGAATACTGAATTTTGCCTGCCTCATAGATACTATCTACGATACGTTCTTTTTCTCGTTCCGGTAAATCTGGGTCGTAAAACCCCAAGGAATCAATCAGCTTTTCATCATAGATGCTGGGTGCATTGTTTTCACGCACTTTTTTTAAGTCGTTAATCGCATCCAATTTAGAATCGTACTCTTTTTGGTCCTCTTCCAAATCTGGCACTAAAGTCTGTTTAAGGTTTTCAGTCTCATTTTCATCATCGCCCATTACCATTACGGAATAGGAAATCAGGAATATGAAGATTACAGCCAATACCGCTGCAAATACTATTTTATTCTTTTCTACTTTCATAATCGTGTTTTTTATATGCCGATTATCGGCTTTCAACTTTCATCTGATATTTTCTTTAAGGTGTTTTCGAAATAGTTTGTAATCAATAATCCGTGTGGGTTGTTCGGGAAGTTTCGGTCAACCATAATCAAGTTTCCGGTGGAAACCAATTCGTAAGTGTCGATGATTGAACCTCTATTGATTTCAAAAATGGTTATCGTTGTAAATCCATACGAACCATCATTTTCAGATATTCTTGAATCGATGCTCAATACTTTTTGAACCAAGGAATACTGAAGCAATCTGTTGTAAACACCATCGGCTTTTTTCTGGCGGTAGAGATTGTCCACGGAACTATTGCCCAACCACAACGCCTTTTCCAAGTTGCGTTCGTAATTACTGGCATCGATATTATAGAAGTAGTTGTGGAACAGATCCAAATGTGCCAAAGCTTCAACCCGAAAATTTTCCTTTTGGGTCACGAGCTTCAGCGGAATGATACTACCATCGGTATTGATTGCAAAGGCACTATTCAGGGCTTTTTGATTGGTATTGAATACCATCCAAACCGAAAATGTGCTGGATAGTAAGGCGCAGACAACAACTGCCAAAACGATAAATCGATTCAGCTTTAGGACATTGTAAATATTCTTATATGGTGTTTTCATATTTTAATTTTTAATCTGCCTTAGGCAGTAAATAGTCTGAGAGTGAATGACGTGGCACGTTTATACAGTTTGAATTTCAAGAAAACAATAAATCCAACCGAACCTAACTGAACAACGGGCGCAAAAAAGCCTTGACCTGTATCGGTTCCAAAAAGGTTGACCCAAAAATTGGTGTTGATTTCCGTATAAATGGCATTGATGAATACATTGACCAAAAAGAACGCTGGAACGAGCATATACACGGCAGCATACAATTTGAAAAATGTATAGGCGAGCGAACGGAACTTTTCAAATACAGCAAGGCTAATGACCAGAGGAAAAAAGGCTTGCATTATGCCTAAAAGGAAGAATCGTTCTGCCAAGAATAGCGGATAGATGAACAGATCTAATATCCAAAGTATGGTGCTCAGTATGAAAGCCAATATCTTAAAACCGTACAATGGTGTGACCAAGGCTTCATATAATAGTGTCATTGCGGAACTTGCGGCATCAAAGAGACTTACATCTTCCTCTAAAGGAATATCCTGCATTTGCAAAGGCAATAATGCTGGTGCTGTGCCACGATATTGCCCTTCAATAGCGACTAAGATGCCATCGAAAAAGCCTAAGACCTGTGTTGAGAAAATGACCAAGATGACGATAGCAAAATTTTTGACCAGTTCACCAGGACTCAATCCCCAAGTGTAACCGTCCTTATCTGCAATGCCCTCATTGTATTTTTTAAGGATGTTGACCAAAAAGAACAGGACAGCGAGCGTTTTCATTCCCGCAATGGTGTATTGCGAAAAGTTGCTGGCCTGTATGGTCTGGAAGACGGTATCGATGTATTCCAGTCCAATCCCTAAAAGAATAGTGGCGGTCATTGTTTAGTAATTGGTTTCTCGATTATTGACTTTATCCTGCATTTTTCTAAAAGAAATAATGTCACGATAGCGTTTTGTTTTCATAGTGATGCTGGAAACCATTTGTTTGGATTCCAGTTCTTTCGCCTTTAGAATTTCAGCACGTTCGGCATCACTCATTTTTAGGTAATCGCTGGAAAGGACTTCATCAATAAAATCCACCGTGTCCAAAGAATTTTGAACTATGGCATCGAACGATTCCATAACCCTTGAAACTTCATCGGGTTTGATGTAGGGCGAATTCAAAATATCCTGTAAATCATTTTGCATTACGTTGATAAGGCGCTGATTGTTGGCCGCTATTTCTTCAACTGCCCTAAGCTGTTGCACAACGCTTGATACTTTCTCGATGGCTTCTTTTGCATCTTTTAGGAATTTCACAGACTTTATCATTTCTGCTGTCTGTTTTCCAGATTCCAATAGTTGTTTTACCAAACTTATAAAGTTGGTGTTGTCGTAAACTGGCATTCCTTGGCACGTGGCGCGCAATGGCAATAAAAATGTGGTTGCGAATACCAGCATTACTGTGATTGTTTTAATTTTCATTGTATTTCGTTTTTGGGATTAACAAATTCTTTAATAGCCTTTTCCATATCGTTTGTCCTTTCATAAATCCGCATTATGCGGTCGTTTTCTGTTCCATCCGTCAAATAAGCCGCAAAGACTTCTTTCGGGACTTCCAAGCGGAAGATGTTGCTTTCCTTTCCGATTTTAATGAACATTTCGGTGTACTTGCGTGGACCGGAAAGATTGTTCTTGATAGATTTCAATTGGTTCAGGTCGTGGCTGGATAGGTTGAGCCTTTTGACTAGTTCGTCATAACCTTTTTCATTATTCAGACTATAAATGACCTGTGTGTTTTCCAGTATGCTTGCCGAGGTGGAATTGTTCGGAAGCTGATTGATGGATTGCAGAATTATACCGATGGCACCATTCTGTTTCCGGATGGCCTGATAATAAAACTCGACACTTTCCAGTACGTTTTCGAACTTTAGCTGCTTGGCAAACTCATCAAAAAGGATAATACCTTTTTCAGCTCTATTTTTCCAAATGGTTCTCTGGATGGCAGACTTGATGAGCTTGAGCATTACGGAAAGGATTTCCTTATTGTCCTTAACTTCATCCAGTTCAAAAACAATCAAGCGTTTGTCTTCGATTTTGTAAGTCTGGTCTTCGCTGACTTCAAAAAGGAAACTGTATAGACCATCGCCGACATACTCTGACATTACGTGCAAAAAGCTCGCAACATTGAAGTAGTCGGGATGGATTTTTAAGGTGTCCAGAAGATCCTTCTGATTCCTTTCTATAAAGCTGTAAAAACCATCCAACGAGTGATTTTCGGAAGTGCTATCGTAATAATGGCGCAATATCTTTTTAACCGATACCGATTGTGCTTTCGTAACTTTCAAGTCTGAAGCAAACAGTTCGAACAGGAAAACGGATAAGTCTTCCAATCGTTCCGGTGTAAGGTCATTGGTATCACTTATGTAAAAAGGATTGATGCCTAAGTTCTTTCCACTTTCATAACGAAGCACCGTATACTTTTCAGGATAGAGTTTGGCAAACTTGGTGTAGGATCCACCGAGGTCGATAATGACCAGACGAACACCACCTTCAAAGTATTGACGTAGAATATTATTGGCTAAAAAGGATTTCCCTTCGCCAGTTGGCGCGAAAATGGCAAAGTTTCGTGCCTTGATGCGTTTCTTCTTTTCATCCCAAACATCTTTCAGAACAGGAATGTTGTGCTCGCGGTCATTAAAGATAATTCCGGTGTTATCGCTTTTGTAATTAGTGTTATTGATGAACAGGCAAAGCGCGTGTTTTAAATCGGTTACGTACAAATCATTATTTGAGAAGTTAGAAGAGAAACAGCAGTAGCTATTTAGGATGTAATTCTTACGTTCTTCGCCTCTTGGATAGTATGGTATGATATCCAATTCCTTAAATTCAGTCTTTATTTTTGAAGTTATTTTGTCGAGCTCTTTGGCTTCCTTTGCCCAATACACGATATTGAGATGACCACGGATGATTCGTGCATTATCATCGGCATTGATTTGGTCAAGAATGTGCTGGATTTTGCCAAGAACCACTTTATTCTGCGAACCGAAGTTGGAACTTTTGTTGAGTTCCTCAATCTTCTTATCAAGTAGCTTGCGCCACTTTTGTTTGTCATCTAAATAAAGGATTTGATTGACAATGTGGTTTTCGTTTAGCGTAAGCCCTAAGCCATCAATAAACCCTTGATGAAACACAAAATCGTCAGAAGTGAATTTCTCATTGGTTTTGCTACTTTGTACACTTTCGCCAAAGCACAGTTCGCTGTTGATGGCCAGGGCATCAAAATGGTTTTCGCCAATATTGACACTTTTTTTGTCCAGTAAAATGTCAGTATCATAACCTTCATTAAAGCCATTGAAGTAGGCACTTGTTAGTTGTTGTATTTCTTCAGCTTTAAGCGAAACAAAATCCATCTTTCTGCTATTGTTGATAAAGGAAACCGAATCACTTACTGAGTTTACGAAACTCTTTATGTTATCATCCAGTTCCTGTACGATTCCTTTTGAAACTTTTCTGAAGGGATTGACGTATTTCGGATTGTTGAGTGCCTTATTTTTGGTCAAGATGAAGAACAAATAGCAGCTATGCTCGATATCCCCACGACCTTTAAAATGTTCGTGGGTAGCCTTTTCCAGAAAGGTAGAATTCGGAAGTTGTTCTGAAGTATATGATTTCTTGAGATAGATATCCTGTTTATGAACTACAGTACCAACTGGCAATGACTTTAATGCCTGAAACCAAGCACCGTGCATATCTTCAAAATCCTTTTCGGATAAGGAATAGATTTCTGGTAGATTACCTTTGTAGCACAGAATAACATTGCCATTATTGGCAAATACGATATTGTCTTGAATATCTACAATAGGTTGATATGCCGAAAGGTTAATCTTGTTCATAATTGAAGCCAGAATTTCTTTTGTTACTAATGATTTTTGGGAAAGCCTTTGCCATTTGGAATAGCTGTGGATTGTGGGCTATTCGTGTCAGCGCCACATAAAGGGAAGCATTGAATACCAACACACCTATTATTATCCCAAAGCTGAAAGAGAAGATGATGATGAGCAACGAAGCCAAAACGGAAACCATCATTAAAGCAAACAGGGAAATGGGCAGTCCAAAAATGACCGCCCTTTTTCTGATGTTTTTATAGACCTCGAATTTCTTCATACAGCTTTGATGTTAAAGCCCTCGATGAGGGTTCATTAGACTACGATTCCAATTAGATAAGTAAATATTCCAACGACAGCACCCGCAATTAAAACGAATACCAAAACTCTGGTAATACCTTTTTTTAAATCTGCGTTCTCGCCAAAGAAGTGTCCTGCATTAAAAAGAAATCCAACTAAAAAAATAACACCGAGTAAAATTGGAAAGATTGTTCTTATAGTATCACCTACATCATTTACAGAATCTTCAATGCCACCAATTTGTGCAAAAAGAGATGTTGAGATAAGTGAAAGAAATACTGCGAAATAATTTGATTTTTTCATATCAGAAAATTTAAAAATTTGTGTTGTTTTCGTTATTGGAAATTTACATATATTTGTTTATAAATAACTGAAAATCAAATATTTATGAATAAAATATTATTTGATATTGTTTGGATTCCGTTGTTATTATTTGGTATCAAATTTTATGATTTTTCGAAGTTGAATTGTTAATAACCCAAAAGTTGAAAATGAAAAAAGTGCTCAAAAGCGTCAGTTTTGTAATTTTGCTTCTAAAAATGTGTGTCATTTTTGGACAGGAAATTGCCACTCAAAAAAGAATAATTATTGATGTTGGACACGGTGGAAAAGATTCTGGTGCTATTGGAATAAAGGGTATCCAAGAAAAGGATGTGGTTTTATCAATTGCAAATGAGATTTTGAAGTTAAATAACGATTTAGATGAGCCTTTGGATATTTATTTGACCAGGTACAAAGACACTTTAATTTTATTATCGGACAGAACTAAATTGGCAATAACATTGAATGCTGATTTGTTCGTTTCTTTGCATTGCAATCATTCCAATAATCCGAACGCTAGAGGAATTGAAGTGTATGTGGCAAACGCCACTTCACAATATTCAAAGGATGCCAGTTGGTTGGCTTTTCAATTGCAAGCTGCGCTTAATAAAGAATTAGGTTTTGAAAGTAGGGGTGTGAAGTTTGCAAGTTTTCAGGTGCTACGTGAAACGGTTAATTATTGTCCTTCTGTTCTTTTGGAATTGGGTTTTTTGAGTAATAAGGATGAAAGCAACTATCTCAGCAACCAAGATAGCTTTCTGACTTTGGCTCTGCTGGTATTGGAATGTTTAATAAAATATAAGTAGTTATGAAAGAGTTGGGAATTGAAATTGTAAAATGTTTAAAAGAGATTTTAATTGAAGTTTACAAATACACTTATAAATTTCGAAATAAATAATACTTTAAACTGGAATTTTAGCTCAATTTTTGTACTGTAGTTTAGACCATTCGGTAACATTTCAAAAACTGATTCTATCTCTATGATAATTCTTTTTTTTCCACAATAAGGGCAGTGACTTTTTCCCTATCTTTCTTTATATGATTATTGATGTAATCATCGTAAAAATGATGCTAATAGACAAAATATCTAATATCAAAATAATGCCCTTCTTTAGGATCTCTAGGTTTATGAAATCTTTTTTTTCAATTCATCTAATATTCAGTTTTCTTGAAGTTGTTAAATAATTAAGTTGCGGAAAAATCTATTTTAAATTTTTATCCAAAAATGATCAAGATTAACTTCACCTTTATCTCTTTCTGCTTTGGACTTAAAATGACTGTAATGCGAATAGTTTTTTTGTAGTTTTAACAACTCACTTTCAGACCATACAGGGTATAATTCTGCTATCCAAGAATTTATATTTTTTAACCAATATTGATATTCTTCTTTCTCTACAAATGCTAACATTCCACAATGAGAATGGCCTGCACCGTGCTTTCCTAATTTAAACCGTTCGATTCCACCATTGGGATTTCCAGTTGTTGTTTTACCTACAACATATTCCTTTTCACGAGTACTTGTGGGTGTAGGCAATCGTTTAGCTTCCATTACAAAGGACGGCTTATGGTCTCTGCCTTCTTCAATCATTGAATAAAATACATCGGGAATACCTTTAGTTTTATGATAGATATCCCTGTATTGAGCAGCAACCATTAACGATGAGGAAAGCTTTTGTAATTGAACTGTGTTTTGTGCTATGAAAACTTGGGTTAGGCTATCCTCATTCCAATGGGTATTTTTATGCGTATGTACAGAATGAACGAACGGTTTTGCAGTATTTGAAATACTTTCTAAAATCTTATCACGAATATCTTCCGCAGACAAGTCTATACTAAAAGAAGCTCCAGTGCTCTCTTCAGAAAAATCATCGACTACCATTCTTAATTTCGATTTTTTACTAAATCAATTAAGGTTTTGTCAGCATCTCTATAGGCCTTATGAGAAAGCCAATACCTCTTTTGATTTGGTTTAACTATAACTATCGTATTGTCAGAATGATAATACCGAACAATCCTTTGGGAATTTAATCTACTTGAAATCTGGAAATTGGATAATGATTCAATTTCTTCAAGACCATCTTTTTTCCAGCTAATCTCGTTTTTCAAGGATGCCGAACTATATTTAAAAATTATACATATATAAGTGCTATCATACAGCTCGCAAACTTCATAGATTTTGAAATTTTGCTTTTGGTTGTTTTGTATATCGTTTAACAGTTTGCAATATTCAATACCATATAACTCAATTGAATTTTTTAGTTCATTTCCTTCAAGTTTATCCAAGATTACAGAACGTTCTCCGTGCCTTAGAAAGTCTTGATAATATGTGTTTACATCATCTATGATATTCAGGTCTATTTGGCTAAAAAACCCTTTCCTATCCTCAACATATGGTAAGGTCATATAATCCTTTTTTAGGATAGCAGAATTCAGATTAACTAATACTTGACTACTTGTACAGAATATAAAAAAGCGGTAAAAATCAGAATTTGTCTCGAAATTCTTAACAATACTCTGCAAAATTTTTAAATCATTGGTTTTAGATTTTAAGGATATTATTTTGTCCTTGAACGAAAAAGACTTTCGAGTGTTCAAAAAAACAGGTAGTTTTTCTGCACCCATATTTTCCCATAGGATTACATTTGGGGATTCAAAAAATAATCTCTGTGGAACTTTTGAAAAAACTGTATTATTGGGTATTGATTCCAATTGTTTGTAATCAATGCCTCTTGATGTAATGGCTGATGTAGGCAAACTATTTAGTTCATACATATAATCGGGCTGCATTTTGCCACGAGACCCTTTTTGATACCCTTCCATCGAAATACAATCTTCTGCCTTTAGATACTCTTCGAATGTATTTAGCACTTGTGATTTGGCTACTAAACTTGCAATTCTACCACCACCTAACAAGTTTATTTTCCAAACAAATTGATTGTTTATCGCGTCATTCCTATTAACAAAATGGAAATCGTATTCATCGACTTCGAATACAATACGTTCTTTGACCGCTTTAGTTCTTCTAAAGATTAAATGCAAGATGTTTTTGCTAAAGTCAGGTTTTTCATTACGTAGAAATATAGCTGCACTAGCTACATCTGCTCCATCCCATAAACTGTTGTTACGCCCCAAAGGTGTAAAATCAAGGACTTGAAGCACATTGTAATTTGAAAATAGTCTTTCCTTAAATTCCGTTGAACTTGTATTGTAAAGAAGACTGGATGATTTGATTATAAGACATTGTAAACCACCAGGCTCTAAAAATTCTAAAGCTTCGGATAAAAACTTTAAGGCAATTTGACCTTGAGGAATATCTATATTTTCCTTCTCCCATTTTTTAGTGTATAAATTGAGGGCTCCACGGTCAAAAGGTGGATTGCCGATAATTCTTGAAAACTTCTTGTTACTTATTTTTTTAAAAGCAGACCTCTGTGCAGAATCTTTATCTTCCTTAACTAATAAGTGTTCTATAAAAAAATCAGAATGTAAAATTTGATTTTCTGTAAGGTCACTAAATTTTAATTCATTGATAATCTGTTTAGGCGAAAGCTCATCACAGAGTGCGAGGCAAAGACTAAATGCTGCTAATTTGGTTGCTTGATACTCTTTATCAACACCATAAAGACAGGCTAAAATAGTCTTTAAAGTTTGAATATTTGGTTGTTTTAGACTGTTCTGTAAACGCCACCATTGTACTAACCTTTTAAATGCCAATACAAGAAAAATACCCGATCCACAAGCTGGATCCAAAATCGTAAATGATTTGATATCAATACTGATATACTGATGTAATGGCATAATCTCATCGACTAATAACTGCGCAAGATGAGATGGTGTGTAAAAGATGCCATCTTTTTGTTTTTTCTCTTTTTGACTAAATAAAGTATCATCGCCACCTGCTAAAAACTCTTCGTAGATACGACTTATCAATTCTACAGGAATGTAGCTGAACTCATAGTATCTAATAAGTTCCAGAATTTGGTTGTGGCTCTCTTCGGGTCTTTTATAAGCTTTTAAAGCTTCTACCAGACCATTTAAATTTAAAGTTGGTATTAGATTCTTCTCTTCGGAATTCCACTCAAAAAGATTACCATTTAAATCTTGCTGTAAATCGTCTAGCAAAGCAACAAAATTTCCATTAGACAGAACATCTACAAATTCTTGGCAACTGCCATATTTCTGGAAATATTTTTGATTAAAAGAGCTATTGCCATCTGGATCTTTTCTTTCCTCCAGATATTTAATCATTATAGACTGAATAATGATTTTTTTTATTATTCGCTCATCGGCATTGGAATTTGAGAATGCAATTTGTTTAGCTATCTCTCGTATCCACCGTATAAGGATATCGTAGGAAGAGGCATTGAATTTAAATTTATTTTTGACACTAGATTCTTCCCAGAACGTACCAGTTTTTATCTTAACAGCAAAATTTTTATTATAAAGCTGATGTGCTTTGGCTACAATTTTTAAACTTGCTAGGTAAACGGGCTTATTGTCATCTTGAATATGTTGGGTACAATCGAGTATTTTTATTTCTGTCCTGTAAAAGATACAGGCAATAGGAACAGCTCCGTTGCTCCATACCATTTTTTGTATGTGGCTCAAATGGCTCTCATCAGAATCTAATTGAGTATGGTCGTAGATATAAATTTGGGCTTTGAGCTTATTAATTTCATTCCTGAAAAAAACTGCCGAGGCTTCAAACTTCATTGCTTTTTCAAGTTGAAGTTTTACCGATAAATCTTCTGTTTGCTTGTAATCATCAGTAAGAAAAAGACAATCATTGTTCTCTTGGTTAAAACCAAGAGAATTGAGTCCGTCTTTAAAAGTTTGAGATAGTTGCAAAAGGTTTAGATTTTTATACAAAGATAAAATTTAACATAACATTTTGGATATTTAAACAAGCCTATTTGCTTTAAGAAATATTTTTAAGCCAACTAGTATTACCATTAGTGATGCCACAGCTAATAGGCATCTACTTTCTCTTATCCCCAGCTCCCTTATCAAAAGCCACCAGATTAAACAGTTCACGCATCCTGCTACGAACACGATTGCCATAGCGTTCTTCCAGTTCTTCAGCATTGAGATTGGTTGTGGCGTGGGTTTTAATTTTGTGTTTGGTTTGTAGGTACAGTTCGTATCGAGATAAAAGCACTTCGCCCATCACATTCAAATCCTTTCCGTAAAATCTGCCAGAGGGTTCCACACCCAAATCATCAAAGCAATAAAATTTGGTATTTCCATATTCCTCGACCGTTTTAAAACCTAAATGGTTAAAACTGAAGGTTACATTCCGGCAAGGAATCATTTCGTAAGGACGTTGCAACGGCACCAAATGACGTAGCAATTTCATTAAGCTGGTCTTACCGCAGCCTACGGGTCCAGAAAGCAAGATGCCTTTATCGATGTCAATCCCATAAGTTTTACAGTTATCTTTATCTTTAATGAAGTAGGAACAGAGTTTCAACAAAATATCCTTGTCCTCATCATATATCCTAAACTTCTTCCCAAACAGCAGCTTGCCTTTGGCATTCAGGTAAATCAAGATTTTTGGAAAATCGTAAAGCACGCTTTTTCCATCAAATTTTCCGAGCGAATATTCCACGCCACCTTCGATAATTTTAGAGGGGTTGTCCATAATCTTTGCTTTTAGTGGTTCGCAGGTTGTCCTTGATTTGGGACGCTTGTTTTTTGTTTGGTTTGTTTTCCTCGGCATATAATTCTGTTCTGTCCATCCAGTTTGTGGCCAAGGCACGCCAATCTCTAATTTCATTTCCATCACTCGTTTGCCAGTTCCGGGTTTCATAATGCTCAAAGAATTTTTTTCCTTCATCAGCATTAAAACCTTTTTCAATAAAAAAATTAATAACGGTCTGCCAGCCCTTTGGTTGTTTTATATTGTTTACTTGTTTGGTATTGTTTATAGTAGATACCAATGCTTGTCCACTGGTGGGACGGTGCGAGTCCACAGCTTGTCCATTATTGGGATGGTGTTGGTACACTACTGGTTCACGTATGGGACGGTACTGTTCCGCAAGCTGTTCTAATATGGGATTGTACTGTCCCGTAACAGGTTCATCACTTGTCCCAATAATGGACATCTTGATTTTACTGCCTTTGTAGGGATTGTTAGAAGGGAAGTAGGATAGATAGTTCCAAGAATCGAGGTCTGTCACACATCTATGATAAGTGGATTTTGAACCAATCTTGGCAACGCGCATTAATTCGCGACGGTTTACATAGAACTCATCTGCAAACCGACTACTGTTCCATTCTTGAAACAGCGCCATATATAGGCTTATGTGCGTTGGATTGAGGCGGTCATCAAAAAAGAACTTTTCAAAAGCCGCATTTAGTAGCTTTATATAGTTCATCTTTTAAGAATTTTGCTTGTGCTGCACTCGATTTGAGTTCATTACACCTTGAATTTCCTCTGCATCATAGTAGATAATGCCCCCAACTTTTGTATATGGCAACGTTCCATTGATGCGAAGATTCTGTAATGTACCTGGACTGACTTGAAGCAAGTCCATTACCTCGGAAGATTTTAAATATTTCTTGAGTTTTCCAGTTGCTTGTTTAGATAGAAGATTCTTGATGTCATCGAGCAATTCCATTTTAAATTCTCGAAGGTCGTCGGTGGTAATAATATTTGCTGGCATAATAGAACGGTTTTAAAGAAAGGGACTATCGTATCGATTTCAACTAATTTGATAGTCCCTGACCTGATTTGACTTTCGTTCTACAAATTTGGGATGGTTTATTGGATTTTAATCCCAAGTTGTACCCAAGTAGGGTGTTTTTATTTACTCATTTTCAATGGTTTAAATTGGTTTGATTTAGAGGTGTCACTTAAAATCATAAATGCCAAATGATAATAGATAAAATTAATTTTATTTTTTCCCAAGTAAGACCCAACTTGGGAAAAAATTTAACATTTTTAAAAATGAAAATATCAACCGTCCGTTTCTTCCATTCGCCTTAAAAGTGTTGCTTTTAGTCTATCAATAAACTTGGTTTGGTCGATTTTCCGTTCTCTTATTTCGAGAAAAGTTCTATAAACGTTACCAAGATTAAGTTCAAAAATATCTTCACAAGCTGATGCCATTTCTTTAATACCAGCTGTACCACTTTTTATTGCGCCAGATGCCTGTAATGCATAAATTAACTCAATTAGGTCTGTTTTTGAAGCAGTCCAACCAAGTCGCTCACCGTTTGATAGAGTATTCAGCTTATTCGGTATGCCGTATGACAAATCCCTTAAATTACTTAACTCTTCAACGTAATGGCTTATTAATAGGTCATAGGCCATAATTTTGGCAATTGCATTATCGTGGCTTGTGGAAAATTCAGCATCTGTATAAAAATGAGAAGTGTTTGATACCAAGCTAATTTTATCATTTCCTCGCAGAAAATAGAATTCATCCAGAAGTTCAGAATCCTCTCTATAATATTTAATGAAATCTATATTCCGTCGATTACTTTCTTGTAGCCTATTTATTTCTGAATCAATAAATTCCTGTTGAAATTTTATTGTTCCCGCAGGTCTATTTATCAAGAAATTGTAGAGTTTGGCATAAAATTTCAGTCTGCTATAGATGTAGGGTTTATGCTTTTTAAAGAATATTATTTCATTCTGTTTATCTACGAATTCATTTTCCCTTACACAGATGCGTAATTTCTGCAAGTATTGTCTTGAAATAGAAATACCTTGTTCAACATTATTGAAATCGCCAAGATTAGATTCCTCAACTACTTTTATTTCCTCTTTGTAATTGTCTAGTATTATATGAATTAACTTATGCAAAATATTTTTGGGGCTTTAGATTTGGGTTAATTATTAATAAGTAATGTTTGTATGTTATATCTTTTTATGGGGGATTTTTAAAAAATAACAGACAACCAATAGCGAGCAAAACAATGCTACCAGCAATTATGAAAGGATAGTAAAAACCGCCTGCAATCAGCCAAGTTCCTAAAACGGGGCCTAAAATCTGACCAATACTATTGGTCGAACTCTGAATAGAAATATTCCTGCCAGTATTTTTCTTTGATATCAATGAAACCGCAGAGAGCAAATTTGGTGTTACCATAGCGCCTCCAGCAGCAAAAACAACGATTAATCCATAGACTAAAAATTCATTGTTAAAAAATGGAAAGGCAATCAAGGATAAACCAGATATTAATAACCCTAAAGCAATTTGTTTCTTTGTTGATAAAAACTTCTCTCCATAAGTAGCGAACACAGGTTGTAAAACAGCCATTATTGAACCACATAGCATAAAACCAATACCAACTTGATTACTATTAAATCCTAATTCATCTTTTCCGTAGATTGAAAAGACAGTTTCAAATAGCGTCACCACAAATTGGATAACAAACGATAGCACTAGTAATACGATAAAATATTTAGTAAATGTGAACCGCAAACTCACTTTTCGTGTTGTGAACTTATGTACGCGAGCGGTGTTTTTTAACCATTTCATCACAACCAAAAGGACAATCAATCCTAGTAGTGCAGCGAATAAAAAGGGCACTGAAAATCGGTCTAAATGTAGCAGGCCTATTGTATATTTTATATGAATATCAGTTTGGGACAGAAAGCCGCCAATGACAGGGCCGAAAATAACACCAGAGCTAATGGCAACACCAGACCAGGCCATTATTTTTGTTCTACGTTCTTCAGATGTAATATCACTTAAATATGCATTGCTAACTGGAATAACTGATGACGTAAAAATTCCACCAAAAATTCGAGCAATATATAGCATTGTCAAGGATGTGGCTAGGCCAGTAAGTAATTGCATAATTACAAAACCGATTAGTCCACAAATGATAATAGGTTTCCTGCCGTATCTGTCCGATAGTTTTCCCCAAACCACTACGAATAGTAACTGAAAAAATGGATAAATGCTTGTGAGCAATCCAATATGGAAATTAATAAGGTCGGTGTCAAGATTGTCTTTTAAAGCTAATCTTTCGGTATAGTAAGGAAGGGTTGGCAATAATATACCATAGCCCAACATCACTACAAACAAACTCAATAGAATTAAAAATATCCTGTTGAGTTTTTCTTTTCTATCCATTTATTTTTTACCGATTTTTCGCTTCAATAATTGCGCATTAATAGCCACTATAATTGTACTCAAACTCATAAATACCGCTCCTACAGCTGGTCCTAAAACAAAGCCAGAAGAGTATAGAACACCTGCAGCTAATGGAATGGCCACCACATTATACCCAGTTGCCCATATTAGGTTCTGAATCATTTTATTGTACGTAGCCTTTCCGAACAAAATTAGGTTTGCAATATCTTGTGGATTGCTATTTACCAATATAATATCGGCTGTTTCGGCGGCTACATCAGTACCAGAACCAACAGCGATTCCTACATCAGCTTTGGCAAGTGCGGGCGCATCGTTTACGCCGTCTCCAGTCATAGCCACAAACTCTCCTTTGTTTTGTAATTCTTCTACAATTTCTACTTTTTGGTGTGGTAGCACTTCGGCATAGTAGCCATCCAATCCTAATTTTTCACTCACAGCTTTGGCTGTTTTTTCATTATCCCCAGTTGCCATCAAAACTTTGATATTATTCTTTTTAAATATTTTTATAGCTTCCGCAGATTCAGGTCTTATTTCATCAGCAAGCGCAATGTATCCTGCTAGTTGTCCTTCAATTAATACAAATACAACAGTTTCAGCAGCGTCACTATAAGCATCTTCAGGAATAGTTATTTTTTCATCCCTTAAATAACCAGGACTAACCACTTTTATTTGCTTTCCTTCTACATTTGCCTCTACACCTTTACCAGTGATCGCGTTAAAGTTTTCAGGCTTTGGGATTGTAATATTGTCTTCTTTAACTTTTTTAATAATCCCAACAGCAATTGGATGTTCTGAACTTTGTTCCAATGCACTTGACAGTCTTAAGATTTCATCGTTTGAATAGGACACATTTACAGATTTGATTCGAGTAACGCCAAAGTCCCCTTTGGTCAAAGTCCCTGTTTTGTCAAATAGTAAGGCGGATATCTTACGTGATTCTTCAAAGGCAGTTCTATTACGGATTAATAATCCATTTTGTGCAGATACAGCAGTAGAAATGGCAACTACAAGAGGAATTGCAAGACCCAATGCGTGTGGACAAGCGATGACCATAACGGTAACCATTCTTTCTAATGCATACACAAACGGAAAGCCTAAAATCAGCCAAACTGCCAACGTACCAAAACCAATAGCCAAAGCTATATAAGTCAACCATTTTGCTGCCCTATCGGAAAGGTTTTGCATTTTAGATTTGGTCTTTTGTGCTTCCTCAACCATCGTAATAACCTTATTGAGATAGCTGTCTTTTCCTGTATGTTCCACCTTTACCTTTAAAGTGCTATTGCCATTTACTGAACCACCTATTACCTTATCCTTTTCTTCTTTTTTTACAGGCTTGGACTCCCCTGTAAGCATTGATTCGTTTAAATAACTTGAACCTTCTACTATGATACCATCAGCTGGAACTTTCTCTCCTGGCTTTACCAAAATCACGTCATTTTTCAATAAATCTTCAAGTGGTATATCTTCAATAGTGTCGCCTTTTACCCTGTGAGCTTCGGCAGGCATCATACTAACTAAAAGCTGTAATGCTTTTGAAGCGCCTAATACACTTTTCATTTCTATCCAATGACCAACAAGCATAATAGCAATTAGTGTTGAAAGCTCCCAGAAAAAGTCAACTCCTCGTAAACCAAAGACAGTTGCAGAACTGTAGAAATAGGCGACACTTATTGCCATAGATATAAGTGTCATCATACCAGGTGCACCATTCTTTATTTCGGAAACAAATCCTTTAAGAAAAGGCCAACCACCATAAAAATATACAACAGTGGAAAGTGCAAAAAGGATGTATGGATTTCCTGGAAGTAAAAATTCATAACCAAAAAATTCTTGAATCATTGGTGAGAAGAACAATATGGGGATGGTAAGCACGAGTGTTACCCAAAACCGTTTTCTAAAGTCTGCAATCATCATTTTATGATGGTCGTGACCCATTTGTCCGTGACCCGGATTATGACCCGAATGGTCTCCACCTCCATTTCTCATTTTGGAATGATCCATTTTGGAATGATCTTCTTTTTCGTGGTTCATTTTAGAATGATCCATTTTCGAATGGTCCATTTCGTTGTTTTTGTGCTGCTCGTGATTTTCCATTATAGTATTGTTTAAGTGTTATCGTAATTTTTTTCTCATTGCTTCCGATATGTTTTCGGCATAGACGCCATAAGCATCTACTAAAAGACCTTTAAGCCCTTTTTTGGAAGATATTGCATATAAAATGCTGTTATCATCGGTACTGCTCATTCCTTCAAAGCGATATATTTTATCCACTTTAAAATCTTCTGGTCGAATCTCAATTTTCAGGGAAGCACATTCCAGACATTCAGGTTTTAAGTTGAAATCATAAGGGTATTCGTTTGCCTGTAAATCGTTAATAGCTTCTGAAAGGGTGTCATAATTTTTCATTTATTTTTATTTATAAGTCATTGTAAAATAACTGTTGTCTTCTTCTGTAAATTTTTGAAAGGTCAATAGACCTTGTGCATTTAATTTCTCGTTAACAGTATAATTGAGTTGCTTAATGCGAATTCCCAAGGCATAGGCCTTAATGTTAATTTTTGAATTAATATTATTTTCGCTATTATTAAATTTTCGGTCGTAAATTTTTATGGTACTTTTTGAGCCAAAAAAATTCAACAAGCCCGAATCAAAACTCATTTCCAGTTCTATATTTTCAAGATTTTTCAAGTCGTAGAGTTCTTTAAATTTTTTAGAAGTGGTATTAATTTCGGTTTCTTTTGATTTTGGGTTTGAAAATGGAAATGCCATTACCATTATACTGGCTTCATCAGGCTTACAGCGATAGGTTGTGGTGTATTTATCGGTCGCTATTTTGTCTTTATCAAACAATTCCGTAACCACCTTAATTTCATAGTATCCATTTTTCTCTATTGTTTTACCAGCTTCAAAAGTTTGTTTATTGAGAAAAGCACCTTTTTCATCAAAATTCTCACGAATGACCAATCTGCCTGAAATCTGCCCAATAAGCATTTCAGTTTGTCCAGTCATTGTGATGCTGAATAAAATAAATAGTACTATGAAACTTTGCTTTCTCATATATGGTGCATTAATTTTTTTACCTCTTTTGCCAGTATATCGCTTAAATCTATGCCATTGGACGGATGCGGAATGGTATTGCAGGTCACTATCTTTTCTACTCCGGAATCCAATAAATCTTGATAGGCATTTCCTGAAAAAACGGCGTGAATGCCGACGCAAATAGGCGGTTTCATTCCTGCCTTTTTAAGATGTTGTACGGTTTCAATCATTGTTCGGGCTGTGGAAACAATGTCATCTACTAAAATAGGTGTAGCATCTTTATATTTATCCACATCGGGAACAGAGACTTCTACATCACGGTCACCGTGACGTACCTTTTGTAATACTATAAATGGTGCTCCTGCATTTTTGGCGACTTCTGAAACCCATTGTTCACTTTCAGAATCGGGACCGATAAGTACTGGGTTTTCGATGTTTTCTTTTATCCATTCTGAAATGGCATCGGCAGCGTGAATCACTTTATTTGGAATTTGATACACTTCCCCTAACGAACTAATTCTGTGCAAGTGAGGGTCAACCGTGGTAATGCTATCGGCAAAACCAGAAATCAATTTTCCGAAGAAACCAGAAGTCACTCCTTCACCTTCATTAAATACTTTGTCCTGCCGCATATACGCCAAATAGGGTGCTACCAAACAGGTACACATAGCGCCTAATGATTTGGCTGTGTGACTTAGAAAATAAAGCGGCAACAGTTTTTCATCTGGTTCGTGTAAGGTGCATACCAGTACCACACATTTATCTTTAACATCAGATAATATACGTGTGTACGATTCCCCGTCAGGGAATTTACGCAAAGTGGCTTTGCCCACTTCAGCATCCATTTTTGTAGCCATAAGTTCTGTGAGTTCTTCATTTCCGGGAAGACTGAATAATATTGTTTTCATAGTTTTTTAAATTATAGTTAGGATGTCGTTATGGTTGTTTTTATATTCCAGAGCATAGTTGAGTTCGCCTTTGGATTCAGCATATATGGTATATAATAATTGGTCTATTTCAATTTTTTCATTTAAATGGACATTCAAAAGAATCCCTGCCGATTTAGACTGCGGTGCGCCGGAAAGCTTGGCGAGTTTTGCTATCTTTCTATTATCTATGCGCTTTAAAACCCCAGAGTTTTCTGCTCTAATTTCGGTTTTATAGGGTGCTAAAACAGGTTTTGAAAAGCGACCTTGCGCATTACAAATAGCAAGGAATTTTTTATAAGCCTGACCAGATTTGAGAATTTCACGTGCGGTTTCCAGTCCCTTTCCTTTTTCTACTTTTCCAGAAAGTTCTAATAGTTCAGTAGCTAAAAGCAATGCTCTTTCTGTTAAGTCTTTAGGTGCATCTTCCTCATTTTTCAAAACTTTTAATATATCTATGGCTTCTAATGTTGGACCGATACCCCTTCCAACAGGCTGCGTGCCATCCGTAACTACAACTTTTACATTCAAGTCAACAGATGTCCCAACGGTTTCCATATGATTTTTTAGTTTTTGAGCCATTTCGGTACTGCGAACCTTGGCGGTTTCACCCACGGGAATATCAATGACCACGTGAGTGGAACCAGCTGCTGCTTTTTTAGAGAGTACCGAAGCAATGAGCTGCCCTTCACTATCAATATCCAAGGCTTTTTCAATTTTGATGAGCACATCATCGGCAGGACTTAACTGCGCCGTGCCTCCCCAAACAAAACATCCGCCTTCTTTTTCTACTACAGTCTTTATTTCCTCGGAAGAGAGCGTAACATTGGTCAATACTTCCATTGTATCTGCTGTGCCTGCTGGCGAAGTGATTGCCCGTGAGGATGTTTTTGGCATAGTAAGACCATACGCGGCAACAATGGCAACGACCAATGGTGTTGTTCTATTGCCAGGCAATCCACCAATGCAATGCTTGTCGACCACGATATCCTTGTTCCAGTTCAGTTGCTTTCCGGAAGCAATCATTGCTTTAGTAAGGTCACTTATTTCATCAATATCCATTCGGTCGCCAGCACAGGCAGTAATAAATGCCGAAAGGTGGATGTTGGAATAATCGCCTTCCACGATATCGGTTATGATGTTGTTATAGGCCTTATAATCCAGTTTTTTGTTATAGATTTTTGCCCTAACGTGGCTTAATGATTCTATAGGTTCTAAATGGGAAACATATAATGTATCGTTTTGGGACACATTGAGTTTTTTAGCAGCAGCATCTGATAGTCCGATTTCATTGGGCAAAAGGATATCAGAATTCAGAACATTAAGACTTGCAACGATTGATGTACTTGCGTTCGATATTCTTATTCGGGTAAGTGCCTCAAACCCTTCTGAAATACAGACGTGGCAATCTTCGCGCATATACACTACATTCTCGTTTTGGGTATAGATGCCGAGATGTTTGTATTTTAATATGTTTGAGTGTGTGTCCATATATTATTGGTTGTTGTGATTTTTCGATTTATTCTATTTCTTCGATAGTGTATAATTGCGGAATTTCTGCATCCCACCCATAAGTTTCCTTGATGCCTTTTTGCAATGCTTCTGCACTCTCTTTTTCACCGTGTATAATGAAAATGCGTTCGGGTTTGTTTTTTATACTGTCCATCCAGTCCATAAGCTCTGCGTGGTCTGCGTGTGCCGAAAGCCCTTCAATTTCTGCTACTTGCATTTTAAACGGCACCCATTTTCCATATACTTTTAGTTCTTTTTCACCTTCCAATAATTTTCTGCCACGAGTGCCTTCAGCTTGATAGCCTACAAAAAGTAAGGTGTTATTTGGATTTTGTGCCTGTGTTTCAAGATAGTTTAGCATTCTTCCCCCTGTGAGCATTCCGCTTCCTGCAATCACGATTTTTGGTTTGTTATCTGTTCTTATTTCCATTGTTTCACGATAACTGCTTACGACCGTAAAGTGAGAACACATTTCGTCACATTCGTTGTCCTCCAATCTGTGCCAATCGCGAGTTCTATGAAACAGTTCCAATACATTGGCACCCATCGGGCTGTCCATAATCATTTGTACTCTGGGGATTTTCTTTTCTTTCAATAATTTCCAAAAGATGAGCATCATTAGCTGGGCACGTTCTACCGAAAAGCTTGGGACAAATAAGCTACCATCTCTGTTGATGGTATCATTTACTAATTTTTCAATATGTGGAAGTGCTTCTATTTCATCGGGATGAAACCTTCCACCATAAGTGGATTCAATGAAAAGCACATCCGCTTTTTTTGGTTTAAGGGGTGGATAGAGCAATAAATCATTGGTTCTACCAATGTCTCCTGAAAAGACAAAACGTTTTCCGTGCACATCCAACTCAATATAGGTTGCACCCAGAATATGTCCGTTGTATTGGAAGCGAGCCCTAATACCATCAAATAACAGAATCCATTGTGATTGTGGAATTCCTTTAAAGTGTGGGATAGTTTTTTCTACATCCTTTAAATCGTATAATGGTTCTGCGGGACTATGTTTGGAATAGCCTTCCTTATTGGCACGTTCGGCTTCTTGCTCCTGTATTTTTGCACTATCATTCAAAATGATTTTTGCAATGTCCAAAGTAGGATTCGTACCATAAATGGGACCATTGAAGCCTTGTTTTACCAATCTGGGTAAATAACCTGTATGGTCCATATGACCGTGGGTAAGCAAAACAGCATCAATATCACCTACATTAACAGGTGGGTACTCCCAGTTTTTAAGGCGTAATTCCTTTAACCCTTGGAAGAGGCCACAGTCTATAAGTATCTTTCTATCTCCTGTATCCACCAAATATTTTGAGCCAGTCACGGTGCCTGCCGCTCCCAAAAAGTGGATGTTTATTTTTTTGTTTTTCATCGTTATAGTATTTATTAATGTCCACCACAACAGGAAGGCGTATTTCCTTTGTCTTGGTTCGATTTGCTCAATTCCGCTATTTCGTTATATAGATTGCGGGAATCCTCTTTTATTACGAGTGCCAACTTCTTTACGGATTTAGGCTCGAAGTGTACCATACCCAATAATATTTCGAGGGCTTCTTCAAGTAGTTTAGAATCATCTTCCAATGCTTGGTAAAATGGCTCTAAATCTATACGGTTCTGTTCTTTCAGTTCTTCTGTTTTCATTTGTCCTATTTATTTAGATTAAAAATTTAAGTAGTGCTCTAATGAATTCCACATAATTCTCTTGAATCTTCGAGAACCTTTTTGTGTCTTGATTTTGGCACTCCTACTTGTTCTAAAATTTTTGGGGTTTCGTGAAGCTCTTTACAGAGTACGATGCCTTCATCTAATAATTTTGTTTTTTCAGCTTTAGTAAGTGTTGTTAAAGCGGTTAAGGGATGTAGCCCAGATTTATCTATTCTGTCCTTGAGACCATTTCCTCTTGGATAATCCCAACTGCTTAAAAGCATTCCAACACATTTCCCGTACTGAATGGCATCGGTTGTGAAACGCGTATTGGTGTACACAGCTCCTTTATGAAGTTTAGCCTCGTGACCTTTTTGGTGTTCCCATTGCTTTTCTACGTCCAAAAACCGTGAATGGATATATAATGGGATTTTTACATTACAAAATCTGCCTTGGTCGCTATGGTATTTGCATTCAATCATATAGTGTTTGTTTTCTTTTTGGGCGATAACATCAACTTCGTGCTGTACACAATTACCTTGAACAATAACTCCCACATTTGTGCTAAAGCCTTCCATCTCTAAAATCTTACCAACAAATTTTTCAAAAGGAAATCCTGATGGCCCTAATTCCATTATCGCTTTTTTTAGCTTGTATTTTGAGGCACTTACACGAGATTTACGCTTAAGCATTTTAAATGCCATCTGATAGATTTTTTTTGTGGTAATTCCATCATAGAGTTGACCTTCGACTTGTTCAACTATTTGCTGAATTAATTCTTCGCTCGCTTGTGAACGCCTTAAGGAATTGATAAGCTTATCTACATCAAAGGCTACCACATCACCTGAATACTTTACTATTTTGATTGGATTTTTCATTTTTTAATATGTATGGTCATTACAGGTAGAGAAGAATGGTTTGTAACACCTTCGGCAATACTTTTTGAAAATAGGCTCAAAAATCCCGTTTTTCCGTGGGTGCTCATTGCAATTAAATCTGCGGGCTGATGTTTTAAAAATGTATTGATGCCTGCCTCTACGGAAGACTCATTATGGACGCTCATTGAGAAGTTCTTCAGATTGGGGAATTTTTCAAGAAATTCCTTTACAGGATTTAAGCCAAGCTCTATGCTATTAAAGTCAGTTTCTGTGTTTACTCGTAACAAATGGATTTTAGCATCGCATTTTTTGGCTATTGACAAGATTTCTTGAAATGGATGCGTGACATCCTCTTCAAAAGAAGAAACAAATAGAATGTCCTTGAAGGGAAACGTTACATCCTCTTCTTTGACAACGATAATGGGTGCATTGGCTTTTCGAACTATTTTTTCAACATTACTACCCGTAATTTCTCTAATGACACCTTTGGTTCCACTGCTGCCGGTAACGATGAAATCGTGATGGAAATGACCAGAATGTTCTAAAATATCTTTCTGTCCCGAATCAAATTGAAGAAAAGTTCGACATTTAAGACCTTCGTGCTCAGCCTTTTTTTCCAGTTCCCGCAATTTTGATTTAACGACTCCAATTTCCTTTAAAGTTTCGGGATACCTTTTTTCTTTTTGTTTATCCAGTTTTACCCAATCAACAGGGGTAGTCATTTGATGTAAAAAGTGTATCTCTGCATCGTATAGTTTGGCTATTTCGATACCAAGATTTGCTGCTTTAGTGCAGTTTTTCGAGAAATCGGTAGGTACGAGTATGTTTTTCATAATTTTAGTTTTATTGTTTTTCTTATTGGGCGGTATAGCCACCATCGATAACCAGTTCGGAACCGGTCATAAATTTGGATTCATCAGAGGCCAGATATACAACTCCGTACCCTATATCGTCAGGTTCTCCCAAATGACCAATTGGATGTAAACTTTCCAATTGTTTTTTGCCTTCTTCTACGTCACCTTGAGCCTTGAGAAAATTCTCTACCATTGGGGTCCAGATATAAGCAGGATGGATAGAATTGATACGGATGCCATAGCCTTGTTTAGCACAATGTAGGGCGGCAGATTTAGTGAAAATGGTAACACCGCCTTTACTTGCGTTATACGCAGGTAAATTGGGGTCACCGATAAGTCCTTCAATGGAAGAGAAGTTAATGATGGAACCACCTTCATCTGTTTTCCTCATACCTTTTATACCATATTTGGTGCCTAAAAAAGTGCCATTTAGGTTTATATCTATAAGGTTTTTCCAATCTTCAAGGGTTACATCTTCAACTGTTCCTCCGAGCCCTATTCCAGCAGAATTTGCTAAAATGTGTAATTTCCCATAAGTTTCAAGGGTAGTTTCAATAACGTTTTTCCATTCATCTTCTTTGGCAACATCTTGTTTAATGAATATGGCCTCACCACCGTCTTCTTTTATTTGTTGAACTACTTTTTTACCACCTTCTTCGTCTATATCGGACACGACTATTTTTGCTCCTTCTCGTGCCAATAGTTTAGCACTTGATTTTCCCAAACCAGATGCTCCTCCTGTGACAATGGCTACTTTATTTTTTACTCGTTTCATAATTTTAAGATTTAAGTGTTACTACTATTTTTTGCTTCTTAATCAAGAAACTTCGTTTCCTGAAACTTTGCCTTTTTCAAAACAATCCAGATTATATATTGTGGTTTCAGCAATATTTGTCAATGCAGTTTCGGTTAAAAAGGCCTGATGACTGGTAATTAAAACATTATTAAAAGTCATTAAGCGTGCAATGACATCGTCTTGCAAAATGTCATCGGAATGGTCTTCAAAGAACAATCCTTCTTCTTCCTCATACACATCTATTCCGAAATACCCAATTTTTTTAGTTTTCAATCCTTCGATAACAGCTTTGGTATCGACCAATCCACCACGACTTGTATTGATAAGCATTACGCCTTGCTTCATTAATGAAATATGTTTTGCATCAATCAAGTGTTTCGTTGAAGACGTTAGTGGTACGTGTAAGCTTATGATATCGGACTGCTTACAAATAGTTTCACAATTGGTATAGATTACATTGTAAAACTTGATTAAATTTTCATCCTCAATGACATCCTGAACAAGTATTTTACAACCAAAACCGTGTAGTATTTTTACCAATACAGACCCAATTTTTCCAGTCCCGATAACGCCGACGGTTTTTCCATTGAGGTCGAAACCGGTAAGACCGTTCAATGAGAAATTCTGGTCACGAACCCTGTTGTGTGCTTTAATCAATTTTCGGTTTAATGCAAGTATGAGCGCCATTGTATGCTCTGCAATGGCATAAGGGGAATAGGCTGGAACACGTGCCACCTTCATATCCAGTTCAGCTGCTTTTGCTAAATCCACGTGATTGAATCCTGCTGAACGCAGAGCAATATATTTTATGCCAAAAGCATTGAATTTTTCAAGAATGTGTGCCGAGGCATCATCGCCCGTAAATAGACTTACTGCTTTAGAACCCGTTGCGAGAATAGCAGTTTCTTGAGTTAAACGACTCTCAAGCAGCTTTAATTGATGCTTGCCATCATTCGCTTTTACGAGATACGGCTCTTCAAACTTATGCGTGCTGAATACTGTTGTTTTCATTTCACTTTTTTTAATTTCCTAACTGTATTAAAATATATACTAACCCTACGATGACAACAGTTCCAAAAATTAGCATCACGAGTTTCCCGGTCTTTTTAGAACCTTTGAAATAGGTAATACCAAGTTTTACAATCATATTGCTTATGGTTGCTGTTATAATGACATTGGTGGCCAGCGTGAGTTTTTCTTCCAATGACCCAAATTTTGCCATACTAATAGTTATTGCATCCGTATCTGCCAATCCTGCAATTAGGGCTGAATAGTATAAACCGCTTTCGCCAAAAAATTGATTTCCATAAAAAACTGCAAACAGGATGACCACATAAATACCACCAAACCCAAGGGCGTTCCAAATATTGAGCGGATTACCCAGATTGATAGCTGTTTTTGTGACATCTGTATTCTTTTTGATGAATAAGAGTGCGCTTATCAAGCAGATAAGGGTAAGAATAGTAAATGGAATGACTAAATTTAAAAGTATGGCACTATTGAAAATATAGGCCAGAATCGCAAGTCTGGGAAACATAATTGCGGAAGCTATAATGATACCCGCAGCATATTCTTTTGAAAGTTCTGGCGATTCCTTACTTCGCGAAGCATATATCCAAGCTACTGCGGTACTTGAAATCAATCCGCCTAAAATAGCAGTGAGCAGAATACCACGTTTAGAACCTACATATTTTACAAGAAAGTAACCAATGAAATTCAGAAATGACACTATCACTATTATCGCTCCAATTTCAAAAGGGTTAAGTAATCCCTCTGGACCATAATCTTGATTTGGTAAGAAAGGCAAAATAAGAAGCGCAATAATTGAAAACTTAATAAAAGCAAAGAGCTCTTCAGAAGTAATATTCTTAATGAATGTATTAAAGGTCGTTTTCAATGATAACAGCGTAACCACGACTACTGCGGTCGCAACTGCTTCCTTATGCAAATGATTGGCAACCATAACACCCAAAATTAGCGTAGCGAACAAGGCCATATTGGTGGTAATACCAGTCATAATATGCTTTTGTACTATGGAAAGATGACTCAAAGACAGAAACAAAAGAAATGCTGCCGCAATGATAATGACCAACCAAGGTGTATAGGTTGTGGAAAGATTTCCCAATATAAAACCAATAATGGCAACAATTGGGAAGGTTCTTATACCTGCAAAGCCTTGTTCTTCCTTCAATTTATCATATTCACGTTCCAGCCCAAGAATAAGGCCAATGCCCAGACTGATGAGCAATCCAAGGATGAAAGGGTTGATATTTTTAAAGGCTTCTATCATTTCTTACTTTCCAAATAATTCTAAAAGTTCATACAATTCATTATCTACTTGATGTTGCTTGACCACCACTTCAAAAGGGGTTAGATGCAATTGATTATTTAAGACTCCTACCATTACATTTTTTTTACCTTGTAAAAGTGTTTTCACAGCCGCCACTCCAAGTCTAATGCCTAACATTCTATCTAAAGCTGACGGATTTCCACCTCGCTGGACGTGCCCAAGCTTCGTAATCCGTAAATCGACATTGGGATTGACTTCCTTTATTTTTGATGAAACAAGCTCGGCACCTAATTCATCGCCTTCTGAAACCACGACAAGGAAAGCATCTTCGCTATCGTAATTCTTAACCTTGTCCAATAGATAAATAAAGTCCTTTCCACTCTCGGGAATAAGGATGGAATCGGCACCTACCATTAACCCGGAATGAATAGCAATGTAGCCTGAATCCCTTCCCATTACTTCAACAATAAATACACGGTTGTGAGATTCGGCAGTATCTTTTATTTTATCAATATTTTCAATGGCAGTGTTTACAGCCGAATCAAAACCAAGGGTGTAATCAGTACCAAAAATATCGTTGTCTATAGTGCCAGGAATGCCTATAAACGGAATGTCGCATATTTCTGAAAAAGCTAATAGCCCTTTAAAAGTACCATCACCACCAATAGCAATTAAAGCATCTATGTTATTTGCTTTTAAAGTTTGCAATGCTTTTTTACGACCCTCTAATTCCAGAAATCGTTTGCTTCGTGCTGTTTTTAGAATAGTGCCACCTATTTGGGTTATTTTTTTTAGTTCGTGAGATTTTAATGGTATCAAATCACCATCTATCAACCCTTCATACCCTTTTCGAAAACCACTTATTTTTATGCCTTTTGCTTCAGCGGATTTGGCAATGGCGTATAGTGCAGCATTCATCCCAGGGCTATCGCCTCCAGATGTGAATACGCCTATATGTTTAATTTTATTCGTGCTCATTGGGTATGGTTTTTTTTAACTTTTTTTCAGAAATAGTAAAATCTTGAATTGTGTCCCAAACAAATTCTGCTTCTTTCAGAAAGAACTGATGGTCTCCTTCAGATGAAGTAATTATTTGTGCGTTTTTAAATTCCCTCGATAATTTTAAGGCATTTTCTAAAGGTGCAGTAGTGTCTTTTTCTCCGTGAATAAAGAGCACATCTTTATCCTTAATTTTCTTTGTAATCGCATATAAATCTGTTTTTAGGATGACTTCTGTGAGAGAATAATAATAACTCATCCAATGATGCTTTTTTGCATCTTCATAGACATCATCCGTGAGGTTATCAGGCTTGAATGCACGTGACATAAATATGGGATGAATCATACAAATATATTTTGAGAATTTGCTTGTTGAAATCCTATCTACAAAGGAATGAGAAGACATAATTTCTTTAAACTCATCAGCGTTCTTGTAAACAGGTATGCTTATAAAAATTCCTGCCTTGAACCAAGTTGGTTGCTTTTCCAATATTGCTAATGAAATCATAGCTCCCATAGAATGTCCTGCAATAATGATATTTCCATCATTGAATCCTTCTTTGTTAAGAATCAATTCAAGGGCCTGCAATTGTATTGAAAGGGAATAATCACTTTGTGGTTTTGGCGAATCACCAAAACCTAGCAGGTCGACTAAAAGTAGCTTATGCGTAGTTGTAATACTTTCTAAATTGCGTTTCCAATAATGCAATGAGCCTGTTAAACCGTGTAACAAAACAAGTTTGTTTTCTCCAGAGCCTATTATTTCATAATTCAACAGTGTTTCTTTGGCATCATAAGCTGGTTGCTTACCAATCTTATAATGCTGATAGCTGGCAATAGCCACAACAGGAAGAATGAACACTATGGATATGAGTAGTAATGTCATTGTTTTGAAATTGATTTATTATTCGTTTTCTCACTAACCAAGATTGGGGTTTTACCATAGATTCTATTGAAGACCATACAGGCAGTTAAATCACCAGTTACATTTACAGCAGTCCTAAACATTCCCAAGAGTCTTTCTACACCAATGATAATGATGATGCCTTCAGCAGGTATGCCGACACTTCCCAAAACAGAAGCGAGTATAACCACACCACCTCCTGGAATGGCAGGTGTACCAATGGATGCAGCGACAATAGTTACAATGACCACTATAATATTGAGTAAACTCATTTCCAGTCCGTAAGCTTGGGCAATAAAAAGAGTTGTAATAGTTTGATATAGTGCAGTACCATCCATATTGACGGTCGCCCCTATAGGTATGATAAAATTGCTAATAGTCTTGTCCACTTTTAGTTCTTCTTCGGCGGTTTTTAGAGATAAGGGCATCACAGCGGCAGAACTTGTGGTTGAAAAAGCCAATAATTGAACATCCCTTATTTTTTTTAGGAAATGCAATGGGTTTTTCTTTCCGAGAAGTACGATGAGTCCCAAATAGAAAATTACCAATAAAAGAAGACCGAGAAGTACTACCCCAACATAGTACGTTAAACCTGATAAAGAACTTAAACCAACACTAGAGGTAAGCTCCGCCATTAGTCCGAAAACAGCAATAGGTACTAGAAGCATTGACCATTTTACTACTGTCATACAGACTTCCTGAATGGCACTTAAAAGAAGCTTTACTGGGCGCAGTAAGGCATTTTCAAGTGATAGCACAGCTACACCAATAATGATTGTGAAAATCACAATACTTAACATTTCACCACTAACCATAGATGCTAAAGGGTTCTCTGGAAGTAAGTTTGATATGGCATCTGGAATAGTTTCAAGACCGAAGGAAAGCTCGGGATTTTCCGTTGGAACAGCAGTAATTTCATTATGTTCAGCTAGAGCCTGTTGATGTAAAAAGCGACCAGGTCTAAAAATTTGAGATAGTATGACACCCAAACTTACCGAAACTATGGTAGTGCCTAGAAAATATAATAAAACGCCACCACCTAATTTTTTTAAACTGTCCTTATCATTACTTGCGATTCCTGTGATGATAGAAGCCACAATCAAAGGAATCATAATCATTTGAACCAGTTTTAGAAAAAGTACGCCAGGCAATGCCAGCCAATTCCCTGCGATGTCTGCTGTTTCTTTAGTAATCCACCCGTTTTGAGGACTTAACAGCAATCCAAAACCAACACCCAAAAATAAGGCAATGATAACCTTTAGCCATAGACGACTTTCTACCAATTTTGAGAGGTAGTGATTGAATGATTTAAGTGATTTTACTTCTGTGTCGAACATTTTTTTTTATTGTTATGCAATGCTAATTTTAGTATCCAAATAAACTTTCTGAACGGATTGTAATACTTCCACGCCTTCGCCGAAGGGCTTTTGAAACGCTTTTCTTCCCATTATCAATCCAGAGCCACCAGCTCTTTTATTGATAACAGCAGTTGTTATTGCCTCCACCAAATCAGACTTACCTTTAGAGCCACCACCGGAATTAATCAATCCGATTTTTCCCATAAAGCAATTAGCCACCTGCAACCTGCATAGGTCGATGGGATGTTCTGTTGTCAGCGTCTCATACATTTCATCATCATATTTTCCAAAACCGATTTCTTTGAAACCAAAGTTATTTGTAGGTAATTTTTGCTTAATGATATCTGCCTGAATGGTTACCCCAATATGATTTGCTTGCCCTGTTACATCGGCAGCAGCGTGATAATCTTCTTTTCCAGTTTTGAAAGCTTCATTTCGGGTATAGCACCATAAAATGGTAGCCATACCTAAATTGTGGGCTTCTTCAAAAGCTTCAGCTATTTCTTTAAGCTGTCTATTGCTTTCTTCGGAACCAAAATATATAGTAGCACCGACAGCAACTGCTCCCATATCCCACGCAGCTTTTACTTTACCAAATAAAGTTTGGTTATATTTATTAGGAAATGTGAGCAGTTCATTGTGATTAATCTTTACGATAAACGGGATTTTATGGGCGTATTTCCTAGCGTTCAATCCCAAAGCACCGAAGGTGGAAGCCACACCATTACAACCGGCCTCAATGGCGAGTTTTATGATATTCTCTGGGTCAAAATAATCCGGATTTTTATAGAAAGAAAAAGCTGCACTATGCTCGATACCTTGGTCTACTGGAAGGATACTCAAGTAGCCTGTACCACCAAGATTTCCGTGGTTATACAATTGCGAAAGGCTTCGCAGTACCTGCGGATTTCTGTTGCTTTGGGTAAATGCCTTATCTAGGCTTGTGCTACTTGGGGTTTGCAATTCATCCTTGGTTATTTTTTCACAAACGTGATTCAAATAGAAGTCTGCTTTTTCCCCTAACAGTTGTGTAATATTTATGTCTATTTTCATTGTATTAATGATTAATGAATTCCTAAACTTTCATTTGTTTTAGCGATAGATTTGGCACCATCTGTTTCAATTCCTGTAAGTGCTCTAATGGCATCAATAGTTTCGGGTATAACAATTGCTTGGTTGTCTACCACATAGGCGTAGAAAAGTTCATCCCCCACTACCTTCAGCATATCTTCCCATAGGGCTACTTCATACATATCGCCCCAAGGTCTTCCCATATCCAAAAACATTTCCTTGATAGTGTTGTTAGAAACTAGGCCTTTGTCATATTGAATTAGCTTGATACGACTAGATGTCTTAAAAGCATTCAGCACTTCTTCTTTCGAGGCTTGTTTTTTTAACTTCACATTCCAATAGTGCATATGGCTTAAAGTTTCTGGAACTTTTACTGCGGCAGTGATGACATCCAAATCTGGGTCAACGCTTTTAGCATCAGGACCTTGGTGGCTCGGGATGTCTTTTTCAGGAACCATCGTATTCATAATACCACCTAAATGGCTTTCCCAAGGATCTGTTGCTCTTCTTAAAAGTGTACCTCTAGCATAATCCAATAAATTGGCTCTTTTTAAAGCGGTCAACGTCCTTAAAATAGAAGTGGTGTTGCAGGAAACTACACGTGTAGCATCTAGATTTAGAGCAGACTGATAATTATTTTCAGCACTAAAGGAATGGCCTGTTGTTTCGTGTTTTTCGCCTCCGTGTAAAATAAATTTGATGTTTTGCTCTTTATAAATTGCTACATTTTGAGCCGCAATCTTTTTAGGGGTACAGTCCACAACGAGATCTGATTTTTTCAACAGGTCGTGCATATCGCCTTTTACTGAAATACCTTCGGATTTCATTCTGTCTTCTGCTTCTTGAGTTGCTGCGTAGATATCGTACTTTTTTCTCACGGCATTTTGAATGCGCCAATCGCTTATGATATCACACACGCCCGAAAGCTTCATATCGTCCTGTAGATTGATGGCATCGGCCACCCTTTTTCCTATGACTCCGTATCCTATAACTGCTATATTTTTCATATAAATTGTTTTAATTAATTATGATTTGTTGTTTTTATTATTTGTATTCTCCATTCCCATAGGCATATTGCCATCATCGTCTGTATGCGAAATCATAAAAAAACGTTCCGCAATGAGAATCAGGATAATTCCAATTGCTGCTACGATGAGCACCATTGGATCATTCAGATATTTTATATATAGAAAGGCTGCTAGTACTGCAATGTCCATTACAATGGCTATTAACGGAATGATGGGTTTAAATTTTACCTCGTTTTTTAGGTGGCGAAAAAGCCCCCAATGGATAGCGATATCCATAATGAGGTAGAAAATAGCTCCTATAGAAGCGATTCTTGTTAAATCGAAAAGGGCAGTGAGTAAAATGGCAAGGGAAACCGTGAATATGAGCGCTGGATTTTTAAAATTACCTATCCTTTTTAAAGAGGGTACTTGTTTCATATTACTCAACATCCCCAATAAGCGCGATGCCGAAAAGACACTGGCGATAACCCCTGAAAAGGTTGCTACAATAGCGATTGCTATAGTAAACCATAAACCCCATTCCCCAAAAACAGGTTCGGCTGCTGCTGCCAAAGCATAATCTTTTGCCTTTATTATTTCAGGAATGCTTAAACCGCCTGCAACAGCAAGTGCCAAGGCTACATAAATAAGTGTGCAGATAAGAATAGAAATCACAATGGATCTTCCAAGGTTTTTGTGTGGATTTTTGATGTCTCCACCTTGATTCGTTATTGTTGTGAACCCTTTATAGGCAAGGATTGATAATGCCAATGCCGCTACAAAGCCGAACCCTTGTGGTAAGGTTTCGGTATTTTGTGGGATATAGTCTCCTGTAATATCCGCAAATCCGGAAGCTACCAGACCTGCAATCGCAAGTAGTGCAATACCACCTACTTTAATAATTGCTGTAAAAGTGGCCGTTGCTCCAATTACTTTATTTCCTAGAATATTTATTATATAAGCTGTTACCAAAAGTAGAATACCAAGTATGGATGCATAACCAGCATAACTTTCTGGGAATAATCGAAGGGTATAAGCGCCAAAGGTTCCTGCAACCAAACTTTGTGCAACGACCATTGAAACATACATTAGTAAAGAATAGACACCGGTTGTCGTTCCAGGTCCATAGGATTTATTGAAAAACTTAACCACACCTCCAGAGGATGGAAAAGCATTTGAGAACTTTACGTAGGAATAAGAGCTGAAACCCACCACAACAGCTCCCGCAATAAAGGCAATCGGGAACAGATCTCCAACTAACTCCGCTATTTGTCCCATAAGAACAAATATGCCAGCACCAATCATTACACCAGTTCCTAGAGATATAGACCCTATTAAGGAAAGCTTATTGTTTTTATCTGTTGTGCCTTTCATTCGTAAATTATTTCTTTGTGTTATTAACCGACGGTTTTGGTTTAAAATTTCTAATAATTAGGCGGTTGCTCTTTTCATAAGTGAAATAGCTTACCGCCCAATTAAAACCAACCATCAATCTATTTCTAAATCCGCTTATGGATAATAAGTGTACAACTGACCATAATAGCCAAGCGAAATAACCTGCAAATTTGAATTTGCCCAAATCAGCTACTGCCTTACGTTTCCCTACTGTAGCTAATGAACCTTTGTCTTTATATTCGAAAGGGTTCACACCCTCATCCTTAATAATTTTCAATAATACATTACCTAAATATTTACCTTGCTGAATAGCTGTTTGTGCTACTTGCGGATGTCCTTTTGGCGTTTCTTCTGTAATTACAGCCGCTATATCGCCTATGGCAAAAATGTTTTTGTAGCCTTCTACCATTAAAAATGAGTCTGTTTTTAAGCGGTTACCCTTTACCACGTGTTTTTTATCAATACCTTTTGGAAACTGTCCTTTCACACCAGCTGTCCAGATTAGGTTTTTTGTTAAAATAATCTTATCACAATTTGTGACAACCTGTGAACCATCGTAATTGCTTACCGATTCATTGAGTAATACCTTTACCTCCAAATCCTTCAAATATTCTAGCGTTTTTGATGATGCCTTGTCTGACATTGTACTTAAAAGCTCATCAATGGCTTCAATCAAATAGATGTTCATTATGGAAGAAGGATATTCTGGATAATCTTTGGGAAGAATATATTTGCGGAATTCTGCCAAAGCTCCTGCCATTTCCACACCAGCGGGACCACCGCCAACGATGACGAAATTTGTTAAGGCATCACGTTCTTTATCATCACAAGTGATTGCAGCTTGTTCCAGATTTTGCAGCATCATATGGCGAATATTTAAAGAATCGCGAATGTTTTTCATCCCAAGACTATGGGACTCGACATTGTCCATACCAAAAAAATTAGTTGTTGTACCCGTTGCCAATACGAGATAGTCGAAGTGAACTCTTCCTTTATTGGTTATAATGGTGTTTGTAGAAGGTTGGATTTCCTCGACTTCAGCTAAACGAAACAATACATTTTTATAACCACTAATTTGTTTTCTGAAAGGGAATACAATACTATCAGGTTCCAAAGCACTCGTTGCCACTTGATAAAATAAGGGCTGAAACTGGTGGAAGTTGTTTTTATCGAACAGTACCACCTGCACCTCTTTGTGTTTCAGTTTTTCAACCAACGCTAAACCTGCAAACCCACCACCTATAATAATAACACGAGGTAAATTAGAGTCTGGAAGGCAGATTTCATCTGTTACCTTGCAAGCAGATTCTTTTGTATTATTATTTAAGTGGTTAGCGTTCATATTTAATTTTTATATCATTGGTATTAGCAATAGTTTACTTTGTGTCCTTGTCTTTTACAATCATTACTGAACATTTGGCGTGTGTTGCTAAATACTGTGAAACGGAACCTAATAAAAGACGTGAAAATGCGCCTTGCCCTTGCGAACCCACTACAATCAAATCGGCATCAAAAGATTCCGCTTTTTCCAAAATTTCTTTTTTAGGAAGACCGCTGACAACATTTGTTGTTATACGAAGTGAGCTATTTTTTTCTTTCAATACTTTACCAGCTTCGGAAACAATCTTTTTCCCTATTTTTTCAGCGTTTGATAAAAACTCTTTGTAGTAAGAATTAATAGAACTTGTGGATGTAATTAATGATGGTGTTGATATCGCAGGATGTTCATACACGTTTATAATGCAGATCTCACTTTCATTTTGTAAGGGTAATTTTGCAAGTTCTTTTACCGCTAGTTTACTAAAATCAGAACCATCTATGGCTAACACTATTTTCATAACTTGAATTTTTATGAATAAAGATTTCCTATCCTTTATTCTTATTTATAAATGATTGGGCATCTACTATGGAAGCAAAATAAAAAACACTTCCGCTACTTTTATCTTGAACAATAATTGCTGAAGCTTTATCAACTTTTGTATCATTTAGTGGATTACTCCCGAAGCGAACATCATCTAGATTTTTCTGCAACTTTTCAACACAAATTTCACAACAACCATAGTAGATAGTTCCATTGACGTCAATAGGTATTTGTGACACACCCATAAATCGGTCATTGACCATACAGACTTTTTCGTTGGGAACGATTTCATAATTTTGGGCTGATATAATGGCCTCATTTGCTGTTTGGGATGTTTCAACAGTTGGCTGTGTTACGCTTTCTGCAACATCTTTTTTCTTGCCAGAACAGGATAGAAGTACTGCTGAAAGCAGTAGAAGGAACAATATAGCGATGGATACCTGGCATATCTTTCTTACTGGGTTCTTAATGGCTACAACTTGGATAGCATTGTTTTTTTGATTTGATTGTATTCGTTTCATAGTGTTAATCTTTAAGTGGAATAATTATTTCAGTTTGAATGAGTTTTCGCCAATAGATATGTTCATACAATCCAGACCAATACATCCCAAAAGTGAAGGCGAACATTAATTCTTCAATAGGAATGCCCAAGACAAGAATATGGGTCAGGTTGTCAAGATTCCAGTACAACTCCACATATTGAGGATAGAACGGAAGGATGCTTCCGAAATAAATGAAGTACAATACCGTAAACAGAATTCCCCCAACCCAAATCTTTCCTTTTAAATCTGGGCGACAATAAAGAGTCGCCAATCCACCTATGAACAAAGCTATAATGCCGCAATAAATGTGATTGAGCGACGTAAAAAGCGCCAGAATGATGAATACAGCTGCTGGTATAAAAAGTATAAAAATATGCAATCGGTGCCTGCTATGACTTCGTTCGCTATGCGGTATTTGGGCAAGTCCTCTTTTAAAAATAAGGTTGTAGAGTACAGTGCCAATGCCACCTATTGCGAAAGAGAAAATCAAACTTTCGAAATCGAAGCCTGTTTTTTCGGCCAAATCAAAAAGCGAAGGTGGAAACCAATATTCTGGTACAAACAACGGTTCTGTTAAACCAAAGGGCATCGTAATCAGGCTCATTTTGAGCATTTCTTTTCTATGCCCTTTTTTTGAAAAATAGATTATTGCCCAAAGGGCAAGAATAATTAGTGACCATATAAACCAGACGTATTGCATAAATCCTAAAAGGTTTTTTTACTTTTTTATTTTTATTTGCGCATTATAAAAAGCGCCAATAGAAGCGCCTATAAGCCACCAAAGGATAAAAGTTTGTACGATACCCATTAACACTTCTAATAGGGGAATATCCATTCTAATGATATTGGAAGTGTCCAAGCCGTGCAATAAGCTATTGAAAAAGATGATTGAACCTTCCCGTCCTGCTGTAGCCATTACTATCATACAGCCCAAATAAATTATGGTTCCTGTAAGACCGAAGGCAAATCCGAGTTTTTTTACGTTTAAGCGATGCATAATTTTATAGTTTAAGATTAGTTGTCCGAGTTTAAAATTTTTTTAGATTCTTCATAGTCTTCCTTGGATATTTCGCCTTTTGCATAGCGTTTTTTAAGAATATCCAGTGGGCTGTCCTTCATTGTTTTTTGATAGGGTATATCTGCTGGGATAAAGAATATCCAAGCAAGTAAGATGACCCATATAATCCACCATATTAGGTGCATTCCTCCAAAGTGTCCGTCGTATAAATGCATAGTTTTTAGGTTTTAATTGTTATTGATTAAGTTCTGTGATTGTATATCCATTGAGCTCATCGAGTTGCTTTTGCAAGTCGGCAACCGAAAGTGCTTCATTCATCGTGATACGTGTAGCTCCTTTTGGTGCCAGAAAAATTTCTGCCTTTTCGATATTGGGATGTTCTTCCAAAGTCTTCTTGACCCTTGCTACACATCCACCACAACTAATTCCGTTTATTTGAAATTTTTGTTTCATTGTATATAGTTTTTAGTGATGTTGATGTCCTTTGTGTTCTTCTTTTGTTTCTTGTTCAGAATGATTGTGGTCGCTATCCTGATGCTTATGATTATTGTGCCTTCCGTGTCCGTGTGAACCGTGGGGCATAAACAGATGGATGCCGAACATAAAAAGGATGAAAATAAATAGTGATGAACCACCTCCTATACCAAATGAGGGCGCTAAAAAGATGAACAATAGTGGTAGCCCACAACCTATGACCATCCAAATCCAGTGATTGTTTTTCATTGTTTTTGTATTTAGAAGTTAAAAATTAATGATGCTCGGTATGATCCTGTTTGTTTGGACTATTCATATTCTGCATATCCATTCCTTTTTCGCCCATCATCTTTGAGCAAGATTCCATACAGTCCTCGCTCATCATTCCTTTTTCGTGCATCATTTTCATCATTGTTCCCATCATTTTTCCGTCATTCATCATTTGGTTCATCATCGAATGCATCATTGTACTGTCCTTCATCATCATTTGCATTCCTTCTCCTTGCATCATAGAGCCCATCATTTTTTTGTTGCCCTGCATCATTGCCATTGTGTGTTGACTGCCGTGCATACTTTCCATAAACTCGGTCATATAATCGTGGTTCTCGGTAATGGCATTAAACACCTCCGTACGAGTTTCAGGATTTTCCAAAAGTGCTTGAGGATCTGCTCCTTGGTTGCAACTGCTTAAGCTTAAAAGCCCGATTGTTGATAAAACAATTAGTAATGTTTTCATAATTTTCTATTTTATTGAGTTAAACTTTTATTTTTATAAACCCATTCCCAACAATCCACAAACCGTAGTTTAGGGAATGGGTTATCAGCTATTAACTGTCAGATTTAAAAAGGTTTTCAATCTTCTTTAATTTCATTTCTGTCCGGAACTTTTTCGTTGTTATTCAATTTTTTTTAAACGCCATTTCTTGTTGCTGTCTTTAATGGCCACTAAATTTTCCGAAATGAATTTAGATGTTATGGTAGGTGGATTTTTATCCTCCTTATCTTTAGGCGATATGTGAATGGCCAATTGAGTTAGATGGTCAATGGCTTTTCCTTGTTTATCTATAACTACTTCAAAATAATGGTAGCTAACGACGTCTTTGTTGAAAATGTCATTATAGCCTATGGTCTCTTTTTCAACTTTTAGTACCAATGCCTTATCATATTCGAAATTGGTCGCATTCAAGAATTGAGGTGTAATGACAGTTTTTCCAGTTTTATCGATATAGCCATAATACAGTATGCCATCTTTTTGATGGGCAATCAAGCATTTTTCGTTACTGAATATGGGGTAGGTTGCATTTCCTGTTTTGGTTAGCACCAAATCATTTCGAAAATCAATGATTACTTTGCCGTCTTGGTCAATAAACCCCCATTCGTTCCCTTTTTTAATGGCAGCTACTTCATTGTTAAAAGGCGAGATGTACTCTAAATTTTCTATAGTTTGTGCAATCCCTAGAAACGGAATTAATACTAATGTGATGAGTAGTTTTTTCATTTTAGTTTGATTTATTTTGATAAAATTAATGATTGCCTTAAGCGTTTATCTGCATAACTTTCGTTGTTATCTACATAATTTCATCGTAAAAATTTCTTTTCCAGTTTTCAGTATTTTTATAATCGGTCATACTCACTCCAATTACTTCTTTGAACTGTCTAGACAGATGGTTTACGCTGCTGTAGTCCAATAAGTACCCTATATCTGAAAAGGAATGTTGTTTGAGTTGAATGAGCTCTTTAACTTTCTCTATCTTTAATTTGATAAAGTACTTTTCAATGGTTGTCTGTTGATTTGCTGAAAATAATTTACTCAATGTCTTGTATTCCCTATGAAGGCTTGATGCCAATAGTTCAGATGTTTTTACTTTGATATGTAATGGTAGCTCTTGCAATTGTTCAATTAGAATAATCTTGATTCTTTCAACGAGCATTTCTTCTTCGTTCTGCACTATTTCAAAATCATTGGCGTGAAGCACGGTTGTTACTGCATTGATAATTTCATTGTCTGTTTTATTTGGTGCTTCTACTAACAACCTTCCCAATTCCAATGAAAGTACGGTTACTTCAAGTTCCTGTAACTCCTGCATAATTACTTTTAAGCAGCGATTACAGACCATATTCTTAATCCAAAATTCTTTTGGTTTGCTCATAGTATATAATGTATTGTCATTGAGTTTTAATTCAATGGTTTGAAAGGTTAAGACCTAACAGGGTTAATGGTGTATGGTATTGTTGATAATAGGGTACAACAAATGTTAGCCAGAAGTGAAACTATGGCTATAGAGGTAATGCAGATTAAAGTCAATCTGCGATGTAGAAAATCAAATTAAGAAGGTCTCGTTGAGAATTATAATATCTGTAGATAATAAAGGCGGCCTATAGGTTTTAAAAGAAATGACGTTTTCTTCTAGCCCCTCGAACAGATTAATATAAGTATTAAAAAAAGTATTTAAGAAAACTAAAGTCTCAATCTCTAAAATTGTATTGGACTTCTTAAAGGTGTCATCTCCTTCTTTTACAATGGTCTGATTATCGCAACAATCCTTCTCTTGTATGGAAGTACATTGCTTGGAATTTGTATCTTTTTTTTTCGCTGCCTCCATACAAGATTCTGCCTTACTAAAAAAAGCCATATCCACCAATTTATTACAGCAAAAGTGCATATCCACCGTGAAAGAAGAAGTAGAAAACAGTATAAAAACTGCTAAAAAAAAGGACAGTATTTTGGTAAAAAAAGATTTCACTCTATAAAATTAATAAATTTTGTCCAACATTAAAGGTTATTCATAGATTAAATGATACTACTTAATAAGCTTATTATCAATTGGAAGCATAATTAATTAATGCGAAGATAATTTTAAAGGTTCAACAGGAATATGATATTTGTCATCAAATATAATTTCTCTTAAAATCCATATACTACAGAAAAGTTAACTCCAAAAGGATGGCCAGGACGTAAACCTGCTGGCACACGAGATACAGCATATTTTGTATTAAATAGGTTTATGATGTTTGTTGATAGCGTAAAATTTTCATTAAGAAAATAACGAGCAGATAAGTCAACTATGAAGTTAGAATCCACTTTAAAATTTTCAGGAATAGATCCTGAACCGGCTTTAGTTCTAAATGCTCCAGTATATCGTGAATTTAGGTTTACTTCAAATTTCTTATGCTCTAGCCCAAAAGTTGCATTTAATTGATTTTTTGCGATGTATGGTATTTCGTCCCCTTTGGTCACCACTCCATAAATATCCTCGTTGCTATCGAAACTGGTCAGAAATTCGGTATCCGTGAGGGTATAGGAAACCGACACAGGAAGTTTAAATTTTCCTGACTTATTATATAATAGGTCGTAATTCAGTAAAAATTCAATACCGCTTACGCGCACTTCACCTGCATTAAACTGGTCAAGACTTCCCGTACCACCTGTAGCAGCCAAATCACTTCCCAGTAGGTTTTGATAGTCATTGTAGAACCCAACAAGTTCCCCTTGTAGCCCTTTAACGCTAATTCGGGTTCCTACTTCGTAATTAATACTTTCTTCAGCATTTTGCCCTGGTGTATTGCTTGGTGGGGAAAACCCTTTGTGTACACCACCAAAAACTGAAAAATCGTTACTAAATCTGTAGTTTGCGCCTAAACCAGGAATCCATACGTTTACCTTGTTTTCGCGAATGGATAAATCTTGACCAGTCCTCGAAGGGTCATTGGTACCATAGTCCCTTCGGGTTAGAGTTATATTCTCATAGCGTAAGCCAGGTGTTAGGGTCAAGTTCTCAACTTTTAGGGTGTATAAGAGGTGTGCAGCGAGAGCTTTTGCACCACTTATGCGGTTAGCGTCAGACCCTTTTTCGCCTACTTCGGTACGTATTAATTCATTGTTCAAGAATGCATACCTGTCCACCCATTGAAATCTGTCCTCATCATCCTCGTGGTAGCGTATTCCGGCTTCTAAAGTTTGTAACCAATCAGAACCCCATCGTAATTTGGCAATGGATTGAACACCATTTGAAGTGTATGCTCTGTTATTTGCCTTTACGCCCATAGCATCTTCTTCGGTGTTTTCGTTTCCTAAAATGGTTTGGTATTCTAATGGGAAATTCTGTGGCGATGAAAGGATATTACTAATGCTCACTCTTTCGCCTAAATTTACATCATCCAATTTGTACCAATTACGTTTGAATTTATTCAAGTAACCCGTAGTGCTTATTTCTAATGATGATGATAATCGGATAAAGTGGGTAAGTTGGTATTGTTGATGCTCGGCATTCATTACATCCTCTGAAGAAGCTCTGTATCTTCTAAAGGTATTTTCTTGAAAATCTTCATCTGTCAAACCTAAGTAAGTTTCGTTTGCCTCTTCTTCGGAATACTGAATTTTAAACGTTAATGACTGATACGTTTTTGCGTTTAAATTTGAGTTAACCCTAAACTTGGCCAAATAATCAGATTTGTCAAATCCTGTATTGCCACCACCGTCAAGATTTTTAAAACCATCAGAATTATAATTAAAATAATCCGTTACAAATCCAAAATTTTTATAGCTATCACCAATTGTTAATTGAGTACTTCTTGAATCGTAATTTCCTGCAGCAATGGAAGCCCTTCCAGAGAATTTGTTTGGAATTCGGGAAGATATCATATTTATGGCGCCACCAGTGGTATTGGGCCCGTATTGAATTTGACTACTTCCTTTTAAAACTTCTACGGCCTGCATACGACCAATGGTAGGAAAATAATAGGCGGCAGGTGCGCTATAAGGTGCAGGGGCAATGAGCACACCATCTTCCATTAAATTGATTTTTGCACTACGCTCAGGCGATGTGCCTCGCAAACTTATATTTGGGCGTAGTCCGAAGCCATCTTCTTCATAAATGTTAATTCCTGGAACTATTTGTAATACCCTGTTGATGTTAGTATAAGAGAATTTTTTTAAGTCTTCTTCGGTAATATAGCTTGCAGAACCCGTTTTGTTTTTAACCTCAAATCTACTACCTAGTATAGTATTTCCTGAGACTACAACCTCTTTTAACTGTTCCGTTTTTTGTTGGATAGTATCTTTTTTTGGGGATTAGTTTGTGCCCATATATTTGGGAATTGCAAAATAAGTATTAGAAGAAAGAGAATTCGCATTTGCTTTAAATTATTTAGAATGAATATAAATAAAGGACAAATGTAGTAGTCTTTTTCAATTAAACAAATATTATTTAGAATAATTCTTAATAAAAAAATTTAAGCAATTTAGACTCAATAATTTATAATTTGTAATGGATTAAATTCAGTACAAATCTTCAAGTGGAATCTAAATTATTTGTTAAATCAAGACATTCTGCTAAAAATTTAATAGCTTTGTAAAATTAATGAAGAAGGTTTTTTATAAAATATCATCCGCTTGCTTAGCACTTATTGTGTTGTTGTCAACTGTTTCTTTTACTGTTGATAGTCATTACTGTGGCGATACTTTAGTGGATTCTTCTTTATTTGGCCACGTCGAAACTTGTGGTATGGAAGTTCAACAACAATCCTCGTCATCAGAGTGTGATATTTCAAAAAAAGATTGCTGTAGTGATGAACAAGTGATTGTTGAAGGTCAAGATACTTTAAAAACATCGTTCGACAAATTAGATAAAGACCAACAACTATTTGTTGCTGCTTTTATCCATACCTATTTAAATTTATTTTTCGAATCTCAAGAAGATTTAAATTCATATAGAGATTATACACCTCCTCCCTTGGTCAGGGATATTCAAGTTTTAGACCAGACTTTCCTTATTTGATTTTTAAGTAATTAGAACTGTAGTCCTACATTAATTTGTTTTGGACATTTCTGCTTGTTTGCCACTTTTTAAACAAGATTTATAATTACTTAATAATCATTTCTATGCTGAATAAAAGCATCAAATTTCTAATTGAAAATAAACTCGTAGCAGTTTTGCTATTAGTTTTATTTGTGGCTTGGGGAGTCGTTAATGCCCCATTTGAATGGAATACTGGTTCACTTCCACGTAATCCTGTGGCTGTAGATGCCATTCCCGATATTGGCGAAAACCAACAAATTGTATTTACTAAATGGGATGGTCGATCCCCACAGGATATTGAAGATCAAATTACCTATCCTTTAACCACATCACTTCTTGGTATTCCAGGTGTCAAAACCATACGAAGTTCATCTATGTTTGGCTTTTCAAGTATCTACATCATTTTTGAAGAGGATATCGAATTTTACTGGAGTCGTAGCCGAATACTTGAGAAGTTGAATTCATTACCAGCAGGACTGCTACCTGATGGAGTAAATCCTGCATTGGGACCTGATGCAACTGGTCTTGGGCAAATTTATTGGTACACGCTGGAAGGTCGTGATGAAAACGGAAACGTTACTGGCGGTTGGGATTTGCAGGAATTACGAAGCATTCAAGATTTTTACGTGAAATATGCGCTTTCATCAGCAAGTGGTGTTTCTGAAGTCGCCTCAATTGGTGGTTATGTTTTGGAATATCAAGTAGATGTCAACCCCGAGTTGATGAAGCAGTATAAAATTGGTTTGAATGAAGTTGTAAAAGCTGTAAAACAGAGTAATAAGGATGTTGGAGCACAGACTTTGGAAATTAACCAAGCGGAATATCTCATACGTGGCTTGGGATATGTCAAATCCATTGCCGATTTGGAAAACGCTGTAGTAACATCAGAAAATTTTACCTCAATACGCTTAAAGGATATTGCAAAAGTTTCCCACGGACCTGCAACAAGAAGAGGGCTGTTGGATAAAGAAGGAGCAGAAGTTGTAGGTGGTGTCGTGGTAGCCCGATATGGTGCTAACCCTATGGCGGTTATTAATAATGTGAAGGAAAAAATCAATGAATTAAGTTCAGGTTTGCCCTCTAAAACATTAAGTGATGGTAGAACATCTCAACTTACCATTGTTCCTTTTTATGATAGAACAGAACTTATTCAAGAAACATTAGGTACGCTGGACGAAGCACTTACATTAGAAATTTTAATTACAATTTTCGTAATTATTATAATGGTATTTAATTTAAGGGCTTCGGTTTTAATTTCAGGATTATTACCTGTTGCAGTATTGATGGTTTTTATTTCAATGAAGCTGTTTAATGTAGACGCCAATATTGTGGCCTTGTCAGGTATAGCTATTGCTATTGGAACAATGGTCGATGTGGGTGTGATTCTTACAGAAAATGTGCTTCGGCATATTGATGAAAATGAGGAAAACCTGCCAATGAACACGGTAGTATATAATGCAACCGCCGAAGTTTCTGGGGCAATATTGACTGCGGTACTCACCACTATTATAAGCTTTATTCCTGTATTCACGATGATTGGTGCTGAAGGTAAATTGTTTCGACCATTGGCTTTTACCAAAACGGCTGCCCTAACAGCATCCCTAATTGTGGCCTTATTTTTAATCCCACCGTTCGCAGCATATTTATTTAAAAAACGTAGCATAAAGATTTCTTTTAGTTATATACTAAATGGAGCAATGATTATTTTGGGTGTTGTAGCACTTATTTTTGGTTACCCGCTAGGATTAATATTAGTTGCATTTGGTGTGGTTGGTATCCTCTCGCTAAAGGAGAAAATTACCCCAAAACGTGCCAATGTGATTAACATATTTGTATCTGCTTTTGCTATCATATTCTTATTGGCAGAATATTGGAGACCACTTGGCGTCGATCGCAGCATATTTATAAATTTGATTTTTGTTGGACTTATCTGTTTTGGCCTTCTAGGTGTATTCACACTTTTCAGAAAGTATTATGTGCGTATTTTAAATTGGGCATTACGGAATAAACTATTGTTTCTTTCCCTGCCCACCGCCATTATAATTTTTGGGGTAATGATTATGAAAAATACAGGGAAGGAATTTATGCCATCTCTTAATGAAGGCTCTTTCTTGCTGATGCCCACTTCAATGCCCCACGCTGGTGTTGAAGAGAACAAACGGGTATTACAACAATTGGATATGGCTGTGGCCAGTATTCCTGAAATTGAAACCGTAGTTGGTAAATCTGGTCGTACAGAATCTGCATTAGACCCAGCACCATTATCAATGTATGAGAATGTCATTCAATACAAGTCTGAATATATATTAAATGAGAAAAGAAAAAGACAGCGGTTTAAGGTAAATGAAGATGGACTGTTTATTCTAAAGGACGGAAGGTTGGTTACCAATCCAAATAATGAAGTAGAAACTGAAAATGTAACATACGATGCTTCGGCAATAGCAGACCCATTTTCTGTCAACATATCACAACTGATACCAGATGATGACGGAGAATACTTTAGAAACTGGCGACCTGAAATTGAATCGCCAGATGATATTTGGAAAGAAATTGTGAGAGTCACAAAGCTTCCTGGAGTTACTTCTGCACCCAAGTTACAACCCATTGAAACACGTTTGGTAATGTTACAAACCGGTATGCGAGCACCAATGGGAATAAAGGTAAAAGGGCAAGACTTAAAGGAAATTGAAGCCTTTGGAGTACAATTGGAAAATATTCTTAAGCAAGCAGATGGGGTTAAGGATGAGGCCGTATTTGCTGACCGTATTGTCGGGAAACCTTATCTATTATTGGATATTGACAGAGACCGATTGGCTCGATATGGAATTACCATCGAACAGGTACAACAGGTCATTCAAGTATCTGTTGGAGGAATGGTGCTTACGCAGACTGTTGAAGGTAGAGAAAGATATGGCATTCGAGTTCGCTATCCTAGAGAATTAAGGGCAAACCCTAATGATTTAAAAGACATCTATGTTCCTGTTGAAAAAGGGAGTCCAGTGCCATTAAGTGAGCTTGTCACTATTAGATATGAACAAGGACCACAAGTAATAAAGAGTGAAGATACATTTTTAGTGGGCTATGTTCTTTTTGATAAACTTGATGGCTTCGCCGAAGTAGATGTGGTGGAAAATGCACAAGCGCTTATCCAATCAAAAATTGATAGTGGAGAACTTATCGTGCCAAAAGGGATTAACTATCGCTTTACAGGAACCTACGAGAACCAATTACGTGCAGAAAAAACTTTAAGCGTTGTTGTGCCTTTAGCCCTAGCAATCATTTTTCTCATCCTTTATTTCCAGTTCCGTTCCGTTGGTACATCATTAATGGTATTCACGGGTATTGCCGTTGCTTTTGCAGGTGGGTTTTTGATGATATGGGGTTATGGGCAAGATTGGTTCTTAAACTTCAACTTTTTTGGGGAGAATTTACGAGACCTTTTTCAAATGCACACCATTAATTTAAGTGTTGCCGTTTGGGTTGGTTTTATTGCCCTATTCGGTATTGCAACTGATGATGGTGTGGTTATGGCAACTTATTTGACCCAAACCTTTGATAGAAATACCCCAGAAACAAAACAGGAAATTAGGGCATCTGTAGTTGAAGCTGGAGAAAAGCGTATCCGTCCGTGTTTAATGACAACTGCAACAACTATTCTCGCTTTGTTACCTGTATTGACATCAACAGGTCGTGGGAGTGATATAATGATTCCGATGGCAATCCCTTCATTTGGCGGAATGCTTATAGCACTTGTAACGCTATTTGTTGTGCCAGTTTTATTCAGTTGGAAGCAGGAATTTCAATTAAAACGAGCTACAAAATGAGATATATAATTTTAATAATATTTGTTTTTTTCGCTTTCGCTGAAGTAAATGCACAAGATTTAGCATCCTATATTCAGGAAGCTGAAAAGAATAATCCAGAAATTCAAGCTTTTGAATTGCGCTACAACATAGCGGAAGAAAAGGTAAATGAAGCAGATTGGTTACCAAATACAGAGATTGGCGTAGGCTACTTTGTGAGCGAACCAGAAACCCGAACAGGGGCGCAACGTGCACGTTTTTCAGTAAAGCAAATGTTGCCTTGGTTTGGAACCATATCAGCAAGGGAAAACTATGCTTCATCAATGGCCGAAGCCCAATTTGTTGATATAGCGATTGCAAAAAGAAAACTTTCGTTATCAGTATCCCAATCCTATTATAAACTCTATGCCATAAGTGCAAAACAGGGTATTCTGGATGAGAATATAGAACTTCTGGAAACCTATGAACGCCTTGCATTAACCTCTGTAGAAGTGGGAAAGGCATCAGCGGTTGATGTACTTCGCCTTCAGATAAGACAGAACGAGTTGATTCAGCAGAAAGAAGTGCTGGAACAGGATTATTTGGCGGAGCAAGCGCTCTTTAATAATCTTTTGAATCGTGATGAAAATATTGCCGTAGAGGTCGTAAAGCAGATGATAATTCCCGAAGAAGATGTGTTTATTTTGACTGACAATCTACAGCTTAACCCAGAACTTATCAAATACGATAAATTATATGAATCTATCGAAGAAGCCGAATTATTAAACCAAAAAGAGAGTGCGCCCAATATCGGTTTTGGTTTGGACTATGTGCCTGTGTCAGAACGTCCAGATATGAATTTTTCCGATAATGGTAAAGACATTGTGATGCCTATGGTTTCTATTTCAATTCCCATTTTCAATAATAAATATAAGTCAGTGACAAAGCAAAATGAATTGAAACAATTGGAAATAAAATCACAGAAAGAAGAGAGGCTCAATAACCTTGAAACACGTCTTGCACAAGCTATTTATAATAGAAATACAATGAGAATTAAGTTTAATGTACAAACAGACAATTTAAAGCAGGCGAATGACGCCGAAGAAATTCTCATTAAGAATTACGAAACCGGAACTATAGATTTTAACGATGTGCTCGATGTACAAGAATTGCAGTTAAGGTTTCAAATCAATTTAATCGAATCTAATAGAGGGTATTATACAGAATATGCCATCATAAATTATTTGACAAAATGAAAACAATAAAAATTATTACGCTATTACTTTTCACAACTTCAATTTTTGCCCAAGTAGGCACAAACGGAAATGATAGAAAGGAAGATGGGCGACCTGTTAAGGAGTATAACCTTACCATTGAGGAAAAAGAAATGACACTTGGAGGTGTTACTGCCAATGCAATGACCATCAATGGAGGTATCCCTGGGCCTGTTTTGGAATTTAATGAAGGAGACCTTGCTATAATCAACGTAACCAATAAAATGGATGAAGAAACTTCAGTGCATTGGCACGGATTGATACTTCCCAATTTTTACGACGGGGTTCCATATTTAACTACCCCACCGATTGAGCCAGGAACAACCTTCCAATACAGGATTCCAATCAACCAATCGGGAACATATTGGTACCATTCCCACACAATGCTACAAGAACAAAAAGGTGTTTATGGGTCTATTATCATTCATCCAAAAGAGAAAACCTTGGAATATGATAAAGATTTAGTCGTGGTATTATCAGATTGGACCAATGAAAAACCAATGAATGTATTACGAAACCTTAAAAGAGGTAACGAGTGGTATCAAGTTAAAAAAGGCACAGCAGTGCCATTAAGTAGGGTCATTTCAGAAGGTGCCTTTGGTGCTCAACTTAAATTTTGGAGAGACCGTATGGAAGGGGCTGATATTGCAGACATTTATTATCCCGCATTTTTGTCCAACGGTAAAAAACTGGCAGAGTATCCAGAATTTACGGCTGGCGAAAAAGTAAGGCTTCGCTTCATTAACGCATCGGCTTCTACCTATTATTGGATGGACTTTGGCGGAGGTAACCCAATGTTGGTTTCCAGTGATGGTGTTGACGTGCAACCCGTTTCCAAAAGCAGATTTCTCTTTGGCATAGCCGAAACGTATGATGTAATTGTAACTATTCTAGAAGGAACTATTGAAATTACCGCAACCGCTCAAGATGGTTCAGGTCATACCTCTATACAGTTAGGTAATGGCACTCTTTACCCAGCCAAAAGAATTGATAGACCTGATAAGGTAGCGATGATGAAGCAAATGGCTAAAATGGATATGAAAATGGGAGCACCTGCAATGGTTGGAAACAAGAAGAAGAATACACCCGAAGTTTTAATGCAGAAGTACGGAATGAAGATGAATATGAAGGACGGCGAGATGAAAATGGGGAACGATAAGATGTCGATGAAAGATGGCAAAATGAATGACCAAATGGATATGAAGATGGATGATACAATGGGAATGAAAAAAGACTCGATGTCAATGAGCCATAATGGAGCATCAAATAAAATGGAAGGTCATATGCACAATATGCCAATGATGCAGAAGGATTCTACTTCTTTTGATTATGAGGAGCGAAAGACATACTTCAACTATGATTTTTTAGAGGCAAAAGAAAAAACTGAATTTAAGGCAGATTTACCAGTAAATGAAGTGTTGCTTAACCTAACAGGTAATATGAATCGCTATGTATGGAGTATGAATGGGGTTCCATTATCAGAAACCGATAAGATAAATATAAAAGGAGGCGAGGTAACCAGAATTACATTAAATAACCTGACTATGATGCACCATCCAATGCACTTGCACGGTCATTACTTCAGGGTCATTAATGAAAAAGGAGAACGTTCCCCATTAAAGCATACCGTGAACGTACCACCAATGCAGAAAGTTATTATTGAATTTTATAACGAAGAGTATGGCGATTGGTTCTTTCATTGTCACGTATTGTACCATATGATGGGTGGTATGGCAAGAGTGTTTAGTTACGATACCCCAAGGGATGATAGAATGAAAGATTATCCAGTTCAGAAACTTATCGATGAGACAGACCATTATTATTCGTGGGGATTGGCTCGTGCAGGTTCAAATTTTAATGAACTCTTTTTAACGTCGAGCAATATCCGAAATGAATTTGGTTTGAGAACAGAGTTCGATTACGACCAAAATCTTGAAGCCGAAATAAGTTATAATAGGTATCTGAACGATTGGGTACGTGTTTATGCAGGAGTAAATACCGAAACGTCAACACCAGATTCTTACGATACATTTAATACCGTAGGATTGGTTGGTGTAAAGTATTTTACGCCTTATAGATTTAATGTAGATGTGAGTATGGACCATCAGCTACGCCCAAGAATACGTTTGGACAGAGAATTATTGATTTTTCCAAGAATTTTTTTGGAAGGCGAATACGAATACAGAGCAGATTTTGGATGGGTCAATGATTTAGAGAATAATAAATCATTTGAAAGCGAAACACAATGGTTGGTAGGGGTTGCATACATTCTTTCGCGCAATTTTTCAATCCAAGCTAACTACAATAACCGATATGGATTGGGTGGTGGACTATTAGCAAGATTTTAAACAACTAAAAATTAAAAAAAGATGAACTATTATTTTAATAAAACAATCAATGGAACCTTCGAAGAGGTCATAGAGAAAGTGACACAAGGATTAAAGGAAGAAGGTTTTGGAATCCTTACAGAAATTGATGTAACAGAAACACTAAAGAAAAAACTGGATATAGACTTTAAAAAGTATAGGATACTCGGAGCTTGTAATCCGCCCTATGCACATAAAGCTTTGCAAGCAGAAGATAAAATTGGAACGATGTTGCCCTGCAATGTCATAGTACAGGAAATCGAAGCAGGTATCATTGAAGTTGCGGCCGTAAACCCAATGGCTTCAATGCAAGCTGTAAAAAATGAAAAATTGAATGAGGTAGCCAGCGAAATAACTGCAATGTTGGAAAACGTCATTGAAAAATTATAAGACACTATAAAAAGGCAGTAATAATAATTAATAAACACAAACTTAAATTAAAACAAAATGAGCAAATTAAAATCAACATTAGGTATAGTTGCGATAGCATTCATAACCTTAACAGTAATGTCTTGTAAAGACAACAGCAAAGAACAAAATAGCACGGATGGAGACCATTCAGAAATGAACCACGATAACAGTGATGGTCATCACGACGGCGAAAAGAGGGAAATGGCAATGGGTGGAGATAGTAATACACAAGCGGTATTAAATGACTATTTCAACTTAAAGAATGCCTTGGTGGGAGATGATAATGGCAAAGCCAAAGAACTTGGGGCAACCCTAGCAACATCCTTAGGAAATTTTGACGCCTCACAATATAACGATACCCAGCAATCGGAATTAAAGGATATTGTAGAGGATGCAGTTGAACACGCAGAACACATTTCAGAAAGTGATATAGCACACCAGCGCGAACATTTTAAAGTTTTAAGTAAAGATGTTATAGATATGGTTGCTATAACAGGAGCAGAGATGAAGCTTTACGAGCAGTTTTGCCCTATGTATGATGGCGGTACAGCTTGGCTAAGTACTAAAGAGGAAGTGCGCAATCCATACTATGGTAGTCAAATGTTAAAATGCGGCAAAGTACAACGTGAAATTAACTAAATGAAAATTGTAAAGATTATAGCAATAGTACTACTGGTAGCGTTCGTGGGAATTCAATTTATTCCGACTACACGCAATCAAAGTGATACTGTACCGTCAACTGATTTTATGCTGGTCAATAATGTACCAGAAACTATTCAAAAAAAGTTACAGGTATCCTGCTATGATTGCCACAGCAATAATACTCAATACCCTTGGTATAATAAGATTCAACCTGTTGCTTGGTTTTTGGAAGACCATATTAAAGAAGGAAAAGCTGAACTTAATTTCAACGAATGGGATTCATTATCCAGCCGAAGAAAAGCAAGTAAGTTAAGGTCTATTATCAAGCAGATTGAAAATGGCGAAATGCCTTTGGATTCTTACACTTTGATACATAGTGAGGCAACATTTACAGAAGCTGAAGCAGAAGAGTTAATCAATTTTATCACACAATTAAAAGATAGTTTATAAACAATAATTTAAAAGTAATTAAAATGAAAAATTTAAAAATGAGTATTGCAGCAATGCTATTGTTAGCAGTTTCTTTTACCAATGCACAGGAAAAAGAAAAAATGAACCACGATCACGGAGATATGAAAATGGACCATAGCAAAATGATGAATAAAAATAGTGACGCAAAAGCAGAAGCTATTTTAAGTGATTACTTTAATTTAAAAGATGCTTTAGTTGCGGACGATACAAAAAAGGCAGCACAAGCAGGAACAAAATTGGTAGCCACTCTTAAAGCATTTGATATGGGTAGTTATACAAAAGAACAACAAAAAGAGCTGGCCGATATCATAGAAGATGCTACCGAGCACGCAGAACATATTTCTGAAAGTGAGATAGACCACCAACGCGAGCACTTTAAAACGTTAAGTAAGGATATTACTGATATGGTAGCTATTACGGGTACAAAAAGCACGTTATACGAGCAATTTTGCCCAATGTATGATAAGGGTAGTGCGTGGTTGAGTACAAGTAAAGAAGTGAAAAATCCATATTACGGCAGTAGAATGCTTAAATGCGGAAAAGTTCAAAAGACTATTCAATAGATAATCCTTTGTTTAAAAAATATTTTCAATGTTCTGGTTTATTAGTTAACAGAAGGTTGTAAAATGATAAAGATATCTGAATAGTTTTTAAGTCCTGTCCTGGGAAGGAAAAACAATGTTGATGGTTAGTGTTAGTTCCTTCCCTAGTCAGGCACAACGAATTTTGAAAAAGAAAAGTTGATTTGGTTAATAGCAGCCTGCACAAGGGAGAGGGATTAAACCCTTAAAATAATAACATCTCTCTTCCTATGTCAGGCAATTAAAAATTTATGATGAAGAGAAGTTTAGTGAAGAGTACTTGATTGTGAGGGGTAAACATTTTGGTTGGTTTATTGGTTAATAAAGGTTGCCTCTCATTTTCAAGTATTATTTAAAGGATTTTGCATATAAAAAAGGATGATATAACAATGAAAGAGTGTTGCAAAGACGGGTGTCAAAATACAACTGAAAAGTCTGTAATTAGAAAATGGTTCAATTACATAATATATACCATACTAATCTTAATAGTTGGTGGTGCTTTGGCGCTTCAATTATTTAGTTAAGGAAATAAATTGAAAATGACTAAAGTGAACACAATAGAAAAATCTGAAAGAATTGGCTTTTACAAGCAACTGTTTAAAAAGGTATTGCTTACTGCAAGTATAGTGATTGCTCTATCGTTAAGTTATATACTATGGGTAGGTGTAGATTCCGCCAGCCAATTTTTACCCTTTATAATTGTTGGTTTGGCTTTGGTCAAAACCATTTTTATCGTAAGGCTCACTTTTATACAGTTAAGTAAAATAATAGGCGAAAGTCATCAGCTAACCCACGTTCTTACTTTATTTGGGGTATTGATTATTTTGATTGTCCTTTCGTTTTCAGCAGATTATCACGCTTTATATACTTTGAACCCTGAAAATTTTAAATCGAGTACAGCGCTCAATGGCTCATTTTCATTACAGTTTTTTGAGTTTTTATATTTCAGCTTAATTACTTTTTCATCGGTTGGCTTCGGAGATATTGTACCATTGAATATTGCAGGTAAACTATTGGTAATGATGGAAGTTTTCTTGAGCTTTTTGGTATTGGTATTTGGTATTGCAAACATTAATAGAATTCACGTTAACAAATAACCCCTTTAAAAATATAAATATGAAAGTACTTAAAATTATTACACTCGTAACTGTTCTCATTTCAACAGTCAGCATTACCAATGCACAGAATGATAAAGATTCTAAAGATAAAGAAGATGTTATCGCAGTAATGAAAGCTTACAAAGATGCACTACAAAACTTAACGACCGAGGGGACATTTGAACTATTTACAGAAGATTCAAAAGTATTTGAATCTGGTGGTGTAGAAGGCTCGTATGCGCACTATATAGAACACCATTTGGGGCCTGAGTTGGGGCATTTCAAAAAATTTGAATTTTCAGATTATGAAATTGATGCGGAAGTAGATTTGCCTTATGCATTTACTACTGAAACCTACATCTACACTATCGTGCTCAATCCAGATGAAAAAGGCGAAAGTAGAACGATAAAGAAAAAAGGAGTAGCGACGTCTATCTTAAAAAAGATGGATGGTAAATGGAAGATTATTAAAACACATTCTTCGTCAAGAAATGTAAAATAAAATTTAAACTGTGAGCGAATTCTTAAAACAATGGGGCGAAGCGGCCTATACGACCACCGGATTTTTCTGGATGGCGCTTTGGGCATTCATCTTGGGATACATCATCAGTAGTATGATACAGATTTTTGTGACTGAAAAAAGGATGCAAAAAACAATGAACGAGAGTGAAGGTAAAAGTGTACTCTTAGGCACGTTTTTCGGTTTTATAAGCAGCTCGTGTAGTTTTTCGGCTTTAGCGGGCACAAAATCTATCTTTAAAAAAGGTGCAAGCTTTGTGTCTTCCATTGCTTTTCTTCTTGCATCGACCAATCTCGTAATTGAGCTTGGAATCATCATTTCCATATTTTTGGGATGGCAGTTTGTAGTCGGCGAATATGTAGGTGGAATCCTTTTAATTCTTATTTCGTGGATTTTGATACGAATAATCAATCCTAAAAAGCTCATAGAAAAAGCGCGCAAGAATTTAGAGAACGAAGATGACGATTCAATGGATGATTCCAAAGATTGGAAAAAACAAATCAAGAAAGAAGATAGTTGGGCAAGGGTTGCCAAAAAATATAAGATGGAATGGCAGATGGTATGGAAGGACGTTACCGTTGGCTTTACCATTGCAGGTATCGTCGCAGCCTTCGTTCCCGATTCTTTCTTCCAGACACTATTTATCAATAGTGGTCAAGGCAATACAGACTTTACCTTTCTTGAAATATTGGAACATATCGTTGTAGGACCTATTGCCGCATTTTTAACTTTTATTGGCTCAATGGGTAATATTCCGTTGGCGGCATTGCTTTTTGGAAAGGGCGTGAGTTTTGCAGGGGTTATGGCTTTTATTTTTAGTGATTTGGTAGTCTTTCCTGTACTTCGTATTAACGCCAAGTATTATGGGTGGAAAATGTCGCTGTTCATTTTATTCTTACTGTTTACGGCATTAATAGGAACAGCTTTGGCTCTGCATTACTCTTTCGATTTGTTGGGTATGTTGCCTGACACATCACAAGTTAAAATACAGGACAAAGAGCATTTCAAAATTGACTATACCTTCTATTTGAATATGGCTTTTCTCGCAATTTCAGGATATCTCATATACTTAGGGTTTTTCAAGAGAAAGGATGTAAAGCACTCAATGAGCGAAATGGCACCGAAAAGTCCATTGCTTGAAAGTGTTTTAAAATATGCGGCCTATATCTGTTATATATGGTTGGCAGGTGGACTGATTGTAAAATTTTTCGTGAATTAAAATATAGATAAAGAATAAAGTAAAAACAATAATGGTCAACAGAAAAACAGCAAAATGGATTAGAAAAGCACACCGTTACTTGGGTATCTTCTTAGGTATCCAGTTTTTGATGTGGACGATTAGCGGGATGTATTTCAGTTGGACAGATATAGATGAAATTCACGGCGACCAGTTTAAAAAAGTAGCACCTAAACAGAAGTCTTTTAACGATTTACTCGGTACATCTCAACTCGATACAGAGCAACCAATCCAAACTTTAGAACTATTGGAAATTGCAAACGAACCTTACTATTGGATTAATGAAACACAACTTATTAATGCCAGAACAGGACATAAGAAAAATGGGGTTTCTGAAGAAGAGGCGCAAGAAGTTGCAAATAGGTATATGCTAACCGATTTAAAAATAGCTGAAATTCAACGGGTCGATACGGTAGGGCAGCATCACGAATATCGTGGTCGTCCACTTCCGGCGTATGAAATTTCGTATGAAACACCTCAAAATTTAAAGGCCTACGTGGCCATTGAAAATGGCGCATTTCAAACGGTAAGACACAGGGATTGGCGTTGGTTCGATTTCCTTTGGATGACACACACTATGGATTATCAAGGTAGAGACAATTTTAACACATTAGTATTGCGAGGGTTTTCACTATTAGGGTTGATTACTGTATTAAGTGGTTTTTTACTTTGGTACACGTCATCCCCAACCATTAGAAAAATAATTAAAAAGAAACGAAAATAAGTAACACTAAAATCAATATATAATGGAAAATTCAAATCAAAATTCAAAAAAAAACAATTACACAAAATTTGTAGGTATGCTGGCGGCATCATTTGTGGCAATGTACATTACAATGTACCTAAACTCTTATCAATTAGATCACGTCTATTTTAGCCTTACTCGTTTTTATATGAGTTGCTTGGGTATTGCTGCTATGGCCATTATAATGTTTGTGGCGATGCGTAATATGTACCAAAACAAAAAGAAGAATATCGCCATTGTTTTGGGTAGCATTGTGCTATTTGTTGGTGCATTAGGATTGGTACGCGATCAGAAGTCAACGGTAGGAGACATATTGTGGATGAAAGCAATGATACCTCACCACTCTATTGCGATTTTAACAAGTGAGCGTGCTGATATCCAAGATCCAGAAGTTAAAAAGTTAGCTGAAGATATTATCAAGGCACAAGAAAAGGAAATTGCAGAAATGAAAGCAATGATAAAACGATTGGAAAATAACAAATAAATAAAATTAAAATGAATAAAAACATCATTTATATAAGTGTTGCCTTGATTGTTGGCCTGTTAGGCGGCTTTCTACTATTCGGTGGAGGTTCTGCGGACAAGGCAACAAATAATGCGAAAGACACCCACGACCATTCAGAAGAAATTGCTTCTAATCAAATGTGGACGTGTTCTATGCATCCACAGATTATGCAACCAGAACCTGGGGATTGTCCCATTTGTGGAATGGATTTAATTCCAGCCGAATCTGGTGCAGATGGTCTCAATGCCAATGAAATAAAAATGACCGATAACGCAATGGCACTGGCCAATATCCAAACATCACTTGTAGGAAAAGGACAAATGGGAAATAATTCCCTTAAATTATCTGGTAAGATAAAAGCTAATGAAGAGTCAAATGCCGTACAGGTTACATATTTTGGAGGAAGAATAGAAAAACTGTACGTTAATTCTACAGGAGAACGTGTTGGAGCAGGACAACGCTTGGCAACTATTTATTCGCCAGAATTGGTTGCTGCACAGCAAGAACTGCTTACCGCTTCATCCTTAAAAGAATCGCAACCAGAATTGTATAAGGCTGTTAGGAACAAACTTAAACTTTGGAAACTTTCCGAAAAGCAAATCAACGCCATAGAAACTGCTGGGAAAGTGCAAGAAAACTTTCCGGTTTTTGCAACCGTTTCAGGAACGGTAACAATGAAAATGGTAGAAGAAGGGGATTATTTAAAGCAAGGACAACCCTTATATAAAATTGCGAATCTCAATACAGTATGGGCAGAATTTGATGCTTATGAAAATCAAATTGCATCCCTAAAAGAAGGGCAAACTATTAAAGTGACCACAAATGCTTATCGCAATGAGGTTTTTGATGCAAAAGTCTCATTCATCGACCCCTTATTAAATTCTGCAACTAGAACGGTGGTTGTAAGAGCGGTCTTGCAAAATAAGAAAGACCTCTTTAAACCGGGAATGTTTGTGGAAGGTATAATTGAGGGTACGCAAACAAGCACCGAGAATACCGTTTCCGTACCGTCAACCGCTGTTATGTGGACGGGAGAACGCTCTGTAGTCTATGTCAAAACAAACCCTAATGAAGCTATTTTTGAAATGAGGGAAGTTTTATTGGGCAATGCCAATGGCGATAGTTATACCATTCTTGAAGGTTTAAAGAATGGAGATGAAGTCGTAACTAACGGAACGTTTACCGTAGATGCCGCTGCACAATTACAGGGAAAAAAAAGTATGATGAATGCATCTGGTGGTAAAACAATGACAGGCCACGAAGGGCATTTGGGAATGCAAGAAGATAATTCTGGAGAAAATACAAATGAAGCCAACCATTCTCAAATGAAAGAAAGGATTGAAGTTTCAAACAAATTTCAGAATCAGTTAAAACAGGTTTTTGATGATTATATCCTTTTAAAAGATGCTTTGGTAAATGATGATGCCAAGGGCGCTCAACAGGCAGGAAAACAAATAAACCAATCTTTGAAAAAAGTGGATATGAAATTATTATCTGATAAAAAGGCGCATAACCATTGGATGACCATTCAAAAGGAACTAAAATCATCTGCAAATGCTATTGAGAACAGTTCAGACATAGCAGCACAAAGAGGGCATTTCAAGCATCTTTCGGCACATATGATAAGTGGTGTACAGCTTTTTGGGGTCAACCAAAATGTATATATCCAGTTTTGCCCAATGGCCAATAACAATAAAGGTGCCTATTGGATAAGTTTGGAAGAAGAAGTGCTAAATCCATATTATGGAGAGGCTATGTTAACCTGTGGAGAGGTAAAAGCAACTTTAAAATAAAACGAATTACGGATTAATCAAGTAATCTACATAAGGCCAAAAAATAATCTTGGTTTTATAATGGCGAACGATAATGAGTGAAAGCAGAAGAAATAGACGAAAAAATGAAAGGAAGAAGCATCAACCTAAAAGTAATATCACAAAAAAAGATAAAATTATAGCTTTTGTTGTGATAGTATTGATTTTTGTAATTGCTGCGATAGCTGCTGTTTACTATTCTCTACACAAATCTGGGTTAACCTTGTTTTAAAGACAAGTATTATATGAGAGAGATTATCTATATTAAAAATATGGTCTGCCCAAGATGTATCTCGGCAGTATCCAATATTTTAAAACAACTTGAAATATCCTATGCTTCTATTAAATTGGGAGAAGTTAAATTAGTGTCAACATTAAATGCAAACACCAAAAAAGAGCTTTCCGAAGCCCTTCAAAATTCAGGTTTCAGTTTGATTGACGACCGTAAAAGTCAACTTATTGAGCAAATGAAAACTTTGGTTGTTGAGAAAATACATCATTCCAACGACGAAACCGATTTAAAATGGGCAGATATTATAAGTGGTGAACTTAATTTGGATTACAAATATTTAAGTTCCCTATTCTCGTCAGTAGAAAGCATCACGTTTGAGCAATATATCATCAACCAAAAAATTGAACGTATAAAAGAACTCATAGTTTACGATGAACTAACCTTAAGTGAAATAGCTTTTCAACTACATTATAGTAGCGTTGCATATTTAAGCAATCAGTTCAAGAAAATTACTGGGATGACACCATCACAGTTTAAGAAATCGATGGGCAAAAACCGAAAATCCTTGGATGAGATTTAAATTTAATAAAAGAAATAAATGCTAAAATCAATATTTGAAATAACCCAAATGGATTGCCCTTCGGAAGAAAATCTAATCCGAATGAAATTGGATGGGGTTTCGAGTATAGCGAATCTCGATTTTGATATTACTAACCGAAAACTGACCGTTTTTCACAAAGGTCAAATTGATGAAATAGAACAATCAATTTTACAACTTAATTTAGGCGGAAAATTACTCACAACAGAAGAAACAGACCAAATCGAATTCAAAGAACATAAAAACCAAAAGAAATTACTCTGGACGGTTCTCGGAATAAACTTTGCTTTCTTTGTTATTGAAATGGCAACAGGACTGATTTCTGAATCAATGGGACTTGTTGCCGATAGTTTAGATATGCTAGCAGACAGTTTCGTTTATGGAATTAGCTTATTTGCAATAGGTGGCACATTAATCAAAAAGAAAAGAATAGCTAAAATTGCAGGATATTTTCAAATACTACTTGCTACAATAGGATTTTTGGAAGTTTTAAGGCGTTTTTTCGGAGCGGAAAAACTTCCCGACTTTTCCACAATGATTATCGTTTCGATATTTGCACTTATAGCAAACGGAATTTGTCTTTACATTTTGCAAAAGTCAAAGAGTAAAGATGAGGCACATATGAAAGCAAGTATGATTTTTACTTCAAATGATCTAATTATAAATACAGGTGTAATTATTGCTGGACTTTTAGTTTACTGGTTGAATTCCAATAAACCAGATTTGATTATAGGAACGATTGTCTTTGTTTTAGTAATTCAAGGTGCTTTAAGAATATTAAATTTGAGTAAATAAACATATTAAATTCAGATATTCTTTTAATCAGCAAATTCTACAAATCATTCAGCATATAATGTAACACATTAAAGTCCTTTAATCCTGAAATTTGCAGTGTACAAATAAGAATGGGTTTATGGAGACAATCAACATATTTGAAACCGAAAAAAAGAATGTTAAACAGGGAATAAAAGAATCATTCCCAGTTATAGGTATGACCTGCGCATCTTGCGCAGCAAGCGTTGAATCCGTTTTAAAACACACAGATGGCGTATTTGATGCTAGCGTAAACTTTGCGAGCAGTTCTGTTCTTGTAGAGTACGACAAAGAGTTGAGTCCTAATCAACTTCAAAATGCACTTCGCGAAGTTGGTTATGACATAATCATTGATGCGGAGAATCCTTCAGCAGTACAACAAGAACTACAGCAAAAACATTATCAAGACATAAAAAACCGTACTATCTGGTCGGCCATACTTACCCTTCCCATTTTTGTATTAGGAATGTTTTTTATGCAATGGGAACCAGGTAAGTGGATTTCTTTGGTGTTGACTTTTCCAATTCTTTTTTGGTTCGGTCGTAGCTTTTTCATCAATGCTTTCAAGCAAGCCAAACACGGTAAATCAAATATGGATACGCTTGTAGCCTTGAGTACAGGAATCGCTTTTCTGTTTAGTGTGTTCAACACTTTTTTTCCTGAATTTTGGTTGAATCGTGGTATCGAGCCTCACGTTTATTATGAGGCGGCAACGGTAATTATAACCTTTATTTCCTTGGGGAAACTATTGGAGGAAAAGGCAAAGTCAAATACATCTTCAGCCATTAAAAAATTAATGGGACTACAGCCTAAAACGTTGAAAATTATTGAGAATGGTGAAGAAAAGGAAATTCCTATTTCGTCTGTTCAAGTAGGTCAGACCATTTTAGTGCGTCCGGGAGAAAAGATTCCTGTGGATGGAGAAGTATCTAAAGGAAGCTCGTATGTAGATGAAAGTATGATTACGGGAGAACCTGTTCCTGTTGAAAAAATAAAAGATGAAAAGGTATTCGCTGGTACCGTTAATCAAAAAGGAAGTTTTCAATTTACCGCTGAAAAAGTAGGTGGAGAAACCCTGCTTTCCCAAATCATTAAAATGGTTCAGCAAGCGCAAGGGAGTAAGGCACCCGTTCAAAAACTGGTCGATAAGATTGCCGGTATTTTCGTTCCTGTGGTATTGGGTATTTCCATTGTAACCTTCATTGTCTGGATGTCTTTAGGAGGCGATAATGCCTTTTCACAAGCCTTATTGACCTCTGTAGCAGTATTGGTAATCGCCTGTCCTTGTGCTTTGGGATTGGCAACACCTACCGCCATTATGGTGGGAATTGGTAAAGGCGCAGAAAATAATATCCTTATAAAGGATGCCGAAAGTTTAGAACTCGGTCATAAAGTGAATGCTGTCATTCTTGATAAAACAGGTACAATTACAGAAGGAAAACCTTTAGTAACTGATATATTTTGGAAGGATAAACTCGAAGATATCAACGAATACAAAAAAGTTCTTCTAGCTATTGAAGCACAATCAGAACACCCTTTGGCGGAAGCTGTAGTCAATCACTTAAAAGATGAAAATATTGAAAAAGCTGAAATTGCTTCTTTTGAAAGTATTACAGGAAAAGGTGTGAAAGCTCAAACAGAAAATGGTTCACCATACTATGTTGGAAACCATAAACTAATGCTTGAGAAAAATATTCAAATCGATGCTTCCTTGATGCAAACAGCAGAAAGTCTCGAAGAGCAAGCGAAAACCGTCATTTTCTTTGGCAATGAAAAACAAGTGCTGGCGATACTCGCCATTGCAGACAAGATTAAGGAAACTTCAAAAATGGCCATAGCAACACTTCAAGAACGAGGCATTGAGGTCTATATGCTTACTGGAGATAACAATAAAACCGCATCTGCTGTCGCAAAACAAGTAGGAATAACAAATTACCAAGGAGAAGTGATGCCTTCGGACAAAGCGGCTTTTGTCGAAAAATTACAGGCGGACGGAAAGATAGTAGCAATGGTGGGCGATGGTATCAACGATTCGCACGCCCTGGCGCAAGCCAATGTGAGTATTGCTATGGGCAAAGGTTCGGATATCGCAATGGATGTAGCAAAAATGACCTTGATAACATCAGATTTACAATCTATCCCAAAAGCATTGGAACTATCAAAAAGAACCGTGTTGGGCATACGTCAGAACTTATTCTGGGCATTTATTTACAACATTATTGGCATTCCAATTGCAGCGGGAGTTCTTTATCCTGTAAATGGGTTTTTGTTGGATCCGATGATTGCAGGTGCAGCAATGGCATTCAGTAGTGTATCCGTAGTTGCAAATAGCTTAAGACTTAAACGAGTAAAACTTTAATAATAAATAAATTCAATACTATGAAAACTTTAAAATTTAAAACAAATATCAATTGTGGTGGGTGCGTATCAAAAGTCACCCCTTTTTTAAACAAACAAGAAGGTGTAGAAAGTTGGGAAGTAGATACCTCTAATCCTGATAAATTCCTAACCATTGAAAGCGATGGTGTAACCGAAGAAGATGTAAAGGCGACTTTGCAAAAAGTGGGATTTAAGGCCGAACCTGTAGATTAATACGTTTTTAATATGGCTTATATTTTTATTTCGGTTGTGATTGTTCTTTTTGCTGTTCATTTTTATAGAAAAGCAAAACGTCATAGTGTAAAGCCATTTCCAGAACATTGGCATAAATTATTGACGGATAATGTGCTGTTTTATAGAAATCTATCAAAAGACGCACAGCTAATTTTTCAGCAAAAAATGATGCTATTTTTAAGTGAGGTCTATATCGATGCTGTGCAGTTTGAACTGGAAGAGTTGGATAAGGTTTTAATTGCAGCAAGTGCCGTCATTCCAGTTTTTGGCTTCAAGGAATGGCACTACACAAATTTAAGTGGCATCCTTTTATATCCTGATAATTTTAATGAGGATATGCAATTTAGCAGTAAGGATAACTCACGGAATATTGGTGGAATAGTTGGAAATGGAAGGTTCGAGAAACAGATGATACTTTCCAAGAAAGCATTGTACCACGGCTTTAAAAATACAACCGATAAAAGCAATACTGGCATACACGAATTTGTGCATCTTATTGATAAGCTGGATGATAGTACAGATGGAGTTCCAGAGCGATTATTAGAACATCAATATGCATTACCTTGGTTGAATTTAATTCATAAGGAAATGGAAGCCATAAACGACAATCATTCTGATATCCGAAAATATGGAGGTACAAATCAAGCTGAATTTTTTGCAGTAGCTTCAGAATATTTCTTCGAGCGTCCAGACTTACTCAAAAAGAAACATCCTGACCTATATAAAATGTTGGTAAAATGTTTCAATCAAAAATTAGCGGATCCAATTTAAATTTAATTCCTAATTTAGGAAAAACTAAATTTTTAATTGGAAAAGATAAAGAACAGATATTTTGTTGTTACAGATAGGTTTAGCATATTCAAAATATCCGCTAATTGATTTTTTTATCCCTTCAAAAATTTACCACGCTATCTAATGCGTCATCTGCATCTCTATGCATAAAGTTAGATTGATAATTTATTGTAGTGGTAATCGATGAATGTCTGTATAATTTTTGGAGCATATTAATTGGGATTTTATCTTCCGATATATTCCCAAATGTATGTCTAGCAATATGCATAGTTACTTTTTTTGATATTTTGGCTTTATCAGCTACCGTTACCAAATATTTATTGAATTTCTTATTAGCGGTTTTTGTTTTAGCATAAACATCTTTAGCATTTTTTAAATCGGCTTTTTTCATTTCAGGAAATATAAAGTCCTCTTCGCTCTGCTTGTCATTTATGTAATCTTTCAAAATTGGAAAAACTTTATCTGGAATTTTTAAGGATAACAGTTTTGAATTCTTGTTCATTCGATAGTGAAGTCTATTGTCAAAAATGTCGTTCCAACGAATTTTTAATATATCAGCTACACGGATGCCAGCAAAGTAAAAACTGAAAAGCCAGAGATTTCTAGCGTGAGTTTCATTCTTGGTAAGATTATCAACTGACTCTAGCTCTATGACTTCATTTCGAGTAAGACCTATTTTTTCAGTTTCAGGGAACTTAATTCGTATTTTATCCGAACCGAATGGGTAAAGTTTTCTATCTACGATACCCAATTTTATGGCCCTATTATAGATAGTTCTAATCACAATAAGATTATTTACTATCGACCTTTCTGATAGGTTGTGTTTTGTACGGAGGTAGGTTTTAAATTTCTTTAGAAAATTTTCATCAATTTCTTGAAAGGTTAGCTGCTTTGACGTGGTAAATTTTAAAACGTGATTAATTCTTGCTTTATCTGTTGAAAGCCTAGACAGCTTTTCGTTTGCTTCTAAATCATCAAGAAAGTCTTGTGCCACTTCAAAAAAAGTAACTGATTCCGAAGAAGCATAAAGTTTCTCTTTTATTTGATTTGCCGATATATCCTTTTTGCTCGACTGCAAATCAATCAGCATTTTATTTGCCTCAGACAGTTTGGTACTAAGCAAACCGTTTAACCTATCTGAGTAAGGATGTGATTTTCTAACTCTAATATTTTTCACATCCCAATCATTTGGGTCAATATTATGACCTATATAATGATAATTTGAGCGACGGTTTTTTGTGATACGAATACAAAGAGGACAATGTCCTTCTTTATTAGGCTTTTTCCGAAGTACTATTTTTGCATTTGATGACATATCTTAAATATTAGGATATAAAGATAATCATTTCGGTACAACATAGGTACAACAAATTATGATTTTAAACGATATCAATTGATATTATATAAAATTAAATATTTGCTAGTCAGTTGATTATAATATAACTTATGGAAATTTAGTAGTAAATACGCTGGATTCAAAATCCAGTGTCTAACGACGTGCGGGTTCGATTCCCGCCCAAGGTACAAAGCCCTAACAGAGATGTTGGGGCTTTATTTTTTTATAAATTTTTGAACACTACTGCCATTTCCCGAAGCAATCTCTATAAAATACAAGCCGTTAGAAAGTGTCGAAACATCGAGTTGATTAGTGTTTTTTCTTACAGATAGCATTAATTGTCCATTTATGGAATACACATTCAGCTTTTCAATGGTATTATTTTTTGAAGAGATAAAAAGTTGGTTGCTAACTGGATTAGGGTATATTTTAAAAGTGTTTTCAGAAAATTGGGAACGCTGCAATAAAGGTTCATCGCCGTATAGTGATACATTACCATTTTCGTTTGTAATTTCTAGCGCTTGAGTTCCATCTCCGTTAGTAACAAGGTTGTAGTTTAACAGTGTTTGAAGGGTGTTGTAATAAAAATCAGCGTGCATTCCATAAATTTGGCTACAAGGTTCTTCTGGTCCATCTAAACAAGTTTGTTTTGGGAAACAGACTCGGTTTTCTGAAAGCTGAAAATAGGGGGGATCTTGGGAAAATACAACGTCTTCTATAGTACAAGATACGTTGAGGGGGTCTGGAAGATAAAAGCCGTGAGTTTCGCCTAAGTCCGCAAATTCAATATCAGGATAAAAGCCATAAACTGCTGGCGAATGGTCTTCTCCTTCAATTGTTATTAAATGCAAATACCATTTTTGTATTAAATCTGGATCTGGATTTTGGCTATATGAGTTAAGCCCTATTAATAAAACTGTCAAAAAAAACAGGATTTTTTTCATCTTTATTTTTTTATAAATTTTTGAATACTAGTGCCATTTCCCGAGGCAATCTCCACAAAATACAAGCCGTTAGAAAGTGTCGAAACATCGAGTTGATTGGTATTGCTTTTTTCTGAAAGGACTACTTGCCCATTTATCGAAAATACAGAAATATTTTCAATAGTATTGTTTTCGGAACTGATAAAAAGTGTTTCCGAAACTGGGTTGGGATAGATTTTAAAAGAAGTTATTTCATTTTCTGAAACCGAAAGTTGGGTGTTACTATAAATAAGGAAAAAACCCGGGGCAGGAGACAAAATCAATGTTTGATTATTGGGGTTATTGGGGTTTGTGTCTATAGTATATTCAAACGGCACATCAGGGCTGAAAAACCCAAAATAATCTAGCTCAAAGTCGGTATGCGATTGATAATCACAGTTTAATAGGGACTGTACAAAATTTTCGGGTGTTAAAGTTTCAGCTGTAGCGTCATATATAAAGTTACCATTGTATGCATTGCATGCACCATTCCCAAAAAAATCAAGATTCTCTTCTATTATTAGGTTAGGGGAAATGGCTGGCTCAATTTCGGTAACCAAAATATAATCGCCCAAATCGTATTCATAACTATATAAATACCACGTTTGGTATAAATCTGGGTCTGGTTCTTGGCTTATGGATGTGAAACCTATTAACAAGGCTATAAAAAGTAATAGTGTTTTCATAATGATTGGTTATCAGTTGGTTACTAAGTTATAAAATTTTGTGGACTTTTCCTACCTTTGAGGAATCTTAAAACCTTCCTCAATGACCGATTTTTGGCTTTTTTTTAAATTAGGATTAGAACATGTGCTCGACTGGCAAGCATATGATCATGTGCTTTTTATTATTGTGTTGTGCGCGGCATATACCTTCAATGCGTGGCGAAAATTACTGGTTTTAGTTACGCTGTTTACCGTGGGGCATACCATATCACTATTATTGGCCAATTATGGAGTTGTAAGTGTTTCTAGCAGTTGGATTGAGTGTTTAATTCCTATTACCATTTTGGTCACAGCTTTATTTAATTTGTTTACGGCTGGAAAAGAAAAAAGAGCTGAAAAGTTAGGGGTATTATATGTTGCAACTGTCTTTTTTGGGTTGATTCACGGTTTTGGCTTTGCTGGTTATTTCAAGATGATAAGCGGAGATAATGATGTTTTGCACTTATTAGAGTTCGCCCTCGGTATTGAAGCTGCACAATTAATTGTAGTAATTTTAGTGCTTATTTTAGCCTTTTTGATGCAAACTATTTTCCGCTTTAACAAACGCGATTGGGTGTTGGTGATTTCATCGATAGTAATTGGGCTCGTTATCCCAATGCTTATTGATAATTGTTTTTTTCTTTTTTCTTAAAATATCTTGGAGTTAAACCATTTCAGTTTCAGTAAATAATGATACTTTTAATACTTGAAGCTTTTGCAAATGCTTAACACTGTATATTTTGCAATCATGTAACTTCCTGCTAATTTCGCTACTTATTCAACAATATGAATATCAGTAAACAACGACAGTACGACATCGCCTATTTACGTATGGCGCTAGAATGGAGCAAACTTTCCTATTGCAAACGCAAACAAGTTGGCGCGCTTATTGTTAAAGATAAAATGATTATTAGCGACGGATACAATGGTACTCCTAGTGGCTTCGAAAATTTTTGTGAAGATGAAGAAGGCTATACCAAATGGTACGTGCTTCATGCTGAGGCAAACGCTATATTAAAAGTAGCTTCGTCAACACAATCCTGTAACGGTGCGACGTTATACATCACCTTGTCACCTTGCAAAGAATGTAGTAAGTTAATTCATCAAGCAGGGATTACGCGGTTGGTGTACCATAAGGGCTATAAAGACAATAGCGGTATAAAATTTTTAGAAAAAGCAGGCGTTACCATAATGCATATTGAAAATTTAGAATAGAAAAATGGGTTACTACAAAAAATACTTACCATTAATTATTGGTACGGCTTTGGCCGCTGGTGTTTTTGTGGGATCAAAACTCAATTTTAACGACACTACGGAAAAGATTTTTGCTACTAATAGCAAAAAAGACAAACTTAACCGTCTTATCGATTACATTGACTACGAATATGTAGATCGCGTAAATACCGATAGTATTGTAGATGTTACCGTCAACGGTATTTTGGAAAACCTCGATCCACATTCTGTTTATATTCCTAGTGATGAGTATGAAGAAAATGCCGATGATATGCGCGGTAACTTTGTGGGCATTGGCGTTAGTTATTACATTTATAAAGATACAATTGCTGTAATTCGCTCCATAAAAGGAGGACCGGCAGAACGAGCCGGAATTAAAGGAGGTGACCGTATTTTATACGCAGATGAAAGAAAAATTTTTGGAGACAGCATTAACCGCGATAGTGTGATATCGTACCTTAAAGGTGAAAAAAACTCTAAGATAAAATTGAAGGTGTACCGAAAAAACAAAGATGAGTTGCTAGACTTCAAATTCAGAAGAAAAGAAGTGCCTTTAATCAGCGTAGATGCTTCATATAAGCTCAATGATGATGTAGGTTATATAAAACTGAATCGCTTCTCTGAAACCACCTACAATGAATTTAAAGATGCGTTAGACGATTTGATCGACAAGGATATAGAAAGCTTGGTTTTAGACCTTCGTAATAATCCTGGCGGGTACATTTCGACTGCTGAACGTGTGATAGATGAGTTTCTGGAAGATGATAAACTAGTATTGATCACTAAAAACAAAAGTGGTGACATCAATAAAGATTATGCCACAAGACGTGGTGATTTTGAAGATGGAAAAGTTTATGTGCTTATTAATGAAAACTCAGCATCGGCCAGCGAAATTGTCGCCGGGGCGCTTCAAGATAACGATAAAGGCGTTATTATTGGTCGCCGGTCATTCGGTAAAGGCTTGGTGCAACGCGAAATGTCTTTAGGTGATGGTAGCGCTGTACGATTAACCATTGCAAGATATTACACACCAACCGGTCGCTCCATTCAAAGACCTTATGGTAATGGCAACGATGCTTATTATAGTGACTATGAAAAACGCTACAAAAATGGCGAACTGGAACACAAAGAAGATATCGAGGTAGTAGATTCTTTAAAATTTGTAACACCAAAAGGAAAAATCGTCTATGGTGGTGGAGGCATAATTCCTGATATTTTTGTGCCAAAAGATACCAGTGTGGGTAGTGAGACGATTAATTATGTTTCTCGAAGTGGCTTTATGAGTTATTTTATCTTTGAATATTTAGAGCAAAATCGAAAGCAATTCAGCGGAATGAACTTCAAGGATTTTGTTAACAACTATACCGTTGACGAGTCGCTGTCAAAAGAATTTATAGAGTATGCTCGTTTTAACGAAGCGCAAATAAACTTAACGGGTTACGAAGCGCGTTTGAAAAAAGCTCTAAAAGCCAATATAGCGCAACAACTTTATGGTCCCAATGCTCATGAATTAATTTTAAACCAAGGTGATCTTATGCTCACCAAAGTATTAGAATTAGAGGCGAAAGAAAAAGCGGCACAATAGTCCTCTCAAAACAGGAGTAATTACAACCTGCTAATTAAGACCTTCTCCTTTTACTTTTCTTCTGTATTACTTGCGACACCTGTAAAATAACCAACAGTAAAATAGCACAAGCACCGGCTAATACACTAATAACGGCCACCATGCTATCTCCTTCAAAAAGATGATCAAAATCTAACTTTGTAGCATTGAAAATTATTAAACCTGCGGCTAAGGCTATGAGTATGTATATGAATATTTTCATACTACAAAATTAACTAAATAATTCTTGAATATTCGATGTAAACAGTTTTACTGAAATAGCAAGCAAAATTACCCCAAAAATCTTTTCAATAATTCCAATTCCGTTCTTACCTAGAAATCTCTGAAGGGAGGAAGAAGTTCTTAGAACAATAAAAACAACAATTATGTTGATTAATATAGCAACAATAATGTTTTCTAATTCAAATTCTGCTCGTAAGGAAAGTAATGTAGTTAAACTTCCGGGACCTGCAACAATTGGAAAAGCAATAGGAAAAACAGTTGCCATGCTTAAATCGTTGTCCTGTTGTTTAAACAAAGTAATACCCAAAACCATTTCCAAAGCAATAAAGAAAAGTACCAATGCCCCGGCCACAGCAAATTCGTTTACGTTAATGCCAATAAGGTTTAAAATACGCTCCCCTATAAATAGAAAAACGATTAAAACAATAGCTGAAATAATAGACGCACGTCCGCTTTTTATTTCTTTAGATTTTTCCCGCAACGAAATAATGACAGGGATACTTCCTATAATATCGATAACAGCGAACAATACCATAGTTGCTGTTATTATTTGTTTAAAATTGAATTCCATATCCTAAAAATTTAAGCCGGCAAAAGTAATTAATATTGCAATTTTTTAAACTATATAATGCTGTTAAATTTTTAGTAAAATTTTTTCGATAAAAACATAGAAAACAAAGTACCTTTGCCATATGTTTCAATTAGGAAAAGCAATCATTTCAGAAGATATTATTGAGAAGGAATTTGTGTGCAACCTCAGTGCGTGTAAAGGAGCTTGTTGCATTGAAGGAGAGGCGGGTGCACCCGTCACAGAAGAGGAGACTAACGTATTAAAAGAAATCTATCCAAAAGTGAAGCCTTTTTTACGCCCAGAAGGGATCCAGTCCATTGAAGCACAAGGCACGTTTATAAAAAGTCCGCAAGACGAACTGGAAACTCCATTGGTAAACGGAAAGGAATGTGCCTACGTAACCTTTACCGAAAACGGGACAGCCAGTTGTGGTATTGAAGATGCCTATAATGCTGGGGAGGTCGATTTCAGAAAACCTATTTCTTGCCATTTATATCCTGTCCGTATTCAAGACTATAGCGAATTTTCAGCTATAAACTACCACAAATGGCCTATATGTGACGATGCGTGTACCTTGGGTAAAGAACTTCAGGTGCCTGTTTACAAATTTGTAAAAGATGCGTTGATACGTAAATATGGCGAAGATTGGTACATGGAATTGGAGAAAGTAGTTTCCGAGCGATAGCCTTTTTCAGAATATTTCAGCCATTTTTTCTACACATAGCGGAAAGAAAATAATTTGTTCTTTGTTTCTTTATAAAGAAGTGGAATTGTTTTTTCTTTTTCTGAAATAAATAACAACCAATAAAATCGCCAATACAGATACTAGTATTATATAAAAAAGAGGTTGTTTCCATAATGGTTTTGAAAATTGAATAGGAGAATTGTCCCCTGAAAGTACAAAACCTGCCCAGTAAAAAGGGTGCTGCAATTTTTCGGTTTTCGTGTTTTTCAAGTAGTCTAATTTAGCTTGCTGCAGGGCTTGGGCTTTATTTTCGCCTTTTTTGAGGTTTTTATAAAAGGACACCATGATTTCTGGAGTTTCTTTATCGGGTGCAGGCCACAGGCTCATGACCGTGCTTTTTACCCCAGCATAGGTAAATGCTCTTGAAAGACTCTGTACACCTTCGCCTCGTTTTATTTCACCAACACCCGTGTTGCAAGCACTTAAAACGGCTAGCTGTGCGGGAATTTTCAGTTTGTAAAACTCTGGAAGGTAGAGTTTTTCATTATTCTCAAAAATGAGGCTGGACTTGGCAGGGTTGTCCTCGTCCAAAACAGCGTGCATTGCTAAATGTAGTACGTCATAGCTTGACACATTTGATACAAAGTTGTTTTTTGTAGCTTCTTCCGCCGTGTAGAGCCTTCCATCAAAAAGCGCATTTATTGTTTTCGCCTCTCTTTCTGCGCCCAACAGTTCGTAATTTCCTTCCCGGACAAGATCTTTCACAGCTTTATCTTCTGTATTTGCGGCAAATGACAATTTATATTTTGGCGAAAAGGCCGTAAACTTGGTCGAGGAACCCTCATTGTTTTCGTTTTGAATGCTCCAAAGTTTCAGCGAAGTGGAGTAGCTTATTTGGTAGTTTTCCAACAAAAAGCTTTTGTTTTCACTGATTAAGGTTTCAAAAGGAAGGTAGCCTAAAAAACCGTCATTGATAATAGTTAGTTTATCATATTTCTCGACAGACATAGGCTCTATTAAAACCGCGAACAACTTTTTCGATTTTTCGAGATAGGAAGTTTTGAAGTTTTTAAGATCGGAAAGGTAATCGTCAATGGATTTCCGTAATTCTACCTTGTCGACTGGCAAGCGTTTCAGTAACAGATTATTTTTTGTGATGCCATAGGCAAAAACCATTGAATCTGTTAATACATAACGGAGAATTAATTCGTTTTTGCTAATCTTACTTTGCAGACTTTTTAAATCAAAATCTTTCTGTGAAAATTGGTAAAAAGAAGGATGATTTTTCTCGATTTTTGTTTGTGCCTCAGTAATTGAATTAGTGAGTTTCTCCAATTTTGTCTTCAAGGAATCCACTGTTGCTCCAGTATCGTTTTCTGCTGTGAATTTGGTTTTTTCCTTTTCCGTGATGAGCGAATCAATTTTGGCCTGAAGCCTTGTGCCTTCTAATCCTGAACCTTCTTGATTGTTCAAAAAGCGTGACCAAAGTAAATCTGAATTATTAATTTCCACCCGTTCGGCAGTTTCTTGAAAGTGTTCATCCAGCATGGTGGTACATAAAAGCATACCTTCGTTTATTTGATCCTGATAAGTCGCTAACCGGTCATTGAATTTTCCTCCCCGGTAGAGCCGTGAGAATATGACGGAAGAAAGGTGATAGGCTTTGTAGGCTTCTTCCAAATATTTACTGTCCGATTGTTTTTGGTGCATTTTCAAATAAACCCCTGCAATTTCATTAAGGTTTTGAATGGCATGAAAATTGTTTATTTCTTCATCTGCAGAAAAATAGTGCTTCAATACTTTGTTGAAAACAGCAAAAGCTTTGTCGTAATTTCCTTTCCCAAAATATGCATGCCCAAGATTGTTCCGCATCGTCATGGATTGGTTGAATTTTTCAATTTCAGGGTTCTCGAAAGCAAGGTCTACATAATGAATAACATCATCCCATTTTTGATTGTCTGCTGCAGCGGTGCTCAGAATCCAATAGGCTTGTAAAATGCCAAAATTATAGTCGATGCTTTGGGAAAATTTCAAGGCATTGGAATAATATTTTTTTGCTTTCTCATAATTCCCAGACCGATGGAAAAGCGATCCGGTTTCCAGACTGAATTTTGCGAGGGTATTACGTTCTGCTTCCGAATAAGGTTGAATTATTTTGGGCATAATTTCCCTTTGAAAACGGGCATAGACTTGTTCAGCTTCATTAAAATCTTGCCTTGCGGTGGCATACTCCAATTTTTTGTATAAGTAAATGGTTTTGGCAGCGCTTAGGTTAGGAAAATCTTGATGCTCATAATTAAGGAGGTAGGTTTTGTTTTTATTAAAATATCCTGTCAATTTAGCTAACAATTCTTCGGTTTTTTCCAAATCTCCGTACTGTTTAAAGCTGGTTAAATTATTCGCGTATTGCTGGAACAACAAGAATTTGTCCTCGGGCTGAATTTTTTCGTAAATTTTTTGTGCCTTCAGGCCGTAATCTAAACCAGTATTAAAATCAGGGGTGAAAGTGTACAAAGTAGAAAGCAACCGACAGTTTTTTGCAGTTTCCACCGAATAATAGCCATAGACCTCTGTGGTTTTTTCAATAGCTTTTTTGAAATATGGGATTGCGGTTTCCCATTCTTGCAAAAACCATTTAATATTTCCCAAGCCCTGAAAGATTTTGGCTAGCTGTGATCCATATTTTTCATCATTTTGTTGAGTAAGTGTAAAATCATAGGTTTCTGAAGCCACTTGCCATGCTTTTTCCAATTTTCCATTAGGTATCAGTACATTGAAATATTCAATATTTATTTCAATCTTTTCTAGGGTTGATGGTTCTTCTATGCCGTTAAACACTTCGATAGCTTGTTCCACTAAGCTCAACATCTCAGCATAATCGGAAGCAAGGTAGGATTCTGTGGCTTTTATTTTATAAAGTTGTCTTTTGTAGGCATCTGAATCTTTGTCGTCAATGGATTTCAGAATTTTTTTCCGAACAGATATGGCTTCAGTATAAGCTTCGTTAGAAAAAAGCTCTTCAGCTTTTTTATTTTTGGAGATTTGAGCAAAAAACGATTGAAAAGAAAAGAAAAGTAAAAGGAGTAACGTAATTTTTTTCATAATGGGGCACTATAATTAGTATACCCAAAGGTAAAAAAAAGACGATGTTATTCTATTTTTTGTAGGATTTCTTTTGCTTGTTTAGCAAGGGGTTTGCCTGAAACGGTTACTTTTTTTAAATGTAATTTGGCTTTTTCCTTATTTTCCAGTTTCAAATAACCTAGGCCTACATACCATTGTGTAATGGTTTGGTAGTCTATTGGTTCATTCCAGTTATGTTGTTCTAAGGCAATGATAGCTTTATTAGTTTCTCCTGCTGCCATTAAACTTACCGACTGGTAAAAAAAGGCATAATCCTCATTGGTTTCTTTATAAAGTGTTTTAAATAACTCTGCAGCTTTAGCATACTCCTTGTTGTCATAATAATGAAAGGTCAACTCCATTTTATCTTTCTTCGGGGTTTCATTGCCGCGAACTGTAGGGGCTATTACATTGGGGTATGCTTCAAAGTTTTTGGCGTACAGATCTTGATAATCTGGTTGCGTATTGTAAAAAAAAGAACCAATAGCAATAAGTATGACAATAGCAGCCGCATAAAAATACCATTTGGTTTTTGGTGCAGACTCTTGGTCCAGTTTTTTAAGCCGCTCTTTTAAAGGAGCACTTTTTTCTCCAGAAATAGTCTGCTGCACTTCCAGCTGGGCGTAAAATTCTTTCTTGAACTCGCTGTCCTCTTCCAGTAACGTTTTTAACTGTAAAAAGTCATCCTTGGAAATCTGCCCGTTAAAATAGTGCGCTATTAATTCTTCCTTATTCATCTCTCTTTTTCACAAGTTCTTTTAATTGCTTTAAGCATCTTGATTTTTGACTTTTCAACACATCTTTAGAGCTATAATTTAAAAAGTTTTGTATTTCATCTAAAGTCAAGCCTTCGTAATAATAAAGCTCCAATACTTTTTTACATTTTTTCCCTAAATAGTTAAAAGCTTCCTTTAATACTTTCTGGCGTTTATTGCTTACTTCTACTTCAAAGATTTTTATCTCTTCGTCGGAATGAATAATTAGGTCATCCTCGTAACTCAATTTATTTTTTTTGATTTGCCTATAAATCTTAAACTTCCCAATAGCAAATAAATACGTTTTTAAGGAGCTTGTCAATTTGTTGAGTTTCCCTTTTTGAATATTTTCATAAAAACAAATAACGGTCTCTTGATATACATCTGCTATATCTTCTTCTGAAATTGAAAACGTTCTGGCAAACAAGAAAAACTCTTCTTTATAAGTAAGGTAAACCTTGTCTAAGGTTTTTAAGTTTTTTTGCTTGAGTTTCTTTATTAAATGTTGGTCTTCAATCATTAATGCATAAGTAGGGTAAAAGTAAACAAAAACAAAGTTAAACTTTTTAAACCTGACATAATAAGGCAATTCAATAAAAAGCCCTCGCTATTTAATTTTTTCAGATTCAATAAACTCATTAATAGTTATATAAGTCAATCTCCCGATATTTTTTTACCAAAAACGTTTACTTCTTTATTGCTGCGGTATAAATATGTAAAGGGTTAAAATAAAAATCAATATTCAATTTTTAACTGTTAAAAAAAACAAAACAATGAAAACGACTACTATTTTAAAACAAATGATCTTGCTATGGGCTTTATACTTTAGCATAAGTATCAACGCACAGGATGTTTATGTGGCGGGAGCTGAAAACAATGGTACAACCGATGTAGCCACGCTCTGGAAAAACGGTGCATCACAAAGCCTGACAGATGGTTCAAAACGTGCCGCTGCTTTTTCGGTCTTTGTTTCAGGTGATGATGTTTATGCGTCAGGTTATGAAGATAATGGTAATTATTATGTGGCTATGCTGTGGAAAAACGGATCGCCCCAAATCTTGACCGATGGTTCTAACGATGCCACTGCTACCTCTATATATGTTTCTGGCAACGATGTTTATGCAGCAGGCTATGAAAACAACGGCACGGCAAATGTGGCCAATCTTTGGAAAAATGGCACGCCTCAAAACTTGACAGATGGTTCAAATAGTGCCGCTGCCTATTCAGTGTATGTTTCTGGCAGCGATGTCTATGTAGCCGGGTATGAAAATAATGGCTCAAAAGACGTGGCCATGCTGTGGAAGAATGGCACACCACAAGCCCTAACCGATGGTTCGAAAGGCGCCGGTGCCCAGTCGGTCTTTGTTTTTGGTAGTGATGTTTATGTAGCTGGCTATGAAGATAACGGCATAAATGTTTTGGCCAAACTATGGAAAAATGGAACTCCACAAATCTTAACCAATGGTTCAGGCAATGCCTTTGCCAATTCTGTCTACGTTTCTGGGACTGATGTGTATGTCGCAGGCAGTGATAATAATGGAACAAATCAAGTGGCCACGCTTTGGAAAAACGGTACACCACAAACCCTAACCGATGGTTCGAACAATGCCAGTGCCCAGTCGGCCTATGTTTCTGGTAGTAATGTGTTTGTGGCAGGACAAGAAAACAATGCTACAAATGCTTTGGCCAAGCTATGGAAAAACGGCACCCCGCAAATCCTGACTGATGGTTCAAGCGATGCCATTGCCTTATCGGTATTTGTGGACGATGGCCAGTTGGGTGTTGAAAACAACGCGGTATCGGAAAACAAAATAGCCCTGTACCCAAATCCCGTACAAGATGTTTTGCACTTAGATACTAAAGGCGGTACCATTCAAAAAGTTTCCCTTCTTTCAATTACCGGTCAGCGTTTAGAAACCTGGGAAGGGAAATCTGAAATCAATATGGCTCCATTTGCATCTGGAAGTTATTTTGTAGAGATCACTACCGATGGTGACCGCACCTTGGTTAAGCAAGTGATTAAAAAGTAGGTACTTAATAAAATAGTTTTTTATTCTTTTAGACTTCGGAAGGTTTTTATCTTCCGGAGTTTTTTTAAGAAAAGTGCTTGAATAAAAAAATTGATGTGTCCGCTCATTGATGCAGGTTGTTTACTCATTGCTTATTGACAAAACGAGACCTGCTTTACATATTTGTCTTAAATTTTTTACCAAAAATGTTTACTTCTTCTTTTCTGTCACATAAATAGGTAAAGGATTAAAAAAACTTAAAATTTAAATTATTCTATCATGAAAACAAAAAAATTATTTTTCGCCACCCTATTATTTTTTGCAGGCTTTATGGTCTCGCAGGCTCAAATCGATACCCGTATTGGCGCTGAACTCGCCTACGGTACCGAAATTGAAAACCTCGGGATTGGAGCCAATGCAGAATTTGGCGTGCTGGACAACCTTAGTATCTCACCGAGCTTTATCTATTACTTGCCAAAAGAAGAAAGCTTTATTACGGTAAACTGGTGGGAAATCAACGGAAACGTAAATTATTATTTCTTACAAGACGAAGGCTTTCAGGTGTATGGCCTTGGAGGTCTTAATTACACTAATATTAGTGTAGATGCAGATATCGATTTTGGGGAATTTGGTAACTTTTCCAGCGATACCTCCGATGGACGGTTTGGCCTTAACCTAGGTGCTGGAGCCAATCTGGATTTGGATAGTAACATTATGCCTTTTGCAGAATTAAAGTACGTAATAATAGATGGCGGACAGCTTGTGCTGGCAGCCGGTGTTAAATTCAACATTTAAAAATCAATAAAAATTAAACATTATAATCGCAGAACTTCCCACAAACCTATTAAAAATTAAAATTATGAAATATTTAAAATCAACGCTTTTAGCCCTTTTGGTAGTAAGTGTATTCTCATGTAGTAAAGACGACGACAGTCCAAATCCGGGCAATCAGGCGCCTGACAGTTTTAACCTGATAACAGTGCCGGATGGTTCTACCGATGTAGATTTAAACCCCACTTTTTCTTGGGAACCCGCAATAGATCCTGATGGCGATGCCGTAAGTTATGATGTATATCTTGATACTGAAAATCCACCTACCACAGCAGTTGCTTCAAATTTAAGTGACATTACTTATATCCCGCAGGATAATTTAAATTCTGGTGATACTTATTATTGGGCGGTAGTAGCCAAAGATGGAAATCAAGGAGAGACCTTGAGCAATGTTGCTTCATTTACGACTGTGAATCAGTCAGGTCCTATTGTATTGAGTTGCGACTCTTTTCAAAGGAACAATGCTGATGCCATTTCTTTACTTGAAAACGGAAGCAGCGACGTAGATTATATTATTGACTGTGTAGCTTCGGTGGAATTGGATCTAAAAATTGAACCAGGAGTGGTTATTGAGTTTGCTGATGGCGCAGGAATGATAATTAGAGACGATGGGTCATTAAATGCTATTGGAACCCAAAATGAACCCATAGCCCTAAGTGCAATTACTAAGGCAAAGGGAGCTTGGAAAGGAATCCTCTCTGGCAGTGAAAGTGTTAAAAACCAATTTGACTATGTAAATATTGAATATGCTGGTGATGGTGGCTTAACAAGTAATAGTGAACCAGCAAGTTTAATTTTAGGGGCAACTGCTTATTTTAGACTAAATAATGTAAGTATTGAAAATAGCTTAAATTATGGTATAGCCGCTACATCGTATAATTATAATGTGGAAATTAATAATAGTACTATAACTAATTGTAGTATACCAATATTTACCAATGTCATTACAGCAGGCAATATTTCTGGAGGAAATTTTACGGGGAATGCCACGGATGTCATAAGGTTAGTTAGTGGTTCGGGAGCGAATGTCATGGACGTTTCAACTACTTGGAAGGAATTAGGAGTTCCTTATAGAATGGCTAGTAATCTAGTTATAAATAATGGAGCTAAGTTTACCATAGAACCTGGTGTTGTTATCGAATTTGAAGACACAAAAGGTATTGAAATAGATAAACTTTTTGATGAAGGCAGTGCTATAATTGCGGAGGGAACACCTACAAACCCAATTACTTTTACAGGGGTCACTAAAGTTCCAGGTGCTTGGAAAGCAATTTCCGTTCGCCGAACTACTTCTGTCCAAAATAAAATAGATAATGTTTTAATTGAATATGCTGGCGGTGCAGGAGCAGGTGGTGCTATCGAAATGTGGGTAGATCCAGTGTTAACTGTTACGAACACAACTTTTAAAGATATTGATGCTTGCGCATTATATAACCGTTATGGTTCAACAAATCCAAACCTTACTGAAAGTAATAATACTTTAGTAAATGTAAACGGTGGCTATATGTGTCATGATTAAATAATTAAAATCATTACTTATAAAAATTCTCACTAAATTTTTAACCTGTGCCAATTTCAATTGGACTTGGTACAGGTTTTTTATTTTAACTCTCGTTGCATAGTTAATTATACTTGATAATCAAGTGTTCATTATTAAAGTGAGATATAGGGGATAAAAGAAATTATAAATCAAAATTAAATTAATTATTATGAAAACAATATTTACAATTTTAAGTGTGCTACTCTTTACAGTGGCAATGGCACAGGACAAAGTTTTTGTGCACACGGCAACAACAGGCAATATTACTAGTGATGCCACCGAATTGGACCATCCCGACCTCAACGGCAATCCCAGTGCTATGATTATGGTTACGCATAACCTTAACTATGGTGGAGTACAGTACAATAACCATGTAACGGGTACCTATTATAACACTGGTACATCTAAATGGATGTTGTATAATGAAAATAGTAATCCTATGGCAGAAGGCTCGTCTTACAATATTTATATCATTGATGGTGGTGAAGGGGATGGCGTAGTGGCGTCTGGAACTGAGTATAGAGTTAGAGTGAATAACCCGAGCATTAATGGTAACCCAGATGCCATAATTCTATATGCTAACTATTACAATACTTTTCAAGTACGCAACGATAATAATTACGGGGTGTATTACGATAATGGTGATGATTATTGGTATGTATATAATGAATCTACGGATGATAATATTCCCGCTCAAGCTGCTTTTGATCTTTTGATTGGTGAAGGAACAGGCGGTGCCACGGCATTTAAACATACAGCAACAACTGGAAACATAACCGCCAATTACACGGTAATAGACCACCCGAGCCTAAACGGAAAACCAGAAGCGTATCCCGTGATTACCCATAACTGGGGGTCTTCTGGAGATCTTAGTAACATACTATTGGATCGTACCCTTGGTGTTTGGTACAATGGTAACCAGTGGACTATTTACACCGAAGACAGCTCGACAATGCCAGAAAATGCACTGTTTAATGTGTATGTTGCCGATGAACCATTAGGTGTTGAGAACGAAATCGTAGCTGAAATAACATCATACCCAAACCCGACAGCGGGAGAAGTTACTTTCGGTTCAAAAGAAGTAATTTCAAATATTAGTATTTACAATTTACTGGGGCAAGAAGTAAAACAAATCACCGGAAATAATAGTAATAACTTTACTATAGATATATCAGGACTTTCAGCAGGCAACTATATAGCCAAAGTCCAGGCCGGGAAAGCAGTTGAATCTATTAAACTAATCAAACAATAATTTGGTGTAATTTTTGGCCTGTGTCAACAACGTATGGGGTTGGCACAGGTTTTTTAAATTTGTAAAACACATACAATTGTGAAGCTATAAACCTAACTTTCTTTAGTTGTTTTTTGTCACATTAGGGTTTTGGTTGAACCAGTATGTCTTATCTGTTACATAGTTGATACGCTTTGTTACATATTTGAAAACTAGTAATAATAGCATTGACTATTTTTGAAATGTTACAGAAATATTAGAACAGAAAACGTTTCAAAATAAGTAGAAATAAAATGGAGGAGCTATCCATTTTATATAAATAATATATGTGTTTATAAATAAGTTAATTTTTTATACATTTATAAGTATATTGATATTCAACATGTTAAATCAAAATAAATCAATAACCAATTAAAATGACCTTAATTATGAAAAAAATATGGATAGCATTAGCAGCAATTTTAATCGTTGTGGCTTGTAAAGACAACCCCGTTTCAAAAAAAATTAAAGAAACCCGCGAAAATGTTTCAAATACTACCAATGCGGTAAAGGAAATGAACAAAATGGGTGATGACATTAAAGAACTCCAAAAAATGGAGCCTTTAACCAATGAGGAATTAAAAGAGTGGTTGCCCGATGAGGTAGACGGAATGAAACGCATTGCATATAAGGCAGGCCAAGCATCTTATATGAAAATTGCTTCTATTGAAGCTACGTATGCTAACGAAGATAAATCTAAAAAGTTTAAATTTCAGGTTATCGATGGAGCCGGACAAATGGGTGCCGCAGCCACTGCTGGAATGCGCATGTTGTTTTCGCAGGATTTTGAAGAGGAAGACGAATATAAAACCCGCAGAACTGTAAAAAAGAATGGAAACAAAGCCATCGAAGAATACAAGAAAAACAATAACAACAGCGAAATTCAATTAATGGAAAGCAACCGTTTTTATATAAAAGCCAACGGCACCAATATGGATATCGATGAGACTTGGGATGCTATTGACGAATTGGACGTCGATGACCTTGGATAATTAAAAAACCTTACCTATGTTTTAAAGCCGGAAACACTGTGTTTCCGGCTTTTTTTATGATGTTACATAAGTGATGCACTTTGGAACATTTGTTATATACGACTTTGGGTCAGCGCATTAGTTTTGAAATAAATGTTTTTTGATAAAGCGAATCACAAATAATTAGCAATCAATAATTTGACAAAAAACACCTTCAGCACTCTCCTCATTAAAATTTCCTGACCTGTTCATGAGTCTTAAAAAAGGGTGTTTATTAATAAACAAAGAGGCTTTTATTATTAGAGTACAGGAAAAACCCCGTTTATAAAAAGGGGGATAAAACGCTTATTTATAGGGTGAAAACTTTGGTTGAAGACACGCGTTGAACAGTAAATTTGAAACACGAATTCAATATTAATTAAAAAACAGAAACTTAATTTTTAAAACTTAATGTTATGAAACATGCAATTACATTAATCAGTATCCTGTTAATAAGTATTACAGGATTTTCGCAAATAGATAGGACAGTCCTATCAAACCAGATTGTTCCTGCGGAGGTAGAACGCACCCCAGAACTCGAGCAGTTATTTGCCGAAGCCAAGGTGTTGGAAACAACCGGAACGGCTGCAGAAATCAATGCCAATAGATTGGCAATCAAAGAAGCTTGGATGGCAGTCAGTCCTGAAATTGCGGCTTTGTACAAACCAGTCGATAATGGTGGGGCACTTCCTGAAACAATGGAAAATTTAGCAATCAATGGGATATACTTTCCGGATGTCATTAAAGAACGTGATGCTGTACCACAAATCCGTGATTGGGACACCGATAGGCTGTTACTGGATGAGTTTGTAGATGGTGGGGTCGATATTGAAGTAACCCAGAATGGGGACATCTATATTTCAGCCTTCCAGAACAACATTGAATTTGGAGGTGATTTTGACATCATTTTTATTTACAGATCCCTTGATGGAGGACAAACCTTTCAGCAATGGCAGGCAGCTAATGTTACTGCCCCTATGCGTAAAATGCAGATTATATCCATGGATGGGGATGGCGACGATTATTTGTTGGCATATTTATATACGGAAAGTGGGAACTTTCAAGTTTGGCGATGGAATATGGACAATGGCAATTTTGATGCTCAGGTTATTTCCGGGGACGTTTCAGATTTTAGTGTGGACAGAAACTATCCAGTTGCTACCAATGCCCAACAGGTGTTTGCTACCTACCAGAAAATGACGACCTGTACCGAAGTGCATTCTGCTCGAAGCACAGTTGGGAGCTATGGGTTTGATTGGGTAGATGAAGTATCCGAAAGTAATACTTGTGGCGAACAAGTGGATTTTACCTATGGTCTTAATGGGGTTGTTTATACCACCTATACTGGCGCTACTTCAGGAAGTTTATATGCAAATGTAAACTCTGATTATAATGACCCTACTTCGTGGGGTGCCAGAGAAACCATAGAATTGGGAGGGGGCCAAGAAACAATCAACCCTACCATTGCTGCTGCCCGAAATAGTTTGGCAAGCGACAAAGTGATTATCTGGGCTTCACAACGTGATGCAGGGACATCAGACTCTTTTGATGGTATTGGTTATCTGCGTGAAAATGAAGGGACTTATGCCTTGTTCTCCAACTTTGCCTCTGGAGGCAGCAATTGGAACATAGCACATACCGATTCTTGGGTGCGTAAAGTAAACGGAACAGAGGTAATCCGTACAGCATATGTAAGGGACAACATTGACAATAGTGAAAATGATCTCAACAGGTCCTTGACATTTAACGGTACCGGTTTTGATATTTTCGAACAGGTTGCCGATACAGATATTGACGTTTTTGATGGGTTCCCTTCAGCAACTGCCGAAACTGATGACCAATTACCCTGTATGGCTTTTGCAGGGACCAGTGGAGGCGGTAGTTTTGGTTATGGCCTATATTTCGATGCTAAGACAGAGATATTAGGTACTCAAGACAATATTATAGAGGGGTTGTCGTATTACCCAAACCCTGCCAATGAGGTTTTAAACATTCACGCAGAAAATAATATAGACACCATTGCCTTATATTCACTTTTAGGGCAGGAAGTCTTAAAAGCTTACCCTGATAATCGTGAGTTTATAGTTAACACTGCATCTTTAACATCGGGCATATATGTTATGGAAATAAGAGTAAATGGTCAAACAGAAACGTATAAAATTATAAAAGAGTAAGTGTTTTTTGTTAGTTTAATAGTAAGGGGCTGCCAGTTTTTGGCAGCCTTTTTTTGGTTTTAATTTTTTTTTGAAATGTTAAAATTCACAAGTATGTATTGTTGAAATTTTAATTTCAAAAAACGGTAAGGAAAATTCATCATAGACTATGGTAAATTGGATACTCACAACTGTTTTATGACTCTAAAATTAACACTGTCTAAAGAAGAAATAAAAACAATAACATTTTGAAATTCAATATATTATACATTGTTTTTAAATAACCTCCCTTAAGCCCAGTAAATACGTTGTGTTGAAAACTTTGTTAAAAACCCAAACGGCATTTTACCGTAATTACCTTTAATTTTTTCCATATTTGTTAGTCCCAAGGGGTGTCAAATTTTAACAAATATAAAAACGAAGGACAATGAGCGCAGTAGAACCGATTTTGCAAGAAAACAAAGATAGATTTGTAATTTTTCCAATTCAGCACCACGATATTTGGGATTGGTATAAAAAAAGTGAAGCAAGTTTTTGGACTGCGGAAGAAATAGATTTACATCAAGATCTTAGTGATTGGAATGACAAACTAAATAAGGATGAAAAATATTTCATAAAACATATTCTTGCCTTTTTTGCTGCTTCAGATGGAATTGTAAATGAAAATCTTGCCGAAAATTTTGTGAGTGAAGTACAGTATTCCGAAGCAAAGTTCTTTTACGGTTTCCAAATTATGATGGAAAACATTCATAGTGAAACCTACTCATTGCTAATTGACACTTACGTTAAAAACGAAGAGGAAAAAGACAAACTCTTTAATGCAATAGAAAACTTCCCAGCTATTAAAAAGAAAGCAGATTGGGCCTTAAAATGGATTGAATCGGACTCGTTTGCAGAACGTCTTATCGCTTTTGCAGCTGTTGAAGGTATTTTCTTTTCAGGTTCGTTTTGCTCACTATTCTGGTTGAAAAAACGTGGTTTAATGCCAGGTTTGACTTTCTCTAACGAGTTAATTTCTCGTGATGAAGGCGTGCACTGCGATTTTGCTGTTCACCTTCACAATCACCATTTAGTAAATAAAGTACCAAAAGAACGCATTCGTGAAATACTTGTCGATGCGCTTAACATAGAACGTGAATTTATTACCGAATCTCTTCCCGCAAGTCTTATTGGGATGAATTCAAAACTAATGACACAATACCTAGAATTCGTAACAGACCGTTTATTGGTTGAGCTTGAGTGCGAAAAAGAATATAACGCCACCAATCCATTCGACTTTATGGATATGATATCCCTACAAGGAAAGACGAACTTCTTCGAAAAACGTGTTTCTGAATACCAAAAAGCGGGTGTTACCAATAAAGACAAAGAATCTAACAAAATCAGCTTCGACGCAGATTTTTAACGAATAAAAGTCTCCGCTTTCTCCCCAAGGGGCGGGCTTTTTTATAATCAACTGATAATGTGCAGGGTAATAATTGCGCACAAAGAAAGTAGTCAACTATATCGCTAACCTCAATAAATAAAAAAGTATGAATGTAATTAAAAGAGACGGTCGCAGAGAACCCATCATGTTCGATAAAATTACCGCACGTGTGCGTAAGTTATGCTACGGTTTAAATGAATTGGTAGACCCGGTAAAAGTTGCCATGCGCGTAATTGAAGGATTATACGATGGTGTAACAACAAGTGAATTGGACAATTTAGCTGCTGAAATTGCAGCAACAATGACTACTTCACATCCAGATTATGCCCGGTTAGCAGCTCGAATTTCAGTCTCTAACTTACATAAAAATACAAAGAAGACCTTTTCTGAAGTAATGACTGACCTATATGAATATGTGAATCCTCGTACAGGTAAAGCGGCACCATTACTTAGCGATGAGGTGCATAAAGTAATTATGGATAATGCCGAAGAGCTAGACTCTACCATTATTTATAACCGTGATTTTGGATATGATTATTTCGGTTTTAAAACATTAGAACGGTCGTATTTATTGAAGTTAAACGGTCAGATAGTAGAGCGGCCACAGCATATGTTAATGCGTGTTTCTATTGGGATTCATTTAGACGATTTAGCTTCGGTTAAAGAAACGTATGAGCTTATGTCTAAGAAGTTCTTTACACACGCAACACCAACATTGTTTAACAGTGGTACCCCAAAACCACAAATGTCTTCCTGTTTCTTGTTGACTATGCAAGACGATAGTATTGACGGTATTTACGATACGTTAAAGCAAACGGCAAAAATTTCACAATCTGCTGGTGGTATTGGGTTGTCTATACATAATGTAAGAGCGACTGGTTCATACATTGCAGGAACCAACGGAACTTCAAACGGAATTGTGCCAATGTTACGCGTATATAATGATACCGCTCGGTACGTAGATCAAGGAGGAGGAAAACGGAAGGGTTCTTTCGCAATTTATGTTGAACCGTGGCATGCCGATATTTTCGATTTCCTTGATTTGAAAAAGAACCACGGGAAAGAAGAAATGCGAGCTCGCGATTTGTTTTACGCGATGTGGATACCAGATTTGTTTATGAAACGTGTTCAGGAGGATGCCGAGTGGACTTTGATGTGTCCTAATGAATGCCCTGGGTTATTTGATTGTCATGGAGAAGAATTTGAAGCATTATACGCTAAATATGAAGCTGAAAATAAAGGCCGTAAAACTATTAAAGCTCGTGAGCTTTGGGAGAAAATAACGGAATCTCAGATTGAAACGGGGACACCTTATATGCTGTATAAAGATGCAGCCAACCGAAAAAGCAATCAGCAAAACCTCGGAACTATAAGAAGCTCTAATCTTTGTACCGAAATTATGGAGTATACCTCACCAGATGAGGTTGCTGTTTGTAATTTAGCATCCATTGCTTTACCAATGTTTGTTAAAAAAGGCGAATTCGATCACAAAGAATTATTCCGAGTTACAAAACGGGTAACAAAAAACTTAAACCGAGTAATTGATAGAAACTACTATCCAGTAAAAGAAGCTGAAAATTCTAATTTTCGTCACCGTCCAGTTGGTTTGGGTATTCAAGGGTTGGCCGATGCTTTTATTATGCTACGGTTGCCATTTACCAGCGATGAAGCTAAAAAATTAAATCAAGAAATTTTTGAAACGCTCTATTTCGCTGCACTAACAGCTTCTATGGAAGAAGCCAAAGAAGATGGCCCTTACCAAAGTTATGAAGGTTCGCCTATTTCCGAAGGGAAATTTCAGCATAACCTTTGGGGTATAAAAGATGAAGAATTAAGCGGTCGTTGGGATTGGGGAAAACTACGCAAACAGATTAAAAAGAACGGCGTTCGTAACTCATTATTGGTGGCGCCTATGCCAACCGCTTCTACATCTCAAATCCTTGGTAATAACGAAGCTTTTGAGCCATATACGTCAAATATTTATACGCGTCGTGTACTTTCTGGTGAATTTATCGTGGTTAACAAGCATTTACTGGAAGATTTAGTTGAATTAGGACTGTGGAACGACGATGTAAAAGAAGAAATTATGCGTGCTAATGGTTCAGTTCAAGGAGTGGATGTTATCCCTCAGGACTTAAAAGAACTATATAAAACCGTTTGGGAACTAAGCATGAAGGACATCATTGATATGTCACGTCACAGAGGATATTTCATTGATCAATCACAGTCGCTTAACTTGTTTATGGAAAATGCAAATTATGCAAAACTGACTTCCATGCATTTCTACGCATGGAAAAACGGACTGAAAACGGGAATGTACTATTTACGCACCAAGAGTGCTGTGGATGCCATTAAATTTACCTTGAAAAAAGAGGTAAAGAAAGAGCCTGTAAAAGAAACAGCTGAAGTAGCCGAAACAGAAGTGGAAGCAACATCCGCAGTTACAAATAAGCCACTATCGCCGCAAGAATTGCGTGAGATGCTAGCCAAATCACGTACGGCAGAGGAAGATGATGATTGCTTGATGTGTGGATCTTAATTTTTGTGTTAATTGAAGAAAAAAAGGAGAGCTGTTTTTGCTCTCCTTTTTTATTGAGTTATTTCCCGTACTTTTTCATATACTAAAGTGCTTTCCCAGCCTCGGTAAAACAAGTAATCGGCCAATTTCTTTCTTTTTTTCTGAAGATTTGTTTCACCGTCCAATTGTTTTATTCGTTTGTCTGCAAGTTCATGAAAAGTACTGTAATAATCTTTTTCAGGAATTTCTTGAAGCGCCTTTTTAATATTGTAGGCTGAAATATCTCGAAATTTCAACTCACGAACAATCCGGTGTTTACCCCACTTTTTAGTTTTGAATTTTCCTCGTGCAAACGCTTGGGAAAAACGAGTTTCATTTAAAAAGTTATGTTGCAATAAGTGGTGAATAATATGGTCAATGGCATCAGGAATCATACGCATTCCCTTTAGTTTCTGTTCTACTTCTTTATGACAACGCTCTTGATAGGCACAGTAATGTTCTAGCTTTGCCTTCGCTTCATCTACAGTATATATTTTTACAGTATTCACAAGTGGAAAAATAAGGATACTTTTTCAGAAAAAAGAAATAAGAATGAATTTAAAGTTAGGGCAAAAAAAAACCCTCTCAAATTGAAAGGGTTTTTTAATTGGATTTATTTAATCATTTCTCCGTCTTTATCGTAAAAATGATATTCCAGATACGTGTAAGCATCTCTTGGTTGAATTTTTACCCATTTTTTGTGCTCCATAAACCATTTGGTTCGCACAGATGGAAAGCCTTTTATTAAGAAGGCTGCTATAAAAGGATGTGTGTTTAAAGTCATCTTTTTATGGTTCTTGTTGAAGAGTTTTTTAAGGTCTTCGGTAATTTTGTTTACTACAACTATGGGAGCTTCAATTTCTCCGTTTTCACCGCCTGGGGCTTCTTCAGCTGTTTTAATGTTCATCTCTGGACGAACACGTTGGCGGGTAATTTGGATCAATCCAAATTTACTTGGGGGTAGTATTTTATGCTTTGCTCTATCTGTTTTCATTTCATCACGAAGATGATCGTAGAGCTTTTTGCGGTTTTTGGCATGTCCCATATCAATGAAATCTACCACAATAATACCTCCCATATCCCGTAGGCGTAGTTGTCTTGCTACTTCGGTTGCTGCTATTAAATTTACTTCTAGCGCAGTGTCTTCTTGGTTTTTCGATTTATTGCTGCGGTTACCACTGTTCACGTCTATTACGTGCATGGCTTCCGTGTGCTCAACCACCAAATAGGTTCCTCTGCTGCTTGAAACAGTCTTTCCGAAGGACGTTTTTATTTGACGTTCAATACCAAATTTTTCATACATCGGTACTTTCGAGTCGTATAATTTGACAATGTTCTCTTTGTCAGGTGCAATTTGCTGCACATAATCTTTTATTTGCAAGTAAAGGGTTTCATCATCAATATGTATTGCCGAAAAATCGTCATTAAATACATCTCGAATAATAGAAGCTCCTCGGTTTAACTCGCTTAGCACCTTGCTGGGGTGGTGCGCTCCCCGTAGCTTTTTACACATCGCTGTCCAGCGATCCATGAGATTTTGTAAATCTCCATCCAGTTCTGCTACTTTTTTGCCTTCTGCTACAGTACGTATAATTACACCAAATCCTTTGGGTTTTATACTGGTTACTAGGCGTTTTAGCCTTTCTTTTTCGTCTTTGCTCTCTATTTTTTGTGAAATAGAAACGCGATCTGAAAAAGGAACCAATACTATATACCGGCCTGCAATGGAAAGCTCTGAGCTTATCCGCGGGCCTTTTGTGGATATAGGTTCTTTTACAATTTGTACCAGAATAGATTGATTAGACTTTAAGGCGTTATTAATGCCGCCGTTTTTATCAATCTCTTTTTCAAAAGGGAAATCCTTTAAAGAATAGTCTTTAAGTTTACCTGTGCTTACACGTTTTACGAATTTTAAAAGAGAAGTGACTTTTGGTCCCAAGTCATGATAATGCAAAAATGCATCTTTCTCGTAGCCTACATTAACAAAGGCTGCGTTAAGACCAGGAACTGTTTTCCGTATTTTGGCGATAAACACATCACCTACCGAAAACTTATTGTCCTCTTCTTCTTTATGTAATTCTAATAGTTTTCCATCTTTTAAAAGGGCAAAATCAACTTCTTGTGAACTGGATCTAATAAATAATTCGTAGCTCACTTGTAATTAATTTTTATCCCGCCCCAAATGGGGTTCCGGGATGGATTAAACAATATTTTATCACAGGTTTTTGTATTCAGAATACTAATATATTCAGAATAACCCGTCGAAATCACGCAGTTTTAAGGTAAGCAAACGTTGTAATTTCATTTTCAAAGAACGTTTTAAATTTCTTTTTTTCATTTTGTTGCTTCAAAACAGAAGCAACAAAATGAAAGGTCTTTAAATGAAAAAAGTAGTTTAGAAACTACTTTTTCTTTTTGTGGCGATTAGCGCGTCTTCTTTTCTTACGCTTGTGTGTCGCTACCTTATGTCTTTTTCTTTTTTTACCACTTGGCATATTAAGCTTGTTTTTGTGTTATTATTATTTTACTTCCACATTGGTTTTTACACCTTCTACAAATACTTTTGCTGGTTTAAAAGCGGGAATGTTGTGTGCGGGAATCTTGATTGTTGTGTTTTTAGAGATATTTCTACCTGTCTTTTCGGCTCTTTTCTTGATGATGAAACTTCCAAAACCTCTTAGATAAACATTGTCACCACCCTCAAGGGTGTTTTTAACTTCACTCATAAAAGTTTCAATCACTGCCTGTACGTCAGCTTTTTCCATTCCTTCCTTTTCTGAGATTTTCGCTACAATATCTGCTTTCGTCATTATTATAAATTTTTATTTAGGGTTATTTTTTTCAAGAGGGCAAATATAACAATTTTAAAATCAAATACTCAAACCTTAATTGGTTAAAATATAAACAGATATACCCTATTTTTGCTAGATGCCAGAAAATACAACTTTTTTTCGTAATAAACTAATAGCGTGGTACTTAGATTATAAGCGAGAATTGCCTTGGCGAAAAACTACTAATCCGTACCATATTTGGTTGAGTGAAATTATACTTCAGCAAACACGAGTAGCACAAGGTTTACCATATTATTTAACCTTTATTGAGGAGTTTCCAACCGTTTTCGATCTTGCTGCAGCGCCACAGGAAAAAGTATTGAAACTATGGCAGGGGTTAGGATATTATTCACGTGCCAGAAATTTACATGCATCGGCGCAATATATTTCAGAAAATTTAAACGGAAACTTTCCTACAAACTACAAGGGTCTTTTGGAGTTAAAAGGAGTAGGAGACTATACGGCTAGTGCCATTGCGTCTATTTGTTTTAACGATCCCGAAGCGGTGGTAGATGGTAATGTGTATCGTGTTTTGTCTCGCGTTTTTGGAATTTCTACACCTATAAATAGTACTACCGGAAAAAAAGAATTTAAAAACCTTGCGCAACAATTAATTGATAGAGAACAGCCGGGGACCTACAATCAAGCTGTTATGGAATTTGGTGCTCGGTATTGCGTGCCTCAAAACCCACAATGTGAAATTTGTATATTTAATGAGCGCTGCGAAGCTTATAATAAAGATTTGGTTTCCTCTCTCCCGGTAAAATTGAAAAAAAATAAAATAAAAAAACGTTACTTTAATTATATGGTATTACTTTCTGAAAACGGTGAAACTGTTCTTAATCAACGAACCGGGAAAGGAATTTGGCAACAATTGTATGAGTTTCCCTTACTTGAAAGTAAAAAGGAGGTTTCAGAAAAAGAATTGATAGCATTAGAATCGTTTAAATGTTTTTCTGAAAAAATAGAAATAGATTCCATTTCATTGTATAATGAAACTTCAGTAGTGCATAAATTATCACACCAGCATCTTTTTACACGTTTTTGGATTGTTGAAGTTTCACAAATAAAACAAAAAACTATTCCTTATTCAGAAATAGAGCAATACGCTGTGCCAGTCTTGATTAATAATTTTATTTCAAACTTTTCGGTTTTTAAAAACTGAAAAATTCGCTATCTTTAAAACTATATATACCTTTGTAAATTAATACAATAATTATGAGTGGAACATTAAATAAAGTGATGCTAATTGGGCACACGGGCGATGAAGTGAAAATGCATTATTTTGAAGGTGGTGGAAGCATTGGGCGTTTCCCTCTAGCAACTAATGAAACGTATACCAATCGTAATACTGGTGAGCGTGTTTCTAATACCGAATGGCATAATATTGTCGTGCGTAATAAAGGTGCTGAAATCTGCGAAAAATATCTTAAAAAAGGAGACAAGGTTTATATAGAAGGGCGGATAAAAACCCGTAAATGGCAAGATGATAGCGGGAACGATCGTTATAGCACCGAAATACAATGTACAGATTTTACATTTTTAAGTCCTAAAAACGAATCTGAAGGAGGTGGTGCGATGCCTCAAAACAAAAGTGCGAGTCACTCAAATAACACCAATTCTGGGCAGCAACAGCGTCAAAATCAACCGCAGCAATCTCAACAACCTGCTGGTGAAGAAGAGGATGACCTTCCTTTTTAGAATAAAGGGAAATATAAGCTTTCAAGTTTAATCTAACATATAATTTTGGATCCGGAACCCCCGAGTTTATTTATTACTGCATTACTAAGTTATACTGAAATACCCGGTATTGCCATACTTGTGGTTTTACTACTATGTTCGGCATTAATATCTGGTGCAGAGGTGGCCTTTTTCTCACTTTCTCCAACCGATTTTGATGCTGATGAGAATAATGCAGCTTCAAAAAAACTGGAGATTGTCCAAAGGCTATTAAATCGTCCTAAAAAACTATTAGCTACTATTTTAATAGCCAATAATCTTATAAATATAGCTATTGTGTTGTTGTTTGAATCACTGAGCGATAGTTGGTTTAGCGGGATTGATTATACGATAAACCTTTATTTTTTTCAATTAAGTCTATTGTTGCTTTTAAAAATTGGAGTAGCCACTTTCTTAATTTTATTGTTTGGTGAAATATTACCAAAAATATATGCTAGTCGAAATAAAGTGAGCTTTTCGTTGTTCATGGCGTACCCACTGCAGGTGCTTGACAAAGTATTTTCGCCACTCAGTTTGCCTATGCGTAGTACTACTATTTATATACACAATCGGTTTGGTAAACAAAAAGCAAATATTAGTGTTGATCAATTATCGCAAGCATTAGATTTAACAAGTGAAGCCGACACTACTCATGAAGAACAAAAAATATTAAGAGGTATTGTAACTTTTGGAAATACTGACACTAAACAGGTTATGAAGCCGCGAATGGATATTTTTGCCCTTAACGAAGAGTTGTCCTATAAGGAGATAATGCCGCACATTATGGAAAACGGTTACTCCCGCATTCCTGTTTATAAAGATAGCATTGATAATATTACAGGAATTTTATATGTAAAAGATTTAATGCCGTATATAGACAGAAAGACGTTCGATTGGAAATCTTTAAAACGCGATTCATATTTTGTACCCGAAAATAAAAAACTAGATGATTTGCTTAATGAGTTCAAGGAAATGAAAATGCATCTTGCTATTGTAGTAGATGAATACGGAGGAACTAGCGGATTGATTTCTTTAGAGGATATTATTGAAGAAATCGTGGGTGAAATTAGTGATGAGTTTGACGATGAAGATTTGGTTTTTTCTAAATTGGACGAAAACAATTATGTTTTTGAGGGTAAAACTCCGTTAAAGGATTTTTACAAAGTAATTAGTGTCGAAGATCCACAAGTTTTTGAATCTGAAAAAGGAGAAGCCGAGACCCTTGCAGGCTTCTTATTAGAAATTTCAAAAGGATTTCCGAAGAAAAACGAAATAATAACCTTCCATAGCTATTCGTTTACTATTGAAGCGTTCGAAAATAAACGTATTAAACAGATTAAACTTTCTATCAATATATGAGGTTTTTAGCAGTTCTTTTCCTTTGTTTCTTAATAATAGCCTGTAATGAAGAGGTGGTTGTAAAACCTGCTGCAAAATTAAGATTAGAGTACCCGAAAAATAATTATAAAAAAGTGGCTATTGATTGTCCGTTTTCTTTTAAAATGAACACCAATGCTACGTTAGATACTACTGACGGCTGTAACCTTGATGTTGACTATCCAGATATGAAAGCTACTGTATATCTAACCTATCAATCTATCAAAAATAATAATATTGATTCGTTGTTGTACGATGCTCAAAAGCTCACCTACGATCATACTATAAAAGCCAATAGCATTTTAGAACAGCCGAGGGTGGATTCTATAAACAAGGTGTATGGGATGTTTTACATGATTGATGGTAATGCCGCAACACAATCACAGTTTTATGTAACCGATAGTATAAACCATTTTATCACTGGTTCCTTATATTTTAAGGCCAAACCTAATTTCGACTCTATTTATCCAGCAGCCATGTATCTTCGGGAGGATATTAGAGTGTTGATGGAAACGATGGAGTGGAAGTAATTTCTTTTGAACTTATAAAGGTGTAAAAATCCACCCAATTTCCCGACCTTTGCCGCTTCAAAATTGAAGCATGAAAGGCATTGATAAAAAATGGATTTATTTGGCTATCCTCTCGGTGGTTTGGGGTAGTTCATTTATTCTTATTAAAAAAGCATTAATAGGGTTAACGCCACTTCAGTTGGGGGCGCTTCGTTCCTTGTTTGCTGCTATTTTTTTGTTGATTATCGGTTTCAGAAAATTAAAAACCATAAAAAAGAAAGAATGGAAATGGATTGCTATTTCTGGTTTTTTAGGAACCTTTATACCTGCTTTTCTCTTTGCCTTTGCCGAAACTGAAATTGATAGTGCTATTGCTTCCGTTTTAAATTCTACTACGCCTATAATGACGCTTCTTTTGGGGGCTCTTGCTTTTAGTATTGGTTTTACTAGAAATCAATTAATAGGTGTTATAGTAGGGCTTTTAGGGAGTTTTCTTCTTATTTGGAGTGGTAGTGAGGTAAACCCCAAACAAAATTATTGGTATGCCGGGTTAATACTATGCGCATCGGTTTGTTATGCATGTAATGTAAATATTATAAAACGACACCTTCAAAATGTTTCCGCATTGGCTATTACCGCGGGACAGTTTTCAGTAATTATTGTACCAGCCATCCTTGTTTTAATTAGTTCAGACTTTTTTTCTGAAGCTACATTGCAGTCTGAAGAATTATATCCTTCCTTAGGGTATTTATTAATCTTATCAGTCATTGGTACTGGCTTGGCAAAGGTTCTATTTAATAGCTTAGTGCAAATGAGTACACCGGTTTTTGCTTCTTCAGTAACATATACCATCCCTATTATTGCTTTATGTTGGGGAGTCTTGGATGGTGAGCAATTTAGTCTATTTCAGTTGTTTGCGGCAGCAGTTATTTTAGTTGGCGTGCTCCTTTCAAAGAAAAGTTAACAAACTCTTTAGAAGAATATTTTGTAACTTTCAGTAGCTTTAAAATCTAAACCAACTATTATGTTTAAAATTTATTCACGATACGGAGTTATAATTGCAGTGGCACTAATTGTTTATTTTTTGTTATTGAAATTGTTTGGTTTACACCAATATCCTGTTTTGAGTGCTGCTAATGGAGTAATTTATGGAGCTGGAATATTATTGGCCTTAAAAAAATACAAAGCAGATACTCCTAAATTTGATTATGCTAAAGGATTTGAAGTTGGATTTGCAGCTGGAGCCATAGCGACCGTGATTTTTACTATTTTCATGTCTCTTTATATCTTTGAACTTGATACAGAGTTTGCTCACAACATATTAGACTCTTGGAACATGAACTTCAATAAGGGAACACTTATTTTAATAATTTCAATCGTTATGATGGGGGTTTCTACTTCTTTAGTGTTAACCTTGGCATTTATGCAACTTTTAAAAGACTCGTGGAACACTCCTGAGGGTAAGCGAAATACTATGTAAATTACTCTAAAAACAGGTTGTGTTTTTAAATTATTAGAATTATATTTGCACCCGCCTTAAAAATAGGCGGGCTTTTTATAGTGAAAAGCTTTAAATAAATTAATATCATAAACGATACGCTATGTACGCAATTGTAGAGATAGCAGGGCAGCAATTTAAAGTTGCGAAAGACCAAAAAGTCTTTGTTAACCGTTTAGCCACAGAAGAAGGAAAGAAAGTCGATTTTGACAATGTTCTTCTTATTGGTGACGGAGACAATGTTACTGTTGGCGCCCCGGCTATAGACGGAGCTCTTATTGGAGCAAAAGTCTTAAGGCACCTTAAAGGTGATAAAGTAATAGTTTTCAAAAAGAAACGTAGAAAAGGTTACCGTGTTAAAAACGGTCACAGACAAGCCCTTTCTGAAATCGTAATTGAAAGCATTGCTTCTTCTGGAGCTAAAAAGAAATCTTCTGCTAAAAAAGAAGAAACTAAAAAAGAAACTCCAGTAAAAGCGAAAGCTGAAACTAAAAAAGCAGAACCAAAAAAAGCTGCCCCTAAATCTAAAAAAGAAGAAGAGGTAAGTGATAACTTGGTAACACGTGCAGAACACCGAGCTGAAGATAGCGACATCGAAATGGACATCGATAAAGTACTTCACAGTATTGGTACTGCTACAAAAGCTGACGCTGATGACTTGAAAGAAATCAACGGAATTGGACCAGCTTACGAAAAAAGATTAAACGAAGTAGGTATTTACTCCTACGAACAAATCAGTAAATTGAAAGCTGCCGATAGAGATGAGCTTTCTGCATTAGACGGTATTACTCGCGAAAAGATAGAATCTGAAGAGTGGGTAAAACAAGCTAAAGCGTTATTGAAAAATAAATAGTAATCACAAAAATTTTTAACCATGGCTCACAAAAAAGGTGTTGGTAGTTCCAAAAACGGTAGAGAATCAGAATCGAAACGCTTAGGTGTTAAGATTTATGGTGGTCAAGCTGCCATTGCAGGAAATATCATTATAAGACAACGTGGTATGGAGCATCACCCAGCTGATAATGTTTATGCAGGTAAAGATTATACTTTGCATGCTAAAGTTGATGGTGTTGTAAAATTTACCAAGAAAAGAAATAACAAATCGTACGTTTCTATTGTACCTAGTGCAGAAGCGTAAGTAATAGTTATAACATATTTAGAAAACCCTTAGTGAAAACTAAGGGTTTTTTGTTTATAGATAAAGCTGATAATTTTATCTCGAAGGAAGCTCTTCAAATTTACGTTTTGAGATAGGGTTATGAATAAGTGTCCATTGTATTTCTTCAGGATAATGTGTTTTTATAAAAAAGTCAGGATTTGTGTCAAACCAATACATGTTTGGTATGTTATTTTTTCGCTGGCTCCTTGCTAAGGTAAGATCCAATAATCGCCACTTTCCGTTAATTTTTACGGCGTTCCAAGTATGGTCAACTTGTTTCCTTCTACTAACACGATAATATTTTTTACTATAGCCGTGTATTACTTGGCTTTCAATGCCTACTTGTCTACAAACTTCTTTGTATAAAAAGGCATAACCACCACAAAGTGCTTTTCTGCGCTCCAATACATTTTTAAGTACGTTTTTTTCTGAAGTGTAAATAGACTTCTGAAGGGTAGCATCGGTACGAAGTTCATTATCATATTCAATAGTACTTGCTATCCATAAAAAAATAGCTTGTGCCTTTTCAAAATCTGTACGACTATTTTTGGTAATCTGCTTTGCAAGGTTTTTAGTGTCAATGTGTGTTGCTTTCGGTACAGGAGCTGTTCTTTTATAAGCAGTGCGCGTATTAATTACATCACCTATCTGTGAATAACTGTTCCCTACCGAAAAACAACTTATTAATAAAGCAATTATAATTTGTCTAAGCATAGCAGAAGGATAGTCTTTTGCTATAAAACGACTTATAGTTTAATTTATTCTTTTAGAAACTGAATTAACGGTGTAATAAACTTATTAAAACTTTCAATATGTGGTAAATGCCCAATATCTTCAATCTCAACTAATTTTGAATTAGGGATCTTTTCTTGCGTCGCTTTCCCAAGTTTGTCATATAAACCCATCGTTTTTCGTACTTCTTCGCTTACTAATGGTTTTCCTAAAGCTGTTCTATCACGAGTTCCGATAATTAACAGTGTTGGGCTACTGATATTTTTAAATTCATAAACCACTGGTTGTGTGAAAATCATATCATACGTTAAGGCTGCATTCCAAGCTATGGTTTCATAGTCAGGGCTTAGAGTCCATCCAGCTAATAAATTAACCCATTCATCATATTCAGGCTTCCATTTTCCATCGTAATAATTACTTTTTTGGTATGATTTAATTTTTTGGTAGTCCTTCTTCAATTCATTTTTATACCACCAATCTATAGACTGGTAAGGAACTTTTAACTTCCAATCTTCTAATCCGATTGGGTTTTCTAAAATTAATTTTTCAGTAGTTTCAGGATACATTAGGGCAAATCGAGTGGCTAACATACCTCCCATAGAATGCCCTAAAACTGCTGTTTCTGAAATTCCTAAAGTATCTAAAAGCTGTTTTGTGTTTTTTGCTAACTGCTGAAATGTATATTGAAAATGTGCTGGTTTAGAAGATTTACCAAACCCAATTTGATCAGGCATGATAACTCGGAAACCATCTTTTAGAAGTGCTTTAGCAGTAGTTTCCCAATAAGCGCCATTGAAGTTTTTTCCGTGGAACAATAGAATGTTTTTACCATTATAATTATCTGGGGTAACATCCATATAACCCATTTTTAATTCTTGCTGCTGAATGTCAAGGTTGATATAATCAACTTCAAAAGGATATTCATAATTACTCAGTACAATATCCAGTTGCTTTATATCGTCTTTTTGAGCATACGAACTAAAACATATAAATAAGGTGAGGATAGCTACTTTAAGTTTCATAAGTGTGTTTTAAATTAAATCTATATAAAGTTATAAAAGCTAGTTGTAACGGTGAAAGTTTTAAGTAGACCTTAAGATAATTTAGGCTATAAAAACTAAAACCCCCACAATATCTGTGAGGGTTTTTATTTTCTAACAGCGCAAGAGCGCAGTCTAGCATCTAGTATCGGTAGTACTCAGGCTTAAATGGGCCTTCTACTTCTACACCAATGTATTTAGCTTGTTCTTCGCTTAAATTGGTTAATTCTACACCAATTTTTTCTAAGTGTAATTTCGCTACTTTTTCATCTAAATGCTTTGGAAGCATATACACTTTGTTTTCGTATTGATCTGTATTTTTCCACAATTCAATCTGCGCTAGCGTTTGGTTTGTAAACGAGTTACTCATCACAAAACTTGGGTGGCCGGTAGCACAACCTAAGTTTACTAAACGACCTTCCGCTAACAAAATAATGTCTTTACCGTCAATCGTATATTTATCTACTTGAGGCTTTATCTCTACGTGAGAGTTTCCGTGGTTTTCTTTTAGCCAAGAAACAGCAATTTCATTATCAAAGTGACCAATGTTACAAACGATTGTTTTGTCTTTCATTGCTTCAAAGTGCTCACCACGAACAATATCTTTATTTCCAGTAGTAGTGATTACAATATCTGCATTGCCTACAACAGTTTCCAGTTTTTTCACTTCAAAACCGTCCATTGCAGCTTGTAATGCACAAATAGGATCAATTTCAGTAACGGTAACAATAGCTCCAGCTCCTTTAAAAGAAGCAGCGGTACCTTTACCTACATCACCGTAACCACATACCACAACGCGTTTTCCAGCTAGCATAACATCGGTAGCACGACGAATCGCATCTACAGCACTTTCACGACATCCATATTTGTTATCAAACTTACTTTTAGTAACACTATCGTTTACGTTAATTGCTGGCATAACAAGGGTTCCATTTTTCATACGCTCGTATAAACGGTGCACACCAGTAGTTGTTTCTTCAGAAAGTCCTTTAATACCAGAAGCTAGTTCAGGATATTTGTCAAAAACCATATTGGTTAAATCACCACCATCATCCAAAATCATATTTAATGGCTTGCGATCTTCCCCAAAGAAAAGCGTTTGTTCAATACACCAGTTAAATTCTTCTTCGGTCATTCCTTTCCAAGCGTATACCGGAATTCCAGCATCAGCTATAGCAGCAGCAGCTTGATCTTGTGTAGAGAAAATGTTACAAGAACTCCAAGTTACTTCGGCTCCCAATTCAATAAGGGTTTCAATTAAAACCGCAGTTTGTATGGTCATGTGCAAACATCCGGCAATACGGGCACCTTTTAACGGTTGCTCGTTTTTGTATTCTTCACGTAACGACATCAAACCTGGCATTTCTGCTTCTGCTAGTTCAATTTCTTTACGTCCCCAATCTGCTAGGGAAATATCTTTTACTTTATACGCCGTGTAAGGCACTGTTTTCGTTGACATATTCTTATCTTTGGATTAACAATCTTTTTTTCTGCTAACTGATATTGCTCAGTTTTCAGGTTGCAAAAATACATAATATCTAGTAAACGTTTATGCCACTTTACAAAACTATAACAGTAAATAAAACGACTAAGGTCTTGATTTGGAAGATAGAGGAATCCTACGAATTTCTTTCCGATGGAATCTCACTTACCAATCATTGTCGAAAGCGTGTAGATGGTATGAAAAGCGACCTACACCGTCGCGGATTTATGAGCGTTCGTCATTTATTGGCTGCTGCTGGTTATACCGATCACGATCTGTATTATGATGATAAAGGCAAGCCGCATTTAACGGATGACAAACATATCTCCATTACCCATTCCTTTATTTTTTCGGCGATTATAATCAGTGATCAAGAAGTGGGGATTGATATTGAAAAGCAACGTCAAAAAATATTAAAAATTGCCCATAAATTTACCCCGATTGAAGAATATAGAACCCTAGCTAACGATGATGCCGTAATGCGAAAATTGACGATGGTTTGGGGTGCAAAAGAATCATTGTACAAGAGTTTTGCCCGAAAAGGCGTAAGCTTTTTAGAACACGTTTATGTGGAAGATTTCCGCTTCGATGATATGCATTCTACCGCCGAAGTTTCTTTTGAAGATAAAGAAGAAACCTATAAAGTATGGTTTCTAGAATTTGAAGGGTTTACCTGCGCCTATGCGTTAATCTCTGAAAAGATTAGGTAATGAAACACTATCATTACGAAAGTATTTTAAAAGCTATTTCCGAAGAGAGGAAAAGCCTTGCCATTTTAATAGACCCTGATAAATTTACTGTTTCTGAAACCGCTTCTTTTCTTCAACAACTGCCAACAGAAACCACACATTTATTTGTAGGTGGCAGTACAGATGCTAATGGCCATACGGAAGCTACCGTAAAAGCACTAAAAAATCATTCTCAGTTGCCTGTAATCTTGTTTCCAGGTGACCACACACAAATCACCGAGTTTGCAGATGCCATTTTATTTTTGTCTTTGTTATCGGGTAGAAACCCAGAATATTTAGTAGGCCAACAATTAAAAGCGGTTGAGAAACTAAAAGCATCAAAACTTGAAGTAATTCCTACTGGTTATATTCTAGTGGATGGCGGCACAGAATCTGCCGTAGCACGGGTAAGCAATACAAAGCCACTTTCGCAAAATAATACTTCAAAAATAGTACATACTGCAATTGCAGGTGAATTTATGGGTGCCAAATTAATCTATTTAGAAGCCGGAAGTGGAGCAATTAACCCGGTAAAATCAATTATTATTTCCGAAGTAAAAAAAGCCGTCAATATTCCACTTATTGTAGGTGGCGGTATTAAAACCGAAACGCAACAACAAACGGCTTATACCGCCGGAGCCGATTTAGTAGTAATGGGAACAGCTTTTGAAAAATAAGGTAGCTTATTTCTTCGTATTAATCCATTGTGTAACGATATCTTCAATCTCATTGTCTTCACGTAACTGAATAATCTGTAAATCTACTTGTCTTCGCAAAGGACTGTTCAGCGGAAATATAAAACCATAATGTTGCGGTTGAATATTTCGTTTCGTCAGTTCAAAATTCTTCTTCTCTTTGTTGCTAAAAACATATTCCAACGGAACCACATCATATAAAACAGCATCTACTTCTTCATTCAAGAGTAATTTATACGCGTCATTTACATTCTTTACAGGTACTGGGTTTCCACCTACATTGCGCACTTGATTAAGCACCTTATCGTAATTCGGTGTAGCAATCTTTTGTCCTTCTAATTGAGCTAAGCTTTTAATGGTTTTTTCCTGCTGACTAGTAACAGTAAATGTAGTCGCAATACCAGCAACAAAAGAAGTTGCCATTATTAACGAAATAATCATCCAAGCGCCTATTAAAAACCGTCCTGGTATTGTTTTAGGGGCATAATCACCATACCCAACAGTTGTCATAGTTACAATCGCTAGCCAAATTCCGCCGCCAATTCCTTTAATTGGGTGCTTATCATATTCATCGGGGTATTTCCGTCCTTCTAATAACCAAAATAAAGTGCCTACAATAGTTAAGATAACCAATAATAACCCTACTGCGTATAAGAAAGTAGATGATAAAAACGGTTTTAAATGGTCCCAAAAAGTGAGTTCTAATACCGGAGCTAGAATAGCGAGTTCGGTATCATAAAATGGATGTGAAAAACTAACGGTTTCTGCTCGCAGAGAGTTAATAGTAATAGGCCCGATGAGCACATCGATATCACCATTTGTAGTGGCTTGCATGCCTTCTTCGACCGAAGCGTATTTTTTATACGTGTATTGTCTATCGATATTAAAAGCGATTTCTCGCCACAAATCTGAAATAATACCTTCTGGTTTTTCATTATTGATGTAGAAAGGAGCAGAGCCAGCAATACCAACCCGTAATGAGGTAGTGTCTTGTGTTGTTTGCGCTGAAGCGGAAATACCAATGATAAAAAATAAAAAATAGATGGTTCTCTTAATCATAAAGATGAATTGTGTTTATAAAGCTACCGTAAGGTCTGCCATAAAATATAGCGTATTTTTGTCAAAAACAATAACAGAACCTTTTTTAGTACTGAATGAGCGGAATTTACCTACATATCCCTTTTTGCAAACAGGCTTGCCATTATTGCGACTTCCATTTTTCAACTTCGATAAAGAAAAAAGGAGCGATGGTCGATGCGTTGTGTGAAGAATTAATTCTTCGGAAAAAAGAAGTTACTGAAATCGTCCAGACCATTTATTTTGGCGGCGGAACACCGTCGTTGCTTACTTTGGAAGAATTAGAGCAGATTTTTGAAACGATATCAAAGCATTTTATAATAGCTACCGATGCTGAAATCACCCTTGAAGCCAATCCGGACGATTTAACAAAAGACCGAATTGAAACATTAGCGAAGAGTAAGATTAACCGGTTAAGCATTGGCGTTCAATCTTTTTTTGAATCAGATTTAACGCTCATGAACCGCGCCCACAATGAAAAAGAAGCGTTTTTATGTATTGAAGAAGCAAAAAAACATTTCAACAACATAAGTATCGACCTAATTTACGGCATTCCGGGAATGACCAACGAACGGTGGAAGCAGAATTTGGACACTGCTATTTCATTGGATATTCCGCATTTGTCGTGTTATGCCTTAACGGTTGAGCCTAGAACAGCCTTGAAAAAATTTATAGAGAAAGGAATCGTTCCGCCCGTTGAAGATGCCGTTGCGGAAACCCATTACAAAACGTTACTTAAAGAAACCGAAACCGCAGGATTTGAAAACTACGAATTCTCAAATTTTGGAAAACCTGGTTATTATTCCCGAAACAATACGGCTTATTGGCAAGGAAAACCGTATTTGGGTATTGGCCCTTCGGCACACGGTTTTGATGGTAAAATCCGTAGTTGGAATGTTGCCAACAACACCAAATATATACAAGCAATTACCGCTGGAGAACTTCCGCAAGAGCAGGAAACACTTTCCGTAAAAGATCGCTACAACGAATATATTATGACTGGTTTGCGAACCAAATGGGGTGTTTCCTTAGAAAAATTAGAAAATTCCTTCGGAAAAAAATATAAAATATACGCTTTGGAGCAAGCGACTCAGCATTTACAGAAGGATTTGCTATTTATAGAAGAGGATTCACTTAAAGTTTCAAAAAAAGGGAAGTTTTTAAGTGATGGCATTGCGTCCGATTTGTTTTTAACAGATTAATCTCACAATAGAATCGTATATTACATTTTTAAAAACCAAGCATTTGCGAGCTACTTTTAACATAGACGGAGTTTTAAAAACAGTCGATCTTTCTAAGCCTCTAGACCTTTCGATTCCGTTACGGGCTTCAGAAAAAAACCCAGAAGCATGGTATTTACAACCGCCTACAATTGAACCAGTCCAAATGGAAAGTTGGGTAGCGAAGGTTAGCGAAGGCGCTTCGGTGAACTTTAATAACATTGCTTTTAATCCACATGCCCACGGTACACACACCGAATGTGTGGGGCATATTTCAGAAGAATTTCTTTCAGTGAATGAAGCCTTGAAAACGTTCTTTTTTTCGGCGGAAGTAATTTCACTCGTTCCAGAAAAAATAGGGGATGATCAAATAATTCCGGCGTGCGAAATAAAATCGGCTCTTGAAAACAAAAACCCCGAAGCTGTTATCATTAGAACCTTACCGAATACTTCAGAAAAAAAAGAAAAGCAATGGTCAAATACCAATTGGCCGTATTTACACGAAGAGGCTGCGTTGTTGCTTCGTGAAAAAGGAGTGAAGCATCTGTTGATAGACTTGCCTTCAGTTGATAAAGAAAAAGACGAGGGAAAACTGCTAGCACACAAAGCATTTTGGAATTATCCTGAAAGCCCGAGACACGAAGCAACCATAACCGAATTTATTTATGTGCCCAACCAAGTTAAAGACGGCAGTTATTTGCTAAACCTACAAATCGCTTCATTTCATAACGATGCGTCGCCGAGTAAACCGGTTTTATATACTTTTATTTAAATGAAAACAACACTTAAAATTGAGGAGTTTGCCCAATTTATGTTTGGGATCTTCTTGTTCTCGCAATTGGAATTTTCGTGGTGGGTTTTTCCAGCCTTATTGTTAGTGCCCGATATTGGTATGATTGGCTATGCGATTAACACCAAAATAGGAGCGATAACGTATAATTTATTTCATCATAAAGCAATCGCAATCCTATTAATTGTAGTGGGAATGCTTTATTTTGGCGAAATTTGTACCTTAATAGGTGTTATTTTGTTTTCCCATTCAGCGATGGATCGGATTTTTGGGTATGGCTTAAAATATCCAGACAGTTTTAAAAACACACATTTAGGAAGCATAGGAAACAATTAATATGGAATTACTTTTTATAGGTCTGGCTGTTGGAGCTGTAGTGGCGTACTTCATTTTCTCATGGTTTGTGGGCTCTCGAAAAAAAGAGAAAGTACATTCACAATCGGTGGTATTGATGGAGCGTATTCGCAGTGTCTGTAAATTTATTACGGTGGAAGGCGATTTTTCTGAAATTTACCATTACGAAAGCGTAAAGGATAAATGGCTCAACGTGATTTTAGGAAAGAAAAAAGCACTTATTTTAATTGAAGCGAAAGCTCACGTGGGGTTCGACCTTACGAAGATTAATATGAATGCCGACACCAAAAATAAAACAATCACGTTGACCAATTTCCCCCAACCAGAATTGATGACCATTGAAACCGACTTTAAATATTACGACAAACGCGAAGGGTGGGCAAACCCGTTTACGTCATCCGACTTAACCGATATTAACCGCGAAGCCAAACAACACATAGTTGATAAAGTACCAAGTAGTGGTTTGTTACTCGAAGCTTCCAATCAAGCGATGGAAACGATAAAACTGATGGAAAAATTGGTAGAAACCATCAATTGGAAATTGGATTATTCGGCTTTGGAAAGCGATCGCAACGCTCAGGAAAAAATTTCAGAAAGAAGTGAAAAGTAAACTTCCTTTATATGTGCAATTTTTGATTTTCTGTTTGCTAATTGTAAGCGGTTCATTTTCAGTAGCAGCTCAAAACTACGAGCAAGTAGCTGCTACCATTCAGTTATATCCAAAGAGTTTTAACAATCCCGAGCAGCTTTCAAAGTTTATTTCGCGTGATTTCACTTCCGAAGAAGATAAAGTCCGGGCCATTTACACTTGGATTATAAACAATGTGGCTTATGAACCTTCGGAATACAAAAAATTCAACTATAACTTTAAAAATTTTAGAGAGCGAAATCAAAAGGAAGAAGCCACCCGAAAAAAAATAATTGAACGCACCCTACAAAAAGGAATCGCTGTTTGTGAAGGCTATGCCATGCTTTTTGAGCGTTTATGTGAGTTACAGGGAATTGAAAACTATTTGGTGCGTGGTGATACCAAAGCCAGTTTTAATGATATTGGCCGCCCTTTTAAGAAAAACCACATGTGGAATATCGCCACCATTGATGGAGATCAGTATATATTCGACCCCACGTGGGGAGCTGGAAAATACAACGGGAAGTTTATAAAAGAGCCAACGTATTTTTACTACAAAACGCCGCCTAAACTGTTTTTTAAAACGCATTATCCAGCGATTTATGAAGATGCGCTGATAGATACTGTAATTTCAAAAGAAGTGTTTGCGAATATGCCGATTATCATTCCAGAAACGCTACGAAGGGAAGATGTAGAAAAACCGTTGACAGGGATTATTTCTTCGGAAGATGACGATGGGTATATTGATTTTCAAATCCGAAATAGTAATCCTTCAAATATTTCATATTCTTTTGGAAAGGAGCCGATTGCTATTTCAGAAATTAAAAAAGAAGCAAATCTCATTACATTTAAAATTCCCTTGCAATTAGGTGCTTCAACACTTTTAATCTATTTTGACGACCAACCAGCATTAGGCTATAAAATTGATTAGGTATGAACATTGAAGCATTCCGAGAGTATTGTCTGTCAAAAAAAGGTGTAACTGAATCGCTTCCATTTGGTCCAGATGTGTTGGTGTTTAAAGTAATGGACAAAATGTTTGCATTATGCGCTTTGGAAAAAATGCCCGCTACCGCCAACTTAAAATGCGACCCAGAACGCGCCATAGAATTGAGAGCCGAATATGATGGACTTATCACTGCCGGTTATCATATGAGTAAAAAACATTGGAACACCGTCGAATTGGAACGCAACATTCCAGCTGACTTGCTATTAGAATTAATTGATCATTCCTATAATTTGGTAGTGCAAGGATTAACAAAAAAATTACAAGCGGAATTAGAAAAGCTATAAAAAGAAAAATGAAGAAACCCGAATCGTTTTATAAAGAACAAATAACCAAACATACCGAAACCCTTAAAACCCTTAAAAATCAGCTCGCCCTTTCCGGAACGTTTAGATTGTTGGTGTTTCTGGCATTGTGTGCCGGCGTTTATTTCACTTTCGGAAACACAAAGTTTGTTATTGCCATAATTTTAGGTGGCATTGCATTGTTCGTGTTTTTAGTATCCCGACATAGTAATTTACAATACAAACGCGATGTAACGAAAGCCTTGTTTGAAGCCAATAATGTAGAATTGGAGGTCTTGAATAGGGCTTTTCATCATTTACCGGACGGAGAAAAGTATAAAAATCCGGAACATTATTATAGTCAGGATATCGATTTGTTCGGAAGAGGTTCTTTTTATCAATATATCAATAGAACGGCTTTGGAAAGTGGTTCAGACCATTTAGCCCATTTGCTTACCGAAAACGAAATTGAAAATATCCCGAAGAAACAAGAAGCTATTCAAGAATTGGCTAAAAAAGCAACCTGGCGACAGCATTTTTCAGCGGTTGCTTCGTTGGTAAAAACTGAAGTGTCGGCTGCTACTGTTTTAAATTGGTTAGCCAACTACAAATCGTTTGTGCCAAATTGGATAAAAGCGGGTTCCACCGTTTTCTCTATCATTTCATTAGGACTTTTAGTGACCTATTTTTCAGGATTTATTTCGGGTTATATTGTGTTTGGCTGGTTTTTGTTAGGTCTTATCATTAGTGGCCGCTATTTAAAAAAAGTAAACGATTTATCGCAGCATACAGCTAAAATCCAAAGTACGTTTGAGCAGTTTCATAAGTTGTTATTAGAGATTGAAACGGAAGATTTCAGCAGTAGTTTACTTTCAGAAAAAAAGAAAACGGTTGTAAGTGATACCGCAAAAGCTTCTACCATCTTAAAGCAATTTGCAAAGCACCTCGATTCGCTGGATCAACGTAGTAACCTATTGGTGGGTGTTGTGGCTAATGGTTTTATGTTACGTGACCTTCGGCAATCGTACAATATCGAAAAATGGATTTCAGAACATAGTGAACACGTTTCAAAATGGATAGACAGCATTGTTTTTTTCGATGCCTACAACACCTTTGCAAACTATGTTTTTAACCACCCACATCACGTTTTCCCGACTATTGCATCATCAACTACGCAGCTGCAAGCTGATGGTGCTGGGCATCCATTATTAGATCCTGACAAGTTGGTGCGCAATGATTTTAAAATTGCTTCGGAAGAGTTTTTCATCGTCACCGGTGCCAATATGGCTGGGAAAAGTACCTTTTTGCGGACTGTTGCCCTGCAAATTGTGATGGCGAATGTTGGGCTTCCGGTGTGTGCCACAAAATCGACCTACCAACCCATTAAACTCATTACCAGTATGCGAACGACGGATAGTTTAACGGATGACGAATCCTACTTTTTCAGTGAGCTGAAGCGATTAAAATTTATCGTTGAAGAAATAAAAACCGACCGCTATTTTATTATACTGGATGAAATATTAAAAGGCACGAATAGTACGGATAAAGCGATTGGTTCTAAAAAGTTTGTGGAGAAATTAGTAGCTGGAAGTGCCACTGGAATTATTGCAACACACGATTTAAGTTTATGTGAAGTTTCTGAAAGCATCCCGCAAGTAAAAAACTACTTTTTTGATGCCCGAATAGAAGATGATGAATTGTATTTTGATTACACCTTCAAGCCCGGGATTTGTCAAAATATGAACGCTTCTTTTCTATTGAAGAAAATGGAAATTGTTGATTAATGGATTCGTTAACCCAAATTGTATTAGGCGCCGCCGTAGGGGAAGCCACCCTTGGAAAAACCATGGGGAATAAAGCGATGCTGTACGGAGCCATCGCCGGCACCATTCCAGATTTAGATGTGTTATCCAGTAATTTTGTAGATACTGTTACTGCGTTGGAAATTCATCGCGGTTTTACGCATTCCATTGTGTTTTCAATTGTTTTTGGAGGTTTTTTTGCTTGGCTTACTTCGTTATACGAAAAACGAGCTACGTTTAAACAGTGGTATTGGTTGTGGTTTATGTGTTTTATAACCCATCCCTTGCTCGATGCACATACCACTTGGGGAACCCAGCTTTTTTGGCCTTTCGATCTTCGCCTGGCGTATAAAAACATTTTTGTGATCGATCCTTTATATACACTACCCTTTTTAGTGTGCGTGATCTGGGCAGCTTTCCTAAAAAGGGGAACTGAAAACCGACGTAAAATAAATAACGCGGGCATATTAATTAGTAGTGGTTATATGGTAATCACGTTGATTTTAAAAGGAATTACCTATCATAAGTTTACTAACGCCTTAGACGAACAAAACATCGCTTACAAAGCTATTGAAACCAAACCGAGTCCGTTTAACACGATTCTTTGGACGGCCAATGTTGAGGTGGACGATGCTTTTTTAATTGGCGATTACTCTTTTTTTGATAGCAAACCTATCCAATTTTATAGGCATCCTAAAAACCATGCAGCGTTGGGAGATTTAAAGAATGAAAATAAAGTACAGCGTCTCATTGCAATTTCTAACGGATGGTATGCTATTTCAGAAAAGAACAACGTTACCTATTTTAACGATTTACGTTTTGGTTTGTTGAGCGTAGATCCACAAACGGATAAATACGCTTTTAGCTATCAATTACAGCCAACTTTAGGAGGATTGAATGTGATTGAAGAACCTAAAAATAGAGATGATGCTAAAAAATTGTTGGCTGATCTTTGGGAACGGGTAAAGGGAAATTGATTTTCTTTACCAACTACCAACTACCAACTACCAACTACCAACTACCAACTACCAACTACCAACTACCAACTCTGTTTAACAACTCGTATCTGCTACAATTTTCCACTCGCCATTAATTCTTTTAAAAATAATCATAAACACGCCATTGGCATCGCCTACATTTCGTTTTAAAAAGTATTCGCCCATTACCCAATAACTTTCATCACTGATTTTTGAAATATCTTTAATAGTAAAGTTTAACGTACCGGAATGTTCTTTCGTGGGATATCCTTTTTTATAGTTGTCCAGCGTTTGTAGCCAACCTTTGGTGAGTCCGTTGCTACCGTAAAATTTAAGAGAATCGCTTTTCCAATAACCTTGCATAAAACCTTCGAGATCATTATTGCTCCAAGCTTTTTCTTGGGTTTTCATGATCTTTAAAATGGCGGCTTTGTCTTCGGCTTCGGTTTGAGCAAAGGTTGTGGTTAGGGTGAAGAGGATACTTAAAAGAAAAATATTTTTCATAATAATAGTTTCAGAGAAATATAAAGATACACAATTCCCATTTTACTTTTACAATCTGTAATTTTGCAGCTACAAATCCGACAAGTAGGATAGATTTCTTATGGAAAAGTATATTCAGATATTTAAGGATTCATATATTGGGTATTTCAACTATTTGTTAGATGAAATCACCCGTTTTCATTGGGAAAACTATTTCTACGGGCTTATTATCGTTTCGGTAGTCGTTTGGTTATTGGAGCTGCTATTTCCGTGGCGAAAAAACCAGAAAGTATTCCGTAAAGACTTTTGGTTGGATACATTCTATATGTTCTTCAATTTCTTTTTGCTGAACCTGATCGTACTCATTTTCCTTTCAAACACCGCTGAAGCTTTTTTTAATGATTTCCTCGGTTTAATTGGATTGCAAGTTTCAGATTTTGAATTGCTAAACGTAGATGCTTTACCGTATGGATTGGGATTATTGATTTTCTTTTTGGTGTCAGATTTTGTACAATGGAACACCCATAGATTGTTACACCGAGTACCTATACTTTGGAAATTTCACCAAGTCCATCATTCCGTAAAAGAGATGGGTTTCGCAGCTCATTTGCGTTATCACTGGATGGAACCGGTAGTCTATAAATCCATTTTGTACATTCCGTTGGCGATTATTGGCGGCTTTGATATTACCGATGTGGCGATTGTTCATTTTACTGCCTTAACCATTGGTCACCTTAACCATGCGAACTTAGGATGGAACTACGGAATTTTAAAATATGTGCTTAATAACCCGAAGATGCATATATGGCATCACGCTAAAATTTTGCCAAAACATACTAAATACGGTGTTAATTACGGGCTTAGTTTAAGTATTTGGGACTATCTTTTTGAAACAAACCACATTCCGCACGACGGAAGGGATATAGAATTAGGCTTTGATGGTGATGAACACTTTCCTCAAAAATTCATTCATCAAAGTATATATCCTATTAAAACCAAAAAATAACATTGCCCGTATATAAGGGTACAAACACAAAAATTATGAAAATTATACTTAAAGTTGTCACACTGTTACTTATTTCTGTTTCATTGGTAAGTTGCAATTTAACTTCAGCAGCAGGATTGACAAGTCAAGGACAACCAACTAAGAAAGTAGAAGGGGATTTAGTTTCCACTACCGCAAATTCTACAGTAAATTTTGATCATTCAGATTGGGATAGACTCTTAAAAAAGCACGTAAACAGCCAAGGTCTTGTTGACTATAAAGGTTTTAAAAACGACCGTGAAGCGTTAAACAAATACCTTCAAAAATTATCGTCAACAGAACCGAACAACGATTGGAGTGTACAAGAATTATTGGCGTATTACATTAACTTATACAATGCGTATACGGTCGATCTTATATTGAACAATTATCCAACAAAAAGTATTCAGGATATTGATGGTGCTTTTACTAAAGGTTTTATACCAATAGGAGATAGAGAGCTTTCATTGGGAGGTATAGAAAATGGCGTTTTGCGTAAAATGAACGAACCTCGTATTCACTTTGCGATTAACTGTGCTTCAATTTCGTGTCCTCCATTATTAGATGAAGCCTATACGGCTTCAAAAATCAATGAACAATTGGATAGGGTGACCAAAGATTTTATTAATAGTGATAAAAACGAGATTACCGCAAATGATCCAAAACTATCTAAGATTTTCGATTTTTATACAAAGGATTTTAAGTACAGTGGAAAAACAGATGTAATTGGGTATGTAAACCAATATAGTAAAACGGAAATAAACCCAAGGGCGACCTTTAGTTTTAAAGAATACGATTGGAATTTAAATGAACAGAAATAATATTTGTTTGAAGTAAATTAGCCCGGAAAAAACTTCCGGGCTAATTATTTCGTAAGTTTAGCCTATGATCAGTATTGTTATCCCCGTTTTAAACGAAGCGCAATCTATAGCTGTTTTACTCAACCATTTAGTTGAAAATGCTTCAAAAGAATATATATCAGATATTATAATTGTCGATGGTGGCAGTATCGATGGAACACAACAACTAGTAAAAGAAATTGTAGCTGAAAGTGATTTTAGTATTCAATTAATTTCTTCTGAAAAAGGACGTGCTAAACAAATGAACGCAGGAGCGAATGTGGCTTCTGGAAACATTCTTTATTTTTTACACGCCGACTCTTTTCCTCCTAAAAATTACGATGCATTAATACGTTCCGAAGTGGAAAAAGGCAATCCCGCAGGTTGTTTCAGGATGCAGTTTGACAGCAACCATTGGTGGTTGCAATTAGCAAGCTGGTTAACAAAATTTAGTTGGCGCGCATGCCGTGGAGGCGATCAAAGTCAGTTTATTACTCGTGAATTATTTGATGAAATAGGCGGTTATGATGAGCGCTTTATAATTTACGAAGACAATATTCTTATAAACGAACTGTACGAACGTAATAAGTTTATAGTTATCAATAAAAAACTGACTTCCTCAGCACGGTTATACCGCGAAAAAGGCGTTTGGTACATACAATATCATTTCTGGACCATCTACGTTAAAAAGTGGTTCGGAGCCGATGCAAACGAATTGCTGGCGTATTATAACAAACATATTAAGCAAAATAGAAAGGTAAAGGCGACTTCCATAGAATCTCCAAGAGAAGCTTTTGTAGATAAATAATTTTTTAGATTCTTTTTCATTACTCCTTTCAAGATTTCTTCCTGAAAATTTTATGATTTTCTAAACACTGAACTAATTTAGTTGGTTGTATTTTAATAGTTCAAACCAAAAAAACGAACTATGAATATTTTTGAAGCGATAAGAAAAGACCACGATAAACAACGTGAATTGTGTAAACTAGTTACTTCCACATCTGGCGATAGTAAAGGCCGAAAAGAAATGTGGGAAAAACTAAAACACGAACTACAAGTTCACGCAGATGCTGAAGAGCGTACCTTTTACACTCCACTTATTCAAAATGATATGATGCAAGAACATGCGCGACATGGAATAGCAGAACATCATGAAATGGACGAATTAATTGAAAAAATTGACGATACCGATTTAGATTCGCCTGGTTGGTTGGTGCATGCTAAACAACTTTGCGAAAAAGTAGAACACCATTTAGAAGACGAAGAGCATACTTTTTTTCAGCTCGCTGGGAAAGTATTTACCGAGAAGCAAAAAACTTCTATAGCTGAAGAATACTTAAAAGTGATGAAAGAAAAACGATAGTATTATTCGTAAATAGAGTAAAAATATTGTACTACTAATTGTGAAGGCTTGTTTTGAACGGTAAATTGATTGTTCAATCCACCCCCAGATTTATCATGGTCAATAAACCATTTCCATAAAAAGCCACCGGCCATCCATGGTTCTTGCCAAACCTCTTCAAAAAGGGCGGTAAGTAACGTGCCTTGATTATCATGATTTATACTTTTTTGCTCTCTGCCACTGTGCCAAGGTTCTTTTCCGGAAAAGTCTGTGTTTCTGTAACCATATTCAGTAAACAGTATTTTTTTATTGTGTTTTTCTGAAACAGTTTTCATTTCATTCTTCCACTTTTGCCATCCTTTTTTGGCTTCTTGTAATGTTGGGGTTTTTTCTTCTGAAATAGGGAAATAAGCATCTACGCCAATAAAATCTAATTGATTCCAGAAAGGAACCTTAGTGTATTCATCCCAATTAGCAGCATAGGTCAGCTTGCCATTATAGAAACGTTTTATTTCAGAAATTAATTGATTCCAGAATGTTGGACGTCGCATTATAAACTGTTCTAGTTCTGTGCCAATACATAAAATGGGCACATTGGTTTCTTCAGCAAGACGAGCAAAATCGAGTATAAAATTACGGTATGAAGTTTCCAATATTTCCCAATCTTTTTCCGAAGACATAGCAAGATGCCCTGTAAACTCACCTTTTCTAATCCAAATTTGAGGTTTCAGCATAACGTTAATATCATTTTGCTGTAGCTTATTAATGTATTGTTTAGTGCCTTCTATCGTTTCGCCATACCATTGTCGGTCTGTACTGTACAGTAACTCGGGATGATCCAAACTTTCAATAAAGCCAAAAGGCATAACCGCTGCATAATTAGCGTTTATCATTAAAAGTGGAGCTGTGTGTTTAAGTGATACTGAATCACGAGATGCAACAAAACTAATCCCATTTATTTTAGTGTCTTGCGCATGGCTAACTACGATAAAAAATAGAATTAGAACTAACAGGTAATTTTTCATAGAGTGATTGACAACTTTTTCAAAACTGAAAATAGTTTAAAAAATTAGATCGTACTAATTACTTTTGGTTTAATTGCCAGTTGTAGGGATAGTAAGAAACTTTAAAATTTGAAGGAATAATCTTCTCTTTTCGGAATTGATTGATAAAATCCAGCTCACTTTGGCCGTTCTTTTCAAAGTCTTCTTTGTACCATTTAAAAATTTCAGAAATAGAAACTTCATTTTCTGAAACTTTAATGAATAAAGGATTGTTTAATGCTTTTACCGTTTGTTCTTGTAATTGTTTTTCTAAAGTTGAAGGTTTATAGGCTTCAGCAATAATTGGCGGGCATCCTTTTGCGCCACAAACCAAAACAAAATGAAATCTAGGTTCATCAAATTGAGCACGGAGTTTCTTATTCTCTATATCGTTTAAGGTAAGCGATGTTCCGCCTAAATTATATTTTATACTCTCAAAAAAACCGCCTTTATCTAAAGGCGAATCAATTGGGTAGTTATCAATAATTCCTTTTATAACAGCAAGATTGTAAGCATTAATCCAAAAGGCTTGATAGGTTTTTTCTTCAGAAATTGAAACTGAAATGTTTGCAGCTTGGTCTAAAAGACGATTTAATTTTTCAGGATTTTTTTCAACACTTTTATAATCAACTTTTCCGTTGGAAATATAGGTTTTAAAAAATATATCAGCATCATTTAAGAAGGTATCCGTTGACTGTGAAAACCCAGATGATATGTTGAAAAACAGTATAGTTGCAATAAGAAATAAAAAATGTTTCATTATAATAATTTACGCATTTTAAGTCGTCTTGGTTTTAGTAAACCTTACAAATAGCACAAGTTAATTTATCACTTATTTTAATTTGTAATCTGTTTTGCTTGTAATTGCGTACATTTAAGTACGACATAAAAGCAATACTTCTTTTTCTATGGAACATATCGTTATTATTGGAAATGGCATTGCGGGCGTTACGGCAGCCCGACATATCCGAAAAAAATCCGATAAAAAAATCACACTTATTTCTGCGGAAGCAGATTATTTTTTTTCTCGAACGGCTCTTATGTATGTGTATATGGGACATATGCGTTGGTGGGATATTGAACCATACGAAAGCTATTTCTGGAAGAAAAACGATTTAAACCTCAAAAATGCATACGTAGAAAAAGTTGATGCCAATGCTAAAACACTTCATTTTGCTGAAGGAGGTTCAATGCAATACGATAAATTGATTATTGCTTCTGGCTCGACTACCAATACTTTTGGGTGGGAAGGACTCGATTTAAATGGTGTACAAGGTTTGGTAACCAAGCAAGATTTAGAAAAATTAGAAAAAAATGCACCAAACAAAAAAGAGTGCCCAAGTGCGGTTATAGTAGGCGGCGGATTAATAGGCGTAGAAATGGCCGAAATGCTTCGCACCCGTGGAATTGAAGTCACTATGTTAGTTCGTGAAGATGCTTTTTGGACTAGTGCTTTACCAAAACCTGAGGCCGAAATGTTATCACGCCACATTCAGTCGCATGGTGTTAATATCCGTCACGAAACTAATCTCGATAAAATTTTAGGTGATGAAAACGGAAATGTACGTGCTGTTGTTGTAAAAGAAACTGGAGAAGAAATACCATGTAACGTCGTTGGAATTACAACTGGCGTAAAACCTAATATCACATTTTTAAAAGATTCAGGAATTGAAACCGATAAAGGCATTTTAGTAAATCGAAAATTGGAAACTAATATAAAAGACGTCTATGCTATTGGCGATTGTGCCCAACAAAGAGAGCCAATTGGTAACCGTCCACCAGTTGAAGCGGTTTGGTATACCGGCCGCATAATGGGAGAAACGCTAGCGCAAACTATTTGTGGTAACCCTTGGGAATACAAACCTGGTAATTGGTTTAATAGTGCGAAGTTTTTCGATATTGAATACCAAACCTATGGTTGGGTGCAGCCTAAAGACAGACGAAAAGATTTTGAAGCGCAATTTCATTGGAAATGTAAGAGTGATAAACGGGCCGTTACCGTTTCTTATCATAAAGAAACAAATGAGTTTTTGGGAATAAACACTTTCGGAATACGAATGCGTCACGAAGTTTTTGACCGTTGGCTCAATGAAAAGAGAGACGTCAATTATGTGATAAATCATTTAAAACAAGCCAATTTTGATCCTGAATTCTATAGAAAATATGAGAAAAAAATTCTTTCAGCTTATAAAAATCAACAACCTGTAACCGTATAACCTATGAGTACTTTTCAACGTAATATGAGCCTAACTGGCGAACCACCAAAAACAATTAATACCCAACAAAAAATAGCAAGCTTTATAGGTTTAGCTGGTTTGTTAGTGCTATTTGTAGCATTATTTAATGTCGATTTTCCGAATAAAACCTTGTGGTTGAGTGTTTCATTATTGTCTATAGCAGTAGGTACTATATGGTTTTCTAGAGCAGAATATTTAAGTAAACACGAAGGGATAAGCAATAATGGTGTATACTTTAAATCACTTTCTTCACGTGGATTCTGGGGTTGGATGCTAGGGATTACCTTAACATTATTTTATGTAGCGTTGTATTGGTTTCCGCAGTATCTAGGTTTGGTTAAAGACGGTGATAACACAGGAGTAATTTCGTTATTCGATCCGTTGAGTAAATTTTTAAGTGGCAACCCAGCAAGTCAATGGTTTTTATACGGAACGCTTTATACCTTGGCGATTTTAGCCTTCGGAATAAAATTTATCTGGAAATACCGTCATAACCGGTACGAAGTTATCAGAACGTGTTCAGTGATGTTTTTTCAACTAAGTTTTGCATTTATTATTCCTGAAATACTAGTTCGTCTTAATCAACCGTATTACGATTTTAAAAACATTTGGCCGCTTAACTATGAGCTTTTTGCAGGTTATAAGATAGATGAATTTTTAAGTGCTGGCGATGTAGGGTTGATTATGATCATCTTCGGAATCCTTTCCATTTTTGTAATTACACCTATTTTAACCTATAAATACGGGAAACGATGGTATTGCTCATGGGTATGTGGTTGTGGCGGTTTGGCCGAAACTGCTGGAGACCCTTTTCGTCATTTATCAGACAAACGCATGGTCGCCTGGAAAGTAGAACGGTGGGTAGTACATAGTGTAGTGGTTTTTGTTACAGTTATGACCACAGCCGTTGTTTTTAGCTATTTGCAAGGCAACGAGTCGCAATCTATAAGTGAATGGAGCGGACTGGAAAATAAAACCGTTTTTATGAGTGACCCGGATGGGAAACCTATTAACGAACGTATTTTGGCAGCTCAAAAAGCAAAAGCGAGTCAGGTGATTTTTATTAATAAAGCCGACTCAAAAGAAGCCCCCGTCTTAGAAACAACAGAAGGAATGAATATTCCGTTTCATGTTATTTCTGAAACTGAAAATGAAATTGCCCTCACTCGTTTAAAAAACGGATTGAGCGCTTCATTATTAGTAGATTCTGCTTCAAAAGAATATTTAACAATCAATGATGGAGTAGAAACTTCCTTTTTCGACAACCTTTGGATTTCGAAAGAGTTTTTCATTTGGTTTGTTGTTGGGGTGCTAACCTTGGTTTTTGGTGGTGTTATGCTTTTCCGAAGAGAACAATTGGCTAAAGATGCTAAATATGGTGCTATTGGGTATTTTGTAGTGGTAACATCTATTTTGCTATTCACGTATTTCAGCACGCCGGGAAAACTATTCTTTTTTAATGCGTACGAATTGCGCCAAACCTATGGATTTTTAATAGGAGCCATGTTTAGTGGTGTTATTGGGGTTGGTTTTTATCCTATCTTCGGAAGTCGTGTTTGGTGTCGTTTTGGTTGCCCAATGGCTGCAATTTTAGGATTTCAGCAACGTTTGTTCTCTCGTTTTAGAATTACAACCAATGGTGGACAATGTATTTCCTGCGGAAACTGTTCTACCTATTGCGAAATGGGAATCGATGTAAAAGCATATGCTCAAAAAGGTGAGAACATAGTTCGAAGCTCATGTGTAGGCTGCGGAATTTGTTCTGCCGTTTGCCCTCGAGGTGTTTTAAAACTAGAAGATGGACCAAGAAAAGGGCGTATTGAAGGTAATGAAGTACTGCTAGGGAACGATGTAGATTTAATGGAATATGTAAATGGGAAATAAGACTTTTGACACTTATTAAAACTATCTACCAACCTTAAAAGAAATCCTTTTACAACCTCAAAATTGCATGCCTCCAATTATAAAAGTTATTATTCCGGCTTTTAACGAAGCCGATTCCATTGCCAAGGTGATTGGTGATGTTCCTAAGGAAGTTTCAGAAATTATTGTAATCAGCAATAATTCTACCGATGAAACAGAAAAGGTTGCTAAAAAAGCCGGTGCCACCGTTCTTTCCGAAGGAAAAAGAGGATATGGCCACGCTTGTTTGAAAGGAATGGCCTACATTGCCCGACAAACCCCTAAACCTGATATTGTTGTTTTTCTGGATGGCGATTACAGTGATTATCCAGAAGAACTTTCAAAAATTGTTGCACCAATTATTGAAGAAAATATCGATTTTGTTATCGGAACGCGGGTTAAAGAATTAAGGGAAGAGGGATCCATGACATTTCCGCAGAAATTTGGAAACTGGTTGGCAACTTCGTTAATGCGACTGTTTTTCAATTCAAAATTTACCGATCTTGGACCGTTTCGTGCTATAAAATATGAAAAGTTGATAGCATTAGAAATGGAAGATAAAACATACGGATGGACCGTAGAAATGCAATTAAAAGCATTAAAACAAAAATTTTCATACCGTGAAATTCCCGTTCATTATCGAAACAGAATAGGGGTGTCAAAAGTTTCAGGAACGGTAAAAGGTGCTATCTTTGCCGGCGTAAAAATATTAAGTTGGATCTTTAAATATAGCTTTAAAAAATGATACTTGAGATAAGCATAGTCATCATCTATTCTATAGCATTGCTACTCATTTTCTTGTATGCTTTGGCACAACTTAATTTGTTTGTCAACTACTTAAAAGCGAAAAAGCAAAAGCGCACTGATCCTGTTTTCGATTTTTCCAATCCTGAAGAAATTCCTTTTGTAACCATCCAGCTTCCCGTTTATAACGAGCTGTATGTGATGGAGCGCCTGCTCAATAATATTGCTGAAATAGACTACCCAAAACATAAGCTTGAGATACAAGTGTTAGACGATTCTACCGATGAGTCTTTTCAAGCGACAACTGCCCACATAAAAAAACTAAAAGATTCTGGTTTAGATATTAAACAGATGAGTAGGGAAGTGCGTTCTGGGTTTAAAGCTGGAGCATTAAAAGAAGGCCTTAAAACTGCAAAAGGAGAGTTTATTGCCATTTTTGATGCCGATTTCCTTCCGAAGAAAGACTGGTTAAAAAAGACAGTTCCTTATTTTAAAGACGAAAAAATTGGCGTGGTACAAACTCGTTGGGGCCATATTAATAGAGATTACTCACTCCTTACAAAAATACAAGCCTTTGCCCTCGATTTTCACTTTGTGTTAGAACAAGTAGGCCGCAATTTCGGCAATCATTTTATCAACTTTAACGGTACCGCTGGTATTTGGCGGAAGACATGTATTATCGATGCAGGGAATTGGGAAGGTGATACACTCACTGAAGATTTAGACTTAAGTTACCGTGCTCAACTTAAAAAATGGAAGTTTAAATATTTGGAAGATGTAGAAACTCCAGCCGAACTCCCAGTAGTAATCAGTGCTGCAAAATCGCAACAATTTCGATGGAATAAAGGTGCTGCTGAAAATTTTCAAAAACTATATGTAAGGTTGCTGAAAGATCCTACGGTTCCTTGGAAAACAAAATTTCATAGTTTTTTCCACTTATTAAATAGTAGTATGTTTTTGTTGATCTTAACCGTGGCCATTTTAAGTGTACCCATGCTTTATATAAAAGCAGCAAACCCTGAATGGGCTGTGGTTTTTTATGTATTGGCAGGTTTTGCCTTTAGTACTGTTATCTTCTTTATGTGCTATTGGCTCACGTATTCAAAAATAAATGGTGGGGGATTTAAAAACTTCCTAAAGTATATTGGGATGTTCTTTACGTTCTTTTCTGTAGCCATGGGCTTTTCAGTTCATAACTCACTTGCAGTTTTAGAAGGTCATTTTGGTAAAAAAAGTGATTTTATTCGAACACCAAAGTTCAATATTTCTCTAAAAGAAAGCTGGAAAGAAAACAAGTACCTGACAAAAAACCTTTCAGGAAACACGATTATTGAAGGGGTTTTAATGCTCTATTTTGCCTTTGGGATGTACAGTGCTTTTGTTGTTGGGAAAGAAGATGGCGATTTTGGTCTATTTCCTTTTCACTTGATGCTTTTTGTAGGCTTTGCTTTTGTGTTTTTTAAGAGCTTGTTAAGCAGAGCTTAATTTAGTGAATAGAAAGTCGAAACTGTTGTGGGGTCATCAGCTCTAATTTTTTAAACTGGCGGTTAAAATAACTCACATTATTAAATCCAGATTTAAAAGCAATTTCTGAGATAAGCATAGTCTTATTTTTTTTCATTAACCTTTTTGCAAACTTGATCTTTTCTGAATTCATAAAATCTATTGGCGAAACGCCTAAAGTATTTTTGAACTTTTTATGAAAATTAGACGTACTCATATATGCCTTTTCGGCTAAGGTGTCCACGCTAATATTTTTGTTGGTTAAATTTTCTTTTATGTACTTTACTACAGAGCCAATACGTGTATCACTAAACATTTCTAAATGATCATTTAAAATACTGTATTTGGCCTTTGTTTGAAGCAGTCTAATAATTAACTCCTGAATCATTAGATCTAGCAATACATCTTTCGACGAAGAGTTTTTAGTGAATGTATTCACCAATCTATCTATAAGGTAATTCACTTCAACTTGATTGGTAAGGTGAGATGCAAACCCTTCCTCTAGACTCCAGTTGTTGTTTTCGTTTTCAATTTCTACTTGTTGATTAAACTTTAAAGCGACTTCATTTATTTTTTGGGGATCAATACCCAACGCCAAACATTGCGTAGGACTACTTTTAGTTGCAGTAGGGAAGTCGATAATCATTTCTTTATTAGCGGGCATTACGACTGATTCGCCTGGAAGGAAATCAAATTCAGGGATATTGGCAAGGTGCATTATTTTTTTGCCTGTGAGCATACTAGCAATAACTGGGAAATCAAAAGTAAGCGAAACTCGTTCTGCCACTTTATGCGTTTCAAAAATATTTAATTCAGAATATTCAGCATTGTACGTAGTTCTATTTTCAACTAAAGTGAAAATTTTCCGACTTTCTTTATGCCTTGCTAAAGAGTGATTCATATTCAATATTACGTAAAAATTTCAGTAAAATCTATAAAAAATAGAAATGTGTTATTCTTCAATAGTATTGTTCAATTGCTTAACAATATTATAAAATACCTTTATTAAAATTATGTAATTCACAAAATAATAACTAAATAATTGTCATTATGAGTAATATAGAAACAGAAAAAGGAAAGGCTATTGAGCAACCAAAATTTAAAGATACGTATGATAATTTTATCGGTGGAAAATGGGTAAAACCAGTTAAGGGAAAGTATTTTGAAAGTATTTCCCCAGTAGATGGAAATTCGTTTACAAAAGTAGCCCGATCCACTAAAGAGGATGTAGACAAGGCATTAGATGCTGCTTGGGAAGCTGCTAAAACTTGGAATAGAAAGTCAGCAACCGAACGAAGTAATGTGCTTTTAAAAATTGCTGATATAATTGAAAATAACATTGAAACGTTAGCACGAGCTGAAACTTGGGATAACGGAAAACCTATTCGGGAAACTACCAATGCAGATTTACCACTGGCAGTAGATCACTTTAGGTATTTTGCTGGTGTTATTAGAGCCGAAGAAGGTGGGGCTAGTGAATTAGATGAAAATACTGTTTCATTAAATATTTGGGAACCATTAGGGGTTGTAGGGCAAATTATCCCGTGGAACTTCCCAATTTTAATGGCAGCTTGGAAGTTAGCCCCTGCATTAGCAGCAGGAAACTGTGTGGTTTTAAAACCAGCTGAGCAAACCCCTGTTGGAATCATGATTTTAGCTGAATTGATTCAAGATGTTGTTCCTGCTGGAGTATTAAACATTATAAATGGATTTGGTCTCGAAGCTGGGAAACCATTAGCATCAAGCCCTCGCATTAAAAAGATTGCGTTTACGGGTGAAACTACTACCGGACAATTAATTATGCAATATGCTTCTAAAAACATTATTCCTGTTACGTTAGAATTAGGAGGAAAATCACCAAATATTTTCTTTAAAAGCATCATGGATGAAGATGATGATTTTCTTGATAAAGCTATTGAAGGAGCAGTCCTTTTTGCCTTTAACCAAGGAGAGGTTTGCACGGCCCCATCTAGAATTTTAGTTGAAGAAAGTATTTTTGATAAATTTATGGAGCGTGTTGTAGAGCGAACCAAAGCTATTAAAATAGGACATCCGTTAGATCCGGAAACGATGATGGGAGCTCAAGCCTCTAACGATCAATACGAGAAAATTTTAAATTACATAAAAATTGGAAAAGAAGAAGGCTGTGAAGTGCTTGCTGGTGGAGATTCAGCTTACAATGAAGGCTTAGAAGGCGGGTATTACATTAAACCGACTATTTTTAAAGGAAATAACAAGATGCGGGTATTTCAAGAAGAAATTTTCGGTCCTGTAGTTTGTGTTACAAGCTTCAAGAATGAAGCAGATGCGATCGAAATAGCGAATGATACACTTTATGGTTTAGGCGCTGGGGTTTGGACACGTGATATGCATCAAGCGTATCAAATTTCAAGAGAAGTAAAAGCGGGTAGAGTATGGGTAAACAACTATCATGCATATCCTGCGCACGCTCCATTTGGAGGTTATAAAAAATCTGGAATTGGTCGAGAAAACCATAAAATGATGCTCGATCATTACCGTCAAACTAAAAATATGCTAATTTCCTATGATAAGAAAAAATTAGGTTTCTTTTAATATTTAGTTGGTTTTAAGAAGGTCGGAATTAATTTCCGGCCTTTATTTTTAAATTTAGAATATGAAAAATAGTAGAGTAGCAATAACAGATGAAGCAAAAAAGATTGTTGAACAAATGAAAGAACAACACGGTTCGCTTATTTTTCATCAAAGTGGAGGTTGTTGCGATGGATCGTCACCTATGTTGATTTCAAAAGATGACTTTTATTTAGATGAAAGCGACATCCTTTTAGGAGCAGTTGCTGGCGTTTCTTTTTATATGAATCAAGATCAATACGAATACTGGAAACACACACATTTAACCGTCGATATTACAAAAGGTCGTGGCTCTAGTTTTTCTGTAGAAATTCCATTAGGTATTCGATTTTTAATAAAATCAAGGCTGCTAACTGAAGCGGAAAGTGAACATTTCAGAAAAGTAGAAGCTAAAAAAAATGAGTTGTTACCTTAAAGACAACCTTCATTAATTAAACCTTCCTATCTCTTGATCGTCTTTTTTATATAAAACCTCCTAAACTTTAAAAAACCTTGAAGGTTTTATATCTTGTGGTTTCGTAAAGTAAAACTAAGTGAAAGACTTTTTCAACCTGTATAGAATTCCATTGCTTTTCGCTGTGATAAGCATTGCTTTATACGCCAGTTTTGGCTACGATTTAAACCGAAGTGATTTTGCAAAACTGCTTCCGCTGTATGGAGCTTTATTTTTCTTAGCCTATAAGCTCATCCAAATAACAAAAGGCAATTTCTGGGTGCTGTTCGGATTCGGAATTGCTTTTCGATTGGTCTTTTTAGTTGCCATCCCCAATTTGTCACAGGATTTTTATCGTTTTATCTGGGATGGCAGATTGTTGCTGCAAGGTGAAAACCCATACCTTTTTACCCCAGAACAATATGTAAATAAAACATCTGAAATATTGAATAGTTTAAGATGGCTTAGCGGAGCGGAAGCAACGAAACTAATAAATGGTATGGGCGCTCTCAATGCCAGCCATTACAGTAATTATCCGCCAATCAATCAACTATTTTTTGCAATAGCTGCTTTATTTGCTAAAAACAGTATACTCGGTTCAGTGGTAGTTTTACGATTAATTATGATTCTTGCAGATGTAGGTGCCTTTTACTTCGGAAGAAAATTACTAAAGAACCTAAATCTAAATCCACATACTATTTTTTGGTATTTCCTGAACCCTTTTATCATTATTGAATTAACGGGAAACCTACATTTTGAAGGCGTTATGCTTTTCTTTCTAGTTTGGGCACTATATTTATTACAAAAAAGGAAATGGGTTTGGGCTGCTATATTGATAGGGGTTTCTGTTTCAGTTAAATTGTTGCCATTGTTGTTTTTGCCACTATTTTTTAACTACTTCTTGAAGAATAAGAAGAGCGAAAAAAACTCTTCATTGGAATTCACCTCATTTGGAATAAAGAAACTGATTATGTTTTATTCAGTTTGCCTGTTAACAGCTGTTGTAACATTCTTACCGTTCTTTTCTTCAGAATTTCTTCAGAATTTCACAACAACTATTGGATTATGGTTTCAGAATTTTGAATTTAATGCGAGTGTGTATTACATCATAAGGTGGATCGGTTTTCAAACCGTGGGATGGAATATTATTGCTACGGTAGGTAAGATATTACCACTGATTGTCATTGCTTTCATATTGATACTCACCTTCTTCCGAAGAAATGAAACACTTCCAAAATTAATTACGGCTATGCTCTTTGGCGTTTCGTTCTACTTTTTGTTGTCTACGACCGTACATCCTTGGTATGTTGCAACGCCTTTACTGCTATGCTTGTTTACCAGATACCGCTTTCCTATAGTTTGGAGTGCTGTGGTAATATTAAGTTATAGTGCTTATGGAGCTGATGGTTTTAATGAAAACCTCTGGTTGGTAGCTACGGAGTATGTCGTAGTAATTGGGTATGCGGTTTGGGAGATTTTTTTTAGGAGAAAATTTGGAAGCGCAATAACATAAGAGTTACGTGAGCCAAATTATGGTTATACACCTTAAGTTATTTTTTTCAGTTCTCTATTGGTAGCCTGTTAGTAGGTTTCATAAATACCTCAATCATTTTGGTTGTAAATAGTATTGTATTGTAAAAAAGTCAAAGGAGCATTTACAGCAGGTTCTGGTATGAGTTGCGATTGATCTTCTAAGATTTTCAACTTATCAATTTTTATGACAGTATAATTACCTACATATAATTGTAAAATGAGTCCTGGAAGTCCGGTGTAATCTTTAGGGCCGTCACTTACTGGTATTTCATCAGTGTACCAGGCAACGATGTTAAAATTTCTGCCTTCTTTTCGTACTGTAGTTGTGGCCTTTTTGCACTTATAGCCCTTCAACTTTTTTGCTTCATTATACAAAATCCAATTATATTTCGGTATAGTGTCTTGGATTGCCCTCATTTTTTTATTCTTGTCAAACTGCATTTTAAAAACGTTATTACTAAAGTCCTTATAAACAAAAAGATCAGTAGGACGAATAAACTTAGCTTGTACATCGTGCATATTTCCATATTCATCTACAATGATGGTATCTTTTAACACAGCACCTTTGCCCGCAATTAATTTTTGAAGAGATCTATTCTCAGAATAATGATAAGATATATTCATGGATATATCATAGTTCTGAAATTTAGAATCCAAAGGCAATACTTGATAGACACCTATAATGCTTTGCCCATTGGAAGTTTGCCAGATCAGATCCTTTTCAAGCTTGACACTTGAAGAAGAACTATTTTCGGGATTGTTTTGCCCAAAAGCCAAAAGTGGTATTAAAACGAATATAGCTATTATCTTATTCTTCATTATCTATATTATTATGAATGTCGTATAAAGATAATACAATCATTTGCATAAAGTATTAGCGATTTTGGTATAATAGTAACTCTCAGATATTAATACTATATTTTCTTTACCCGTCCTAAATTATAAAAATCTTTTCGTCTGTCTTTTAAATTCCTTACAGCGCCAAAGGTGTGTAATTCCCGTAACAAATCTAAATCAACATCGGCTACCAAAATCATCTCAGTATTTGGGGTGGTTTCTGCTTTAACACCGTTGTTAGGAAAAGCAAAATCGCAAGGTGTAAACACAGCCGATTGTGCATATTGAATGTCCATATTATGTACTTTCGGTAAGTTACCCACACTGCCAGCAATGGCGACATAGCATTCGTTTTCAATGGCACGAGCTTGTGCACACAACCGAACTCTAGAATATCCGTTTTGTGTGTCTGTTAAAAATGGTATAAACAGAATGTCCATTCCTTCATCAGATAAAAGTCTGGAAAGCTCAGGAAATTCAGAATCGTAACAAATTAATATTCCTACTTTTCCGCAATCGGTATCAAACGTTTTAAGCGTATTTCCTTGTTGCATGCCCCAAACTTTTGCTTCATCTGGGGTTACGTGTAATTTTTCATACCGCTCTACACTTCCGTCACGGCGGCATAAATAGCCAACATTGTACAGTTTGTCATCTACTACTTCCGGCATACTTCCGGAGATAATATTAATGTTGTATGAAATAGAAAGTTTAGACAATCGCTCGGTAATTTCAGCAGTGTGCGTTGCCAGTTCGCGTATCGCTTCTGGTTCGCTCATATGGTTGTATTCAGCCATAAGCGGCGCATTGAAAAATTCGGGGAACACAGCGAAATCACTTCGGTATCCTGCAACACTGTCAATAAAATATTCAACTTGCTGCATTAAATCTTCTATGCCGTTATACGAACGCATTTGCCATTGAATAAGTCCTAAACGAACGATACTTTTGGTAGCACTTGGTTTTTTATCTGGTTTGGTGTAGTAAATATTGTCCCATTCCATTAAAACGGCATATTCGCCCGAAGCGGCATCGCCTTCTAAATATCCTTTTAAAACACGAAGCGGGTGAAAATCGTTTGATAACTGAAAGTTCAATACAGGATCTTCAATTTCTTTGCTTCGTACTTTCTCTAAGTATTTTTTTGGTGAAATAGTGTCGGCATGTTTATGGTAGTTAGGCATTCTTCCCCCGAATACGATACTTTTCAGGTTTAAGTTTTCACACAATTCTTTTCGATAATCGTAGAGTCTGCGACCTAATCGAAGTCCGCGGTAATCGGGATGTATAAACACGTCAATTCCGTAGAGCACATCACCGTTGGGATCGTGGATTTTAAACGACGGGTCGCGCGTTATATCATCATAGGTATGATTGTCTTCAATTTTATCATAGTCTACAATAATCGATAGGGCACAACCTGCAATTTCGCCATCGGCCATAATGACCACTTGACCTTCTGGAAACAAAGAAATTAAATTACCAATCTCTTCAATTTTCCAATAAGAATTTGGCAACCCTCCATATGACTGAAGGGTTGCTTTTTTTAACGCTTCGTAATCTTTAAGCGTTAAGAATTTTAATTCTATATTTTCTATTTTGTTTTCCATGGGTTACATATCTAAGAGATATGCGAAAATTAAAGGGGCGACGATGGTAGCGTCACTTTCTATAATGAATTTTGGTGTATCAATGTCCAATTTACCCCACGTGATTTTTTCGTTTGGGACTGCTCCCGAATAGCTTCCGTAGCTCGTTGTTGAGTCTGAAATTTGACAAAAATAACTCCAAAAAGGCGTGTCGGTACGTTCCATATCTTGATACAACATCGGTACGACACAAATAGGGAAATCACCAGCAATTCCACCACCAATTTGGAAGAAACCAATTCCTTTTTCTGAATTATCGGTGTACCAATCAGCCAAGAAGGTCATATACTCAATTCCACTTTTCATGGTTGAGGCTTTTAGCTCGCCTTTTAAAACATAGCTAGCAAAAATATTACCCATCGTACTGTCTTCCCAACCTGGACAAACAATAGGAAGGTTTTTTTCTGCCGCAGCATACATCCAAGAATCTTTTAAATCGATTTCGTAATGTTCTTCTAACACACCACTTAAAAGCAATTTGTACATATATTCGTGCGGTAAATAGCGTTCGCCATTGGCTTCTGCTTCCTTCCATATTTTTACAATATGTTCTTGAATTCTTCTGAATGCTTCTTCTTCTGGAATGCACGTATCTGTTACTCGGTTCAGTCCTTTTTCTAATAAATCCCATTCATTTTTTGGGGTTAAATCACGATAATTAGGAACTCGTTTATAGTGGCTGTGCGCCACTAAATTCATAATATCTTCTTCCAAGTTTGCACCCGTACACGAAATGATATGCACTTTATCCTGACGGATCATTTCAGCAAATATTTTACCTAATTCCGCAGTACTCATAGCTCCAGCTAAGGACACTAACATTTTTGAACCTTTGTTCAATTGGTCTTCGTATCCTTTTGCAGCATCTACCAAAGCGGCAGCGTTGAAGTGCAAATAATATTTTTGAATAAATTCTGAAATCGCTCCTTTATTAGTCCTCATCTTCGTTGTCGTTAAATTTTGAAATTCCTTTTTTTGAGTCTGTGAAATTGCTTTCATAGTCATCTTCTCCTTCTGTACCTTCAAACTTGTAGCTAAGCATTTTGTAATACAATTTAGCCGCTAAAAAGTCAGATGATTTCTCTGCTGGATTTGGGCATAATTCTACAATATCAAATCCAACCACATTGCGTTCAGCAAAAACTTGTTTTAAAAACTCCATGGTTTCATAGAAAAACAACCCACCTGGTTCTGGGGTTCCCGTTGAGGGTAGGATAGAAGGATCAAATGCATCCAAATCGAACGTAATAAATACGTTTTCACCCAGCGCTTCAATTACATTGTCCATCCAATACTCATCGGTTGCCATTTCGTGTGCAAACCATGTTTTTTCACGGTCCATTACGGTTGTTTCGGCAACATCCATACTACGAATGCCTAGTTGTACTAAATTAGTCATTTGGCTGGCTTCGTAAACCGCACAAGCATGGTTGCAAGTAGAACCTTCATACTCTTTCCGAAGGTCTGCATGGGCATCGATATGAAGCACGGTTAAATCGTCAAAACATTCATTAAATGCACGGATTGTACCGATTGAAATACTGTGCTCACCACCAAAAACAGTTACAAACTTATTCCGAAGAATATAATCTTTTGTTTTTTTGTGAACCGCTTCTACCATCGCTTCCGGTGAAGCATTTTCAGTAATGGGTTCGCTTAAATAGATTCCTTGTTTGTAAACTTCGGTTTCGGTTTCAATATCGTACAATTCCATGTTTTCTGAAGCGTGTAAAAAAGCTCCTGGACCTTTATCGGCTCCTTTTTGCCACGTACTGGTGCCATCGTAAGGAACAGGAATTAATACAATTTTTGAAGTTTCCAGAGCCGCATATTTTTGCGGGATTCCGGCATACGTTTTAGTGCTCATAACCTAAAATGTTTAGCAATTGCTCGCTTGTTTGTTGTTGTGAAAATAATTTGGTCGTGATGTTTCCATCATCGTCTTTGTCAATTAAAATATGTTTTGGTGAAGGGATTAAACAGTGTTGTAATCCACCAAATCCGCCAATGCTTTCTTGATAAGCTCCCGTGTTAAAAAAGCCGATATACAACGGTTTTTCTTTTTTAAATTTAGGCAAATAAATAGCGTTCATATGCTGTTCGCTGTTGTAATAATCGTCACTATCGCAGGTTAACCCTCCTAATAAGATGCGTTCGTATTCATCATTCCAACGATTGATTGCTAGCATAATGAAACGTTTACTAATCGCCCAGGTATCGGGTAAGGTTGTAATAAAAGAAGAATTAATCATATTCCACTTTTCGCGATCGTTTTGTTGTTTTTGGTATAAAATCTCATAAATGGCTCCACCGCTTTCACCTACTGTAAAGCTACCAAATTCCGTAAATATACTAGGCACAGGCACATCGGCTTCTGCGCAGGTGATATTTATTTGGTTGATGATTTCATCGATCATATACTGATAGTCATACTCGAAAGCCAATGAATTTTTTATAGGAAACCCACCGCCAATGTTTAAGCTATCCAGTGAAGGACAAACCTTTTTCAGTTTGGTGTACACGTTTAAACACTTTACCAATTCGTTCCAGTAATAGGCGTTGTCGCGAATACCGGTGTTAATGAAAAAGTGAAGCATTTTAAGCTCAACCTGTTTGTTGTCCTTAATTTGTTTTTCGTAAAAAGGAACAATATTTTTATACCCAATCCCCAAGCGAGAGGTGTAAAATTCAAACTTAGGCTCTTCTTCCGAAGCGATTCTAATTCCTACTTTATAATTGCCTTCAATTTGTTCGGAAAGTAACCCAATTTCCTCATAATTATCAATTACAGGAATGCAGTTTTTATGTCCTTCATTAATTAATCGCGCAATGTTGTTAACGTATTGTTCCCGCTTAAAACCGTTGCAAATTACATAGGTGTTGTTATTGATTTTTCCTTCCGCTTTTAAGTTTTCAACAATATTAATATCGAATGCCGATGAGGTTTCAATATGAATATCGTTTTTTAACGCTTCGTGTAACACGTGTTTAAAGTGAGAGCTTTTCGTGCAATAGCAATAGTTATAATTGCCTTGATAATTATGCTTTTCAATCGCATTGCCAAACCATTTTTTGGCGCGTTGTATGTTTTTTGAAATTTTAGGAAGATAGGTAAACTTTAAAGGTGCCCCGTATTTTGAAACGAGATCCATTAAGTCGATATCGTGAAAAGTTAAGGTTTTGTTTTCGTTTAAAGCAAACTCTTCCTGCGGAAAATAATAGGTTTGATCAATGAGATCAATATATTTAGTATTCATTTTAAAAAGTAACGGTTAGACATGAAAATTATAAATCAATTAGTTGATACCCTCAGAAAATTGAGAGAAATAACAAAAAATTAACGGTATTTTCAAATACGGATAGGGTTGAGCCAGTAGGCTAAACGTTGTGAGAAACCTTCTACAGGTTCTAAGGGTAAGGCGGAAGCTAGCTTTAAATTTCGGCTGGTTGCCTGGCAACCTGTTTTTGAATATGACTTCCTAATCTTCAAAAACCCGAACACAGAAACACGGTTCAATTTGTTCAGCTAAATGCGCAGCAAATGTACTTTATTTTTTGATATAGAAAATCATTTCAGTAAAAATTTAGCATAAAAAAACACCCCTGTAAAAAGAGGTGTTCTAGTTTGAATATCAGTAAAGTATTACATCATGCTAAAAAGCTCTACTTCTCTTTTGGTCAATATTTTCCAACGGCCTCTTGGTAAGTCTTTTTTAGTAAGATGTGCAATGGTTACACAGTCTACTTTCACCACATCGTAGTCTAAATGATCAAAAATATCACGGATAATACTGTTTCCCATATTTTTGATTTTCAGACCAATTTCTTTTTTAGGCGAATTGTCTACGTAGCTAATTTCTTCTACTTCAACTGTTTTACCGTTAATTTTTAAACCTTCTTCTATTTTCTGAAGATCGGAAGCTTTAAGGTTTTTGTCTAATTCAATATGAAACAGACGAGGCATCCCTTTGCTATGCAACTTTTTAACTAGCTTATCATCGTTGGTGAACAACAATAATCCGGTTGCATTTCTACCCAAACGGCCTATCGGTTTTACATCGGCAGTAGTTGCATTCGAGATTAAATCCATTACGGTTAATCCTTTGCTTTCACTGGTAGTTGTGGCAACAGACTTTGGTTTGTTCAATAAAACATAGGTGTCTGGCTCTGGATTAATACGACGACCATCGAAACGAACATCGTCGGCTAACTGAACTTTATAGCCCATTTCGTTTATAATGTTTCCATTTACCGATACCAAACCCGTTTTAATGTAAGTGTCCGCTTCTCTACGAGAGCAAATACCGCTGTTAGCAATGTATTTATTTAACCGAATTCCATTCGGGTTTTCTTGGTGGTTGGTATTTCCACTCTTGTCTTGTTTTTTCGTGGTAGGTTTTTTTCTACTTAAAGGAGCATTTCCTCGTGCATTGCTTCCTTTTCGGGTGTTTCCGGCACCACGCCCAGAAGGTTTTCCTTTTCCGCTATTGTCTTTTCTGCTCATATTCTTTTCCGAACTTAATTCGGAATCTTTTTAATGCCTTATATAAAAGGCAACGTTCTCAAATTTTTTGCAAAGGTAGGCAAAGCCATTGGTTTTCAAATAGCAATAGTTAAAAATCCACTATTTATATTTTCAGAAGAAACCGATTCAATAACAAATCTACATCGATTAAAACAATGCTAAAGACACCCAAAACAATGATGAATTTCAGGATGTTATGTAACACCATATAGTGTAATTTGTGTTTTGATTTCCATAGGACGAATAGGAAAATGAATAGCGCCAAAATACTTCCGAAGAAAAAGTAGTTCATATACCCAATTGGGAACTTAAAAATGAGCAACAAAGCTGGTATAAATGCAACGAAACACATGAGGGTTAACATCCGTTTTGAAACTTTTTCACCATACACAACAGGAATGGTGTGATAATCCTGCGCCAAGTCACCTTTAATGTTTTCAAGGTCTTTCACTAGTTCTCGCATAGAAATAAGAAGAAATAAGAAGGTAGCGTGGACAAAAATCACCAAGTCGAAATTACTGTAATAGATAAATACCGCAAAGAAGGGAATTACCGCTAAAATTGCCGCTGTTATATTTCCAATAAAAGGATACTTTTTAAGTTTATGCGAATACAGCCAAAGCACAAAAATATACACTGAAAAAAAGAGCACAGCCCTGAATGAAACATAGCTGGCAAAAATCACGGAAAGGAAATTCAGAATAAAATATACCGAAAGTTTTGTACGCTGACTTACCAACCGATCGAGCATCGTTTTTCGTGGGCGATTGATTAAATCTTTTTCGCTATCGTAAAAACTGTTGATTATGTAACCCGATGCAATGGCTGCTGCCGAAGCTAAAACTAACATCAACAAATTAACATCAAATAAAACCCTTTTTACAGGCAAGTCTGGTGCTAAAATGTATATAGAAGTTAAGTATTGCGCAATAATGATTATAAGAATATTATAACCACGAACCACCGAAAACAGACTGAAAACCTTTAGTAGAAAATGTTTTTGTTTTCTGTTTAGCATTTTTTTGGTGTTTAATACCTGGCCTTAAAAGTACAAACTAAAATGGTTTATATTTTTATAAATTTACGAATACCAACTTTGCCATCTTCCGTCTTAATTTTGATAAAATAAATTCCTGTTGCTAATGTTGCTGTGTTTATTGTAGGATTGTCATTTGTAAAATCAACAGGCTCCATTACTAGTTGTCCTACGTTGTTATAAACGGCTATTTGTGTTATTTCTTTTTGAAGGGTAATATTTAAATAATCTGAAGAAGGGTTTGGGTGGATTGAAAAATCTAGGGTTGGGGTTTCGTTGAGTTTAAGTATTAAAGAGTTTTTATACCAATTTATTTGATTGTCTAACGCCAGTGATGAAATAACGTCAACATCACCATCGGAGTCTATGTCAGCAGCATAAATAGAATTTGCACCATCTGCATTATTTGAAATAATATTTTGAGAACTAAAGTTACCTAGTCCATCCATATTCTCATACCAAGCGACTTTATTATCATCTGCAGATGCAGAAATCACATCTAAATCGCCATCATTGTCTAAATCAACACTATACGTTGCTAGGGGTGTGTCAACTTCAGTAGTTATAATTTTTTCTTGACTAAAACTTCCTTGTGAATTTGTATTTTCAAACCAGACAATTTTACCATCTGATCTATTGGTGATAATAATATCCACGTCGTTATCTCCGTCTAAGTCAGATCCTTGAACAAAATCTACATTATTGTTATAACTAGAAGTAATAAGTTGTGGTGGTCCAAAGTCACCTTCACCATTTAAATTTTCATGCCAATTTACTTCTCCATCATTTAATGCAGCTGAAACAATATCCAATGCTCCATCATTATTCAAATCTACTATATCAATGGAAATAGGTGCAAATCCAGAATCGTCAGCGATAATGTATTCAGGACCAAAATTACCCTGACCGTCCATGTTTTCAAACCATGATAATTTTCCGCTAAAAAAAGATGCAGATACAACATCTTTGTCTCCATCTCTGTCTATATCTGCAATCGAAGCATCTACAAAAGAAGCATATTGATCGGTAATAATATTTTTATGCAAACTAAAATTTCCATTTCCATCTAAATTTTCATACCATTCTATTTTAGTATTGACTGTAGCCAGTACATCCATATCGTTATCACCATCAATATCGCTAGCCACTACAGTTCTGGTGCCAAACATTTTTTGAGATATTGATTTTTGTAAGCTAAAATTACCGTAGCCTTCTAGATTTTCATACCAAGCTATCTCTCCATCAATTTCTGATGCTGAAAGTATGTCCATATTTCCATCCCCATTAATATCCGCGGCATAAACAGAGGTTGGGGCTTCTACATTGTAAGTAATATTTTGTTGTGTTTCAAATGTTCCGTTGCCATCTACATTTTTATTATAACCAATTCTATCTTGAGAGGCAAAAAGCACATCTATATTTCCATCATTATTAATATCATTTAGATAAAGTGAAATTGCATATTGAGCGGTATTATTAATTTCTTGCATTGTTCCAAAATTTCCTGCTCCATCTAAATTTTCATTCCATACAATTGCTGGAGTTGTATCATCAGAAAAAAATCCTGAAACTACATCTAAGTCTCCATCACCATCGATATCTGAAGTAATTGCATCATAGGCAGACGAGGATGTTGTAAGAATAACCTGTTGCGGCCCAAAACTTCCTTCGCCATCTAGGTTTTTAAACCAAGCTACTTGATCACCACCAGCAGAAACCACATCTATATTTCCATCATTATCTATATCGGCAGCAGATATTGAACTAGTGCTAGTAGAAGATACAATTTGTTGCGCTACAAAATCCCCTTGACCATTAGTGTTTTCATACCAAGCTAAATTCTGGTTTACCAGTGAATTGGCCAATACATCTATATCCCCATCTCCATCAATATCTGCCGCAAAAACAGATTGAGCAAGATTTATTTCGGTGGTTATTATTTGCTGAGTTCCAAAATTGCCAAGTCCATCTATATTTTGGTGCCAAGCAATTTTGCCTTCTCCATAAGGCCCTGAAGCAGAAAGTACATCCATATTTCCATCACCGTCAATATCAGCTGCGAAGACAGATTGAGCATTAAAAGCATTTGTGGTTATTATTTGTTGCGAACTGAAAGTTCCTTGGCCATCTAAATTTTCGTACCAAGCAATTTTATTATCAAAACTTGAAGCAGAGAGTACATCCATATCTGAATCACCATCAATATCAATTGCAAAAACTGACTGAGCGCCATTTGCTTCTGTACTTATTAATTGCTGATTTCCATAAGCCCCTTGTCCATTAGTGTTTTCATACCATGCTATTTTATCGTCGTCTGAAGAAGCGGAAAGTATATCCATGTCCCCATCACCATCAATGTCAGCTGCAAACACAGACCTTGCATTGTTGGTTGCATTTTGATTATCGATAACTGTTTTTTCTTCAAAATCAACTTGAGCGTAATTACAAAAGGCTAACAAACAAACAAATATGGTAAGTAAATGTGTTTTCATTAAAAGTAAATTTTAGGGTATTGAGGTCAAATCTAAAGAAATAAAATGATTTCCTGTAGATTGCAGTTATAGGAAACCTTAGTAAAAAGTATTTTACTTAAACCAAAGTTGAAAAAAGTACTGAATATTTTTAAAAATTATACACCACTTCTAGCCTATAATCCTTTAAAGCTTCGCGTGCTTTGTCAATATCTTCGGTAAAACCTAGCATATAACCGCCGCCGCCAGAACCACATAACTTTAAGTAGTAAGCGTTGGTGTCAATTCCTTTTTTCCACAAGGTGTGAAATTGTTTTGGGATCATTGGCTTAAAGTTGTCCAGCACTACTTTTGAAAGTTGTTTTACATTTCCGAAGAGCGATTTCACATCACCTTTTAAAAAGTCATGAACACAAGCATCGGTATGTTTTACAAACTGGTCTTTTACCATGCTTCTAAACCCTTCTTGCTTCATATTTTCCATAAAAATATGAACCATCGGCGCCGTTTCTCCAGTACTACCACTATCCAATAAGAAAACCGCTCCTTTACCATCTTCAGTTTGCGAAGGGATTCCGGCCGGTTCGATATTGTCTTTACTATTGATTAAAATAGGTAAGCTTAAATAACTGTTCAACGGGTCTAGCCCAGAGGATTTTCCGTGGAAAAAAGACTCCATTTCAGCGAAAATAGCTTTAAGTTGTAGCAGTTTTTCACGAGTTAAATTTTCAAGAACCGTAATTTTATTGTTAGCGTATTTATCGTAAATAGCCGCAACCAGTGCGCCACTACTGCCCACACCATATCCTTGAGGAATACTGCTGTCAAAATACAATCCTTTTTCAACATCAGCTTTTAAGGCTTCAATATCGAAAGTTACTAACTCTGGATTTTCCTTTTGAAGTGTCGCTAAGTACTTTGCAAAACGTAATAAACTATCATTACTCTTTTTGGTATTGATGGTTTTATGTTCGTCGATTTTCAACGCTCCGTTATAAAAATTATAAGGAATCGATAAACCTTTGGAATCTTTTATAATTCCATATTCACCAAACAATAGGATTTTTGAATAGAATAAAGGGCCGCGCATAAAGTAATGGTTAATGGTTTTTTAAATGTACTGATTTTCCTTCAGTACTGCAAAGATATGAATGGAACTCGTATTTTTCTGAAATTTTTTATAAAATATGCTTTATCAAACAATTACAGTGGTTTTTAGAGAGCAGCTGCTCCATCACCGGTGTGATCATGAATATATTCCCCGTTTTTACAAAAAGGCTTCAAATCAGTTTCAATAAAGGTAGAAACGTTTTCTTTTTCAGCTTCGGGGTATAAAACGTGAACATTGGCACCCGCATCTAACGTAAAACAAACGTTGCTTCCTGTTTCTTTTCTGAAATTCCAAATGCGGTTAATAATTTCCAAGGTATTTGGTTTCATTAATATAAAATAAGGCATAGACGTCATCATCATCGCATGCAATGACAAAGCTTCGCTTTCTACGATTTTAATAAATTCTGAAATATCACCTTCTCTTAAAACTGGGATTAGTTTTGAGAGATTGTTATTGGCTTGTTGAAAGCGTTGTTTGGCAAACGGATGGTCGTGCATTAAATTATGCCCAACCGTGCTGCTCACTTGCTTTTCACCTTTATCGACTAACAAAATAGTATCCTGATAATTTTTGAAAGTATCGTGAACTTCAAAGGGATATTTTGTTCCGAATAAGTTACTACTTCCGTAAATGTCTGGGTGTTCGCCCCAAACAATCAATGGGCCTTCTATGCTTCTACATGCGCTTCCGGAACCTAGTCGTGCTAAAAATGAAGCCTTCTCTTCGGTTTCTGTCCCTTCGGCTCCGCTCAGGGACCTTTCAAGTTGTGTCAAACACAATGCCAAGGCACTCATCCCACTGGCTGAAGAGGCAATCCCGCTACTATGCGGAAAACTATTACTGGTTTCAATTTTAAATTCATACTCCTTCAGAAAAGGAACGTATTTTTCAATCCGTTCGAAGAATTTTTGAATCTTAGGTTCAAAATCTTTTTCTCTTTTTCCGTCTAAATACACTTCAAAATGAAATCCTTCTGAAGGTTTTATTTTTTTATAAGAAAGTGTCGTTTTTGTGTGACAATTGCTCAACGTAAAACTTATGGAAGCATTTTTCGGTAACTGCTCGCCGTACTTTCCCCAGTATTTCACCAAAGCGATGTTGCTAGGACTTTGCCAAGAAATGCTTCCTTCAGTTAAAAAATTTGAATAGGCAGTAGGGATAAAGGATTGTTTGACCATAGATTAGAATTATGTTACAAAAATAAAGTTCTTTTTGGTTAATATGATGACATAGTTGAATTGTTTCGATGTATACATACTAATCATAAAAACCAAAAATCATGAAAAAATTGCTATTAATTTACGTTTTGAGCATTTCTTGTTTCAGCATCTCAGCACAAACGAAAACATGGGTTGGACCTTCAGGTGGTGACTTTGATGTTGAGGCTTATTGGAGTCCGACAGGTGTTCCAGGTGGAAGTAATGACGTTATTATTCCCACAGGAAGTAATATGATTTTTAATACAGTGGCAACTATTCGTTCTTTTACCCTTCAAGGGAACGCTATGGCAACGATAACGAATAATTCTATTACTACTTCTGAAGCCTCTTCTATTTCGGCCAATGCAGTAATTTCCTGGACTACTGGAGAGTTTAGAGGGACTGGTACCATCACCAATCTTGGAACAATAAATTTAGTTCCAGGTGCTGCTTTATCCCAGGCACTCAGAGAACAAGTAACCCTGAATAATGAAGGAACTATCAACTTTAATGACACTGGCTTATTCAAAATAGGTTATGGCAATCCTACACTTAATAATTTACCTACTGGAGTTCTCAATCTAAATTCAAATACCCAAATTGTTGGGGGGAATAACCAAAATGGAACTATAGTTAACACAGGGCTTATAAAAAGAGCTCAGGGCACAGGTGTATTTGAAATAAATACCCCGCTACTAAATAACAATGGAACAATTTTAGTAGAAAGTGGAACCCTGCAAATTACTGATGAAAACACAGTATTGACTAACGGAACCTACAACATATCATCTAACGGCATACTCGAATGGCATTCGGTCCCTGAACCAGGAATAACCTGTGAAGGCACCCTTAGTGGTCAGTTAGACGGCCCTATTAACTGGAATTGGAATTTGAATATAGAAGCTGGAACGGAAGCTATCTTCGATTTTGATGGACCTGGTGATGTTAATTGGATACAAGGAAAACTTAAAGGTGATGGTACCCTAACCAATCTTGGAGTACTCCACATAGTAGATGGCGGTCAGGGCACAACAATCAAAGATCAAATGACTCTGAACAATGAAGGAATTATTAATGTTGAAGAAAATAGTGTATTTCATATAGGCGATGGAAACCCTATCCTTAACAATTTACCAACAGGAGTGCTTAATCTAAATTCAAATGGGTCCATCGTTGATAGCAACAATCAGGCAGGTACTATAGTAAACACAGGTCTTATTAATAGAGTGCAAGGATCAGGAATTTTTGATATTTCAATTAATGTTGACAATAGAGCACCTGGAATAATAAACGTAGAAACAGGCACCCTAAAATTTGAAAAAACCTTTGTAGGCGATGGTATCCTAATGGGAAATGGAACGGTACAACTTATTAATGGAATTGCATTCGAAGGTAGGCTTTCACCAGGAGGTCACCCAGGAATCTTAACTCATTTTGGTGATTATACCAGCACTTCAGATGCAATCATAGCTCCTGAAATAAACGGACCAAATTCTGGAACCGAATATGACGTTTTTGAAATTCAAGGCGATGCAATTTTAAATGGCGACATTAATATAAATATGGGGTATGTAGCAAATGTGAATGACGAATTCGTAATCCTAACCGCAAACAATATTACTAGTTGTAATCTGCCTGCTACAGTAACTGCATCTTATAATTTTATGCAGCACACGTTTGATGTAATCTGTAATCCAGACAATATTATCCTAAAAGTAAACAACATCATTTTGGGAGCCGAAGAAAATACGTTGAGCAACCTTACGCTTTATCCAAATCCAACTGACGGTAATTTTACCATTGATTTGGGAAGGGAATACTCAGGTGTTACTGTACAGATTTACAATATTCTTGGGCAACTAATTGCTGATGAAAGATATGCCTCGGCAAAATTCATTCAAAAGGAAATAAACACTTCCGCAGGAATCTATTTTATAAAAGTAAGTATCGCTAAAAAAGGATCAAGCACGTTAAGGATTGTAAAGCATTAATTTTTAAGATGATAAATCAACCTTTATGCATATAAATATGTTTCATTTTTGGAATAATGATGACATAGTGTAAACAAACCGATGTTTCATAAATAATAAAAAGCTATTTCCCGTTTTGAGGAGGACTGGAGTGGTTTGCAAAACGCCCTTTGTAGTGGGGGCGTTTTTTTTGTTTAACAAAAAAGGGTGAAAGTTTATCTGATGACATTTTAAAAAATTTCCGATGAAATAATAGAAAAGAAACTTAAAAAAACCTGACATGAAAACGCTACTACTGGTTTCCACAGCTTTATTCCTTTCATCTTGTGTGATGGGGACTTCAAAAACCAAAGAACCCGCTACCGGGGTTGCATATGATAAACAAGAAATAACAAATAAAACCACCCTGAGTAGAAAAAGAGGTGCAAGAACACAACAAGAAAAGAACATTAAATTTCAATATGTAAAAGATCCAAAATCAGGAATGGTACAATATAAAATGTTGTTACCTATAGATTGGTTAATTCACCAAGAACCCAATGCACGATATTTTATAACAGGGCCCAATAATTTAAAAGTAAATAAAGCTGAAATGGTAGAATTCGTTTATTCCAATGATCCTTTTACACAGCAGACGTTGCAAATGTCCGGAAAACAAATTGCGCCGGTATATCCCTTAGAACAAGTGGTACAACAATTTATTCAACCAGCTGCCCAAGCAGAAGGATATAGGTATATAAAATCATATCCTTTACCAAAAGTAGAAGCCTTTTGGCAACGTTTTTCTGCCGGAATGCCACAAACAGGTTCGCAACGGCAACATCGTGTTTTGGGAACGGAATGGAAGGACAGCAATGGCAACTATTCATTTATCGCAATTGTACAGGCCATTACGACCAAAAATCAAATTGTCCATTGGTCATTGCAAACAACCGAGCTGGAAGCGCCACAAGCTTTTTTTGGAAAAGCAGTTAAATCATACCTTCAGGGTGTGGGCAGTATAGAAATAAACCCACAATGGCAACAAATGATGAACGGAAAATTAATGGGACAAATACAACAAAACGAAGTTTTTTGGGCCACGAAAACAGCCGAAAGTGCCCAAGCCCATCGGCAACGCATGGCAGCTATTCAAGCTCGGGGTAATACATCAAATTCTATTGCTAAAACATATAGTGAGATTTCCGATATCAGTCATGCAGGTTATTTAAAACGAAGTGATATAAACAGTGCGGGACACAGTAAAACCATCAATACCATTGGTGAACGCACCATAATAGCCAATCACCAAACCAATGAACATTTTAATGTGCAAGCCGGAAGCAAATATTATTGGGTAAATAATAACGGCGAGTATATTGGAACGAACAATTCGTTGTACGATCCTCGAATAGACAATAAAATCAATGGAAGTGAATGGGTGAAATTTGAAAAAGAAAACTAAAAGATTAAAAAAATGTGTAACTTTCCTTTATCTACAAGATGGGGGAAATCAAGTACATAGAAAAACAATTTCAGCTTATAACTGCAATAAAAGGCAATAATGAACGGGCTTTGCATAAGCTATATACCGAAAACTTTTATAAGACTGAACAGTATGTTTTGAAAAACAACGGTACCATGCCCCAAGCAAAAGATATATACCAGGAAGCATTTATTGCGGTTTGGCGAAATATTAAAGACGGAAAATTTGTTCCGAAAAATGAAACAGCCGTACAAGGATATCTGTATCAAATAGCGAAATATAAATGGTTAGACTATTTACGATCGTCACGATTTAAAAAGACAACATCTCTTGAACCTTTGGAAAACAATTTAGAAATAGATATTTCAGAAACTATTAATACGGAAACTGAAATAAAACATAAACAAACCATGAACGCCTTTGAAAAGTTAGGTGCTGAATGCAAAAAACTGTTGACCGACTTTTATTACAACAAAAAATCTATGCGAAAAATTGCTTCGGAATTTAACATTGAAGAAGCTTCGGCACGGAACAAAAAATACCGATGTATCAATAAATTAAGAGCATTGACCTTATCCCCAACAAAATCATGAATGAGAAACAGAGCATAACAGAAAAAGAATTCGAAACCATAGAACGGTATCTTACGAATGAAATGAGTGCTGAGGAGCAGAAAGCGTTTGTCGATACACTTTCAAGCGACCCTTTTTTACAGCAAAAAGTAAATGAAGTACGTGCGCTCATTGATGGGATAGAAGCTTCGGCTTTAAAAAATAAACTGGACGATTTTCATAAGGAGCTTCTACAAACACATTCAAAAGTAGTCAATAAGAGTAAACTGATACAAAAACCAAAACGATCTAAAATACCGTTATACGCCATTGCCGCTGTTTTAGTGGTGGTATTTGGTATTTTATGGTTTTTTAATTCAGCTGATTCCAACCAAAGGTTATTTGCTGAACATTTTACACCCGATCCTGGTTTGCCCACTACTATGAGCACGACAAATAACTATATTTTTTTTGACGGAATGGTGGATTATAAACAGGAAAACTACAAAGCTGCCATCGAAAAATGGACGCCTTTGTTAAGTGAAAAATCGGAGAACGATACACTTAATTATTTTCTGGGCGTGGCCTACCTTGCTGAAAAAAATGAAGGTGAAGCCATCGATTACCTTGGCGAAGTGTCAAAAACCAAATCGAGTATGTTCCTTCAGGAAAGCTATTATTATTTAGGGTTGGCGTTTTTAAAAAATGGCGAATTAGAAAAAGCCAAAACAAGTTTTAAAAAAAGCAACAGCGACGAAAGCCAAACAATATTAAAAAAACTAAACAATTAAAATGAAACTTTTTGTTGTACCATTCACTGTTTTCGTGATTTTTATATCACAATTTGGTATGGCGCAACAAAAAACTGGGACGCCCCTTCTGGATAGTTTACTTTCAGAAAAAAAACACAAAACGGCACAAACCGAACTTCAGGCTCAAATTGACAAACTTACAACCAATAAAAGATACGATTCTCTCTCGGGTTATCCCTATTATGTAGGTAAAATAACGTTGGAAAATTCCAATCAGCGACAGGCGATTAAAGAAATGAACGCCTTTGTGACTGATTTTAAAAAACACACTTCCAACCCAATTTACTTTCAGGATTTATATGCCGAAATAGGTTCTTTTTATCAATCCATCGGTCTTCATAAAGAAGAAACCAAAAACCATAAAACTGCATTGGAATATGCCTTGAAAATTCCCGGGAAGCCCGGAAAAAAAATAGGGAAGGGGTATTACAATTTAGGAACAGGACAGTTACGAGAAGGAAACGTAAGCCAGGCTATTGATAATTACAAAAAAGCGTTGAAGCATTACAAAAGCGATCCTGAAACCAACTTTTTAGATTATTATTTCAGTTACTCTGGTATGGGCACGTCTATGTATTATGCTTCAAAAATAGACAGCTCTATTTATTTTTACCAAAAGGCTGTAGACAATGTGGCTCAATTAGAGGATTCGCCTATAAACTCCTATTATCGGCCTGCTTTGTTACTTAACAATATTGCCGGCCTTTATAGTTTTCAAGGCCAAACAACACAAAGCCTTGAGGCGATGAAAAAATGCATCGAGTATAATAAAGAATTCCTGGAGTCCGATGCCGAAACGTATAAAAAAACGGATGCCCGACGAGCACACTTTCAGTATATAGACAACTTGGCTGGTATTTATGAAAAATTAGGCGATTATAAGAAAGCATTAGATTTATTGACGTACTCGTATAGCGGAAAATTGCAAAACTTTGAGACGGGAAATCCTGAATTGTTTAAATCGAAAATCTTGTTGGGAAATGCCCAATTAAATCTTTTGAACTTTCAGGAAGCGGAAAATCATTTCACGGAAGGAATTACCGCCATAAAAAAACTGCCTGGCAACTTTTATGACTGGAGTGCAAGTGCACATTATGGATTGGCAAAGTTGTATGCAGAAGATAAGCAAGTGGAAAGGGCGGAACATTTTTATGAAAAAGCGGCAGCTGATTTTAGCCTATCTTCACAAAATTATTACGACCCGATTATTCTTACTTTTTTTGAGGATGCTTCTCAATTTTATGCCGAAACTAACCAAAAGGCAAAGGCTTTGCAGTTAGCGGAAAAGGCATACAAGTATGTTACAAAGCATCAAGGAAAAAATACACTTCCAGCTTTTTTGCAAACTGTGAATTTAGCGGGAATTTATTTTGAAATAGGCGAAACGGAAAAGGCGTTGGAATACAGTACAAATGCTTTAAAAACTTTTGAAGACAAGGCTTTTCAACGGGAGTATGCACTGGATTCCATTCAAGTGGAGTTCAGTAAACCTGTAGCAATTTTGATACAAACCCGCTCTCAATATCTGTTGAAAAAAGAAAAAGACACTACTTTTTTAAAAGAACTTCTAATCAATTTGCAAGAAGCCATTTCGACTCTAAACCGAAGAAAACAGTTTGTTGCTGATGCCGAAAATGTAAAAGCTCTCATAGAAGAAAATAATCAACTGTATGATTTTGCGAAGCAATTAAATGTGGATTTGTATGAAAGAACCCAAAATGAAACCTATTTAGCAAATGTACTTTCATTGCACGAAACATCATTGTATAATAGAATACGTTCTCGATTAAACCTTCGAAGTGAAATAAATGTTCCCAACGTCCCTACACCCATTTTAATGCGGGAAAAAAAGTTGAAAGAAGGACTTTCGATAGGACTCTTAAAAGAAGGATTGAACAATTATTTTGAACTTTCAGACCAATGGGATGCATTTAAAGATTCACTAAAAGCAAACTATCCCAAGTATTACCGAATGCGCTATGCTAAAATAGAACCTTCGTTAAAAAATATGAAACAGTTTATCCCTGACAATACAACAGTGGTTCGATATGTTTTCATCGAAGAATCATTGTACGCTTTGGTGCTAACAAATACTGAAAAAAGCTTATATAGATTATCTTTTAAAAACGTTCAAAAAGATATTGCCCAAATAAATGAAAACTCTTTCAACATTACTGAAGTTGGCCCAAAATTAAAAAAAATGTACGATGCACTTTGGCAGCCTTTTGAAAAAGAAATCGGCACAGAAAAAGTGATCATAATCCCAGATGGCGAGTTGTACAATGTAAGTTTTGAAACCCTGACCCCAAAACGAATCACTTCTTTTAAAGAATTAGCAACAAAAAGTTTGTTGGCAAAGCATACCATTTCGTATAATTTCAGCTTTCTAGTTCTGAAAAATCAACATTCTGAGTCTAATTTCTCTGAAAATTTCATTGCCTTCGCACCAGAGTTTTCTTCAGAAATGAAAACCACGTATAAAAGTACTTTAAAAGACTCGCTTTTGTTAGACCAAGAATATCTAACTCTGTTGCCACAGCCATTTAGTATTAATTTGGTCGATACCTATTCGAAAAAGCTCAACGGTATCACTTATGTTAACGAAAATGCTTCTAAAGATGCATTTATAAATCATGCTAAAAACCATAAAATTATTCATATTGGCACCCACGCAGAATCTAATAATATAAGTCCAGAACTGTCCCGATTGATTTTTGCTAAAAACGTTTCAGAACATAAAAAGGGTGAAAATTTTCTATATACCTACCAAATTTACAATTGCGATTTGTCTTCAGATCTTGCTATTCTAACCGCTTGCGAAACGGGAAAACCTTCGTATCAAGCCGGGGAAGGGATGATTTCCTTGGCGCACGCCTTTGCCTATGCCGGGAGCGAAAGTATTTTGACCAGTCTTTGGAAAATTGATGAACAATCAAGTGCCGAAATTATTGCGACGTTTTACGATAACTTACAAAACGGTTTACCTAAAGATCAAGCCTTAAAAGAAGCAAAATTAACCTATCTTTCAAAAGCTGAAGGACGCACTTTGGCACCACTTTATTGGGGTGGGCTGGCATTGATGGGCAATTCGGCAACTATTGAACTTCAACAAAGTGGATTGCCTTGGTACGTGTATCTTATTGCCGCCTTATTAATGGGTAGTTTGTTTTTCTATTTCTTAAAGCGAAAAAACACTTAAATATGGTAGAGTTTTCTGTGCTAGTTTAGTTAAATAAGCACAGAAAATCCTATTACTTTATATTTTTTTTTACTTTCGTGAAAATCTTGTTTGTTTCCAGTGTTTTGAAAAGTACTGTTGCCACATTTTTGCTTATAACATTTCTCTTCAATTTTGGGGGTTGTTATATTATTCTAAAATTTCAACAACATCAGGCAAAAAAGGAGATGATCCAGCAGATAAAAGCGGGTGTTGCAGATGCAGATTTAACCCAAATTAGAATCACTTCAGAAAACGAAAACCAACTTATTTGGGAAGATGGAGAAGAATTCCGTTACAAAGGAATCATGTACGATGTGGTAAAAATGGAAACTGTAGATAAAGAAACTACAATCTACCATTGCCTTACCGATACGCAAGAAACCAACTTGCTGGCTGAACTTCAAGATATTTTAAAAAAGAATAAAAAGACCAAAAACAATAGAAAGAACCCTGTAAAAACGTTCTTTAAGGTTTTTAATAAAATACCTCCTCAACAACAAAAACAAGGAATAGTAATTTTTGAACGTAACCCAGAGGTTATTTTTCACTATGTAAATTATTACAATCCACCCAAGCTTGATATTTCAAGCCCTCCTCCCAAAACAGTTTAATGACTTTTTTAAAGAAAGCACCTCTTGCTTTCATTTCAAATAAGGCAGCATAATTATTATGCCTGCCCATTCGTATTTATACAACTTATTAAACTTTCAAAATGATGAAAAAAATACTTTTGTCCCTTTGTGGGATACTTGTGTGTGCATCTGTATTTGCACAATCCCAACTGAATGGGAAAGTTCTGGACGCCACCAATAATAACCCTCTTACAGGTGCCACCATTAAAAAAAATGAATCTCAAATAACTACCACAGATGACAACGGCGCATTTTCATTGCCGTGCAATAATGGAGAAATGAAATTAACAATAACTTTTATTGGTTATAAACCCTATACCGCGAATGTGAGCACTTGCAGCGAAACACTTCAAATATTGATGGTGCCTTCTACTAGTAGTTTGGATGAGGTGCAGCTTTCAGCTAAAAGTTATAGGCAAGAATCACTAGAAAAACCTGTTTCAGAGGTAAAACTGAATCCTATGGAGCTAAATAGAGGTACGGGGCTGTTTTTGGACGACGCTATCAATGCCAATGTTCCTGGCGTTACTATGACTCGTAGAGCAGTTTCTTCAGGACAACAATTCAATATCCGAGGATATGGAAATGGGGTCGGCTTTAAAGGAATTAGCAATAATTTTGATGGCCAAGGTTACAAAGCATATTTAAACAATATTCCAATTACCGATGCGGAAGGAGTAACGCTTTTAGACGATATTGACTTTGCGTCTATTGGTAGCGTGGACGTTATAAAAGGTCCGGCAGCCAGTAAATATGGTTTTGCTATTGCAGGAGCAGTAAATTTAAAAACCATTCGCCCTAAAAATGGGGAGACCTCTTTATCACAAAAAGTAACAGTAGGCAATTACGGCTTGGCACGTTTTACCACCCAATTTCAAATGGGGCGTGAAAAAACCTCTTTATTGCTGAATTACGGACATCAGATATCCGATGGGTTTATGGACCATAACAATTCCACTAAGGATTATATGAATTTGGTGTTCGACTTTCGCCCTAGTGAAAAGCAATACATTAGTACATATTTTGGATTCAGTAATAGTTATGACGAGCGTGGTGGAGAGCTTACCATAGAACAGTATGAGAACGAAGATTACAGTGGGAATTCTCGTTATATAAAAAATAATGCTCATTCTGAAGTAATAAGCTTTCGCGCAGGATTGAGCCATACCTATGCTTTTAATAACTGGTTGAGCAATACCACAACCGTTTTTGGTACTGGAAGAAGTGCTAACAATAGCTCTGCAGGTGGATGGAATGACAGTGCTCCACTAAACTACGGAACTCGTTCTGTTTTTGACCTAAACTTTGACCTTGGTGACGATTTTACTCTTTCTGGTCAAGCTGGTCTTGAATTTCAGGAGCAACGCACGCAAGATATTGGCTACAGTATGGTAGAAAACCCAAGCGATCCTGATGGATATAACATTATTGGAGGTACTAAAAGCAATAAATTTGCTACATCAAAGTCACATTTGCTATTTACCGAATGGGTACTGAATATGCCGTATGATTTTTCATTAACGGCTGGAGTGGGAAAAAGCTCCTTATTCATAGACATTGAAGATCGTATGTACAACCCAGATAGCAATTCGCCTAGAGTAGTTTCAGCAAATTACGACGATCTGGTTTCGCCACATTTCGCTATAAATAAGGTGTTCAACGATAATATTTCTGTGTATGCTTCATACAGAAATGGGTATAAAGCACCAGTAAGTGGAAATATTATTCTTTCCACTACAGGTAGGTTAAACACAGGGTTGGTGCCAGAAGAAGGCAATCAATTTGAAATTGGCTCTAAAGGAAATGTAATTGACAACAAATTGTATTACCAAGTGGCTTTGTTCCAAGCAACCTTTAAAAATAAATTTACATCGGTGGCAGTTCCGGCTGGTGATGGTACAACGCTTTATTCTTATTTGGCCAATGGAGGAAAACTCAACAACAAAGGAGTTGAAGCATTGGTAAAATACACCGCTTACGAATCATCGACAGGGTTTTTCAGAAGTGTGCATCCGTATGCAAATGTGACGTATTCCGATTTTAAATATGAGAATTTTCAATACGAAGCGGTAAGCAGGGATGGCGAATTGATCCAACAAGATTACAGCGGGAATGATGTTGCCGGAGTTGCACCTTGGGTAATTAATGCGGGGGTAGATGTAAATACTAATCTCGGGTTCTACGGAAACCTTACTTATTTATACCGTGATGCTGTTCCTTTTACATCAGACGGACTAAATGTAGCCGATTCTTACAACTTACTGAATGGAAAAATAGGTTATAGAACCAGCATTGGTCAGTTTGACTTAGATGCATTTTTTGGAGCCAACAACATAACAGGCGAACAATATTATTACATGCTCTTTTTAAACCAGTTGGATGATGCCTACATCCCAGCACCCTTAGTTACCAATTATTTTGGAGGTATAAATTTGAAATATAATTTATAAGAAATAACTATAAAGGAAGGTATTGAAAAGGTGCTTTGTATGTTTTTTAGGGCTAACATTTTTTAGTTGAATAGTTTCTTAATAGAGCCTTGTCAAATGAAAGCCCTTTTCAACCTCCTTTTTAAAATTTAAATAAATGAATAAACTAATTATATATACGTTATTGGCGCTTTCGGTTTCAGCTTGCGGACGTTTTGGTAATGAAGACAAAAAGAAGGATCATGAGGAACGCCTTGTTGTAATTTCAAAACAATACAACGAAATCATCTATGCACTTGGTGCTGAAGGGAATGTTGTAGCCGTCGATGTATCGAGTACGTATCCGCCGGAAATTAAAGAACTTCCCAACGTAGGCTATCACCGAGCACTGAGCACGGAGGCTATTTTGTCTATGAAACCAACCCTGATTTTGGAAGATAATAATATAGGCCCTGAACATGTGATAACCCAATTAAAAAAACTCAAAATCCCGATGAAACAATTTGGGAAATACGAAAATACCATCGCTGGAACAGATTCATTAATGCGCGAAATGGGACGGTATTTTGACAAAGAATCTAGAGCAGAAGCACTGTGCAAAAAGCTGGATAGTGATATGAAAAAGGCATTGGCAAACACCCATAGCTATAAAGAGAAACCAAAAGTTTTGGTTATACACTTTGGGCGTGCTTCCAATATTTATCTAGTTATGACCAAAAAAAGCACCGCGGGGAAATTGATTAAATGGGCCGGTGGCGAAATGGCTGTACAAGGCGACCGTGGTATGAAACAGTTTTCACCTGAAGTAGTTGCAAAATCAGATCCTGATGTTATACTGCTTACCGATTATGGCTATGATAAATTAGGCTCTATGAATGGCATAGCAGATCTCCCCGGAGTTTCCACTACACGGGCTTTCAAAAACAAAAACATTTATCGGGTTGAAGAGCATGATATGGTGTATCTAGGTCCACGAACCGGTGAAAATGTATTAAAACTTCAAGAACTGATCCATCAAGATGAAAAAGAAAAGTAGTAAGTATATAGGTGTTTTTCCATTATTAAGCATTGTATTACTTGTTATCGTGCTATTTTCCATTCGGTATGGAGCCGTATCGATTACATTAGATGATATGGTTTCTGCAATTAAAAAAATGACTTCGGGCGAACAAGGATTAAACCTCACCGAGCGTATTTTTATGGAAATCCGCTTGCCCCGCGCTATCCTCTGTATTTTTGTGGGAGCAAGCCTTGCGGTTGGCGGGGCTTTGCTTCAGGCATTGTTCCGAAACCCTATTGTGGAGCCAGGTTTGGTAGGCACGTCTTGTGGCGCAGCTTTTGGCGCGGCTTTGTATTTTGCATTAGGAGCAACTTTCGATTTTAATGTTGGGGAATACACACTTCCATTAGCCGCTTGTTTGGGAGCCATTTGTTCCACAGCTTTGGTTTTTTTCCTATCTCAATCCAAACAGACCGGTAAAAGCTCCGTGGTCACTTTATTGCTCGTGGGTATCGCCATTAACGCCTTGTTTTTAAGCGGTGTTGGCTTTTTATCCTACATAGCACGTGACCCACAGGCACGCTCCATTATTTTCTGGAATTTAGGTACCCTTTCCGGCGCTAATTGGCCATCGGTTATTATTGTGGGGGCTTCTACTATTATCTGCTTGTTGTTTTCCTTACGGTATGCAAAACACTTAAATGCTTTAATGATTGGCGAAGAAGAAGCACAGTTTATTGGAGTCAACCTCAAAAGTCTGAAATGGAAAATCCTACTCATTAACGTGGTTATGGTAGCTGTGGCAACCGCTTTTGTGGGGGTAATTAGTTTTGTGGGGCTTATTGTGCCGCATTTGTTACGAATTTTAAAAGGATCGGACAATCGCTTTCTTATTCTGAATAGTGCCGTTCTGGGAGGTGTCTTGCTATGTCTTGCCGACTTATTGTCCCGAATGCTATTGCGTCCTGCCGAACTTCCTATTGGGATTGTAACTTCCGTAGTGGGTGTTCCTATTTTTATAATTCTGTTACGAAAGAAAAACTATTTCTTCTAAAATGATTCAGACACAAAACATAACATACAAAATTGGCGACAAGGTAATTCTTGATGATATTTCGGTCACTTTTAAACCTGGAAATCTCAATTTAATCATTGGTCCCAACGGCGCGGGAAAATCCACTTTGGTAAAAGTTATCTGTAATCAAATTAAAGCTAAAACGGGCTCTGTACAGTATGGAAACAGAAATTTAACCGAAATGACCGTAGCACAATTGGCAAAAATCCGTGCGGTATTGTCCCAGAATATTGAATTGGCCTTCCCCTTACAAGTTTCTGAAGTGGTAATGATGGGGCGATACCCGCACTTTTCGGTTAAACCCAGTCAAAAAGACGAAATCGCTTGCGAAGAAGCTATGCGGTTTTTTGATGTTTGGGATATGGCCAACCGGGATTATATGACCTTGAGCGGCGGTGAAAAACAACGCGTCCATTTTGCGCGTGTTGTTGCGCAAATATGGTATCCACCTGAAAACAAAGCAGGAAGATATTTGGTGTTGGATGAACCCCTCACTTTTTTGGATGTACATTATCAGTTTCATTTTATGCATAAGCTGCTCGAACTGCTAAAACAAAAGGATATCGTAATCGTTGGAGTAGTCCACGATCTCAACTTAGCAGCAAAATTCGCAGACCATATTGTATTGCTGGATCACGGAAAATTGTTGGCCGCGGGTCCTAAAGAAGCGGTGTTGACCAAACAACACATTAAAACTGCCTACCGCTTAGAACCAGTTATCCATACTGAAAAAGAGAGTATGTATTTGTTTTTTGAATAAAACACCTTAAGTAGAAGCTAGTGCAATTATTTTTGTAATTGTATTATAATTTCGGGAGGTAGCTTGTACGTTTAGTTTTTTTTCAAAAGTATTCATGTTAAACTTTGTACGGCCATAGCCCTTTGCAGCATAAAAGTAGATGCAATTATCTAGTATTATAATTTCTTCGTTAGGATATTGTATTGAATTTGCTTCTTTAATCAAGCTGTCGCTAGGTTTTTCTGAAAGGATTACAAAATAGCTTTTTATTTTCTTTTCTTCGGAAAAAGGACATGCTGTAAAAATCGTTTCAATTTCTGAAGGTGTCAAAACTTGGATAGGCAACTCCCAACCAAATTTGGTTTGTATGGCTTCCGAAATTTTTTGGGTTATTTTTTCTTTCTTTTCCGAAGCTTCAAAAATCCAATTGCCTGTATGTAAGTACACATTTGTATTCTTATAGCCCAAATCTGATAACATGTCAAGTTGCTGAGCTTTGGTAAACTTTTTATGTCTTCCTACATTGATTCCTCTTAGTAAAGCTATATGTTTTGCCATATTATTTTGCAATAGATTGCGCTACTAGATATCCTCCGGTCCACGCATTTTGGAAGTTAAAACCACCTGTAATCGCATCAATATTTAGCACCTCTCCTGCAAAATACAGGTTTTTGTGTTTTTTACTTTCAAGGGTTTTAAAGTCAACTTCTTTTAGTTTTACACCTCCAGCAGTTACAAATTCTTCTTTAAAAGTGCTTTTTCCGTGTACATTAAATCGACTTTCGGTAAGCTGTGAAGCAAGGTTGTTTATCTGTTCTTTTGAAATATCAGCCCACGTTGTAGTTTCTGAAATATCTGAAGCATCTACCAAACTTTGCCATAACCGTTTGGGAAGATCGAATTGTGCGTTTTTTAAAACTGTTTTCTTAGCAAGCTCTATTTTAAGGCTTTTAAGTTTTTCTGAAATAGATTCTTTTGAAGCATCCAACAGCCAATTAACCTGCACCCTAAAATGATACTTGGTAGGTTCTAATAATCGGGCACCCCAAGCCGATAATTTTAAAATAGCGGGACCGCTCATGCCCCAGTGGGTGATAAGCAGCGGGCCTTCACTTTCAAGTATTGTTTTTTTGTTTTCATTTAAAATTTTTACAGAAGCTTCAGTGCTAAGACCAGGTAGATCCTTTATTCGTTTATCATCGATATTAAATGTAAATAATGAAGGAACAGGTGGGACGATAGTATGCTCTAAACTTTCTAATACCTTCCAAATTTTAGGATTACTTCCCGTTGCAATGACTAGTTTTTCTGCTGAAAATTCATCAGAAAGAGTTCCTAGTTTCCAAAATGGATGCTGAGCGGAGTCGAAGTGTTCTATTGACTTAACGGATTGACCTTTCAGCACGTCAACCCCCAACCGTTCGGTTTCTGAAATAAAACAATCAATAATGGTTTGAGAACTGTCGGTTGCCGGAAACATGCGACCGTCCTCTTCAATCTTTAGTTCTACACCGCGTTTTGAAAACCATTCGATGGTATCACCGGTCATAAAGCTGTGGAACGGGCCTAAGAGTTCCTTTTCGCCACGCGGATAATTTTGGGTAAGTTCTTTGGGTAAAAATTTGGCGTGGGTCACATTACAACGTCCACCACCGGAAACTTTCACTTTGGTAAGTACTTCTTTTCCGCGTTCGAGAATGATTATTTTTAATTCGGGGTTTTGTTCTGCAGCATTGATCGCCGTGAAAAATCCGGCCGCGCCGCCGCCAATTATTAGTATGTCAGACTTATTGGGCATTAAAGTAGGGTTGGTTTACAAATCCATAAAAGTAAGAAATGCTAAGGAAACAGGTTGATAAAACCTATTTTTTAAAAATGTTGACTTTGCTAATAGAAAGGTTAAATAACCCTTTCAGGTAGTAAAACTTGAAAGGGTTGATAGCTATTATTTTTTAATAAACTTTTTGCTTGCTCGCTCTCCGGCCTTATTTTCAAAAAATACAAAGTACAAACCTGCGCTTAACGCTTTTACATCTATACTTGACAAGCTGTTTTCAAGAGCATGGCTTTGTAATCTTTTACCGCTCACATCATAGATTGTTGCTGTTACCGTTTGGTTTAAATCATTGCTTATTTTTAGGGTTTCTTTTACGGGATTGGGGTAGATACTAAAACGTGTATCATTAAAATTTGGAGTGGACAACAACACACTGTTATATACTGCCCAGTCACCCTCGACGTTTGTTATAGTGAGCTGTTGGTAATCATCAACGGGTTCTATGGTGTAGGTAAAAGGGTTTTTTGAATTTTCATGATTATAAAAATAAACTGAATTATGTACACCTATAAAATCATTTTGTGGCGGAATACAATCACCTATTAGCACTATCCAAGATTCAAGCTCAGACACTGTAAAACTATCTGCTGTTATTTTTACATAATTACTGTAACATTCATCACAACTGGGGTAGCATAAAAATATCTCATCATTACTAAAATTTACTTCTATGTTGTGTTCTTCTGGAGGTTGAAAAAACATTTCTCCTTCTAATTCACCAGTTATAAAATACCAAGTATGTTCAAAAAGGTCGGGGTCTTGAGCGTAAAGCGTGCTTGATTGCTTATTTGTAATAACAGTTTGTAGGTTGAATATAAAAATAAAACCCAGTAACAATTTTAGATTTATACTTGTTTTCATAACAGTCTTTCTTTTATTGTTTTAATAAGTTTCTAGAGCCTTGAATTTCAATGTTCTAAGCTAAATATAATAGTTTTTTTTAAAACTTGGATTGTTCTTTACCATCTCGGTCAGTCGATTCTGATAATACGGGGGCGGGCAGATAGGTCCACCACGTTGATTGTCGAAAAAAAAGTCCGCCAATTACTATGACGTCAGCATGTATCAAGTGGAATATTTTTCTTTAGCAAACTCGTTACACAGCAGAATAGTTTCCGTTACATCTTCCAGCGTGGTTCGAGGATTAATCAGGCACATTCTTAAAACCGTTTGACCATTTAAAACCGTAGTGACCAATAATGCTTCGCGGGAACCCACTACTTTTTCTGAAATATATTGGTTTAATTCATCGAGTTCATCTTCAGTGAGTTTGTTGCCAATGGGGTTGTAGCGAAAGTTGATAACCGCCAAGGTTGCGGGCGAAATAATTTCCCAATTGGCACTTTTCCGAAGTAAACCTTCTACTTTTTTTGCTAATTGAATATTGTAGGTAATGGCATTTCTAAATGCTTTTAGACCAAAAGTTTTAATAGACATATAGAACTTCAACGCCCTAAAACGCCGCGTTAGTTGTACGCCGTGATCGTAAAAGTTGATTTCACTTTCGTTACCTTCTACATCGCGTAAATATTCTGGCGTTTCGGTAAAAGTATTTTTAAGCCATTTGCTATTTCTAACCAACAAACAGCCCATTTCGTAGGGTTGGAAAAACCATTTGTGTGGATCTACGGTAAGTGAATCTGCTTTTTCAATACCTTTCAATAATTTTTTACCGTTTTTGGCAAGGATAGCCGCTCCGCCATAGGCACCATCAATATGAAACCAAATATTTTCTTTTTTACAGATTTTTGAAAGTTCGGAAAGTGGATCTACCGTTCCTGTGTTTGTAGTTCCGGCCGTAGCGACCATACAGAAAGGTTGTAATCCTTCTAAGCGATCTTTGGCAATAGCATTTCGGAGCTTGTTCATCGATAACTTAAACTCAATATCGGTCGGGATAATACGAATTTGTTCCTTTTTAAACCCTAAAATCCGAATGGCTTTAATATTGGAAGAATGTGCTTGATCTGATAAGTAAATCACAGCTTTACTGAAATCATCCCCACATTTAATTCTTCTTGCAGTTACAATTGCCGTTAAGTTGGCCATCGAGCCACCACTAGTGAAAATCCCACCGCCTTTTTTTTCAGGGAAACCAAATATTTTTAATAACCAGTTTAATGTTACAATTTCAAGTTCCGCTGCGGCAGGAGAAGCAGCCCATCCGCCGGAAAACACGTTAAAACCTGTAGCCAACGTATCGGCCATCGCACTGATATAATTACTAGGGCCCGGAACAAAGGAAAATGATTTTGGGTGCGAAACGATGTTGCTTTTGGTCATCACATTTTTCAATACAAAATCGAGTACTTTATGAGCGTCTTCAGGATTTTCAGGAGCTTTTTCAAGAAACATTGTATCCATTTCTTCACGAGAAGCCAATGCTACAGGATGTTTCTCTTTCTGTGTATCAAAATGATCTACAATGGCTTCTACAACTTCGTAGCCATATTTTTTCATTTCGGCTTTATTCAACTCTAATTTTGCGTTTTTATCCAGTTTCAATTCTTTTTTCTTTGGAGGTTTTTAAAAGTGCAAAATTACGCTTTTAGCAATAGAAAGAGGGCACTAAACAAAAAAACACGCTGTTTAGTTATCAGCGTGTTTTTTAAATAAGTATAAAGTGATCTTTTATTTAATCACTAGTTTTTCAGTAGTTGATTCGCTATTATTACTAAAACGAGCAAAATAAACCCCAGAAGGTAAGTTAGTTTTTACTGTGTTTTCTCCTTCGGTAAGCGATGTTTTAGAAACTAATTTTCCAGTAACATTATAAATGTTTAATGTTTTAAAAGAATATTGGTTGTTGAACTGAATTTGGCTACTTGCTGGATTTGGGTAAAAGTTGAAGTTTGCAAAGGTGTTTTCATTTACGTTTAATACACCACATAAAAAGGGATCAAAAATTACTTCACCTAAAGTAGAATCGTCTACCACATGAAAAATCACATCTTCTACTTCTTGCTCTTCGCTTTCTTGTCCTTCAATCCAACAGTTATTTTTAGCTTGTAAAGTATTTGCAGTGTTATTGTATATTGCATACGTTACGCCGCCATTTCCATTTTCAGAAAAAACGTTTTCACCTGTGTTATCTTCTCCGTCGCCTAAGTTAATGGAAGCTTGGTCAATTACAGTTATACCCCAAAGGTTTCGTCTAAATTCGTTACCAGAAGCAATAACCTCCATTCCGGCAGATGCACTGTTAAGGGAAATACCACTTCCTCCGGAATTTGGTAGGCCTTGAGTATCGTTGTCTTCAATAATATTGTTTGTCACGAATGCAAAGGAGTTACTACCTACAATGTTCATTCCGTAACGGTTATCAACAATAGTATTGTCATCAATTCGGGCTAAGATGTTTCCGCTTCCACCAAAAAAATTGGCAACAGCGATTCCACCTACCATATCGAGGCTTCTATCACCAATTATTGTATTTTGGATAATTCTCAAAGTATCACCAGGATTTGTAATACCTAAATTAATCTGTGGTCGGTTAGAGTTGGACTGGTTGTTGCCTTCCAAATAATTATTTGAAATATTTGGTGAAACGCCACTATTTGCACCCGAGCTTACGGCTGGAAGTGCATTGAAGGTAATCGTGTTATTGGTAATTTGAGGAGTTCCTCTAAACAACGAAATAACACCGCCAGTAGTGGCTCCACCTTCTACGTTATTGGTCAAGGTGCAATTATCTATGCTGAAATCTTCAGTCAACACTCTAAGACCGCCTCCATACTCTATAGTTGTGTTTTGAAGGTCAATACTTGAAAATTCTTCAAAGCGGAAGCCTTCATATGGATTGGCAGTATCAATTGCAGTAATTGTTGTTGCATCTGCTGTGATATTGAAAGCGCCAAATACAGTGATTAATAAATCGATATCTATGGAAAGCGTTAAATCTTGGTCAATTAAAAAAGTATCATTTTCAGCAATTATGAGGTTTTCTAAAAGCGTATAATCGGTTCCAGAAACGGTAACCGTAGTGGCGCTTAGGGCGGCAATATCGTCTAGTGTATAGGTTCCGCCGTCATTAGGCGTTGTGTAAGTCTCTTGCGCCAGCATAAAGCCAACTGCAAAAAAAGTCAGTAAAATTGAAAGTGTAATGTTTTTCATAATAATTAAGGAGTTGTTTATTTTTCTCAAAAATACATATTAGCCTCGAGTGAAAAAAATAGATTGATTTATGAAATAGGATTTACTTTTTTTCTGAAGAAAATTTTTAATTAAAACAGTACATTTATACAATGGTTTTATATGTTGTAATCCTGATATTTATAGTAAGTCCCTTTTTTCCAGCTACTGAAAATCCACATTGGTTTTTTAGAACTCCAGACTTTATCCGTTTGCAATCCGTGACAATACAGATGGTGCTTCTTGCCTTGTTTTTAATTTTTGAAAATTATTTTACTCTTTTTAGTTGGATTTTGCTTGCTGCACTCGTTGGATCCATTATTTATCAAGTAGTGAAAGTATTCCCGTATAGTTCTTTATATCCAAGAAATAAGCCTGATTTTCCCAGTGACGGCTGTGTTTCTATACTTGCAGGCAATGTATTGCAAGATAATACTCAATATAATTTACTTAAAACCGAAATAAAACAATACAACCCAGACTTGGTGCTTACTATGGAAAGTGATATAAAATGGGAAGAAGGTCTTTCAGAAATAGAAAAAGTATATCCATATACAGTTAAAATACCATTGGACAATTATTATGGAATGCATCTATATTCCAAAACTGATTTGATAAATGTTGAAGTAAACTACCATGTGGAAGAAGGGGTGCCCTCTATTTTTTTTGAATACCCGCTTTCTGAAAACCAAACTATTTTCTTTGCTTGTTTACATCCAGCACCACCAAGCCCTACTGAGAATGAAACGTCAAAAGAGCGGGATGCTGAGTTGATGATTGTGGGCAAAATAATACGTAAACTTAATAAACCAGTAGTAATTTGTGGTGATATGAATGATGTGGTTTGGAGCCGAACTACTCGGTTATTTAAAAAAATGACAGCTATGATCGATCCGCGTATTGGGCGTGGTTTTTTTCCAACCTATCATGCTAAATATCGGTTAATGCGGTTTCCATTGGATCATTTGTTTCATACCAAAGATCTGTTTGTAAAAACGATGGTGCGAACCAAGAACTTCGGAAGTGACCATTTTGCCATGTATTATGAAATACATCATAAAAAAAGAAGAAAAACCGAAACAAAAGGAAAACTAAACGGAGATGAAGAAAAAGAAGTAGAAGAAAAGATTGAAGAGGGAAAGTAGCTATCTTAAATGATAAGCTGGACCTTACCTAATACCCGAATTTTATGCAGGAAATCATCGTTAGGACTACCTATAAGCATATAGTTAGTTGGAAACTTTTAGGGACGTGATAAAGAATAAAATGACCGTTATGAAACTTTTAAAAATAAAAAACTTCTATAGAAGATACTATAGAAGTTTTGAAACCACTTTTTTAACTCCCCAGTTGTATGGAAAGTGGTGAAAACCATTTGTTTTTCAAACGTACTAGGAAATTTTAAATAAATTTTACGGGATTCCTTAATGTAAGGAAGTTTTCTACATTTTTAAATAAGACCTAAATCTTTCATGATGGCTACAAGCTGAATAGCATTATTGGCCTTAAACTGAATTCGTAATTTATTAAGGCGTTTTTCAATGGTGCTTAAACTATTGGGATATATAGAATTATTCTTAAAATAGTTACTAATTTCATCTTGTGACAAACCGTTGGCTAATTGATTTACAAGCTCTATATCGTAATCATCAATATCTAAATTAGTTTTTTTTGTGAGAGCTTCATGTACTTGGGGTGAAAGATATACTTTATCAGTTACTACAGTATTAATAGCTTCAGCTAATTCAACAAGGCCTTTTCTACCTTTACATACATATGCGTCTACTTTAAAGTCTTTCACAAGTGTTCTCACTTTTTGAAGCCGATCTTCAATAGAATAGACAATGACTTTAATGTCAATACCTTCATGGCTTAATTCCTTAATCAAGGCTTCACCCGAAATGTATTTTTGTTCTCTGTGGTCGGTTTTAAACGAAAGGTCTGTAATTAATAGGTCATACGGAGTTCCTTCTTGTATGGCGGCTTTAATTTTTAAATATGCATCGTCACAGTACTGTACTTGCTGTACATTTTGAATAGAAAGGTTATTTAAAACAGAAACAACTCCTTTGTTAATACTGCCTAGATCATCAGAAATTAGTACTTTTTTAAACATAATAGTTACAATATAATGGTAGATTTAAACCCATTATTAACTTGAGAATCAAAAGTAATCGTTCCTCCAATTGTTTTTATACGGTTTTCCGTATTCTGAAGACCATTTCCTTTTTTTAAGCTACACCCATCGCCATTATCATTATAATCAATCGTTATTTTTTTGTTTTTTTGCTGAAAAGCAATAACAACTACCGTAGCGTTACTGTGTTTTTTCATATTGGTCATCAATTCTTGGAGTACTCTGTAAATGGTTGTTTTTTTAATATCAGAAACGGGAACCCAATCAACTGAAGCACTATTTTTTGTAATAATTGTTGTCTCCTCATTTTTATAGCTTAGCAGTAAATCGTCTAGAGTTTCATCAAAATTTTCAGTTAGATCAATACCGCTGTTTTGTTTTGAAATATCACGTGTTTTAATATAAATTTCTTCTAAATCGTCCAGTACATCTTCTTGAATAGATTTAAAAGTCTGAAGCTTCGTCATTACATGATACACATCATTGGCAACTTCGTCGTGTACTTTTTTTGAAATGCGGGTTTCGGTATTATAAAGTTGCCGTATTTTTTCTTTTTTGTGACGGGAACGAAGTATAAAATATATAAAGATGGATGTCAATAGGATGATAGCTCCTACACCAAGGTAGATAAGCTTTAGTTGCTTTTCCTTTTCCCGTTCTAGTTCAACTTGTTGAGTCAAGCGTCGTTCTTTTTCAACATCGTAACGCATAGCCGCATACTTGTTTTGTTTTTCTTGTTCAGCACTGTGCAAACTATCGGTTAAAAATTGATACCTTTTTATGTTCGGGTTGTTATCTAATGCAGTAATAAGCTTTAGGGCTTCTTTTTTAAAATGGATATCATTAATTGCTTGGGAAACTAAGAGTGCTTTATCTGCATATATTTTGGCTTGCTCTTTTTTATTGTTTTCATTACTGTAAAGTGATAAGTGTCTGTAACTGGAAAAAAGACCAATGGAATCTTTGATGTTCTGTCGTAAGCGAAGAGCAGCTTGTAAGTTTTGAAATGCTTTTGGGTGGTTTAATTTTGATTGAGCGAAGCCCAAATTATCCAATGCATAAGCTTTTTTATTTGGGTCATTTAATTTCGATGCTATTATATTGGCATATTGCAATGTGTCAACCGCTTGTGTATAGTTTTCTTGTTTTCTTAGAATATTGGCCACATTGTTGATAATGGAAAACGAATCTTTTGCTGTATAGCTATACTCAGCAGCTTTTTTATAAAGGTCTAACCCTTTCTGGAATGCGTTTATTTTACTGTATAAAATGCCTAATCGATTATACAACCTTTTTTTTGTGTTAATAGAAATAGAGTCGGTGTTAGTGTCAACAAGCTGTAATGCCAAAATTGTCTTTTGTTCACTTTCGTTATAGCTTCCAAAATTGTATTTTCCCAGTGCTAGCATTTCCAATGCGTATGCAGCCCCAATACTGTCGCCTTTTTTTATTTTTTGCTTGTAATTTTGTTCGTAAAAAGTAAGTGCTGAAGTAATCTCTGTGGGGTTTTCAGATTGTACAATTACCTTATAATAATAATGTGTACTATCAATTGCCTTTTGAGCAAAGAGCGAACCAGAAATAATAAATAAGAAACCAAATAGATTAAAGAAAAAAAGGAGGAATGAATTTCTGTTGATTTTCATTCCTCTAAAATAACAACTAATTTTTAGTTGCCAAGAAATCGTTGGCCGTTTCTTATTTTGAATAAAAAAGCTTCTCTATTTTCATAAAGAAGCTTTTAGTGCGGGCGGAGAGACTCGAACTCTCACACCTTGCGGCACTAGATCCTAAGTCTAGCGTGTCTACCAATTCCACCACACCCGCATTTCAATAAGTACCTTTTTATTTCAAAAGGAGTGCAAATATACATAAAGTTCATAATTGGCAAACAAATTTTTCAGATAAAATTTTGTTTTTGGTACCTTTAGCTTTTCAGTTAAAAAAATTACTATGAAATGCCCATTTATAATTTTAAAATTCACTGAAAATGAATAATAGAGGGCATTCCATCTTCTTATTTCTCAAAATATTTTATACAGATGAAAAGTGCAAAACCTTATATTGAAGAACACAAACAACGTTTCATAGACGAATTAATCGAGCTGCTAAAAATACCAAGTATTAGTGCAGACTCAGCTTATAAAGACGATGTGTTTAATACCGCGGAAGCAGTAAAAGATAGCCTAAAAAAAGCAGGATGTGATACCGTTGAAATTTGTGAAACACCAGGGTATCCTATTGTTTTTGGTGAAAAAATAATCGATAAAAATCTTCCAACTGTTTTAGTGTACGGTCATTACGATGTGCAACCGCCAGACCCGATGGATTTATGGAACAGCCCGCCGTTTGATCCGGTAATCCAGAAAACTGACATTCATCCTGATGGTGCTATTTTTGCCCGCGGTGCTTGTGATGATAAAGGACAAATGTACATGCACGTAAAGGCGTTGGAATATATGACCGAAACCAATCAACTGCCTTGCAATGTAAAATTTATGATTGAAGGCGAAGAAGAAGTGGGTAGTGCTAGCTTGGAGTGGTTTATTACTCGAAATAGAGAAAAATTAGCCAACGATGTTATCTTAATTAGCGATACCGGAATGATTGCGCCCGATACGCCATCGATTACAACAGGACTGCGGGGACTTAGTTATGTTGAGGTTGAAGTTACTGGTCCCAATCGCGATTTGCATAGTGGCTTGTACGGTGGGGCAGTAGCAAACCCAATTAATATTTTAGCGAAAATGATTGCGTCGCTTCAGGATGAAAACAATCATATTACCATTCCTGGTTTTTATGATGATGTGGAGATTCTTTCAGAAGAAGAACGTGCTAAAATGGCCGAAGCTCCTTTTAATAAAGAAGCCTATAAAAAAGCAATAGGGATTGGCGATGTATATGGTGAAGCCGGTTATACAACAAACGAAAGAAACTCTATACGGCCTACACTAGATGTAAATGGTATTTGGGGTGGGTACACTGGCGAAGGCGCCAAAACGGTAATCGCCAGTAAAGCGTACGCTAAAATAAGTATGCGATTGGTACCCAACCAAGATTGGAAGAAAATAAGCCAATTGTTTAAAGATCATTTTGAAAGTATTGCACCAAAAGCTGTTACGGTAGAAGTGAAGCCACATCACGGAGGGCAAGCGTATGTAACGCCAATCGATAATACGGGGTATCAAGCTGCAAGTAAAGCCTATGAAGAAACCTTTGGTAAAACACCAATTCCTCAACGTAGTGGCGGAAGTATCCCTATTGTTGCGTTGTTTGAAAACGAATTAAAAAGTAAAACCATTTTAATGGGCTTTGGGTTGGATACCGATGCGATCCATTCACCGAATGAACATTTTGGGATATGGAATTACTTAAAAGGAATTGAAACTATTCCGCAGTTCTATCATTACTTTACAGAGATGAGTAAATAACTGACAAACAATTCATTCTTAAAAACTGTATTCAAGTAGTTCAACTATTTGGATACAGTTTTTAATTTATAGTTACTTCATATTCATTCAATAAGTCTAAAAGCACCGTTTCAGAAGTTGAAAGCAAATCTTTGTTGTTTTTAATGGTATCTACTTTTTCAAAATAGGACCGAATAGAACCATCTTCATACTTTTCAATTAAAACAGGATGTACATAATATTCTCTGCAAACGGTACGGGTGTTTCCCAGTCCTTCTGCAGCGGCATCATAAGCGGTAAGAATATTTTTTTTATTTTGTTTTTCGTTTTCTTCAATACCTAAATGATGTAGTGTTTCGAAAACAATTTTACTGGCGGCCCAAGTACGAAAGTCTTTTGCTGAAAAAATATCCCCTGTAATTTCTTGTATATAATTATTTACCATTCCGCTGTCAATACTATGGTGATCTCCATCTTCATCGTAATACTGAAATAACTCCCAACCGGGTATTTCTTCACATTGCAAAACCAACTTTTGAAGACGTTTGTCTTTTATGGGGATACGGTGTTCTTTCCCTTTTTTACCTACAAACTCAAACAATAGTTCATTTTCCAAAACTTCTAAATGTTTCGTTCTCATGGTGGAGAGCCCGTACGATTTATTTTTCTTTGCATAGTAGGAATTTCCTATTCTAATGTGGGTTTCTTCCATTAGATGAAGTACGACTGCTAAACATTTCCGCTTGTCCATTTTAGGACGTTTCAAATCCTCTTCAATTTGCTTTCTTATCTTCGGCAGTGTTTTTCCAAATTCCGCCATTTTAAAGAACTTCGTCTTATTGCGTATTTGTGACCAATGTGGATGATACCGATACTGCTTTCTTTTCTTTTCATCTCGTCCTACAACTTGTAAATGACCATTTTTAAGTGGGGTAATATAAACATCGGTCCAAGCAGGAGGAATGACCAAACTTTTAAACCGTTTAATGGCCGATTTACTTTTTATCTTTTTGCCGTTTTTGGTATAATAAAACCCGCGTCCGTGACGGTGTCTTTGTATGGTGAGTTTTTTTTCGGTAATATATACTAAGTTTGCAAGCTCCGCAGCTTGAGTAGGATCTTCCAATACTTTAATTACATCGGGTTGTTTTATTACCATACGATAAAAATAGCAGGAAATTTCTTTATATAATCATAACAAAATTACAAACCCTTCATAAATTATTGAAGTGTAGGGGTTTGAAAAACATTACATTTTCTTTACAAAATCGGTGATGATTACAATTTGTTGTCCGTCTACTTTTCCTTCAATGTAGGTTGAGTTTTCGTGGTCTAGTGAAATTCGGCGAACCGCAGTACCTTGTTTAGCAACCATACTGCTTCCTTTTACTTTTAAATCTTTAATTAAAACGACTGAGTCACCAGCTTCTAAAATATTTCCATTACTATCACGATGAACAATTGCATCGCCTTTGTCAACGCCATCACCCGAAGCTTTTGCCCATTCGCGGGTTTCATCTTCCATATACATCATATCCAGCAAATCTTGAGGCCACCCTTCGCTTTTCAACCGTTGTAACATACGCCATGCCATTACTTGAACAGCTGGGGTAGTGTTCCACATGCTATCATTTAAACAACGCCAATGGTTAGGGTCGCGTTTGGTTTCGTCTTCAATTTGTTCTTTACAGGTTGAACAGATTAAAATACTAGCTTCCAACCCTTCTTTTGGGGAATCTGGAACTGAAAAAACCGATAAGTTTTCTTCAGAAGTACATAATTCACATTTGTTTTCAGCTCGTTTGCTTAAATCGCGTTCCAGGCTCATATTCATTTCCCGAGAAGTCGAGAATCTTATTAAACCCTTTTTAGGGTATTACTATTCAATTTGATACAAAGATAGCCTAATTCATTTCCAGTTGGAATTTTATTTTTTTCTGAAAAATTATTAATTCTATGTTTGTAGAATTAAAATATTATTCTACATTTGTAGAGTTGATTCTAATTTTGTAGAAATATGTCATTATCTAATTCCGAAGAAATATTAATGCAATTGCTCTGGAAACAGAAGAAAGCGTTTATGAAAGATTTAATTGAAGCTTATCCAGAGCCAAAACCTGCCCCAACTACTGTGGCTACGCTGTTAAAACGCATGCAGGATAAAAACTTTGTGGATTATAAACAACTGGGGCGTTCTCGAGAATACTTTCCGTTGGTAAAAAAGAAAGACTATTTCTCTAAGCAAATGAATGGCATGATCAAAGATTTTTTTAACGACAGCGCTTCGCAATTTGCTTCGTTTTTTACGCAAGAAACTGATTTGAGTAAAGAAGAATTGGAAGACTTAAAAAAACTGATTGACCAACAACTTAAAGAAAAATAATATGGAAGGGTATCTATTAAAATCGGCCGCTTGTTTATTGATTTTCTTTGCTTTTTATAAGTTTTTTTTGGAGAAAATAAGCGCACATACTTTTAAACGATTCTATTTGTTAGGCGTTATTTCGGTTTCTTTTATAATCCCATTTATCACGTTTACTACGTATGTTGAAGTACCACAGACAACCAATATGGTTCTTACAAATGTTTCAGATATTCAAGCAATTCCTGCCGAAGAAAGCGTTGATTATTTACCGTATGTTTTATGGACTGTTTACACATTGGGTGTCGCGTTTTTCGGGTTTCGTTTTTGTAGAAACCTTTTCAGTATTTGGAAGAAAATTCAACAAAACCCAATGCTGAAAGAAAGAAACTTTTTCCACGTGTTACTTCAGAAAAATATAGCACCACACACATTTTTCAGTTACATCTTCTTAAATAAAACTAAGTATGAGGCGAATGAAATTCCGAAGGAAGTATTGCTTCACGAACAAGCTCACGCTCAAGAAAAGCACAGTTTCGATATTCTTGTTATTGAATTGCTTCACGTCCTATTTTGGTTTAATCCACTCTTTATATTCTTAAAAAGAAGTATGAAGCTCAATCACGAATTTTTAGCCGATCGTGCTGTATTAAATCAAGGCACAAAAACATCAGTGTATCAAAATTTATTATTGGCATATTCATCACATGCCGTAACGCCACAATTGGCAAATTCAATCAATTATTCATTAATCAAAAAACGATTTACAGTTATGAAAACACACACCTCAAAAAAAGCAATTTGGCTTCGAAGCTTGTTTTTAATGCCATTAGTAGCCCTCATGCTTTATGGCTTCAGTAGTAAGCAAACCATTGTGAAAGAAACATCACAAACGGAAACAGTTTCAAAAAAAAGTATTGAGAAAGCTACAAAAGAACAACTTATTACGTATAACAAATTAGCTAAAAAGTACAATGCTGTAGCCATTGAGGACCGTAAAATTCCGGTAACCGATCTTGAAACATTAGAGCATATTTACGGATTAATGACGGCTAATCAAAAAGACAAGGCTCAACCTTTTCCAGAATGCTATTTGGAAAATAAAATAGGCCGTTATGATACGTATGCAACCGATTTTGTAGAAGGCGCTCAAAAAAACAATAAAAAAACATTTGTAGTCATGATTAGCGTAAATAGTGTGACCCTTAATGGAAAGCCGTCGAGCATTAAAACTTTTAAAGACGATCTAAATGTTATAACAAAAGGATGGACTAAAAATGATTTTAATAAAGCACTTCCCTCTATACTTATTTCAAAAAATAGTGAAGACTATTTAAAAAAATTAGAAGTAGAATTTCAGAAAACAGACTATGCGCAACATAAAAAAGGAGCGACTTTGTTAATTCCGCCCCCACCACCAGCTCCAAAGGCACCTAAACCACCCAAAAAAGTAATTAAAGGCGTGAATGATAAGGGCGGAAACATACCGCCACCACCTCCGCCACCAAAAATTGATGATAATGAAATGGCTCCGCCATTACCACCAGAGTCTTTAAACCCAGTAGATCATATTACATTGATGGCAAAAAGGAATGCTGCTTTTTTTTATGAAGAGAAAAGAATTACAGCCGAAAAAGCCATCGCTTTAGTGAAGAAGGATAGAAATTTAAATATCCAAACAACCAACTTTGAAAAAAGCAATCCTATTGTGAAAATTTCGAAAAAAGGAATTGAGATTGACTAATACCAATATTAATTCAAAATGCAAAAGCCTCGAATTATCGAGGCTTTTTTGTAACAAATACCTAGAATTAACGTTCTAATAGTCTGTCAATCAAAATCAATCAACCTATGTTACAACGTTTCTTTATTTTTTGTTCCGGTGCCGATACGGCTATTCTATCAGCGTGCTCACCTGGCGAACGCACCAAATATGCTGGTATTGGCGCCACCGTATTTTTCACGGCTGTCATGGCAGCTATTGCAGGTTCGTATGCTTTGTACACCGTTTTTGATAACCTGTTTACCGCTATTTTCTTTGGAATGATTTGGGGCTTGCTCATTTTTAACCTCGATCGGTTTATAGTTTCAACCATCAAAAAACGAAAGAATTTCTTTGATGAACTAATACAAGCTTCGCCACGGATTCTTTTGGCGATTATTATAGCGATTGTCATTTCAAAACCGTTGGAAATGAAAATTTTTGAAAAGGAAATTAATCAAGTCCTACTCGAAGAAAAAAACGACATGACGCTCGCCAACAAAGATCAATTGGCCTTGCAATACACCCCAACGGTTGAAGCATTGAACACTGAAATCGATGCCCTTAAAAAGGAGGTCACTGATAAAGAAACCGAGGTAAACGCCTTGTATGAAACTTACATCGCCGAAGCCGAAGGTAGGAAAGGAACCGAACTTATTGGCAAAGGTCCCGTTTACAAAGAAAAACGGGAAAAACACGATGAAGAATTAGCTGCTTTACAAGAATTACAGACTGTAAACACTGAAAAGATTACAGCATTGGAAAGCCAGATTGCAACAGTTTCTGATGCGTATCAAACCAAAGTCGCCGAGACCCAACCGGTAATTGATGGTTTTGATGGGTTGATGGCTCGTGTCAATGCGCTTGATAAATTACCTTGGCTACCGTCATTCTTTATATTCTTATTGTTTTTAGCCATTGAAACGTCACCGATCATCGCTAAACTATTATCACCCAAAGGCGCGTACGATTTAAAACTGGAAGAGCAAGAAAGTGCATTAAAATCGTGGGTTACGCAGCAACAAGCCCAAAGAGAAATTCTTGTTACTACAGACCGAGACATCAACAACAGGGTGTACGCTGATATTGCCGAAGAACAGGAATTGTACGATTACAAACGTAAAAAAGCACGCGAGTTGATGCAACTGCAGGCTGATGCTTTTTATAAGAAACAGAAAGGAGTGTTATAATCATTTCGACTGCAGGGATAAATCCCATCCTGCATGACACGTTCACATTTCAAGAAAAAGATAGCCTTTATTTAGATGCGATTTTTCCTCGAAATGACTGTAGTTTAAAAACCATTTCTTAACTATTTCTCTTTCGAAATGATTCTAATTTTCCCTAATATTGTTAGTAAAATATATTACTGCTAATGACAACGGAAATTGCATCTCAAATAGCATTAGAACACTATGGAATCACTGGTAAAGCTTCAGCTCTACAAGGCGATGAAGATGAAAACTTTAAATTGGTTTCCGAAAATGGCAACACTTACCTTTTAAAAATTTCCACTTCGGAAACAGCAGCATCATTTTTACAGTTTCAAACAGAGATTTTAAATCATTTAGCCTCAAAGAAAACAAATTGTCATTTCTCTGAAGTAATCCTTAATGATAAAGGAAAGCCATTAACTTCAATTATTAGTTCCGAAGAAAAAAGGACAGCACGATTGCTAACGTGGGTGCCAGGAAGGCTTTGGGCCCATGTTAATCCTAAAACTTCAAAATTACGGTTTAGTTTAGGGCAAAAAGCCGGAGAAATTACACAGGCATTACAAGATTTTAAACATCCCGAGGCCAATAGAACCTTCGATTGGAATTTGGCCGACTCTCTTTGGACGCAAAAATACACCGACCTTTTTAAAAATATTGAAAAGGATATGGTTTCATTTTTCCAAAAGCGGTTTCAAGAAATTAAACCTGTTTATCAATCACTGCCTAAAAGTGTGGTTCATAACGATGTAAACGACCATAATATTCTCGTTTCTTCAAATTTAAAAAACCCTAAAGTTACCGGAATTATTGACTTTGGTGATGCCGTTTATACCCAAACCGTAAACGATTTGGCCATTGCTATAGCGTACGCCATTATGAATACGCCAGACCCGTTGGCTGCAGCCGTGGAACTAGTTAAGGGGTATCATTCAGCATATCCGCTTTCAGAAAAAGAACTGGAATGTCTCTATACTTTAGTTGGAATGCGCTTAGTGATTACAGTTACAAAAGCAGCCTTGCGAAGGGCTGATGTTTCTAAAAACGTGTATCATTTTATTAGTGAACACGATGCTTGGCAGTTATTAAAACATTGGTACGGTACCTATGAAAATTTTGTGTTGTACAATTTCAGAAATGCATGTGGCTACACACCACACCCAAAAGAACACGATTTTAAAGATTGGATATCGAGCAACAAAATTTCATTAAATCAACTATTTCCTACGCTTACTATTAAAAAAGTAACGCATGTAGATATGAGTATAGGGAGTGCTTGGCTGGGAAATAAGCAAGAATATAGTGATACCGATATCACCGAATACAAGTTGAAACAAATTGAAAAAGACAATCCGGAAAGCATTTTAGCGAATGGATATTTAGAAGTCCGTCCTTTTTATACGACCAATGCTTTTAGAATGGATGGCAACAATGGTCCCCAATACCGTACAGTACACTTAGGAACCGACTTTTGGGTAGATGCTAAAACACCGCTTCACGCCGCTTATGATGGGAAAGTGGTTATTCTGCACTACAATGATTATTTAAAAGATTATGGACCGCTTTTGGTGTTGCAACACGAATTTAACGGTAATCCTTTTTACACTTTGTATGGCCATTTAACGCTTTCCTCACTAGAGATGACCAAGATTGGGCAAGAAGTTAAACAAGGAGAACAAATTGGTTATATAGGTGATACTTCTGAAAATGGAATCTGGACACCACACCTTCACTTTCAAGTGATGCTCGATTTGTTAGGGAACACAGAAAATTATCCTGGAGTTGCGTTTCCTTCTGAAGTTCAAGTTTGGAAAAGTATTTGTCAAAACCCGAAATTACTTTTTACTGAAGAAACCCACGATACGCCTGAAACCTATTCAAACGAGCAAATCATTTCGTTCAGAAAAGAACATTTAGGAAAAAGTTTGAGTCTTTCGTATTCAGATCCTTTGCACATAGTTAGGGGCGAAGGCGTGTATTTAATAGATTCCGACGGAAAAAAATACATCGATACCGCCAATAACGTAAACCACGTAGGGCATCAGCATCCCGAGGTCGTAGCGGTGGGACAACAACAAATGGCGGTTTTAAACACCAATACTCGCTATTTGCATAAAGAAATAGTAAATTATGCCGAAGCTTTACTTAAAAAACTACCTAAGGAACTCTCGGTGCTTCATTTTGTCAATTCTGGGAGTGAAGCCAACGAACTCGCATTGCGAATGGCTAAAACCGTTACCAAACAAAAAGATATACTAGCTATTGAGGTGGGATATCACGGAAACACCAATTCGGTAATGGGTGTGAGTTCTTATAAATTTGAAGGAAAAGGAGGGTTCCCAAAACCTAAGCATACGCATATTTTACCGCTGCCTGATTCGTATAGAGGAAAACATACAGGTGCTGATTGTGGTATTGAATATGCAGATTATGCCAAACAAGTTGTGCAGAATTTAAAAGAAAAGAAAAGAAATGTAGCCGCATTTATTGGCGAATCGATGATTAGCTGTGGCGGACAGATTGTACCCCCAAAAAATTATTTTAAGGAAGTATATAAAACCGTGAGAGAAGCTGGTGGGCTTTGTATTGCAGATGAGGTGCAGACTGGTTTTGGTAGAATGGGAAAAACATTTTGGGCTTTTGAATTGTTCGATGTTGTGCCTGATATTGTCACCATGGGAAAACCAGCTGGAAATGGGCATCCTTTAGCCATTGTAGCCTGTACAAAAGAAGTTTCTGAAAAATTCCATACCGGCATGGAATTTTTTAACACCTTTGGTGGTAACCCAGTATCTTGTGCGATTGGCCGAACGGTTTTAGAGGTGATTGAAGATGAAAACCTTCAAGAAAATGCTTTGGAAACAGGAGGCTTTTTAAAGTCTGAATTACTTCAGCTTCAAAATGAATTCCCCATTATTGGCGATGTGAGGGGAGAGGGACTTTTTTTAGGGTTTGAATTAAATGACACCAATAAAAAACCTTTGGCCGAACACGCTGCTTATCTTTCCGACCGAATGAAAACGCTAGGTGTTTTAATGAGCACCGACGGTCCGGACTACAACGTATTAAAAATAAAACCTCCAATGGTTTTTAGTAAAGAACATGCTGAAGAGCTTGTTTCAAAATTAAAAATCGTATTGGAGGAGGATTTTATGAATGCGTATTAAGCTTTTTAAAGTTGCTTTATCAATTCAGTAAATAAGGTGATCATATCGGGTTCAGCTTTTGCTGCCATGGCTAAAATGTCTGAAATGTCTACAGGCTTTAGGTTATCAGGATCACATTCATCTGTTAATACCGAAACGGCTGAAACACGCAATCCTAAATGATTGGCAACGATAATTTCCGGCACGGTGCTCATCCCAACGGCATCAGCGCCAATAATTTTTAAATAACGATATTCTGCTCGTGTTTCCAATTGTGGTCCAACAACACTTGCATATACACCTTTATGTAGATTGATATTTTTTTCTGAAGCAATTTTTTCAATTGTACTGTTCATTTCAGGATCATAAGGAGCGCTCATATCGACAAAGCGTTCGCCCATTTTTTCAATACCACGAATGGCTAATGGCGAACTTCCTTGTAGGTTTATGTGATCATCAATTAACATGATCTCTCCTTTTTTGAAGTTAAGGTTTACCGCTCCGGAAGCATTACTAATCAAAAGTTTTTTAATGCCTAATTCGTGCATAACACGTACTGGAAAACCAACATCTTGTAACGAATAGCCTTCGTAGATATGAAAACGACCTTGCATGACCATTACTTTTTTACCGCCTAACATTCCGAAAATCAATTTACCTTTATGAAATTCTACCGTAGCTGTTGGAAAATTAGGAATGTGGTTATAGCTAACCTCGCTTTGTATTTCAACATCTTCCAATAGTTTGCCCAGCCCTGTACCTAAAATAATTCCTACTTCAGGTTGGTCGAAACCTCGGTCTTTTAAAAATGCAGCAGTTTCTTGTATATATTGTAACATGATATTCTTTTAAATTAAAATTCGGTGTCTAAATAATCGGGTAAAAATTCCTGGAAAGCTTCATTATCTTTAATGTCGCTATAATAATCAACATCATTTCGTTCTTCTAGTGTTTTCAGCGTTTCGTCTTTTAAATCTTCTAAAGTTGCTTGCAACACTGAATCTTTTCCCCAATCTTTTTTACTAAAAAGAGCTTGATTGGGCTGTTTCATTCCCAATAAATAATAACCACCATCTTCCGCAGGACCAATTACATAATCATGGTCTTTCAATGCTGTAAAAGCATTGTCAAGATCTTCAGTATTTAGATCATACATATCGCTGCCAATGATGATAGCTTGGTCATATCCAAGTGAAAAAACCTCGGTAAATGCATTATACATCCGGATGCCCAGATCGTCTCCTTGTTGTAGTTTTTTGCTGTAGGTATTATTGTCCCAACTGTCTTCTTTATGAATCCCTTCACTGTAATACACAAACTTATCAGACTGTACATTGGCTGTGATTTCTGCGGTGTGCTGTAGAAGAAATTTGTAAATTTTTAAGGCAGACTCATCGCCTACACTTGTTGCTAAACGCGTTTTAACTTTTCCCAGTTCCGGATTTCGGGTAAAAATTAGTAACGCTTTTTTTGAAGTGGGAAAGTGAAAATCTTTAGCCAGATCTTCATCACCACCCACATTTTTTTTTGATAATAAGCCCATTGGATTTTATTTAATAATTATTGTTCCGTTATGTAGCCATTTGCTCCAGTTTTTCGAAAAGCCATGAATACTATCCGTCTCTTTTCCTTCTTCATTAATTAAGGGATATTTATTGTTTTTCCACTCAAAAACTCCTCCATATAAATTTTCAATATTACTATATCCAGCCTTTTTTAGTTTTTCTGAAATCTCTTCGGAACGGATTCCTAAGGAGCAATACACTACAATAGATGCATCTTTATTAGGAATCTTTTTAGAAACCGAATCGATCGAAAACTTTGAAAACCCTACATATTTTGATGAAGCAATATGGCTTACGTTGTATTCTTTTTTTTCTCTAGCATCCAAAATTAAAACGGAATCGTTCATCTGCCGCATCCGTAATTCCTCCACCGAAATATACGGAATACTTCGGGTATTATACTGTTGTAAAAGATCTCCTAAAGACTGCTGTGAAAAACCAGATATTGAAAGTAACAAAAGGAGAAAAGAAAAAATGTATTTCATAGTATTATTGGAGTGTTAAACTTACATATTATCAATTAACTTACGTGACATTGTGATGTTAAAATGATGTGAATTATGGCTGAATTCCAAACCCTTGCAACCCACTTTCTACCGGAGGTAGAATTTCTGTGTTGTCCCAAATTCCGGTGATAATTGTTCGTGCGTATTCTTCGGGCAATAGGCCGTTTTGCATTAACTTACTGGTTAATTTATGGTTATAATCCATGGTATGATGTGTAATCGATAATTTTCTATCGGCATCGTCCAGAATAGCGTACCAAACGTGTGGATTTCCATCGTTTGCAGGCATGCCGATAACCCCAGGATTTATCCATGTTTTGTTTTCTTCGGTATGTTTAAAAGGCAATCCACAATGTCCAGCGATAATTACGTCACTTTTGGTGATTTCAAAGTTTGGCTGTTTTATAGGCCATGGTGTTGATTTGTAAATGAATTCTGAAATATTAGACCAAGAACCATGTAAGACCGTTGTCTTTTTTCCTGCGTACGTAAATTGAATATGATCCGGTAATTCTTTTATAAAATCCAATGAACATTTTGAAAGCTTACTTTGCGCATACGGATACCACAATTGTGAAAACCCGTCACAACGAGATCCTTCTTTAAAATCGCAACCACAGTCATCAGCTCCTTCCCGTAACTGTAACTCTACATTCCCAGCAATGCTTTTGGCACCCCATAATTTAAAAAGTTGGACGGTCTCTTCAGGTTGTGCACAATAGCCTACAATATCTCCCGTGCAAATGCAGTTTTCTGCCGAAATATTATTTTTTTCAGCAATGCTTTTCAGTTTTTCGAGTGCTTGCAAATTGCTGTACACACCGCCAAAGAGCAAAACCTTCCCGTGTATGTTTATATGTTCTATTTTTTTATCCATGTGGGTGTCAAATATAAAATGATACAACTTAAAATTCCCCAAACATTTACCCAAAGTAAATCGGCATATTTTCCTTCGGTAAAAATGAGCTGTTGTGGAAATAGTTTAAAAACCAATAAAAAGCCGAAAACCAGTCCGCAAACAACACTTAAATAAAAACTGATTTTAGGCGCTGGAAGCTTCCAAAATAAAAATACAGGCGTCAATCCAATAACCATCGTTCCGGAAATGGTGGTGGCCGATAATATTTCAGCATTTAAAAAGACAGGAATGGTACCTAATATGGCGATTGCCGCCATAGATGCTCTTCCAAAAGTAAGGTCTATACCCATTTTTAGGTCGACAGCCAATAATTTTGAAAACGATGAAAAAGTAGAATCCAGTGTAGATGCCGCAGAGGTGATCATAATAAAATTAATGACCAATAAAATTACCACCCCAAACGCTTTGCCCACTTCAACGGCTGCTTGTCCTTTCATTCCTAGCGATTGTGCATACACACCAATAACACTAAATAATACAATACAAATTGCTCCTAGTAAACTCGCCCAGAGAAAACTTCTTCTGGTCACTTTTGGCGAACTTAAAAAAGCTCGGTCGGTTAATACAGGATCGTGAAATGGATAACTAAACGATTGAATAATAGCAGCAAAGAATAAGTTCAATCCTAGTTCAAATGTCCAAGAGCCTGAAACTGCTACTTTTTGAACTGTAAAATCTTCCGTAGAAAAAATAGCACCTAAAATAACAACCAATAAAATAGCAAACAATCCCATTTGAATCACATCGGTAAAAATAGAACTACTCAATCCACCTTTTATAGCATACGCCAAAGTTAAGGTAGTAAAGACTAAAATCGCCCAATAGTACGGTGTGCTTCCTTGGTTGCCAAAATAGGTGCCAATAACCATCGTATTGCTCCAAACTTCGTTAAAAAGCCGGATAGCAATTAATATTGAGAACAAAGCCATCGCTCCTCTCCCAAAACGGTTGGTTAAAAAATCATGAATGCTTTTAAACCCTCCTTTAACCCGCAATTGATAAATTATAATACCAGCAACGGCAAATGACAAATAATAACCAGCATAGGCGACGCCACCCACAATACCAAAATCTAACCCTAAGTTTGCAGCATTGGTAATGCTTTTGGCAAAAATCCATGAGATAATTAAGCTTCCCGTTAACCATAAAGCCGAGGGCGCTTTTTTACGATGGGTCGCCTTAAAAAATTGATCGGTAGATTTCGCCAATGGGGATAGGAAAAATAGTATTAAACTTGATACTAGTATGAGTCCCCACTGCCAGATTGTTACATTCATTTAATCACTTTTTATATTATTCATCCCACCAAACTGGCACGTTAATGCTGTTGCCATCTGTGGCATTCGCTGCTTCTTGATAATTTTCAGCATTTAATGCTTCTTCTTCGGCTGGGTACGGCATGCGTATAGGGATAATTCCATTGTTTAAACTGGCAGCTACGGGTTTAAATTCAGGGAAACCGGTGCGTCGCCATTCTACCCAACCTTCATAGCCATTAATGATATTCGCAATCCATTTTTGGGTGATAATTTGTTCAATTGGGGTTGTCCCAGTTGCATTATAGGCTGCTGTTCCTGTTAGATAATCCGAAGGCATTTCGGTTTGCCAATATTCAAAAGCTAAGGTTACGCCTGTTTCGTATAACGTTTGTGCATCTGCGGAAATGAATCCGCGTTCGGCAGCTTCAGCTAAATTGAAATAGGTTTCCCAAGCCGTTAAAAAGTTGGCGTCTAAAGTTGATGTATCTTCGCGAAAAGAAGTGCCTGCCAAGGAATAATTAGCTAGTTCAATAGAAGTGCTGGAAGCGTCAATTCCGTTTATTAATCCATTAAATTCACCTGAATCTGAATTTTCAAACGGACGGAAAAACTCAACAATTCGGTCATCATTCAGTTCTTTTAGGATATCCTCCATGGTTTCTGAAAGAACAAAATTGTTAAAATCGCCTACCCGAAGTTGTGCCAAACGAAAACTATTAGGATCGGTATTCGTAAAATTGAAAATAGCGTTTTGGTCATTCGTTTTTAAATAATTCCCGTCATTGTAAATAGCTTGTAATTCTGCTGAAACATCCACTTTTCCCGAAATACGAAGCAATTGCTTTATTTTTAAAGAATTTGCAAAGGTGATCCAGCTGTCTAAATTTCCATCAAAAAGAATATCGCCTTCTAACGGAATTACATCATCATACGCTTCAATGGCTGCAATTCCTTTGTCCAGGTTATCTAGAATTCCGCCTTCAGCTAAATAAATATCCTCTTGGGTGTCGTATTTTGGTGTTACCGTGCCATTTACGCCATTAAATGCTTCAGAATAGGGAACATCGCCAAATAAATCAGTCAATCCTGCTGCCATATAGGCTTTTAAAATCAAAGCTGGGCCTTCATAAACTGCGAAGGTTTCTGTGCTTTGAGATTGCTCGATTATAATTTGGTTGTCCCGAAGGTTGGTGTAAAAAATAGGCCACGGATTTCCACCTAATTGGGGTGATTTTAAGGCGTGACGATCGAATAAATTAAAATCTAACGCCGTGCGGTGCTGTGACAAGAGATCGCCAGCCACAAAACCTTCGTAACTCATTTGCTCGCCATAATCGTATATTACCTGTCTAAGCAATAGAGAGGGTTGCACCGAATTAGGCGCATTTGGGTTCGTGTTTATTTCTTCAAAATCTTTGGTACAGCCGCTTGCAAAAAGCAAGATGATGCAGCTAAATATATAGAGTAAATTTTTCATGGTTTTCATCTTAAAAATTAATTCCGGCTTTAAAACCGATACTTCTCGTAGTCGCATAACTCATATCTTCCACACCGCTAACAAAACCGTTTCCTTGAACGGCAAGCTGCTCCGGATCAAAATGTGGAATTTCTGAAAAAGCAAAAAGGTTTCTACCAATAATGTTGAAATTCACTTGTCCTCCTTCAGCCAGACCTAAAAATCCGTTTCTCAGTTCAAAACTATACCCAATTGAAAATTGGCGAAGTTTTAGATAGGAAGCATCATACACATTGTTTTCTTCGTGATTCCTATCGTAAAACTGGCGGTAATAGCTTTCTGCTGAAATAGCCGTCGTATTGGGTGTGTATTCAGGATTCGCTTCGGTTCCTATATTCACCACACCATTGGCTATAATCCCTTCTTCTGGTCGCGGGGTGGTTTCTGCTAATTGCCCACCAACGGTTGCCAAAGCGCGGGTTCGGGAAACCAATTCGCCGCCTTGTCGCCAGTCGAATAAAAAGCTAAGGTTCCAATTTTTATATTCAAAATTGTTACTCCAACCCAACATAAAATCTGGCGTGTAGTTTCCTATTTTTTTAAGGTTGTTGTCGGCAATATAATTTCCATTTTCATCGATGATAAAATCACCGTTTTCATTTTTTGAATACCCTGTTCCGTAGATGTCGCCTACTTCGCCACCTTCTTCTACTTGAAACCAAACCGTCTGGTTGGCACTGTCGTATATTCGGCTAAAAGCGAGTGTTAATCGACCGTCACTTTGCGGAAGATCTTCAACGACAGCCTTGCTAGTACTAAAGTTAAAGGTGGTGTTCCAACGGAAATCTGCTGTTTTAATAGGTGTTATTCCAGTTATAATTTCGAGACCTTGGTTTCTTACTTTTCCGCCATTTATAACCTGTTGATTATATCCTGAAGAAATTCCAATGGGAAGCGAAATAATTTGGTCTTCCGTTAAGGTATTGTAATAAGTAACATCAAAATTCAAACGATCCTTGAAAAACCGAAGATCAGCACCAAATTCATAGGAGGTGGTTTGTTCGGGTTTTAAATTTGAATTCGGAATAAAGTTTTGATTACTAAAAGTCGGTTGCCCTTGATAAGGCGTTTGCGAAACAAATGCTCCCGAAGTTTGGTAAGGAGCCGTATCGTTACCAACTTGAGCAACACTGGCTCGTAGTTTTGCAAATGAGAAGACTTCAGGCAATTCTGTTACATTGGAAAGAATAAAACTTGCTGAAGCCGATGGATAAAAGAACGAGGTCCCATCTACCGAAAAAGGGGTAGCCAACGCACTGGACCAGTCGTTTCGGGCGGTTAAATCTAAATAAAGAAAGTTTTTATAGCCTAATTTTGCTATTCCGTAGAACGAATTAATACGTTTTTTGCTTTCAAACTGAAACACTTCAATAGGTGATGCAGCGTTGTTGAGGTTAAAAATTCCCGGTTGAGCCAAGTTCACCGTTTGTGATTCTTTAGTTGATGCCGTTTGGTCTAACCGATTTCCACCTGCGGAAATATCCACTGAAATATTACCGAAAATATTATCGTAATTAATTAAGAAGTCGGTGTTCACTTCTCTAAATAACACATCGTGTTCTCCATACGCTCCATTTTTAAAACGGTTGCTACTAAAAGCACGTCTAAATTGTCGTCTTTCAGAAGAATAATCCAATCCTGACCGTAGCGAAATACTTAAATGCTCGGTAAAATCTTGCGTCACCGAAATGTTTCCGAAGACACGATCCCGCTCAAACGAGTTTCTATTTTCCAGTAACGTAAAATAGGGATTATCAAAGTACGTGTAGTTAAAAGAATATTGTTGCACGCCTTCAAGACCTGGTTGCCAATAATCGCGCATATTTTGGATGTTCAACGAGCGCGGTCCCCAAGCTACTAAGGCATAGTTTACGTTTTCACTTCCGTAGCCATTTGAAGGGCGGTTGTCACTTCCCGAATTTACATAACTTACAGAAGCATTAAACTTCGTTTTATCAGTAGGTCTAAAAGCTAATTTAGTAGCCACTGTTTGCCGGTCTAAATTTACTCCAGGAATAATACCATCGCTACGAAGATTGGTAAAAGACAAGCGGTAATTACCTGTGGAAAAACTATTGGAAACCGAAACATTATTAATAGTCGTAATACCCGTTCGGTAAAAATCCTTTAAATTATCTGGATGCGAATCGAAAGCCGTTGGCGTTATCGGCAAACCACTGTAAAGCGAGGTGTCTCCACCGCGAACTACGGTACCGTCTGGTAAAGTAACCGGGCTATCGTATTGCGGAATTAAATTCCCCACATCCAATCGTGGGCCCCAAGAATAACTAATAAGGTCGTTTGTTCCGCCGCCAAGACCATCGACGTAGGCAAATTCACCACCATTACCTTGACCATATTCATTTTGAAATTCTGGCAGTTTAAATGGCGTTTCAACAAAAAGCGACGTATTAATACTAACGCCTAATCCTTTTGCTTTGCTACCATCTTTGGTTTCAATAACGATCACTCCGTTTGAAGCGCGTGTACCATACAACGCTGCTGCACTGGGGCCTTTAAGCACGGTGACGGATTCAATATCATCTGGGTTGACTTCCATGGCACCGTTACCAAAATCTATTTCTTGAAATCCCGCAGCGGCTTCGTTGGTAAAATTAAAGACAGTTTCATTATTAATGGGGGTTCCATCGACAATAAATAGCGGATTATTGTTTGAGAAAGAAGATTCGCCTCGGATACTAATTTTTGAAGAAGAACCCACTCCCGTGGCTCCTTGCGAAACGGTAACCCCAGCCAGTTTCCCAGAAAGGTTGTCCAGAAAGTTGACTGCTTTTACTTCGTTAACACCTTCAGATTGCAACGTCTGTACGGTGTAGCCTAACTCTTTGGTTTCCCGTTTTAACCCCAAAGCCGTTACGACCACTTCATCTAAGCTAGTGGTCGCTTCTTTTAACTGAATTAAAAACTCCGTGTTATCACCCACGGGAACCGTTTGAGTGATATATCCTATTGAAGAAAAAGTCAAAATATTTTCGTTATTGGAAATTTCAATAGTGAAACTTCCGTTTTCATCGGTTGTGGTTGCTTCTCCATTGCTGGAAAGTACGTTTACAAACGGAATGGTCATTTCGTTTGTAGCATCTGTTACGGTGCCGGTAACAGTAGTTTGTGAATAGCTTATTGCTGAAATAAAAAACAATAAGCCCATGTATAATTGCTTCATAAAAATGTGTTGATTAGTAAAATAGAGGTGTTACCGATGGTTTTCGGTAATCGTTGAGTTTACAGTGTGTAGTAAACTTGATTAAGAAGCAATTCTGGGCGAACCTTTGTTGAAAGGTGTTTTTTGAAGGGTTTTCTGAAAATGAATGGGTGCTAATTCAAATAAAATCTTTTCAGAAATAAGAAGTGTAGAAAGTATCTTTTTTAATGAATAAGAAAGTTTTCTGAAGCTATTCAGGACAACTTTTATATCGGAAACCGAATCAATATCCGTGAGTGTTTCCAGCCATTCTATTTGAATGTTTTTAGAATGGAATAGCAGTGAAATCCTTCTGTTCAAATTGGAAGTCTGCCACGGAAGTTTCAGAAAAAGGGAGGCATCAAAATGCGATTTGCGCAAACCCATCATATAATAACCACCATCTGTGGAAGGTCCTAAAACAATAGGGTTGTGTTGTAATTTTTCAGCAGTTTTAGAAATGTGTCGCGTTTGTAGATGCGGCGTATCATTACCTAATGTAATGATGTTTTCGTATCCTTTATCAAAAACAGATTGAATGGCATTGACGTAACGTTCACCAAAACTGTTCCCGATTTGTTCTTTTTCAGAAAAATGAAAATAGGGAAGGCCTGTTTTTTTTACTTTAGAAAGGGTCTGTTTATTAAGTTCACCAAATAAAGTTGCCGATTTTCGAAAGGGTTTTAGAACCTTTTCTTGTTGGGCCGAATTGGCAAAAATTAATATTGCAGTATTGTTGTTCATAGATTATTCGGCAACAGAACCTTGACAGCTACTACCAGCACCTGCGGTGCAGCCGTAACAATGTTGCGAAATGATAATATTTCGATCGTTTAAGACGTCTTCGTTGTATTCTGAAATATGCTGTACTTCACTATCAACCTTTAATTCTAGCATTTGATTAAAATCGCAATCGTACAACCAACCATCCCAACTTATAGAAATAGTATTGGTACACATTACATTTTTAACGGCTTCAGGATTGTAGGCTTCCACCAATTGGTACATATATTCCTCATAATTTTCCGAAGCAATTAAATAATCTAGAAAACGGGCAATTGGTAAATTGGTAATGGCAAATAAATCGTGGAAATGAATTCCGAAATCTTCCAATAAAGCCTTTTTAAAGTCTTTTTTCATGTTTTCTTGATCAGTAGGCAAGAAAGCACCACTTGGGTTGTATACCAAGTCCAACCGAAGGTCGCTATCTGGCATTCCGTAGCCGATGGCGTTTAATTCTTGCAGCGCTTTTATTGACATATCGAAAACACCTTCACCACGTTGTTTATCGGTCTTTCCACGCGTCCAATGTGGCATGGAACTTATTACATGCACATTGTGTTTTTTGAAAAACTGCGGAAGGTCGTAATACTTTTTATTGGCGCGGATAATCGTCAGGTTGCTTCGTACAATAAAATCTTCAATCCCTGCTTTGCTGGCCTCTTCAACAAACCATCTAAAATTCGGGTTCATTTCGGGAGCACCTCCTGTAAGGTCAACGGTATGCGCACCGGTATTTTTTATAACTTCCAAACACTGTTTCATCGTTTCGACAGTCATGATTTCCTTTCGGTCGGGACCGGCATCTACGTGACAGTGATCACAGGTTTGGTTGCACATATACCCTAAATTGATCTGAAGAATCTCCAATTTTTGTGGTTTCATGGGAAATTGCCCCGTTTCTTCAATTTTATCTGCAAATGTTGGCAACTCACCACTAGCAAAAATTCCGTTTGAGAGAATTTCAAGCTGTTTGTTAGATTGTGCGAGTTCGCTATTTCGTTTTTGTAGGGATTGTGTTTTAAGTTTGGTCATAAATTATCCGTCAAGTTTATTTACTTTGTTCATCATCATTACACCATGTACTAAGGTAGCACCACTTTTAATAGCAGCACCTACGTGAATGGATTCCATCATTTCTTCTTTGGTTACACCGCGTTGTAATGCATCTTTAGTGTATGCGTCAATGCAATAAGGGCATTGTTCGGTGTGTGCTACAGCTAATGCAATTAGTGATTTTTCACGGGCAGTTAATTTGCCTTCTTCAAAGACTTTTCCGTAGTAATCAAAAAATTTCTCTCCTAACTCTTCGCTCCATTCGGTGATATTTCCAAATTTACGAAGGTCTTTAGGGTCATAATAATTAGACATGATTGCTAGTATTTATTATAGTTACGAAAGTTAAACCTCTTTGGTTTTACTTCGGTAAATATAACAAAGTAGTCTTTTGAAATACAAAAAGCTTACGGAAGTTTTAAATTATCAGTCAAATGTATAAGCGACCCCAGTTGTAAAATCGTATTGTGAGTTGGGGATTCCTATTGCAGGAAAAGCATCGTAGGTGAAGGTGTAACTGGTTTTTAGTGCGAAATTTTTAAAAAGCCCAACCAAAAGCGATGACTGACTGGAAATCCGGTAGTCTTTAAATTTACTCAATTGCGGTTGGTAATAGGTAGTGCTTACAATACTAATATGCTCGGTGGGATATAGGCTGAACGAAAAATAAATACTGCCCCTAATATCCCGTTGTATGGGTGTTATGCCATCGAGGACTTCCTCATATTCATACATAAGGAGCGACCCAAGGTAGAATTTATAATTATCCAGTTGTGATAGCTTAAACCGGGGCCCGGTACCTGCCAGCCCTCTAAAGTTTATTAAATTAACTTTATTGTATTGCCCTTGCATAAAAGCTTCCCAAGTTATCAATGAAGAGAGTTTGTAGTTATACCGAAGGTGCGAAATAAAGCTATTACTCAACTTCTCGCCCTCTATTTTCTGAAAATCGATATCGTTTTTGAACAATATTAAACTCTTATTCATTTTATACTGAAGGTGTATGTTGTTCGAAATAGTAAAAAAATCATTTACATTTCGTTTTAATTGAAAATCAAGACTCGCCGAACCAGAATAACCAGAAGTGTCGGTTACTTTCCGCAATGACTCTGCATTTAAAATTTGTGAAGTAGCTTTTTCAGAAGAAAAAAACACTACTATAGATACACTAATGATGAATAAAAAACTAAGTTTCATAAGTTTTATCTTTTACCAATAAACACAATCAATGCAAAAATATAGATTTTAAAATATAATTTCAGTAAATAGGATTTTGAGACACAGTGTTAAAGTATTGTTTAAAATTATTTAAAGAAAGAATAAGCCATTACTTTTAACCGCTTAAAACAGAAATGAAAAAGACAGAAAGTCTTTTGTGTTTTAAAAACTGACAAATAAAAAAAGAATTTACTATGGATGTTGTTAATGAAGCCCTACAATTTGAAGAAGAAACTACAAGCTTTAAATCTACCAACGAGCGAATAGTAGCTTCCAAGAAAGCTAAGAAATTAATATTGGCATTAAATGAACGTTATAAAAAGACGAAAGATGCTAAATTAATGGATATTATGAAACGCCTTACGGCTATTAAAAAGAAAGCTGAGAAAAGAATCAAGGCAAAAATCGTAGTTTAAAAGTTGCTTTCAAGGTATTCTTTTAAGACAACGGCTTGATTGTGTTTTTCGTCTTTTGCACCGAACAGCAGTGTCACCTGTTTTTCTTTAGCAATAGACGCGATTTCTTTTAAGTCATCGGTATGTTTTGAAAGTTCCTTTTTATATTTATTCTTGAATTCTGAAAAGCGTTCAGATTTGTGATCAAACCATTTTCGCAAGTCGGTTGAAGGAGCTATGTCTTTATTCCAATCGTCTAAACGCGCATCTTCTTTGCTAACACCTCTTGGCCAGACTCTGTCTACCAATACTCGATGTCCGTCTCGATTTGCAGCATCTTCGTATATTCGTTTTATTTGTAGTTTCATTACTCTTCGTTCCAAAGCGTGGGAAAAAATTTTCGCTGTTGAAATTTAGGATGTAAATACTTTTTCCATTCCGATCCGCCGGTTGCGGTTTTATTTTCTCCCTTTTTGTCTAAATAATGTCTTGCTGTGTTTAAGTGCACCAAAGGCCATTCTACATTGTATAGCTTGTCAAATTCTAAGATTATTTTCTGAAGTGCTGAAGAAGGATTTTCTAGTTGTAGAAATTTTTCTTCCAACGTATCCCCCTTCACATTATTGGCTAAAGAGATAAATGAGTCCAGATATTTTTCCTCGAACTGACGTAGGGTTAGGGTTTTAGAATCTGTTTTACGATTATATCCTGCATCACGCCAATAAATGTGTTCGAAATAATCTTCGGTTGAAGGGTTTTTAGGAAGTCGTTTTTTGCCTTCTTCGTTTACTAAGTTTTCAAGTTTAGTGCAGTAAATCTCAATATACCGAAATTGCGCACTCTGAAACCCGCTAGCTGGGGTTAAGGTTGACCGGAAAATGTTGTAATCTTCATAGCTCATACCGTCTTTCATGATATCGAAAGAGGTGATGAGCATATTTACATAACGATTTAATCGCGAAAACTTGTCAAGCCAAATTTCTTCGTCTACACTGTCCATTTCATGTAACTGAATAACCTCGTGACGTACCATTTTTAAAAGCAGTTCGATTACTTGATGGTACATAATAAAGATTTTTTCATCTTTAAAATCGGTTCGCGGTTTTTGCAGAGAAAGCAAGGTTTCAACCTCAATGTAGTCCCAATAATTAATGGGTTTGGCCTGCAATAGTCCTTTAAGATAGGTGTCTGGATTTTCACCCAAGGCTGTGTATTTTTCGTTGATTGCTTTTATAATGTCTTCTTGTTTCATACAAATGCCCGGGAAGAAGGGTGTCTTTTTCGTTAATTTATCTTAAGCTATAAAGATATTTAGATTTTTGGAATTTCAATAGAATAGACTTGGTAAATAGAGAGGTTTTAAAAAACAAAAAACCCGAAACAAACGTTTCGGGTTTATGTGGTACCTCCAGGAAAGGAAAGGAAGTCTTTTGCTTATTTGCAACTTTAACACTTTTATTTCTAAACAAATATATAATAATAAACTATATGATTTATAAACCTATTAGTAATTAATAAAAAATGTTGTACACGTGTTGTACACCTTAAAAAAAGAGATAAAAATATGACAGTAAAAGCTTGTTTTAGAAAAAAATCAAAGAATGAATCTAAAGGATATTTAGGTATCAGAGTAACAGTTAATCGGAAGTCGAAAATTAAAAATATAGGCGAAAAAATTCATGAAAGATTTTGGAACCCGAAAGAATTGTAAGTGCGAAAATCTCATCCGAATAGTGAGAAATTGAATAGGTTATTGTCTGAGAAAATAAAGGAAATAGAGAGTTCAGATACAAATGAAATTGCTGAAGTGGATTCAAGTTCTTTTATTAAATATTACCAAGATCAATTAATTAATTTTGACCATTCGCTAAGTGAGAATACGATAAAGTCATATAGATCTGCTTTTTTAATGTTAAATAATTATTTAAAGCACGTCAAGGTTAAAGATTTACAATTTGAAAATATTGACAAAAAACTTGCTTTTAAATTCAAAAACTATCTCATAGATCAAAATCTTGCTTCTTCAACCATAGCTAAATACTTTAAACATTTTAAAACAATTTATAATCGGGGTCTTGATGATGGGCATAAGTCGAATATTCGGAGTCCTTTCAAATCTATTAAAATAGTAGTACCTGTTAAAACAAAACAATTTTTAACGATTGACCATATAAAAAATTTAATAAATGCCGATATACCCAGAGAATCTCAAGATGAATTAACAAAAATGACATTTTTGGTTCAGTATTTTGCTCAAGGACTTAGAATCAGTGATTTATTTACTATACGTTATAAGGATATAGTGGTTGATTCCACAGAGGCCAGTATAGAGTTTTCCCAATTTAAAACTAAACATCAATTAACTGTCTTTGTAGGAATGAATCTTCTTAAGTATTTATGTTTTTTCATTAGTCCAAAGAAATTTTATGAATTCTATTTCGAAAAAAAGTATAACTTTTTACTTAACAATAAAGAATATACAATGACTTTTTTTGGACATCAAGAAAGACATAAGTTTCTTTTTAATAAAAAAGATGTTGGTTCTAAATTTTATAATAAGAGTGTCGATTTTATGTGTAGCTTGAACAAAACTATATTTTTGGAACAATTACAGCTCCTAAAACAAAAAAAGAAAGAAGACCCCTATGAGTTTTTAGTTTATGGATTAGACAAAAGTTTATATAATGAAGAATCTTTTGCCCCGCGAAAAAATCTAAATGAAGAGCAAAAAGCAAAATTTTCAACCTGTAGAAATAACTATGTTAAAAACCTCAAATTATTGGATAAATACATGGGCTCTTCAATAAATATAGTAGGTCACACTGCTCGACATTCTTACGCTAGACATCAATTAAGTATAGGAACAGATAGCTATTTAATTAGAGATTTGCTTGGCCATAAAAATATAAGTACTACTGAAAAATATTTACAGGGTTTCCCTACAAAACTTATCAAAGGAAATGTAAAAAAATCACATGACTATGTTACGTTGAATTTTCTAAACGATTTTACTATTGATTAATTTAATTAAAAGGTTCTTTTTGTGCGCTTTTAAAGCGCACAAAAAGAATATTGTAGATGTATTTTAAAACTATTATCTATCTATTGCATTTTTTTTTCATTAGGGTATGATAAGGAGAAAAAAATTATCTTTCATTGATTTCTTCCATAACCTCGGGGATTTTCAAAATTGCTTGAATCTCATTATAAAGTAATTTAAGTAGGTAGCTATACTGGTCATTACCTTCCAAGAACTCATATCCCATTTGCGGTGAATATCTGTAAAACAAGTAACTAAAGCTATTGTTTTCATTTTTTTTTAAGGTTTTGAAATGGTAATTAAATGTCTGATCATTCTTTTCTATTTCTAATAAAACAACATCCTCCATTTTAGCTTCTAGTTGCTTTAAAATGTGAGGATAATTAACAACTACAGGGGTGATAATTTTATCGAGTCGATTTAAGTATTTCATTTTTAACTATTTATTTTTATCATTACACTTTCCATATGGGCAATTTCACAAATCCTATTATATACTGTTTCATCAAAATGCGAATAATCTAGATCTTTATTGATGAAGCTCAAGCACCCCGGCTGAGTATAAATGTAATATTTGCAATACCAAATATTGCGGTACTTCTTTGATCTACTGAATTTGTGAAAGTGGACATTGAGGGTGTATGGTGTAATTTCAGGAATTGTAAACTCCACAAATGAGGAATGTACTCTATAGTGCTTTAAGTTTTTTTCAAGTTCCTTTAAAATCTCCGGATACCCAGATATAGAACTTAAAATAGCGGAAATTTGAATACTGAATTGGCTCATTTTTTCAATTTCGTTCATAAGTTCATATAAATATCATTAAGTTCTTCTTGTTTAATACCAAGATAAATACGGGTTATCTGCGTGGAGGAATGGTTGAATAGTTGGCTCAAACAAATAAGCGCTCTATCACTATAATCATCATTTTCCCACACTCTTCTGCCAAACGATTTCCTTAAAGAATGGGATGAAAAACTTCCTCGAAGATACTTCTTCAATTCTCTATTTACATGCTGTGGGGAATATATTGTTCCTTTTTGAGATGTGAAGGCGGAGCCCCCCATTTGATAGATCAAGTCACTTTCAAAAAAAGTCAGGGCATCTCGAATATGTTCATTTACTTTTAATTGTCTTTTTTTGTTTGTTTTGCGCTCTATAACTATAAATTCTTCCCTTTTTAGCTGTTCAAAGGTTAGCTGCAATAGATCACTAATTCTCAAGCCAAGGTTGATCCCGCAAATAATAAGAAGTCCAAAATTCTTATTTTCTTCATTTTTTATTAGCCTTCGGCCAATATTTGATGCCCGATCGTAATCTATATATTTTGAACCTGTCATACCCCTCTTTATGGGCTAAAGTAAGCTTCAGAAATGAGACCCCGGAATAATTTTGAACATTTTTTTATGCTAGAATGACTTCTGGCCACGGGTCTGCTAGCAATGTTCGAATTGTATAAAAATGAACATTTTAAATACATAGCCTTAAAGTAAAGAGAGGCCTCCGCAAAAATGTTAAAAAGGCGAAAGCCACTCAAAATTAAATTTAGATGAAACTTAATTAAGTTCTAAATCTTTAGTTTTTAAAATTAATTTAGAAAATGATCGAATAAAAAATTCTGGAATATCTTCCTCAATTAATATATCGTGAAAAAAAGCCAATTGTACAGTAAATGAATTAATATCCATGTGAGAGCTGTTTATAAGTCGCTTCATATTATTTCGAGCGATCATGAATATTAAACCAAAAGAGTAATCACATTCCTGTATTTGCTCAAACTCCTCTAAATGATCAAGCATCTTAAATGCTTTTTTTTGTTGAATCAAATAATCTTTATGAATTGAGTCAATATTTTCACCGAGTACTGCATAGGTTGTTGCCACAAAAACGTAATCGTCTATCTCTTTAATTAATTTTATAATTTTCTTTTTATTATTTATAGAATAACGATTGAGTGCATCAATTAGGGCCGTTTTAAGCGAATGTGGTGAATAATAGATTTTTTCCTTATGTATTGCCTCCTGGATTAATTTGTCAAGCTCTTTTTGATTTTTTGTAAATTTTGAAATAATTTGATTGAATTTTAAGTTTTCCATTTTTTTGAAATATTTTTTATTTACTTCTTATAGACTTATTCAAAGAAAAGTTTTAATTAAGGTCAAATTTTAACATTTAGATTTCAAACAAAATGGATGAATACACATACGAAGGTGGCGAAGCTATTTTAAAAGCTACAGAATTATGGATGCTGACATATATCTTTCTTTGCAAAATTATGGTGACGCTAATTGCATAGGATGCATGACGGAGATAAATATTGAGTATGATGGAGATGGTAATCTAGAATATGAAGGGGGCATGACTTTCCGCTCAAGAATTTCGATTATTTTAAAAAAGAATTGTCTCGAATATATGGGCAAGATGTAAGATTACACGCTTTAAATCAGCTACTAGAAGATAAAGAGTGAAAACATGGTTTTAAACTCAATATAATAAATAATCAATTTTTAACACTCTTACTAAGTCCGGGAAAAGAAACTCTAAAATTTCGTCGAGTTTAGCTGAAACTAAGTCCACAGTTTCGGTTAAAAAATCATTTTCTTTTTTTATGGTATATATATTATCATCATTAAATTTAATAAAAAAAGATTTTGTAATTATATCACCTTTTTGGTAACAGTGTCTTTTACCTAAAATGACGTCTTCATTCTTCACAAATTCGACTTCAAAATATTTTAAAAAAAGTAATATTGTCTTGACATGATATAAGCTTGAATTCATTTTGTATATATAAAATATCAGGTATTCTATATAATCTCAAAAATCATTTAAGAAATTAATGAATTGTATATTGAAAAAGTTATTTTAGCTTAAAGCTAAAAGAAGTACTTTAGAAAAGTATAAAATTCTTGATTTACTCATAGAGAAATACCCGCAGAATGACTAAAAACAATACCTCACTTGAACAACTAAAATCCTTCCTCAATCAACTCTTTCAGTTCGATTCTCAAGACTTGGATTTTGGTGTTTATAAGATTCTTCATTACAAAAAGAAAGAAATTGCCAACTTTATTGACCAACTGTTGGTAGATAAGGTAAAAGCGGAGTTACAAACTTTATCAGCCGATGAAGCCAAGCAGGTGCAAGACCAAATTACGGAAATGGAGAAATCAACTTCGCTCAATAAATGGTTAGAAGCTGTTGAGAAGAAAGATGAAACCCGGTTAGCTATCTACGAAGAAGATTACAAGGACGAAATTTCCGAGTATAAAGAGTTAAAGGCTAAAGTCACTGAATCTTCTGTATCGATTGAAACGGAAAATCAGATATACAACCATCTGACTCTATTCTTCTCTCGTTACTATGATAAGGGCGATTTCATCAGTAAACGTAGGTTTGGTAAGAACGAAAAGTATGTAGTCCCTTACAATGGGGAAGAAACACATTTTCATTGGGCGAATCAAGACCAATATTACATTAAATCATCAGAAACTTTTAACCAGTATGCCTTTAAAGTCCCCTCAACCAGTGGAGAAATAATTGTAAACTTCAAATTAACGGATGCGCAATTGGAACAAGGGAACGTTAAAGAAAGTGATAAAAATTATTTTATTCTTTCAGAAAAAAAAGCTGAAATTAATAAAGAAGATGCAACTTTTTTCTTTGAATATCGACCACTAACCGACAAGGAAAAAAAGAAGGTAAAAGGCAATAGCAAACAAGATACCCTTGATGAAATAGCTTTTGATTTCTTAAAAAAGAAGTTTAGCTCCAATCCGGTACTTGCTAACCTGTGGAAAGAACAAGACGGTAAACCCCTACTTTTAAAAAAGCTCCAGCACTACACCCGAAAGAACAAACACGATTTCTTTATTCACAAAAACTTGAAAGGCTTCTTGGAGCGGGAATTAGATTATTACATCAAGAGTGAATTGGTAAATGTAGATGACTTATATGTAACCGATACCGACGCTTACTTTGACCGACTCAAGCATAACTTGAAGACCATCAAGGTATTCAAATCCATTGCTGATACCATTATTGCCTTTGTGAGCCAGATAGAAAACTTTCAAAAGAAAATATGGGAGAAAAAGAAGTTTGTACTAAGTACCGAATGGGTTATTACCATTGATCGCTTGGTAGATTATGTAGGTGAAGAAGCCGCCAAACCCATTTTAGAAGAAGTTCTCAGGAATGAAAAGCAGATAGCGGAGTGGAAGGAGATGTTTGGAGACCTATCAAAATTTAAAAAAACCTCTGACTTTTTAAGTGATGAAAATTTAAATCTGATAAAACTGCCAATTGATACAGTGCACTATTCTGCTGATTTTAAATCCCTACTGCTAGGCAAGATTTCTGTAAAGCAAAATTTAGAATCGCTCATAGATGGCTTATTAATTAAGAGTGATAATTATCCTGCACTTAATATTATTAAACCAAAATTTGAAGAATCAATAGCGTCTACTTATATCGATCCGCCATATAACACAGGTGATGATGGTTTCATTTATAAAGACAGGTTTAAATCTTCAACTTGGCTAACTATGTTTGAACCTTTACTTTCAATTAATAGAGACTTACTGTCTGATAAAGGAGCTTTATTCGTGAGCTGTGATGAGCATGAAGAACTTTCTCTAGGTCAGCTTCTCAACACTACCTATGGAGAAATCAACAAAGTTGAAAAGATAACTTGGAATAAACGCATACCTAAGAACGATAAAGGAATTGGTAATATTCATGAATATATCTATCTGTATACACGAAATAAGGAATATCGAAAGTCTTGTGACCTATCCTTTGTAATGCGAAAAGATTCTTTGGAAGAAGTCTATGAGATAGTTAAGAAAGCTAAGTCATCGGGAAAATCGATCAAAGAAGCTCAGGAGATACTCAAAAAGTATTACAAGAAGCAAGGTTTTGACCGTGGAATAACGCTCTATTGCGAGCTTGATAAAAACTACGAAATATGGGGAAAAATAAATATGTCATGGCCAAATGCTAAGACTGAAGGGCCTAGATATGAGGTTATTAATCCTGTAACAAATAAACCCGCTCCTATACCAAATAAAGGTTGGAGATGGAAAGAAGAAACTTTTAGAGCTGCCGAACGAAATGGGGAAGAGTTTATACTACCAGACGGCTCCATGATGAAAGGGCGTATTTGGTATGCGAATAATGAAAAAACCCAACCAAGTTCAATTACTTATCTCAGAGAAGTTGAATCCTTTTTACTCCGATCTATTATTAGTCAAAAGAGTGATGGCGGTATAACATTAGAAAATCTATCTCTTCAAGAAAAAGTAGACTATCCTAAACCTGTAAAGTTAATCGAGTATCTTCTGTATGCCACAAGTATAAATGACGGATTCTTTCTTGATTATTTTGCGGGATCGGGAACTACTTTTCATGCCATCCAAAACTTGAATAATCAAGATGATGGAAATCGCAAATGCTTACTCATAGAGCAGGGTAATTATATCTATACTGTGATTTTACCGAGAATAAAGAAAATAGCACATTCCTTAGAATGGAGTTCAGGTCAACCACAAAAGCCAATTGGTGGTGGTAATGGAGTTTTTTTAAAATACCAACGCCTAGAACAGTATGAAGAAGCCCTAGAAAACATCGCCTTCAATGCCTCAGATGATACCATACAAAAAGCATTAGTGTTTGAGCAGTACATACCTAAATACTTCTTGGAGTTTGAAACAAAAGGCAGCCAGACCTTAGTGAATACCGAAGCCATGAAAGACCCTTGGAACTATAAGCTCAAAGTGTGGGATGGCTTCACGTACGATACCGAGCAGGCTGTTGACTTGGTGGAAACCTTCAACTATCTCATTGGTCTGCACATGCAAAAATGCATCACCAAAGAACTGAATGAAAAGAAATATCAATTCATTTATGGCCACAACAATGCCAATAAAAACATATTGGTAGTGTGGCGTTCGGTAAAAGATTGGAATGTAGAAGATTTCAAGGCAGATTCATCATCGCTAAAAACAGAAATCAAAGCCTTTGAATACGATTTGCTCTACATCAATGACCAGGCACACATAGAAGGATATCAACCCATTGAAGAAGTATTCAAAAACAAAATGCTCTCATAACCATGCAACTAGAAAAACAACTTGTCCTTTTCAGATACATCTTGCATCAGTTGGGTTATGAAGCCTTTGAAGACTTGCGAGATGAGTTTAACAACAAAGAGTCAGGCACTAGCTCAACAGGCTATACTTATTTTGCCAGTGTTTTAATGTCTAACTCAGACAAACTCATTGAAGATCGAGCTATACAGCAATACGATGAAGCCATACAAGGCTATGAGAAAAAACTCCGTGAAAACCGCGCAGAACCTTTTTTCACATTCAAATACTACCAATGGTTTGCCTTACTATTTACCGAGTACTTTTGTGACCAATACAGCAACAATGCAAATCAACTAATTGCCAAACTGAATGACTATGCTGAAGGAAACAAAGACTTTAAGCAAATAGAAGCTTACACAGAAAAAGACTTGAAGAAACTTGCTTATTGGATGGCGACCGGAAGTGGTAAAACCCTTTTGATGCATTGCAACTATTGGCAAATCACTAAGTACTTCAAAGAATGGGAAAACATCATTCTCATAACTCCAAATGAAGGTTTAAGCAGGCAACATTATGAAAGTTGCGTTAAAAGTGGTATTCCTGTAAAGCTCTATTCAGGAAGTGAAGAAAGCCTAAAAACCAAAGAAGGTGAAATTCTCATTTTAGAGATTACCAAATTGGTTAAAGACAAAGAAGGAGAAGGTGTAAGTGTTGATGTAGATTACTTCTCAGAGTCAAAGAACTTAGTATTCATAGATGAAGGACACAAGGGCAGTAAATCTGATGAGCAAACATGGAAATCATTAAGAGAATATCTAGCTCGTGGAAAAGATTCATTCACTTTTGAATATTCTGCAACATTTGGACAGGTTATTACCAACAAGAATAAGTTTCTCTTTAATGAATATGCTAAATCCATCATTTTTGACTATTCCTATCGCCATTTTTATACAGATGGTTATGGCAAGGACTTTAGTGTATTCAACCTCGATACCAGGAATGAGTACAGCGAAGAACAAAACAAGTTACTGCTAACAGCTAGTTTATTGGGTTATTACGAGCAGTTTGAGCTGTTTGAGAGATATGAGAAAGAGCTGCGCCAATACAACATCGAGAAGCCCCTTTGGGTATTTGTTGGAAGCCGAGTAATCGGAACAGGCAAAACAGTATCAGATAAATCCACAGTCTCTGATGTTTCTCGTATTATCAAGTTTTTTAAGTATGCTCTTTCATCACCTGCTTCTTTACAGGGAGATATTGACAAAATACTCAATGACAGCACAGGGCTAAGAAATGCAGATGGAAACGATATTTTTAAAGGACACTTTGAATATCTCAGAACAGCCAAACCTATTGCTGAAACTATTCTTAGTAAAGTATTCAATGGTATTGGAAATATAGAAGCCTTCCAAGTAAAGCAAGCCGAGGGTGAGATTGCGTTAAAAACCAAAACAAGTGACCAATACTTTGCTGTTATCAATATTGGTGATGTTTCTAAGTACGCAAAAACACTTGAAGCTGATACTGACGGAGAATTGACTATCCAAGACGACAATTTCTCCAATTCATTATTTCAAGCCATTTCAGAAACCAATTCTACCATCAATATTCTCATTGGATCTAAAAAGTTTATTGAAGGGTGGAATTCTTGGAGAGTTTCAAGCATGGGTTTAATGAATATGGGTAAGAGTGAAGGTGCTCAAATTATTCAGTTATTTGGTCGTGGTGTTCGTCTAAAAGGTAAAAACTTATCCTTGAAACGTGAAGAAGCCAATGCGCCTTACCATATCCGAGCATTACAAACCATCTCTATTATGGGCTTGAATGCTTCATACATGAATCGCTTCTTAACTGAAATAGAAAAAGAAGTACCGGATTACACCGATATATCTATTGAAATCATACTAAACCATGAAGACCTGTGGGATGGGAAAATAATGACCTTCAAAAAACAGGAAGATAAGTCCTTTAAGGATGAGTTGATTGAATTAGAATACAACTCAGACGTAGCCAACAGAGTCACAATTGATATGCGGAATAAAATCACCATAGCAGCAGGTGGCTTAAACAGTCAGGTAGCAGAAGATGTAATAGATTATCAAGAAAATTTCCTCAAAGAGTTTAGAGACTTCATTGACTACAACTCGCTTTCATTGGAAGCAAACAGATACAAGCTACTCAAAGGGTATCACAACTTAATTTTAAATCAATCTGTCCTATCCGAGTTAATAGAAAGTAGTGGCTTCAATCTACTAAGCCATAAAGGGCAATTTGGAATCAATGAAGCTATTTCGGGCAAAATACAAGGAGTTGCAGTGAGTCTAGTGAGGGACTATATAAATAAGTTCTATGCTGATAAAGAAAAGGCGTTCCTGTCCAAATACCTTACTTATGATATGCTTTCACACAAAGAGCATGAAGCAATGTTTCCAGCTTCGCATACCATGATTGTGAAGGTGCCAAAGAAACACGATTCATTCATCAAGGAAATAGAAGATAAAATCACGGTGATATATGAGAAAGATGACAATACTCTTCCATCCATTCACTTTGATAAGCACCTTTATTCGCCCATTGCTTCAATTGCCGATGGTAAGAAGTTCAAAGAGATTAAAACTGTTCCTGTAAGGTTAAATAACGGTGAAAGAGACTTTATAGATCACCTACGCCAGTTCGTAAAGGAGTCAGATAAATTCAAGGATAAGCAGCTATTCGTACTTCGTAACCTTTCGGTTAAGGGTATTGGTTTCTTCATGGATAGTTCATCTTTTTATCCAGATTTTATCCTTTGGGTATTGGATGGTAAAAAGCAATACATCTACTTTCTTGATCCCAAAGGAATATTACTTGGAGACAATCACTTTAATAACCCCAAGATTTTATGGTGTAAAGAAGATGTCAAAACACTTGAAAGTAAAATTCAGCAGCAATTAAGGGATGATAAAAAAGAGGTAGAAGTTTCTATTTCCGGGTTCATCCTATCTGTAACACCATTTGAAAAGGTTAGAAAGAATTGGGGTGACGGATCAGGCACTACAAGAGATGACTTCGCTGAAAATAAGGTATTATTTATTGAGAATAATAAGGAATATTTAAGCTCAATTTTTAAAAATTTGACTAGAGCTGATGGAAAATAAAGTAAGCGATCATAGCTAAATTACAGATTCAATTTTGATGGAAATTAGGGCACTAGATGTTCTACCACTCCTCCCTTTGCCAAGGAATTATTATAGTCTAATTTTTAATTTACATTTTGTGTTAATTAAAATATTAACTATCTTTGTTCTTAAATAGAGGAGTTTTAAAAAATACAAGGTGGTAAAATGAAAAAATTCTATTTAAGTGAATATAAAATTTCGAAAAAAGAACTTGAACAAGTGTGCAAATAATGATAAAGCTGGAATCAAGAAGTTAGGACCTAAAAGACATAAAGTATTTAAAAAAAGATTAGACCAACTAAAGTTTTCTGAGACATTAGAGGATGTGCGATATCAACCAGGACGCTTTCATGAATTATCCGGGAATAGAAAAGGACAATGGGCATGTGATTTAGATCATCCTTATAGATTAATGTTTACAGCTCAAGAAGATCCCATCCCTACTGATAAAGACGGTAAATACATTTGGATAGAAATTGTAGGAGTCGAAATCATTGATATTGACGATTACCACTAGGCAGCAAACAATTACTTAATGACAGAACAGATGGCAACGATTAATGATTATTATCCGGAGAGTGTTACACACCCTTCCGAATTTCTAATAGAATCACTTGAAGAGAAAAATATAGGAGCCAAAGAATTTGCAATTAAAACGGGTAAACCTGAAAAAACTATTACTGCTGTGTTAAAAGGCGAGAGCTCTATTACTCCTGATATGGCTGTCCTTTTTGAACAAGTTTTAAAAATACCCGCACATTTTTGGAATGAAGCTCAAAGAAATTATGATGAATATGAGGCCCGCGTAAATTTTCAGAAGAACATTGAGCAATGCAAAGAATGGGCAAGAAATTTTCCATATGCAAAAATGGTAAAATATGGATGGGTGAAAAAAACAAGAAAGGCAGAGGAAAAAGTAATAGAACTTTTTAAATTTTTTGAGGTAGCCTCTCAAAAAGGATTTGAAGATTATTACTATAATCAGAGAACACGAGTAGCATTCAGAATATCTCTAAAAAATCAAGAAAATGCTACTGCTATTGCAGCTTGGCTAAGAAGAGGTGAATTACAAGCCGATCAAATTAGAACCCCGGAGTTTAACAAGAATTTATTTAAAAAGAAACTATACGAGATAAAAGCTTTAATGGCCAACCAGCCTAAGGATTTCTTTGAAGAATTACATAACATATGCAAATCAGCTGGGGTAAAAGTTGTGCATACCCCTTGTCTTCCGAAAGCACCAATTCATGGATCAACAAGGTGGATAAAGGACACCCCTCTAATCCAATTGAGTGGTCGATACAAAAGAAATGATATTTTTTGGTTTACATTTTTCCACGAGGTCGGACATATATTATTACATGGTAAAAAATATATTTCAATTGAAAATATAGATGTGGATGGAGAAAATAAAGAGTTTGAGAAAGAAGCGGACGAATTCGCATCCGATTGGATATTAAGTAAAAAAGAAGAGGATGAAATTCTTAATTTTAACCCTCTTACATATAAAGATATCATAAATTTCGCGAAAAAATTCGGGACTCATCCAGCTTGTATTATAGGTCGTTTTCAACATGAAAGAAGAATTCCATATGGAACGGGAAATGAGTTGTTTGAGCCTATCAATTTTGAAACTCAATCATAAATATTTACCCAACAAAAGAATTAAAGAGAAAACCAATCTTAAAATGTCTAACCACAATTTTGGAATAAGAATACACATCTAAATTTGATTTGTTAAATACATGATGGTTTTTAAAAAATCTTCTAAAAGGCTAAATCCTATATTTTTTTTGCAACTAGGGTGGTTTTGATGATAATTAAAGATTTTGTTTATATTTGAGAACTACTCCCCTCTTTTTATAGCTATTTATAAATGGAATATAAACGCATTTGGCTTTATATAAAGGCAAGCCAATATTTGAACAAAAATTGAGAACTGAAAGACCAAAAATTGCAAAAATATTTACTGATTGTGCTGATAAAGCTAAATCCAGTACCAATACTTGTATGCATCCAAATTGCAATGAGAAAGCCATAAATTCTCATATAATGCAAAAAAACGGAATTTTATCGTCCATTGCAGATGACAATCATTTATGGGAATTATCAGTAGATCATTTTAAGCAAGAATATGTAGGTCTTCGAAGAATAGGTATTAATAAAATATACACTTTTAGTGGTTTTTGTAACAATCACGATTCGAGTGTATTTAGCAAAATTGAAACTCAAGGAGATATTGACTTTAACGATTATGAATCTTGCTTACTTTTCGCTTTAAGAACAGCTTATAATGAACTTTGGCTAAAAGAAGTTGTAATCAAAATACAAGAATGTATAATAAATCATTCCGGTGTTGAGGTAAACGACGAAATGTTAAAAGAAACGATACGTCAAAACAAGTTGGGAATTAAAGATTTAGAGTTTTACACAAATTCAATGTGGAGCGATTTAAATAATAAATCCGAATCGTTTTTTTTTGAATATCGAGAAATGGATTTAACAGAACTTTGCTTGAACTCAATTTACACCTACGATACGTCACAAGAAATAATGGATTATCAATATAAATATGGGAAAGATATGGAAAGAACTTCTGAAATTTTTATTTCATATTTCCCTTATTTGGGAAAATCAATTTTATTAATGGGGTATCATAAAGACGATGCTTCAAAAGTAAAGTCTTTTGTAAATATGTTTTTTAAGGAAAATATTAAAAGAACTAATAGAAGATTATCAAGTCTTATAGCATTTAATTGCGAAACTTGGGTTTGTTCAAATACATTTTATAAAGAAAAATTTAAGGGATTAGACTCTGAATTTTTTAAAGCAATGCAGTTTTCAGGAAAAAACGGGAACGAAAGAAAAACGTTTAATGTCAATATTTTTAAACCTGATTTTAAAAATAACTTTAAAAACTTTATAAATAAAAGTGTTGGCTAACAATATTGCTTGTTCTCGACTACTTCTGAAAATCTGAGAGGATTTTCAGTTTGGTGTACACTAGCTAAACCACTTAATTACAGATGGCCGAGACCATTGTGCATAATATTGAAGAAAGACCCTAAACCTTGAAATAAACACACTTATTTGCGTGAAACCCGAAGAAAAAAATAAAACGAATTTAAAATTTTACTAACTAAACATATAATCATGTCAAAAGTCATTGTTACTATCGGAATTATTATTGGATTTATTTTTTTATTTGGAGTTATCGTAGCATCTAGCAAAGGAGGTGGAACACCTGGATTTTTAGGATTAATTCTTTTTGCTGGTATGGTTGCAGGAATTCGAGCAGTTTGGAAAAAACCTCCAGTAAAAAATGAAGTTACGGAAACTGATAAACATCAACTAGACAAAAAAGACTAAATTGTGTTTAAAGATTATTATTCTATTCTTAAAATTCCTCAAACAGCAACTCAAGCTGATATAAAACTTGCTTTTAAAACCCAAGCTTTAAAGTGGCATCCCGATAAAAATGTTGGTAAGGATACTACCATGAAAATGCAAGAAATCAATGAAGCTTATCTTATATTAAGAGATGGCGATGCCAGAAGAAGATATGATATTGAGTATTCAAAATACAAAGACTTCAAAAAACAAAATCGATATCAACGTGAAGAGCGGGAATACAAGAAAGAAGAAAATACAAAAACAAAATCAAGGAGCTACGAATATGAAGTAGAAGATGAAACATTAGAAAAATGGATGAGAAATGCCCGTAGACAAGCGGTGGATTTAGCCAAACAAACACTCCAAGAAATTGTAGGTTTAAGTGTAGAAGCTACTAAAAAAGCTGGTTCTAAAATGTTTCAAATGGCTATCTATTATGCAATTTCCGGATTCATAATTATGCTTTTATTTAAAGCTTGCAATTAAAAATTATTCGATATGAAAAACTTAATAGTTTGTTTTACAGCATTTTTTGTACTCTTAATTTTAAATTCTTGTAATGAAAAAAGGGACACAACGTTTAAAAAGTTCGATGTCGGAACTAAATATTTGATTGATTTGCCAAACACATACAGCAAGACTAACGAAACTACCTGGCAAGCAGGCGAACACACTTATTTTAACATTAGCATGGGGGAAATTGGAAATTCAGATTTAAAGACTGAACTCAACGAACATTTAACATTGCGAAATACTAAAGATTTATTTGAAAACAGCGAATTGATTCGGACAGAAGAATTTGAAAAAAGCGGTTTTAAAGGAGTTATTTCTTTCTATGAAGAAGATCTAAAAAAACAAGGAGTAGGTATTGTTACCCTAACATCATACGGAGTTTTTGCAATAGTACGAAATAACAGGGAGCAATTTACAATAAATTCAATGGCACTCAGCGACAATAATTTTGCTCAAATTGCTAAAAGCATAAAGTCTATTGAAATGAAAGAAAAAACTTTAAACATTCCTTTTGCTAATAAATTTAATAAAAATGAAGCAATAGAAGATGGCTACCAAGTATTTCAAAAAGAGAGATTTATGGTAAAATGTAATAAAGAAATAAAGCTCGATAGATTGAGAATACAACAAATGAAACAAAACGGAATGAATGATAATTCAAGACCATTTCACGTTTACGATAATGGTACAGATTATAATATTAATGTAAGCAGTTTTGATAAAGTCCTTGCAGGACAAACAGAACAAGAAATAATTGATTTCAATAAAAATGATTTAGATTATTATCAAGCAAAATTTGACGAAATGTCCATTAAGAATAATCGAGGGAAGTATAAAAAATTTGATGCAGTCTATTATGAGAACACCCAGAATGGAAGAACTACTAAAGCGGTATTCTTCCATCACAAAATGAAAAGTTATATGCTTCAAGTTACAGATGATAATAATGTCGAAAAGAAATTTCAGGAGTTTATTAAAACCTTTGAAATAATATAAAAAATTGCGTAAAGTACTATTTACAACAATTACTTATAGCCGAGACTTTGTAAGCAAATGAAAAATAATCGAATGATAACACATTTTAAAAAGTTATAATGTCCAAACACATCTCACTTAGACTTGCCTGGCATGATGATGGATGGAATGGGTACGTATGCCGTGAACCAAAGAAGAATACCTATTGCGTTGGGCAGCAATCTTACCCCGGTGATTTAATCTCAAAGGCGCGAGACTTGGACTGGGAGGAACAGAAAGGTGTAGCGGGATGCCATTGCTCAACTATTGATGGGATTCCTCCATGCTCATATAGCATTAATGCATTCGGAACAAAAGCAGTAAAAGGGGAGAGTCATCCTCCAGACTTTTTTCGTGACGACTCTAGCGGAATTGAGTTTGAAATCCCAGCTGCTACTGCCTGCATATGGCCATATGAGCAAATGTACTCAGATGACATCAAGGCCGGACCAGAATCAAGTCAAATCTATGATTATGCAAAACGCTTACAAGCAGCCAAAGATTTTTTCAAGAAAGTATCACCAGATCAAAGCTTAATTTTCTATTATGCAAATAAAAGCAACCCCTTTAGCCAAGAAGATAGCAGAAATTTCGTTCTGGTAGGAATCTCTAGGGTAAAGAAGGTTGGAGATGTTATGTACTACGAGAATGTATCAGAGCCCAATCGAAAGAAATATGCTGATGGCTTTGTCTGGCAATTGCCAATCACTTCTCATTTTCCTGATGAGGGATTCGCCATCCCATACCATAAATATCGAGATAATCCAGAAGTCTTGGAGCACATCACCTATATCCCTGAAATAGCTGAAAATTTCAAATACGGGACGAAACACATTTCTGATGATGATGCATTGATTTATGTGGAGCGGCTAACTGAAATAGTCAACTATTTAGAAAAGATCGATAATACTGAGAACTGGGAAGAACGAAAGAAATGGTTGCTGAGCCTTCAGAATGACCTATGGACGTACAGAGGTGCATTTCCGGGTTTGTTCTCTGTCTTGGAAGTGATGGAAATGCCTGAATTGATGAACTTTTATAAGAAAGCAGTCTCAAAGAATAAAGATATTAAAGCAAAGAAGACAATCTTTCAGTATCTCAATGACAAAAATCTTAAAGACTTTCCTTCCGATAATGTTACGGATGCCATATTAAAGCAATACCAGAGAAACTGGATCATTAAAATCGAGTCTTCTGAGAAAAGGCAACTGATAGAAAATGTTCTTAGCAGAATTGATCTCAAACCCCATCAGATAAAACTTATTCTTAATGATAATCGAACAGAAAATGGATTGCTGGCAACTCCAAAAGAAATCATTGAAAATGTGTTTCTGCTTCAGGAGGAATTTATTGGTGATGATGGTTCCGATGTGATTAACTTCGAAAAGATTGATCACGCAGTATTGCCTTCTCAGGAATTGGGAATTGATATCCTGATTCCAAAAGATGATCCAAGAAGGCTACGGGGACTTATAATTGATGTTCTGAAGAAGGAGGGTGTTCATTCTTTCATCGACCAAGAGTCAATCCTCGATACTGTGAATCGAAAACTCGCTAACTATCCGGAATGGAAGAAAAATGATTTTAACAAGGGGTATATTGAGTTTGATCAGGGTTTTTTTGATCATAAGATTATTACCAGAACAGCAGAGGGTATCACTTATTTCTACCACAAGGATGTATATGACCAAGAGAGGTTTATCGAGAAAAATCTCAGGAACCTTATTGGTCGTGTCGATGTGGAAATTAAACGACCATTTAGCAAACAGAAGTGGGAGAACGAAATTTTAAAACCAGGCTGTTCCATATACCTAAAATCTCCTGAAGAATATAAAAAGGCTGTTGATGGCCAAGTACAGGTGTGTCAGCAGATATTCACAAAGCCATTAGCTATTTTGTCAGGTGCAGCTGGTACAGGAAAGACTACTGTGATTAATGCTATTCTTAAGGCAATTCAACTTAGTTCGAATAATACAGAAAAATGCCTTTTACTAGCACCAACAGGCAAAGCATCGGATCGCATGCGTGAGTCTACCAAAGGTTCAATAGTAAACACCATGACCATTCATCAATTTCTGGCTCAATGCGGATGGTTAAATCCAAACTTTACGATGAAAAAAAATGGTGGAAAGCGAGAAACTCAGGTGACTACATACATTATTGATGAAACCTCAATGATTGATCTTGAGCTCATGGCTACTCTATTCCGTGCTATTCATTGGGATTATGTCAAACGGTTAATTTTTGTAGGTGATCCAAACCAGCTACCACCCATCGGCAAAGGCAAGGTCTTTAAAGAAACTATTGAATTTGTAAAGTCTGCTGAACCTGAAGCTCACGGTGTACTAGGCTACAACATGCGCCAAATGGAGAATCGTATCGATAGAAAAGGAACTGGTATCATTGATTTGGCTTCTCTATATACTCAACCGGATAATCTTAATCATTTTGAAGTTAAGTCTGATGTTGAAGATGTTTTAAATCGATTGAATGAAGAAGGAACATTAGATAAGGATGTGAAAATTGACATATGGGAAAATGAAGATACACTCGAAAAGCATCTGATTAAATCCATTCAAGTAGATATGAAAGAGTCCGGCTCAGACAATATCATGGATTATCAGGTAATTTCTCCATACCGTGGTGAGCTATTCGGAACAGCTAGACTGAATGAAGTCTTGCAAGAAAACCTGAATGGACAGAATGTCAAGAAAGGACGTCTGGCAAGTATTACTTACTTCGATAAGGTAATTCAATTCACTAATCGTGCCGGAAGAAAATCGTACTTTGGGTATAATTTTGATTCACACCAAAATGAACGAGTAGCGATATACAATGGTGAAATGGGGCAAGTTTGGATTGATGCTCGTGATCGAAAACGCTACAATTACATTAACAATATTCAACGCTTCAATGTAAAGTTCAACCGTCAAAAGAATTACTCGATTTCGTTCTCTGGTGATAAGCAGGTTGAAGAGAACATCGAGTTAGGATATGCTATTTCGGTCCACAAGGCTCAGGGAAGTGAATTTAAATACTTGTATTTGGTTATCCCACAATCGAAGCAAGCTCTGCTTTCTACCGAGTTAATCTATACAGGTATTACCCGAGCCTCAGTGAAACTTAGACTCTTCGTTGAGAAAGATTTAAGTATCCTTCAAAGCCTCAGAAGGCCGGAACGATCTAAACTTAAACTCATCAACTCATCACTCTTCAATTTTGAGCCTCTCCCACTTGAATTCTCCAATATGGGAGGGTGGTATGAAGAAGGAAAGATTCATAAGACATTGAGTGAGTATATGGTACGAAGTAAGTCTGAGGTAATTATTACTAATCTACTTGTGAGCAATGAAGTCGAAAGCTTCAGCTATGAGACTATTTTGTATGCACCTGATAAGACATTTTACTTACCTGATTTCACCATCAACGTAAACGGCAAAACTTATTACTGGGAACATGTAGGTATGCTCAATAAACCGAAATACAAACAAAGGTGGGAGCAAAAACAAGTTTGGTATGAGAAACATTTCCCCGGACAACTACTAAAGACATACGAGAGCGGTGAGCTTACTATAGAAGCTCAACAAATTATAGAAAAAATTAAAACTATATAATATTAATAAAATTCTGCTGTGTAAAATAAAAATTGAAATCCTATTGTAATTTGTTGAGTAGTTTTCTTAATTATTTATTTCTAACAATCAATTTTTGAAAAAAAGATACACATTCATTTGTTCGCCGATTGAAAGCCCTTTGTGGGGCTTTCGGCTCTCTTCATTCAGCTTCGAGTATCTATTGGATTTCGAAAGTCATGGAGTATAAGTGGTCAAATATTTAATTACCTACTTAACTTCAATTAACTAACCTACCTTAAATAGTATTATATATCATATGCCTACCCGATTTTAAAATAAACTTTCTTTCCTTTTTTGAATACACAATATAGCGACAGCTTCATAAACCCACAAGGGCTTAAAGGACTCTATCCATTAAAAAAAATTAAGTAATGAAACTTGAAAAAAATATTAATACCATCTCAACTCCTCAAACAAATAAATAATAGCATCAAATCATCGCCTAACTATAACAAATATCAAATAAAGCAAATCAACCGACTTAAAAAAACTTTGATATCTCTTTGGATGTACATATATGAGCGCCAGATAGCCTCAAATGAATCATCTTACGATATGTATGTAAATATAGGATGGAAGGAATTGAAATCGTTTAAGCTCATTTTAAAAGGCCGGATGATTCAATACAGTGAATTAATTTCTCTATTGAAAGAGGCAGAAGTAATCAAGATAAATAAAAAATATAGTGTTGATTGTTTTACAAGATCATATAAAATTGATCTCTCTTTTCTTAACACTACTCACTTCACGGAAGTAGAGATTAATTTTGAAAAAGTATTTCGAAATTTAAGGAATAAAGAGTATTGGCTCGCAAAATATCCTAAACACCATAACTTGATAGAAAACTCATATAATGTCCGTATAGACCTTGATAGTTATATATATTGGTTGCGGGACAATATAGGAAAGGATTTAAAACCAAAATGTGTTAATGGGGTTGTTCAGAAGAGAAAGCTAACTCCAGAGATCGCTCATAATTCTGTACAAAAATGTCTCAAGGTGAATTTACAAAATCTGTGGTTCAAGGTTTCTGCTACCGGTCGCTTTTATTCCAATGTCGTTAACTTGCCATCCACAGCTATACCATTCATGTCATTATACGGCCGTGAGGGATTAAAAAGCATTGACATTGCTAACTGTCAGCCACTCCTATTAGCCACTAGGATTGACTCAGAATGTTATAAAAAAGATGTTGGTATGGGTGTATTCTACGAAAATTTAGCTACTCAGACAAATAGTGATAGGTGTGACATTAAGTTACAGTGCTTCAAATATATTTTTTTCAATGAAAAACCATTAAAATCTGGAAAGCTCTATGATAGTATGGAAACGTTATATCCAGGCGTAATACAAAGTATAAACGAAATGAAACAAAAAGAAAAGCTTTGGGAAATACTGCAAAAAAAGGAGAGTAAAATAATTGTAGAAAGAATAGGGGTAAGTGCAGGGCTACAGGTAATTACTCGACATGATGAAATTCTGTGTTTTTCAGAAAACAAAATAGAAATTCAGAATATAATAAGAGAAGAACTTAAGAAAATGAATTTAAATGTTCAATTAAAATAAACCCATACTTTATTATGAAAAACCTTGAAGAAAATTGGATAGAGCGACTAGATTTTTACGAAATAGCACATAAGAAAATAAATGACTACTTCGTGATAAATCATGACAAAACATCAGGAGATTATGTCATTATGGTAGATTTCTATAATGATAAGATTGAAGTAGCTCATCACGAATACGTTTATATATATTTAGAGATGAATTTCAGATTAGAAGAATCTTTAAAAGATATAAATATTGACGACTTAATAGGAAGTAACTTCCCCGAAAATTATAGAATTGGCCTGATCAATGAGCTTCTTAATTAACATATTTTATTTTTGTAATTAAAAAAAAAGTAGCGGGTTAAAAAACCCGCTACTTAGTATAGGTAAATACTTAATCTAAATAATTCACAACTTATTGTGATATATAATACAAAGATATATACCAGAGCCGTTATAAATTAATAATTTATTAATTTTAACAATAATTTAACAATTAATATTTTGTATAATTATACAAATTACAAGTTTGTCAAAATCTACAAAGTTGATGTTTGAAGTGATTACCTATAATTGACTTTTTTTAAATATCTAGTTTTTTTAAATATTGAATTCATAGCGACTAGTTAGATCTCGGAAAATGTTAAGATTTTTTAGCTCATATATAATCTATCATAAATTAGTCTTCTAAACCATATTCAAAAAGACAAAGCCTTTTAATTGACCAGTAGAAAAATACTACAACAAGTTTGATAATGGAGCTATCATAGCTATCTGTGTAGAGCTATTACAGGAGTACTGGGGAGTGGGCCCAAATCTGTGATTCGTGAGTGGGTAATACCCAATTTTCTCCAGAAATCCGGCTTGCGATCCATAAGACAGATAATATAGTCTGAATGGTGTTTTGCAAATTTTTTCAACGCACCTGCATTTTCAATATATTCAATTTTAATTGGTTTTTTAAGTATATCCATCATTGAGTGTTTTAAATTAAAAATTGCTTTTTATAGTTAAGGTAATCTTTAGGAGGCGATATACTTCTTTATTTGTGTTAGAACTATTGGTTATTTGGTGGTTTTAGTTATAGCTAATTTAAAAAAATAAGTCCATTTACGTTCTAAAAAAACGGCCACAAGTTCTAATTCTGTCTCGACTAAAATGTCGAAACCCATATGTATTAACATACAGACGTATTTAGAAAGGGAAAGAGAAGAATTATAGAGACAAAATATTCGATTCACTAAATCTTACATTCAAAATTCACCCTTTTTATGCTAAAGTTCATTGAAAACACTTTATGTACTTAAAACAACAGGTAATAGATTCAAACCAACCTTTAATAGATTCAAGGTTTTTCTAAGGTTATGATTTTCTAATCTTACGGAGAATAATGTTTTAAGGAATGAAATATTTACACCTCATTTTTTACTTAGTACTGTTACAATCTTGCACAACAATTTATAACGTTGTGCCTGCAGTTCCATCAAATCCAGAGGATTTCATTCAGTTAGAAGATAATATTACAACTCATCCACGATACATAAATGATGACCATATAAGAGTAATCTATCAAGAAAATTATAACGATCAAGATGGGAAGTTGGAATATAATATCTACAATCAAAAGCAAGTAATTGTTCAAAACAACATCACACAATCAGTTGCTGTCAAATACGGAACAAACAAGCTTAGCATTCCTTTAAATAATCTTTCATCGGGCATCTATACACTGGAAGTTATAAACGAAAAAGGCGTAAAGAAATATCTCACATTTTTAAAAAGTGTTTAAAATGACAAAAATAGTAACACTAATAATTTTTCTTCTTTTCACTCATTTGATGTCAGGGCAAACAACAGGACCTACGCAGCCTGAGGCCGCTGGATTTGCCCCGATTGGAGTGGATGACATGGTTAATTTATATACGGGGGATTTTAATTATAATATCCCATTGATGGTCATTCCAGGACCCGATGGTGGTTATCCTATTAATGTGTTTTACAACAGTAATGTTGGGATGGATCAAGCAGCAAGTTGGGTAGGTTTGGGTTGGAACTTAAATGCTGGAGCAATACAACGAAATTTAAGAGGTACACCAGATGATTTTAAAGGAGACTTAATCACTAAACAGTTTTACACTAAACCAAGTACAACAATAAATTTTGATATAGCTGTTCCGCTATTAAAAAAAGAAATTGCAGGAGCTGAGCTATCAATTGGTAGTGGCTTTGGAGTCTATTATAATAATTATAGTGGTTTAGGAATTAATGTCAGTCTCGGAACTACCTTAAACCAAATAGATGATGCTAAAAACCAGGATGGATTTGGGGCAGGATTAGGTCTTTCTTTTGGGAGTCAAGAAGGTTTTAGTTTAACTCCAAGCTTATCTTATAGCAGTTATAATGAGGATAAAGATTTTTTATTTGTGAATGGGAAAAGTAGAACTACCGCTCTCGGCGCAACAATTAATTCTAAACAGGGATTTGGGGATCTAAATCTAAGCCATGCAAGAAGTAGGCAACAAGATTTAACTCTTAGGGGAATGATTGCGGACAGAGTTTTAAGGTTGGATGATGGACCTGGATTAAATTTGAAAAAATCTTCCTTTTCGGGTAAAATATCATTTGCATCCTCGGCCCCAATATCATCCATTCAAGCAACACGGTATTCAACCAATAGCGGATTTTCTTTTACCCCAGACCCTACAAAATCAAATGTGTTGACAGATAATGAAATAGCATCTATTTCAGGAAATATATCCCGTTCGTGGGTTACTGGTGAAGAAATAAAATCACCTGCTTTTGGTGCTATGTATATGGCGAATAAGAATGGCGAAAATGCAGTTACGGATTTTTATAGGGAAAACGAAGGGCCGATAACAAAAGATAATGTGTTAACAGGTATTCCAGTTTTAACTTATGATGTTTTCAGTATTCAAGGGCATGGTGTAGGTGGGAGTTTTAGAGCCTATCAAAATTCCATAGGGCGATTAGCAGACCCAAAAAAAAATTCAATATCGGTATCTGAGAGTCGTGGAATTGAATTAGGTGGGCCTGGGGCATTCAAAGCAGGGTTTGATTTTACAAACACTTATTCAGGGGCTTATTCTGGAGCTTGGAAAGAGCACTATAATAGACCATACTACTATTTACACGAATTATATGATTACAAATTTAATTCAAAAACCACTTCAAAACCACTCTTTGAGCCCTTCTATTTTAAGATGATTGGCGAGGCATCCGCAATGGATACAACTATTTGGGAAGAGTTTCAGACTGACAAGCCTATTGCATTTGACATAAACCTAAGATGGGATTATAATATTCTAGCTGCAAAAGCTCAGGCACATTCCGGTTATAATAGATCTGGGAATACTTTTAAAGGCAAAGAAAATGAAGGGAGAAGTCCTCGGACCCAAAACATAGAGTATTTTACAAAAGATGAAATCGAGAATTCCTATACTTCCCCACATATTGTTAATTACGATACTAACAAGTTAGAACCGATTGATTATGATAAAGGAAAAGGATATCACCTTAATGGTATATCGGTGTTAAAATCAAATGGCGTGCGTTATAATTATTTTTTACCCGCCTATAACCACACAACTGAGAAGGTAACTTTTTCCGTTCCTAACGGAAGAAAAAAATATGGTGCTAAACATTACTATACTAATGGACCAAATGGTGACAATCCAAAAATAATAGAATCTATTGCGCCCTATATTAATACAGTACTAAACCCACCAATACCTGGCCCTTCATATGACGTTTTATCATTTGCAAAAGTGAATAATAAGGCTGGTGAAGACGAATTTTATAGCAGGGAAACCATTCCAGCCTATGCACATACTTTCTTTATCACTTCCATTTTATCACAAGATTATGTGGATATTAAAAATGATGGACCCACTATGGATGACATTGGCACTTATATTAAAATGAACTATGAAAAAGTACGTGACTACAAATGGCGATTCCCATTTAAAGGTGCTTACTATTCTAAAGGCTATTTGGAAAATACAGAAGACGATAAAGCATCTTATCAAGAAGGTGAAAAAGATTTATTTTATGTAAAATCCATTGAAACTAAAACCCATATTGCGGTGTTTGAAACCAAAAATTCAGAATTAGTTGATGCTTCAGAAACTAAGCATCAGAAAGAATTAGTTTCAATAACCCTTTATAGTAAAGCAGACCCAAAATGGGTAAAAGAGTTTTACTTAAACCAACCAAGTTCTAATTGGCCTAGTCCTATTCAAACAGTTCACTTAAATCAAGACTATTCCTTAAAAAAAGGGATTCCTAATACCACAGGAAATGAAATGGCACCAGCCTTAAAAGAGCTATACTTTACCTATCAAAATAGTACAAATGGAGAAAATGCGAAATATCAATTTAATTATGGTGTAAATCCAGACTATTCAGATCATCAACAAGATCGTTGGGGCGCTTATCAAGAAGATCAATTGAGAAAGACATCAACCAATAGTATTCCAGATATACAAGTAAATGAAAACCCATATACATATCAAGAAGAAAACTATGCCAAAAGAGATAATGAAGCTTCCGCGTGGCTATTAAATGAGATCACTTTACCATCCAAAGGCGGTATTAAAGTTGAATATGAAAAGGATGATTATGCTTATGTGCAGGATAAAAAAGCTACTAGTTATATAGAACTTTTAGGCACTGGAGATAAAGTTTATACCAATAGTAATAGCATACGCACCCAAGTTAAGACTGATGATGTTTATTTATATTTTAAATCACCATTCCCTTTAAATAATGATAAGAAAAATGTGCTGAAACAGATAGAAGGAATTGAATTTGTTCGCTTTCGGGTTTTTATGGAACTGAAATATCCTGATAGACTTTCTGATGTTGTAAAAGATTTAAATAAGGATATGGCGAAAGACTATGTGGAAGGGTACGCAGAAGTGGAAAAAGATCTTTCAAATGATTTGAACGATTTAAGCACGGTAGGTTACATTGAAGACACCAATATTGGCTATTTTAAAATTAAAAGCCTCAAGCCTAAAAACTCCAGCACTTATTTTCTGAATCCTATTCGCTTAGCAGCATTTCAATATATCAGGAAATCAAGACCAGACCTTGGGGTACAATACGATGGAATTGAAAATGCAATACCAACAGTTTTCTTTACAAAGAACATTCTTTCCATGTTAGATGAGGCATCAACTATGATTACTGGGTACTATAAAAAAGCACAAATAAAGGGCTGGGCTTCTCAAATGAATTTAGATAAACCCTCTTATGTGCGATTAATAAGTCCTGAAAGAAAATATGGTGGTGGCGCAAGGGTAAAAAGAATTAAGTTAAAATCTGATGAAACTAATGCCAGAGAATTTGGACAAACTTATGATTATACTTTATCAGATGGAAGGTCATCGGGCGTGGCAGAATGGGAACCTATTTTAGGAATTGAAGAAACTCCATTCACACTTCCCATTTGGTATAATGCCAATAACAACGGTCATAAAATCATTTTTTCTAACGAGCAATCTTTTTCTGAAGAACCTTTGGGGGCAGGATTATACCCAAGTGCATCCGTTGGTTACAGCCGCGTCACCGTTAGAAATTTAGAGAATGATAATGTTACTATGGCTCAAAGCGGCATCAATATATCAGAGTTTTATACTGCAAAAGATTTCCCTACAAAAGCCAAAAGAAGCGGCGCATTGTTTGCCCCTTATTGGGCTCCAGTGCCTATACCGTTTATTGGGCAACAAAACACTAGGTACAATGGCTATTCAATGGGGTATTCATTCACGTTAAATAATTCTATTTACGGAAGACCGAAATCGGTTGCTACCTATCCATATACAATCGACCAGCCAACCGGAGAACCCATACAAAAATCGGTTTATAAATATAAAACCTTAGCTAATGACAATAAATCTTTAGACAATAAAGTGATGACACTTTTAAAAGAAGGCAATAAAAAGGAAGTATATATGGGCAAGGAAATCGATTTTTATATTGATGAAATTGAAGCAAATACATATAGTATAGGTTTAGGTGGGCAAGTTAACATTAGCTATCAACCACCAACTTTAGTTTTACCTAGTTTTTTTCCAAAGATAAACACCGGACGAAAGGGTACACGCTACCTTACAACTAATAAAATTATATACAATACCCCTATTTTAGACAGCATCATTCAGTATAAAGATGGTGCGAAAGTATCTACCAAAAATTTAGTGTTTGATCATGAAACCGGTGAACCAATTATAACATCGGTCACTAACGAATGGAAACAACTTATTTATACCTATAATTTCCCTGCACATTGGACCTATGAACAAATGAAAGGGGCTTATAAAAATTATAGAGCAACTGTCAAAATAGACAATGCTTCAGGAGGAAAATTCAAATTAGATGCTGGATTAAATGTTAGTGGACAAATTCCGGAGGAATTATTTCAAGATGGAGATGTATTAATCGGTAGTGATAACATAAAATATTACATCAGTGAAATAGACAGAGTTGCTAATACTTTTAACCTAAAAAGTAGAGACAATTCTACACCTACAATTACTTCTTTACAGACAAAATATTTTACAATTATGCAATCTGGTTATAAAAACCTGCAAAGCACCAAAAAAGGAAAGATTGTGAGTTTGGAAGATCCTACTGATGCCTCAAACATTACTAATACAGGAAATATCCCACTCTTTATGATGAAATATAACAATTAAAAGATCAATATGAAAAATGTGTTTCTTATACTCATTTGCATTAGTTCCAACCTTGGATTAGCTCAAGGTTATAAAATATTGCCTTGTGGTCATGATGATAATTATAAAATTGTCCTACAAAGCAATATCAATGTAAACTATATAGATTTTAAAATTATCGATATAAGTACTGGTGGAGAAGACGTTTTATGTGAAACTAAAATTATGCCTATGGATCAATCGTTCTCCATACATCAGGTTTCATTTTTCTATGATAAAATTCAATTCAATGTAAATTCATATGATCCAATTACAGGTATAGCGTTTATGTATTATGATGATCCAACTAGTGCCTTTAATGGTATTCAATTTAAAATAGACATGAGTACTATTAAAGATTGTATTGAATGTATTGAACGTAACTCCATAACAATCCTCCACGCAGATACCACCGAATTTTCAGACGATTGGAAACTTAATTATTCTGAGTTAAAAGATGAATCTACAGATATAACAGGATACTCCTTATCTGATATAGCGAACAGCACTTCTGCTGGAAATCCATATGCATATGGAATGAAAGGTATTTGGCGACCCATGCGTACATCGGCATATTTAATAGACAGATTACAAAGTGGGAATTATGGTGATAAATTGAGGTTAGATAAAGATGGTGAGTACAAAGAATTTTACTGGTTTGACTGGGAGCAACCTATAAGCTATAACGAAAATTACAACTGGCGCTGGGTTAATGAAGTAACAAAATACAATGTTAATGGAGCTTCAAAAGAAGGAAGAAACAGATTAGACATTTACGCAGCATCATTATTTGGTTATAACAATCATTTAGTAACGGCTTCCGCATCAAACTCTAAGACAACAGACATTGCTTTTGATGGATTTGAAGACTACTCTGTTGATCAGTATAATGTCTACAATGGAAACGGTCATGGCAATCTTAAATTTTTAGGAAACACGTATCAATTAAGCAATTTTGCCCATACCGGAGAAAAAAGTCTAATTGTTGAGTTTGGGATCAAACATCAGGTTGATTACAATCAATTGGATGAAGATTATTTCTACCCCAAACGCGGTAAAAAATATTATATCAGTGCGTGGGTTTCGAACAATTCAATTCCAGATAACGGAATAATAATAGTTAAATCAAACGCTACTGTTTTAAATACGATTGAATTGAAACCAGAGTCTCAAACTATCGATGGGTGGAGGAAACTAGAAGGGACTTTTGAAATACCCATTACGTCTAATACTTGTGAAATACTATTTAGCAATAAAAATGATGATCAAGTAACACTTTTTGACGACATCCGCATACAGCCCTTCAACTCAGGTATGGAGACTTATGTCTATGATCCAACCAATTATAGATTAAAGGCCACTTTAAGCAATCAAAACTATGCGACCTTCTACAATTATGATGAGGAGGGCAACCTTACCCAAACTAAGGTGGAAACCGAACGGGGTATAAAAACAATTTCATCTAACCGCAATAACATCAAGAAATAGTGAGCTCAACATATTCATATATATATAAACTGTTCTCTTTTTTATTTCTAATAATAGGAATGAAATTGATCGCACAAGAAAAAAAGGATCCAGAGCTATCCTTTTTAAGAGATGTATACAACACATATAATACTGCTCATAGTTATGAAATGGAAGTTGAAGTAGCAATGTTTAATAACAAAGAAACATTGGCTTATCCCAAACAAAAAAACTATACACTAAAATCCTATGATAATTTTTACATCCAAACACCAGAATTAACAACCATTCAGACTACTAATTATCAACTCGTAATAGATCATATTTCAAAAGAAGTAAGATATGTGAGTTTTAATAAAGAAGAGCAAAAGCACTTACAAACAGAACACATAAAATCAACCCTTCCAGATTTTTCTGAAATGAAAGATATGATAGCATCTATTAAGAGGGATACACAAATAACAACAATAGCTTTCAAAGAAAATCCGACGTTTAAGAAGACTGTGTATACGTTCAATACCGATTCTAAACTTTTAAAAACTGTCGACTACTATTCGGTTAGTCAAGAATACGGGCAACCAGCACATATAAAAATCGAATATCTAACAAGCAACTTCAATCAAAATATAGATGATTCGATTTTTCGATTAAATAAGTATTTAATTGAAATTGATAGCAAGCTTCGACTTACAACTCCTTATGAAGGATATAGTTTAGTAAATAACCACACTGCGCAATGATGAAAAAACTATATATTATATTAATCTTATTGCTAGTATCACATTATTCTATTTCACAAGAACATTTTGTCGAGGGTTTAAACGGAGATGACATTGCATATGGAAATACAATTAATTTAGAAGATCAATACTTTAAATGTAGTTCCTCATCTGCCATAAATTGTCCCTACCCTTTTGAAATAGAATTCACAAAACTTTACACCAAATTATATTTTGATGACGCACTTAGAAATTATTATGGTGCAGATTGGTCTATAGAAATTGAATATAACATCAAGTTATATACTTATGTAAGCGGGACAACTGTTTCACAAATATTTTCCGGTAAAAAGTTAACCATCAACTATCACCCAACAAATAATTATAAAGATATTGCTCTCGAAATATTTCCAATATCAGGAGATCAATTTACTAAAGCCGAAGTCGAAATCACGGATATTATTATACTAGATAATAATACAAGTACTACCGCCCAGATAAATAATAGAATTCCTGATGATGTGCATTTCGATTTAAATCTCGAAGTAAATAGAATATATACTTTAAATCCTAATCAAAGACCACGAGTTAATAGTGTAGGGACATTTAGCAATGCTACAAATGAATATACCATCTCCTGGGATTTTCTACCGGGAGCAGCAGAATATGATGTAGAATGGTTATTTGTAGATATTGGAAATAATACTCAAACAGACAACTTTGAAATCGACTTTAGAAATGCAACAAGAATAACAACAGAACAGCATTTTTATAAAATATCGATGGCATATCCTAGAGGGTTTTTAATTTATCGTATTAGAGCGATTGGTTATGAAGAAGCTACAATAAATTCAGGAATATACAATAGAAGAGTTGAAGGAGCTTGGTCTTTTAATCAACGAGGGCTTTATAAACAAAATGGTGTAGATTTAATTCCAAGGTCAGGAAACACATCAGGCAATTCTAGATATTGTAACACATTTTATTTCTGGAATGGTTTAGAAACCAACAAAAACTGGCAATACAATGTAGTCTATGCCGAAGATGGAAAACGCAAAGAAGTCATTAACTTCTATGATGGTATTTTAAAACCAACCCAAACGGCAACCATTTTAAATACGGATGAATCAGCTGTAATTGCCCAACCTATTTACGATTTTATTGGTAGGACCAGTTTACAGGTTTTACCCGCGCCTCAAAAAAGTCAAGGGATTCGTTATTATAAGCCATTACACAAAAATTCAGCTGGACTAGATTATAGTTATAAAGATTTTGATTTAGATCCAATTAGAGGTAATCAAACCACACCTCAATCTCCAAACATTGTAGAACCTGATAAATTGTCGCCAAATGGAAATCTTGGCGCCGGGTATTATTATTCTACTCAAAATACAAATTCTCAGGGAATAAACAGTCCATACATTCCAGATGCAAAAGGCTATCCTTATTCTAGAACTATCTATAAAAATGATGGTTCGGGTCGTGTAAAAGCAGTAAGCGGTGTTGGTAAAGAATATTTTGGAAACAATGGAGCGATGCAACACGAAACCAAATTTTTATATGGCTCCCCGTTTCAGGAAGAATTATTTATGCTCTTTGGAAATAATGTAGGTTTTGCCGAGTATTATGAAAAAACGGTAGCCATAGATGCTAACGGACAAGCTTCAGCCGCTATTAAAGATTTATCCGGCCGCGTTATCGCAACATCTTTAGCCGGAGATGAACCAGACAATTTGCTGGCTATAGATACTAAGCCCGATAAGCCAATTACTTTAAAAGTGCATTTAAATGATTTAAATGAAATTTCAGAAGAAAGTTTAATCGTAAACAAAACATTGATCGCTATTGGAACTACAACTTATAATTTTTCGTATGAAATAGATCAGGCACTTTTCAATAATTGTGGGGTTAATGCCCAATGCGCTTATGATTTAGAAATCTATCTTTTAGATGAATATGGTAGTCGCCAGAAACTAAAATATAAAGGGACTTTGGTTGATGAAATTAAAAAAGAAGCAATTACCGGGACCAGTTTAGATGGAATGCCTTATGAGTTTTCTACAAAAAAAGTTTCAACAGGATCTTATCAATTAGTTAAAAAGCTAACACTTAATCAAGAGGCGGTTGACAAAGCAGTAATAAAATGGAAAGAAAACCAGACCTGTATTCCAAAACGAATTATAGACCCAATTACTTCATGCAACCCAGATTGTGAAAGCTTATGCGAAGAATCATTTATGACAGCCAAAGATCGGGATGGTGTGCAGTATTATATCACGGAAACGGGAGTTCATGTGGCTAAAGTTGAAAATGATGTGGTAACAACAGTTATAGATCAACAAGAATATACACGTATTCAAGGAGAGATCGTAGCATGTAAAGACCAATGCGAAGCTTATGATCCGACCGAACCTCTTATGTCTGAATGTGAATTAAAGCTAACGCTCTTAAAACAAGATATGTCTCCAGGTGGTCAATATTTTGATAACCTACCAGATATGTATCAACCTGCGCCAGATGTCAACACACTAAATACAAGTTATGATGAGAACGGATGGCTGAATACAATTTCAGACCAAGAATTTTATAGATTAAAAGATTGTTTTGGGAGTGATGAAGGTAAACGAGAAGGTTTATTTAATGAGCTAAGAAAAAACTGGAAACCAGAATACGCAGATATCCTAGTGTCATTACATCCTGAATGGTGTGCCTATAAAACCTTATGTTGTGGTAAAGCTATTTGTGATATTCAAGGAGAAGGTGATGAAAATGTAAATAGAACTAATGGTAATCCATCAGACGATCCCTCACATTCTGATTGTGACCCTTTAACTCCCGCAGATCAAACTCAAATAAATACATGGCTAACCAATACCGATTTCAAAAAGCAATCACAAGATGCACTTATTGAATTAGGACCTAATGCAGATGCATCTACAAGAGCAGAATTTACGCCACAAAAACTTGAAGATAGGGCAAGAAAATTTTATGAAGAATATTTAAAATATCAAAAGGTTAAAAGCGAATGTTCTGGTTTGTACCTAAAATCAACAGATGATAGCGGCTTTACCTCTGATGGTTTTGCCATTAGATACCCTGAAAATTTTGTGTTTGAAAACCTTGATCCCGATCACCCGGAAAATTCTGAAAATGAATTTTCCTGTGAAAAACAAGCAGAAGAAGCTGCAGATACTTTTATTAATAAACTAAAAAGCAAATGTGATCTGGCGACTCCTAGTCAAGAAGATGAACTGCGAAAATTTGTTTATAATCAATATTTAGAAGACTGTAAAGACCCTGCTGTTACAGTAGACATTAATGAAGCTATAAGAGAATACATTCGGTGTTCATCTCAACTTCCGGAAGCTTGTTTTTTAGAAGCCTTGCCCGAACAAACTGATGAATCTTGTGCCTGCGCAAAAATCAACAACTTTGTAGTAGATGTAAATCAAAGTATTGACCCCAACCGAACTTATGAAGATATTGTTTCTGATGCAAATGCCGCCAATTCCCAAGAAATACAAGATGCTTTAGACCTAGTTCTTGATACAACAGAATTAGGCTTAAAGCCAAATTTTTCTGATTGGTACAAAAGCTGTAATAAAAAACCGCTGTACTCCTGGACCGGCGGCAATCCCTCTACTCCTTATGAATTAGCAAAATACTTTAGTTGTAATGAAACCGAAAAGGAAGAAGACCCAGACACAGATTGTGTAACAGTAATTAATGCCTATGCACAAGCCATTGCAGATGCAGAATTTGAACGATTGCTAAATCAAAAAGCAGAAGAGTACAGACAAGCTTATATTGCTGGCTGTCTTGCTAAGGCGCAATATTCAGAGAAATTTGAAATGGATTATGAGTACAACGAGTATCACTATACCCTGTATTATTATGACCAGGCAGGCGATTTGGTAGCTACTGTACCACCAGACGGCATATTTCAGAAAGACTTAAAATCTGGAGCTGTTGTGCATGACAGTCGCATATTAAAACCAGCGATTCATCAAAAAGCAATGGAGTATTTAAAAGATCCTGATAACAACCCATTCGTACATACACAGCATTTAATGGTTACCAATTACCAATACAATTCCTTACAAAATGTAATCACACAAAAAACACCCGATGGAGGTATTTCAAACTTTTGGTATGATGCTTTAGGTAGAATGGCTGTATCGCAAAATGCAAATCAGTTAACCAGAAAAGCATATAGCTATTTACAATACGATGCATTAGGAAGAACTATTGAAGCTGGAGAACTACTTTCCCCTACTCCTATGGACAAAGTAACAGCCGAAGATATCAACGATTATAATAATCCTGTGGCTAATGGAGGTGCTAATTTATTACTGAAGTGGTTAGACGGCAAAAAGAGAAATGAGCGCACCTTGTCGTTTTATGATGAGGTAAATACAGCTATTATACCCAATAACCATCCAGCATATCAATCGCAAAACAATTTAAGAAACAGAATTAGTGCAGTTGTTTACGATAATACAGGAGATTCTTATGACGACAGTACCAATACACCCCCATCGCAAAGAGAAATACCTTTAAAGTACGATGCACTTACACATTACACCTACGATGTGTTAGGGAATGTAGAAACCCTTTGGCAAGAAAACAGAGCCATTCCGGGGGCATTTGCACAACATCGTGTAAAACGTTTGGATTATACGTATGATTTAGTAAGTGGTAACGTCAACCAAGTATCTTACCAGAAAGATAAAGAAGACCAACTTATGCATCGTTATAGTTATGATGCCGACAACCGTTTGGTAAAAGTAAGAACCAGTGTTGATGACATGATTTGGGAAACAGAAGCCCGTTATTTCTACTATGCCCATGGACCTTTAGCCCGTGAAGAAATAGGAGATAAAATCGTATTTGCAAACGACTACATCTATGATATTAGAGGTTGGATAACTGCTATGAATTCCTCTATGGTAGATGCAAAACGCGATGCAGGAAAAGATGGTATGAAAGGCGGCTTAAACGAAAATATAGGTCGCGATCCTTTTGCCTTTAGCTTACACTATTATAAAGATCATTACCAACCAATTTCATCTAGTAGCAATAATGTGATTGCCAGGAATTTTGATGCCATTGACATACTCAACCCTAATGATAGTAGAGATTTATACAATGGAAACATAGCCAAAATGGTAACCAGTTTAAAAAACCTGGCCCAAGAACCTATTGAAGTAATGGCAAACGCCTATCGTTATGATCAACTTAACCGTATTAAAAGCTCTAAACCCTATTGGGATAAAGGCAGTAACAAACCTTTAAACGATAATGCTTTTACAACGGATAACGCACGTAATGAAAGCGAATTTTATAACGCTAATTATTGGTTTGATGGTAATGGAAATATAGAACGATTACAACGGAATAGCATTACAAGTGCCTATTTATCTAATGAAAAAATGGATGATATGACTTATGGCTATAATAAAGTGAATTCTCCAGTGCCAAAAACTACTGCAAATGTTTTAACAGCTAATGCTAAAGTTAATAACCAATTATTTGAGGTGGAGGATGCCATTACCACTGCCGGATACGACATAGATATAGAAAGTGGACAAACAGCTAATAATTATACCTATGACGAAATAGGACGCTTAGTACAAGACCGACAAGAAAATATCAAAACGATTAACTGGAACGTAAGCAACAAAGTAACCAGTTTTATACAAACTGATAAAGATGCAGATGTAGTTTTTTATTATGGTCCTTTGGGAAATCGAATTGGGAAATTAGTAAAATCAAAAGACCAAAACACTGGTATTTATGACCCAACAAAAGATACAGAAACCTATTATATGCTAGATGCTCAAGGCAACCCAATAGCCATTTACAAATACAATACCAATACAGGAAAATTAACATTAGAAGATTTCATCCTTTACGGAAACAAACGCTTAGGAACTAATACCCAAAATAAAACCATGAACTAAAATGCTAATGCGAATTTTACTTTCCATATCGTTTTTAGGTTGTTATACTACAAGTATTGCACAGACCAATAAGCGCACGTTAGGCAACAAATCGTATGAGTTATCTAATCATTTAGGAAATGTTATGGTAGTAGTGAGTGATAGAAAAACACCAGCACCAGAAACCACAAATACAACCATTGCCTTTAACGAAACAGATATAATAGCTTTTAATGATTATTACCCCTATGGGATGTTACTAGATGGAAGAAACGAAAGTAAAGATTACCGTTTTGGTTTTCAAGGTCAAGAAAAAGATAATGAAGTAAAAGGGAGCAACAATAGTATTAATTATAAGTATAGAGTCCATGACCCAAGGTTGGGGCGATTTTTTGGTGTGGATCCTTTATCTTCAAAATACCCTTATAATTCTACTTATGCGTTTAGTGAGAATATTGTCATAAATGCGATTGAGATGGAAGGTTTAGAGAAAGTAGACTCTTATGATAAGGAATATCTTACAGAGAGAGGGATAGAAAAAACATACTCCTACAATCATGACAACAATCCGATGGATAACCAAAGCCCATTTGCTAATAACCCAATTGTCGAGGCCGTTCCAATTTACAGTAGAGTTTCAAATGATGATGAAGTTAATTTAAAGCAAAGACAAGAGGGCTGGTTGATAAAAAGAAAATTTAGCACTTTATCAAAAATGGAAGTATATAGGGTCAGTGAATTGGCTCCAAGTCCAAAAAGTGATATAATAGTGCCAGTTTTCAAAAGACCCCCACCACCTCCTGTGGTAGCACCCATAAATCCCCCTATTGCACCTCCTGCCACACCTCCTGTTGTAAATAATACAAATGTCAATAAAATTGTACCTATTCAATGGGATTTGTTGGAAGCAACGATGAGTAATCAAAATTGGACGAAATTAAAAGATACTTTTGATGAAGTTGTACAAATATTTAATAACGATCCTACGAGTTTTTATCGAGTAAATATAATCATGGGGGCGACTATGACTTATAATAATTCAAATACTCTAGTTCCATTGGCTGAGGCAATGGGATCAACGTATATAAAAGGTAATGCTTCTTATAGTGGAAAGACATTTAAGGAATTAATTAACGCTCGAAAAGCTTCTCTAAAAAATGTTTTAAGTCAGATGGGAATACCATCCTATAAAATAAATATATCTGTAAGGATGAGTCATAACGAAAATATAAATGTTCAAACCGATTAAAAGTTTGCCAATATCTAACAAATAAGAATATAGAATGTTTAGAATATCAAATATCATAATACTTTTAATCGCATCCTACATTAATGCCCAAAACCAATCCCGCACTTTAGGCAACAAGTCTTACGAGGTGTCCAACCACTTAGGTAATGTGATGACTGTTGTTAGCGATCGAAAAACACCAATACCTGAAGCCACAAATACAATAATTGCTTTTAACGATACAGATATAAAAGCCTTTAACGACTATTACCCGTATGGAATGGTATTAGAAAATAGGTCGCTGAGCGAAGCCGAAGCGCACCGATATGGTTTTCAAGGTCAAGAAAAAGACGATGAGGTTAACGGTGCAAATAATAGTATTAATTATAAATACAGAGTACATGACCCAAGGTTAGGACGCTTTTTTGCTGTGGATCCTTTAACTTCAAATTATCCACACTATTCATCTTACCAGTTCTCAGGGAATAAAGTAATTCAGTATATAGAACTTGAGGGGCTAGAAGAGGGTAATGTTGTAAGTCCAAATACGTATACTATGAAAGAAGGTGATACATTCTGGAGTTTAGAGGAAGCATGGGGTATGGAACATGGAACATTAATCAGTGCTAATCCGGAATGGAAAGGTTTAAATGAAAATGGAGTTAAGAAAACACATATTATGCCAGTAGGTACAGTTATATCCATTATTGGTGTCTCATCAGAAGTTAATTCATTTCCAAATTTAGTTAATACTAGATATTCATTAATTGAAACAAGCCAAGAAAATGATAAAGAAGATAGCGAAAGAAATAATGAGATGCTTGATGCAATACAAGAGTTAAGGTGGAAAAAAGCAGATTATATGCTTAATGCGGGAGAAATTGATGATCTTGGTAATACTCGATCCATTATTAGTATTGGAAGAAATCCTAAAAACATATTAATGCCACCTTCATATGTAGACTTATTATTTCAATTAAATCCATATAAATTTTTGGCAGATGCTACAGGTGATGTTATAACAAAAAAAGAGAATGAAGCTCACAGTTTTTTAATGAAAAGGTATAGACAAAATTGGCAATTCCAAGATGAGTTGTGGAATGAATTAATCGAGTTGTACAACAATGAATATGACAAACCTCATTATATAGATTATAGATGGATTGATGGAAATTTAAAAAAAGTAATAATTCAAGGAGTAAGACCAAAACCAGATAATCCTATGCCTACTTTAGAACAAGAGTTAAGAAAAGATGTCCTAATGTGGGATGATTAAAAAAGTAATTAATGAAATATATTATAATTTTTGTGTTCGTGCTTAATGTGTTTAAGACAAATGCCCAACAAAACCCAATCCAACTCCTACCAGATTTCTCATTAGGACAACCCATTGGTGCGTTTAGTAATGAAACCTTTAACACTAAAAATGGTTTTGGTGGTGGTCTACACCTAGAAAAGCAAAACCTTTGGAAAGTATTTGGCTTGGGTTTATATGCCGGGTATCATAGTTATGAAACTGATTTTTCAACGCTTTTTCCTAATCAGGTAAATGACCCTAATTTTACCTCTAGTGTTTTATTTCAAGGAGATAACCTCAACTGGAAAAGCTTACAACTAGATATTGGTCCCACAATTAATTTTAATCTAACACAAAACCTACAATTACAGGGTTTTACAAAAGCAGGGATTGCCAAAGTAAGTTATCCGGAGTATCGTTATTTTGTGGATGTTTCTACTCCAACAACAGAGCAATTCACCCTTTTTGAAGCAAATACACCTAACGAAACACAAAGTAATCTAAACTTTATGATGCTATCGGGATTTCGTTTTAACTACAAACTTTCAAATACCCTTGGAATACACATTGGAGCAAATTATACCCATATAAATGGGCTTATCCATACCTACACTTCAAGAGATATACAAATTACTGGAGATGAGTCACCTTCCGTATTATATGAAACCCTCCAAAACACGCCAGAAATAACTAAAACGTACGAGTGTAATATAAACACTGTAAATGGAACCGTTGGTATAGCCATTACAATTGGAGGTGGCTCAAACCCACAAGTAGTAATTGAAGAAGAGCCAGATATTCCTATAACAACAAATGAGCCTAAAGAAGAATATATTTGTGAACGTGTAATATATGAAGCGCCAGGTTACAATGATTATGTAGTATTAAGTGAAACGCCTTATGCAATTTTTGAGTGGATTGATGAAAACCCAAGAACATTGAAAGAAGATAAGGGTTATCAGTTACTATTCTATATTAAAGAAAACGGAGAATACAAGGAGGTAGATAAACGCATCATGGATTTTAAAAGACGTTTTAAAATTGGCTTAAACCCAAATAAACCCTATCCAGATAATGCGCTGTATTGGAAAATAATTCCTGTGGATGACAACGAAAGTGAGTTCTGTCCAGAACCAACTAAGATGATGCGTTTACTTGTTTTCGAAAATGCAAACGAAGCAAAAAAGAGACTCCCAGAATGCTTAAAAGAGGATGTTATAAATAAGCCCGTAGATACTAATTTTTTCAAAAAACCAAAAAGCAATGAAAAGAAAAAAAATTAAAATACTAATTTTTCTAGTATCTCTTTTTGCAGTTTTTGGTTGTGAAAATTGTGAGTGTTTGGATGACAATACCATTCCGCCAGAAGGGTTATGTGATACTGGTTTGTTTATTATGCGTTCCGAAGAAATCGGTCAACCTTTATTTTCTTTAGATAGTCTAAGCAAACCAATCAACATACCATTAGCGTTTCAAAACATTAGACAAGATGGGCAGGATGACAATCAGTTTGATGTGTTTAACAGGCCTTCAAATTATGATGCTTATGACGTTATAAACAACCAATACTATATAGAGTTTCCCTTACAACAGCGATTATACAAATACGATATTGATACGCAAACAAGGCAAGAAATTATTGTAGCTGGTTTTTACTCGGCACCCGTGTTTAATAATGGTAACCTATTTACCATAACTATTGACAATTTTGGTTACGCTACAGATCCAGCTAATTATACAATTGAATCTATCAATACCAATGATGGCTCACTTACCACATTGGCAAGCAATAGCTTCCCGTTACAGAGTTATTTTAACTGGGAAAGTATGTCTTCGACTTCAGATGGTAACGGTATAATTTATTTTATTTCGGGCTCAAATCTAATCACGTTTAATACCAATACAATGACGACCCAATACATTGAATTGGTGCCTGATTTTGATTTTGCTACAAATAATCAAATATTCTTCGGATTGGAAATGCGAAATAATGGAAATTTATTGGCTATTAGGGATCGCAATACTGACCAAGGAGAGGGTTTAGAACTAGTTGAAATCAATATTAATAATCCTGCCGAAAACCCAACAATAATATTTGATTTTAAGGCAAGTGGTATTGTATTAAATCCAGAATTTTACGCTACAACCTATGATGCTTGTGATGACACCTATTATATAACATCAAGAAGGGATGCCGCTACGACAAACTTTTATGAAATTGATTTAAATTCTTCAACTTTTAAAACAGAAAACTTTGATTTTTATTTAATGGGTATTGAGAACAAAAATTAATTAAAATAAAAATATATAAACATTATCTTTAAAATGTGATAAAAAACTCCCCGATATTAATTGCATTATTTTGCTGCATTTCCTTATTTGCACAAGAACCTATCCGCTATACTACAAAACAAGGGCTACCTACAAACCATGTATATGATATCGCTGAAGATGCCAATGGCTTTATGTGGTTTGCCACTAAACAAGGCGTGGTTAAGTTTGATGGTGAAACTTTTAAAACGTTTACCATACAAGATGGGTTACCCAATAACGATACTTGGAGGTTAGAAACAGATTATCGAGGTAGGTTGTGGTACTTTTCTAAAAGTGCTTATCAGGGTTATTTAATGAATGATAGCATTTATAAATTTTCTACAAAAGAGAAAGACTTATTAACGCCAAGGTTTTATTACAAATCCACAGATAATTTTTGGTTTTATAGTAATAATGTAAATACGATTAAAAATGATCAAATTATTGATTTGGGATTAACCCCGGATAATTATGCTTCATTTCAATTAGAACTCAAAAAAAAGTATGGCTATGATTATAATATTAGTCATAGTTTTCTTTTAAACCCTGAAAATAAAGAAATCATTTTTATTAATATAAATGACGAACAGCTATTAGTATATGATTGGGGTTTTAAGTTTAAGCATACAACACCTATTACGCTACCCGTCGAGAATCCCTTAATTAGTTCTCAATTTATCGCATCAGGTGTAATGTATAACCAAATAGGTTATATAGCTTATGATACAGGAGTGATGTTTGTTGATTTTAAAAACAATACTTCTCAATTCATATCTTTTAAAGATTTGGGTGGGGTAGAAAAACCAATGTACTTTAAATGTAAGAGTTTAGCCAATGAGTTTCAAATAAGTATTCCAGGCCATTTGACAATTTTTGACTATCAACTTAACGCTTTAGAAAAATTTACTTTCCCAGAGCCACTAAGTCAATATAGTTATAAAGATAGCCGAGGTAATCTATGGCTAACTGATATTTCAAAAGGTATTTCGCTAATTCCAAATACACAATTGCAAACTCCAATTTATTTCAAGGGTTTAAAAGTGCAAAAAGTAAATGGCAATAGGGATAATTTATTCTTAGGTGTAAACAATAAAGGATTTTATAATTTAAACACCACTTCAAATAAAGAGCAATCATTAGTAGAGTTCAATATTCCACATAGTGAGATTTACCAAATAAAAAAAGACTCAAATCAAAATCAATACTTATTTGTTGCCGCTCATAAATCTTATGGGTTAAAGAATAATAATTTTCATGAATTCCAAATTAAAACCACTAAAAATAATATTCTTTTGGGTGGAGCTCTTTCAGGAGGCAAGGATATTCTTTATTTCAATAAAAGTTATTATTGTATAATTTCTTCAGCACTTATTAAATACAAGCCCGAAGATAAATATTCTAAATATTTAGGAAGTAAAATTGGTTTACAGCATCTTATTGCTTTTAATAATAAGATTTATGCTGGTGGTAGTGATGGCTTAAGTGTCTTCAAAAATGATTCGCTCGTAAAACCTAAACTTCAAAATGACTTGTTAAATGTACCTATCACCAGTTTATCGTCTTCAAATGAGAACCTTCTTGTGGGTACCGATGGTAGGGGCGTTTATTTATACAATGAAGATCAAGTTTTTCATCTAAAAGAAACTGATGGTTTGTCCGTACAAAAAATTATTAAAGAAGAAGATACCCTATGGTTGGCCACACAAAAAGGGGTGAAAAAAATAGGTATTATACCAGAAGGTTTATCCGAATCTAAAATACTAGACGCTTATTATACAACAGATGGTTTGCTTCAAGATAACACCAACGACATATATAAACAAGACAGTTTGTTATATGTTGCAAGTGATATAGGTTTAGCAAAAATTAACCTTGATAGTCCAATTTATACACAGCAACCTAAACTCTATTTTAAAACAAAAAACGATACGCTTAGCTACAATCACGCCGAACGTGATAATGTGTCTATTACTTTTGCTTTACAAGATTATGTGAACCAAGAACATGTAACTTCTCAGTACCGGTTGTTACCAAACCAGGCCAATTGGACAACTACAGAAACCAAAACGCTCAATTTCTCTAATCTTTCGCCAGGGATATATCAATTAGAAGTAAAAGCCATAAATCAGCATAATAAGCAAACAATTGTCAAACAATATATAAACGTCCTCCCTGCCTGGTGGCAAACAATGGTTGCCAGAATAGGTTTTGTATTATTGGCTTTGTTGTGTTTGTATTTGTTATTTCTATATATGAAAAAACGTATTCAAAAAAAGGAATATGACAAAGCTCAACAAGAAAAGCGAGTAGCCGGTTTGGAGCTAAAGGCATTACGCAGTCAAATGAATCCGCACTTTGTACATAACTCTCTCAATGCCATTCAGTATTTTATACAGCGAAATGAGGTTGAACTTTCTGAAAATTATCTGTCAAAGTTTTCTCAATTAATTCGTTTGTTCTTTGAATATTCCAGAAGACAAACTGTTACCATTAATGAAGAACTCGAACTATTGACAAATTATTTGGAAATTGAAAAATTACGCTTTGAAGAAAAATTAAACTATCGAGTTTCTGTCTGTGAAAAAATAGATATTGAAGAACAACTCATTCCTTCCATGTTACTACAACCCATTGTAGAGAATGCAGTAAACCATGGCTTGTTTCATAAAAAAGATAATGGAACGGTTAAGATCTTATTTAAACAATTAAAAGAAGATACCTATCAAGTAACTATAAAAGATGATGGAATTGGAATCAATAAAGCCAAATCAGTCTATAAAGCTTCTTCAAAAAACTATCAATCCAATTCTTCTAAGGTGTTATATGAACGCTTAGATTTATTGAATAAAAGCAAAGAGTGGACTATTAAATATGAAATTCAGGACTTATCAGATATTGATATGCACGCAAAAGGGACTATAGTTTCCTTAATTTTTAAACAAAACATCGGGGAATGAAAGTAACCGCAATTTTAATAGATGACGAACGCAAAGCACTAGCCATTTTAAAAAATAAATTAGAACGCTTGTGCCCCAATGTAAAAGTAATTAGTGAAACACAGAGCCCTGATGAGGGTATTGAGCTAATAAAACAACTAAAGCCTCAATTGGTATTTCTTGATATTGCTATGCCCGAAATGAGTGGTTTCGATTTACTAGCCGAAATAAAAAACCCAGATTTTGAAATAATTTTTGCCACAGCTTTTGATAATTATGCCATTGAAGCCATTAAACATTGTGCTATTGGCTATCTAGTAAAGCCTGTGGATAACCAAGATTTAATGATTACGGTCAATAAAGCCATTCAAAACATTGAAGACAAATCAGCCTTGGAAAAAAATAAATTACTTATTGAAAATTTAGGGGTCCAAACTTTTCAAAATAAAAAAATAGTTATTCCCTCACAGGAAGGTCTGGAGTTTGTTAAAATGTCAGATATTTTACATTTTGAAGGAGATAATGGTTACACTAAAATACATTTTGTGAACAAAAAATCAATGTTGAGTTCACATAACATTGGCTATTTTAATAAGTTACTGGACAATCAATCATTTTATTTAATTCATAAATCGTATCTCATTAATCTAAGCCATATCAAAAAGTACCTTAACGAAGGTTATATTGTATTGGAAGATAATAGTAAACTTCCTGTTTCAAGAAATAGACGGCAGGATTTTTTTAATAAATTAAAAAGCATTAATTAAGATGTATAATCGCAATTACTGAGAATCCACTACACCGAAATCACCAAGAATTACTAACCCCAATGTTAAACCGAAAAAAAAATTAAGGTTGCTTTTTAGTTAAGGCAATCTTTCAGGGTCGATGTACTTCTTTATTTGCGTTTGGAACTTTTGCTTTGTAGGTTTTAGTTATAACTATTTTAGCAAAGTTCCAGCATCTGCCATTGCTAGATAGGGTCACAATCTTAATACTACTATTGGCAATTTTTATCAAAGAGTACCAATTTTAGAGTTCAGCTTTTGGAAGGTCTAAACCAAAATATGATGCCAATACAAATTTTGGGTTCTCATGCATTTTCGCAGAAGATGGAATAATCAACACAGGACATTCCCTTATATTATCAATAATGTTTCTAGTGTTTTTACTATATCTTTCCATACTTTTATTGGCATTGTCTTTTCCGGGAAGCACAACTAAATCGATTTCCACCCCTTGATGGTTTGTTTATGGCATCTACAAGACTGGAACATTCAGAGATGGCGTTGAAACGATGCTTTTCATTACTGTTGTTATGAATGCATTTATTAACTGTTTGTCCAAGGCTTATCTCTGATGTAGGCCTGGGTTTTTCAAAGATATCATCATTAGTTTGTAATAGATCAATGACGTTTAACCCGTTCACGTCATAGGTGTGTGCATTCATTAAAAAAGAGTTGGGTATTATTTTCCCGGGTGGTGCTTATCGCCCCGTTTTTAAATAAAATGTTCAGCAAATGTTCTACTTTTAAATTATTATATAAAATAAAAAATGCTGTAAGCACCTTGAATTATTAATATTTTACCCTCGCCAAGAATCGAAATTGCATCTAAAGTTTAGGAAACTTCTATTCTAAAATAATTGTTGTCAGAACATTATGGAAAAAAAGGGGGATGGAAAGATATCGATAAACTATAAAGAAAAAGGAGAAATATGTAGTGCTCGAGATAATAAATTGGGAATAAATCCAATATAATGGAATATTTCCTTTAATCCGTTTTATTTTATACTTTTGTAATAAATAAATCAAGGATGGAAAACAAAAAATTCTCCATAGTCGATGTAGAAACTACGGGCGGTGGAATGCGTGGGAATAGGATAACGGAAATATGTGTTGTCATCCTGCAAAATGGTGAAATTTTAGATAAATACACCACACTTATAAATCCTGAAAAGATAATTCCTCACCATATTACAGCGTTAACAGGCATATCCAATGAAACGGTGGAAGGTGCACCACTATTTTATGAAGTGGCTGAAGAAATTCAAAAGATTACTGAAAATACCATTTTTGTCGCCCACAATGTCCATTTCGATTATAATGTAATACGAAATGAATTCCGCAGATTGGGAATGGAATTTGACCGAAAAAAGCTATGTACGGTTCGTTTGTCAAGAAAATTAATTCCTCATCTTTTAAGTTATAGCTTGGGTCGCATTTGCAGTTCAATAAATATACCCATTGAAAACAGACATAGGGCAGAAGGGGATACCGATGCTACGGTAATTTTATTTCAGAGATTGATGAGTTTGGATGAAAACTATGAAGTTTTCAATCAATTTTTAAACCCCAGATCCAAGGAAGCTTCTTTACCACCACACTTAAATTCAAAACAGATATTGGATTTACCCAATTCCGCAGGAATCTATCTTTTTAAGAATAAAGGTCAAAAAGTGATATATGTGGGAAAAGCTAAGAATATAAAGAAAAGGGTTTTGTCCCATATCTACAATAAAAAGAATAAGGGGTATTTAATGTGTCAAGAATCATTCTTTATTGAGCATGAGGAAACGGGAAATGAACTTACCGCCCTTTTATTGGAATCGGAATTAATAAAGAAATACTATCCTAAGTTTAACAGAGCGCAAAAAAGACCTCAAAGCTCTTATAAAATCATTTCATATAAAAACCAAAGAAACATCATTCAATTGGCCATTACCAAAACTAAGGCTACAGATGATTCCTTAATGACGTTTTATAATAGAACACTAGCTCGTGAACGGTTGGAGTATATATGTGAGACATATAATTTATGCCCTCGTTATTGTGGTTTACAGAGTAACGTCGAAGTGTGCTCACACTATAAAATAAATAATTGTGAAGGTATTTGTGATGGGACGGAAGAAATAGAGGATTATAACAAAAAGGTGGGTGCAGCGATAGAACACTTAAATGATGACAAACCCACCTATATTATTTATGGCAACGGAAGAAATAGCGACGAAAAATCCATTGTGCTTATAAAGGAAGGGAGGTATCGGGGCTTTGGTTTTGTGGATGAAAGTGAAGGTTTCTCCAATGTAGAAGAAATAGAGAACTTTCTTTCTCCCATGCATCATACCTATCATACCAGTCAAATTATTAGAAGTTACCTCAAAAAAAATCCATACAAAAACGTAGTTCAATTTGAGAAGGAGGTGCTGAGTGAATAAATCAATTTTACACCTAGACCTAGATACTTTCTTTGTATCAGTAGAACGTCTATTAGACTCTAAGCTTAATAAAAAACCGGTCCTTGTTGGAGGTACTGGGGATAGAGGGGTGGTTGCTGCGTGTAGCTATGAAACCCGTCGTTTTGGTGTTCATTCGGGAATGGCTATGAAAATGGCTAGACAATTATGTCCACAAGCAATTGTGATTCGGGGAGATGCTGGAATATATATGAAATATTCCGATATGGTTACTGATATCATTAAAAATGAAGTTCCCGTATTTGAAAAAACAAGCGTTGATGAGTTTTATGCAGATTTAACCGGGATGGATCGTTTTTTTGGAAATTATAAATTTTCAAAACAAATACGAGAAACAGTGATTAAAGAAACGGGATTGCCCATATCCTTTGGGTTGTCCCAAAACAAAGTGGTTTCAAAAGTTGCCACTGGCGAGGCCAAACCAAATAACCAGATAAAAATAGATGTAGGTTTTGAAAAAGATTTTTTAGCCCCCTTGTCGATACGGAAAATTCCGATGGTAGGAAAGGTAACTGCCCAAAAGCTAAGAAATCTAGGTGTCCACCATATAAAAACATTACAGAATATGCCTTTAGAAATGGTTGTTTCGGTATTGGGTAAGAATGGTAGAATCATATGGAATAGAGCTAATGGAATTGACAGCTCACCCGTAATTCAGTATAATGAAAGAAAGTCAATTTCTAACGAGCGAACTTTTAACAAGGATACTATTGATGTTAAAAAGATCGAGTCCTGTCTCAGTGCCATGGGTGAAAACTTAGCCTATCAATTACGTCAAGGAAATAAACTTACCTCCTGCGTTTCTGTAAAAATTAGGTATTCAGATTTCAGTACATATTCTAAACAAATGAAAATTCCATATACCAGTGCGGATCATGTGCTTATCCCATTAATCCACAATCTATTCAATAAACTTTACAATAGAAGTGTATTAATACGCTTGATAGGGGTCAATTTCTCCCATCTGGTCAGCGGACATTACCAAATTGATCTTTTCGACGATAATTTAAAAAGATTAAACCTGTATGCCTCATTAGACAATATACGCAATCGCTATGGCAGTAATACAGTTATGCGCGCTTCTACAATGGATGTAAAATCGATTCGCAATAACCGTAATCCTTTTAATGGGGAACCTCCAATTTTGTTAGCCCACAGAAAACAATAATGTACACGAATTGTCACACATATTATTCGCTTCGTTATGGCACTTTTTCTGAAATTGAACTTTTGGAATTAGCGCAGCAAAACAATATAAAGCAATTGGCACTGACCGATATAAACTCTACATCGGCTTGCTTGAGCATGATAAAAAATGCTCCAAATTATAATATCGATGTTTCGGTTGGGGTAGACTTTAGAAACGGTACAAAACAGGAGTATGTAGTTATAGCAAAAGACAATATTGGGTTTCAAAATATCAATGGATTTCTTACCGAGCACCTTCATAAAAAAAAAGACTTTCCAGAACTATGCCCCAAACTGAAAAACTGTTTTTTTATATATCCCTTTGAGAAAGTATTAGAATTAGAGAAGAAAGAATTTTCTACGAACGAGTTTATAGGGATATCTATTGTTTCTCTGCGAAAACTATTGTTCTCTTGTTACAAGCACTATGATAATTTAGTAATTCAACAACCTGTATCCTTCAGAAACCAAAATGATTACAATGCCCATCGGTTGCTAAGGGCTATTGATTTGAATATTTTATTGAGCAAGTTGCCAGAAACGGAGCAAGGCTCAAAAACAGATAAAATGATTTCAAAAGATGAACTGCTTTCTGTTTTTGAATCGTTTCCCAAAGCAATAGAAAACACCAACTATCTTCTTGAAAACTCCAATGTTCACTTTTTATTCAATAACAATCGGGAAAACCAAAATCAAGAATGTTACTTAGCTAATAAACAAGAAGATTATACCTACTTGCGAAAATTGGTTTTCGATAATATAGCATATCGATATCCCCATGCAGATAACATCGTCTTTCAAAGAATAGAGAAGGAGTTGAAGGCCATAAAAGAAATGGACTTTGTTTCTTATTTTTTGATAAACTGGGATTTACTGCAATATGCAAAATCCAAGAACTACCCATATATAGGGCGGGGTAGCGGGGCAAACAGTATAGTAGCCTATATTATCGGTATTACCAATGTAGATCCTATAGAATTGGATCTTTATTTCGAACGCTTTATAAATGTATATAGATCGTCCCCACCCGATTTCGATCTTGATTTCTCATGGCGGGATAGGGATGATATAACCCATTATATTTTTAACCGATTTAAAAATACAGCCCTAATGGGCACCTATGTTACCTTTAAATTTAGAGCTGTCGTTCGGGAATTAGGAAAAGTATTTGGGTTGCCAAAAGCTGAGATTGACAGTTTTTTAAAGGGAAACAATACGGACACCAAAAATGATGAGTACATTCAATTAATCGTTAAATACGGAAAACTGATTCATGGGTTTCCTAATTATCTGAGTGTTCATTCGGGTGGGATATTAATCACCAAAAAACCAATCAATTACTATACAGCTACTTTTATGCCTCCTAAAGGTTTTCAGACTGTTCAAATTGATATGAACATTGCTGAAGATGTGGGTATCTTTAAATTCGATATTTTAGCGCAACGAGGACTTTCAAAAATTAAAGAATGTTTGGAGATCATAGCCTATAATCAACCAGACGCTAAAGTGGCTGATATTGATATGGTATCCAAATTTAAGTCGGATCCTGCCATAAACAATATGCTCAAAACTGGTGATTGTATGGGGGTTTTTTATGTAGAGTCACCCGCCATGCGGGTTTTAATGACCAAATTAGAAACTCAAGACTATCTTGGACTTGTGGCTGCCAGCTCCATTATCCGTCCCGGAGTAACCAATGGAGGTATGAAAGATGAATATATTCTCAGACATAAGTTTCCTGAAAAACGGAAAAATGGACATCCTGTTTTACTAGAGATTTTAAAAGAGACCTATGGTGTAATGGTTTACCAAGAGGATGTCTTAAAAGTTGCTCATTATTTTGCAGGTTTGGATTTGGGCGAAGCAGATATCCTACGTCGAGGAATGAGTGGTAAGTCCCGATCCAATAAAGAGATTAGAGCAATTGAAAAAAAGTTTAAGGATAATTGTATTATAAAAGGATACCCTGAAAAATTAATCGAGGAAATTTGGGGTCAGGTAAGTGCTTTTGCAGGATATGCTTTTGCTAAGGGACATTCTGCTTCTTATGCAGTTGAAAGTTACCAAAGCTTATATCTTAAAAAATACTTTCCGTTAGAATTTATGGTGGCCGTATTGAATAACGGGGGTGGCTTTTATTCTATTGAAACATATGTGCAGGAAATAAAAATGCAAGGAGGTATTGTGGAGAAGCCCTGTATTAATAATAGTTTATCAGAAACAATAATCCAAAACAAAACTATTTATTTAGGCTTTCAATTAATTAAGGATTTAGAGGTTAGAACCATTCAAAAAGTTATAGAATCGCGAAGTACCTTTGGCATTTTTGAAAGTTTTGATGATTTTATCGACAGGGTTCCCATAAGCCTAGAACAGTTAATCATTTTGATTAGAATAGATGCTTTTCGTTTTACAAGGTTGGATAAACATCAAATCATGTGGGAAGCGCATTTAAAAGTCATAAAAAAACCGTGCGATGTTTCTGCACCAAAACTCTTCCACTCTAGATCTGTTAGTTTTAAATTACCTGAAATTACCACAAATAAACTAATAGATGCTTATGACGAGATGGAGTTAATAGGTTTTCCATTAAATGGATATTTTAATTTAATTGAAAAGTATGTTGTAAAGAATATTTTGGCCAAGGACATTCCGCTGTTTGAGAATAAGCAAATAACTATTTTTGGTAAATTGATTACTTTAAAGGGAACCAATACTGCTAAAGGTGATCGTATGAATTTTGGAACCTTTATTGATTTTAAGGGAACTATTTTTGATACTGTTCATTTTCCCAACATAGCACAAAAATATACGGTACGTGCTAATGGAGTATATTTAATAACAGGTAAAGTTGTTAATGACTTAGGATATTATTCTATTGTAGTTGACTCTATAAAATTTCAAAAATTTTTACCAGACCCGAGACTTTCCAATGTGAATAATTCGGATAAAAATATGTTTATTTAAACTGGATGTGTAATAATAAAGATTTTGAGACTTTGCATATTGATAAATAAAGAATCACTATATTACTTTAGGCCTTGATATAGAGACTATGAGAAAAAATAATTTGTAAAATGTTGTACACTTTTGTTTTACACATAAAACAAAAAACCCTGCAAGTCAAAGACTTACAGGGAATTTATGTGGTACCTCCAGGAATCGAACCAGGGACACACGGATTTTCAGTCCGTTGCTCTACCAACTGAGCTAAGGTACCTGCTTAAAGCGGGTGCAAATATAAACGTTATTTATATTTTGCAAAACATAAATGTAAAAAATATTCTAATAATTTTTCAATTTAATATCCTCTTAACAACCTTATGTTGCTTCATTGTTTATTTTTACGCACTTACTTGTAAAAATGAACTTAATAATTGATGTAGGAAATACCTTGATCAAGCTCGCTGTTTTTAAAAATGGAGAGCTTCAGATAAAGAAAACCACAATTAAAGGTGATTTTTTTGAAACGCTATCAGAAATAAAGAATAAATACTCGCAAATTGAAAAGTGTATCATTTCAAGTGTAGGTAAAATAAGCGAAGCGCACCTTACCAAACTAAAAAATATATATTCGGTTTTGGTGTTGAGCCATTCCACCTCCATTCCTTTTAATAACGAATATGCCACACCGGGCACGTTAGGTGTAGACCGTATCGCATTAATAAGTGCTGCTGCAGTGGAGTATCCTAATAAAAACGTGTTGGTAATCGATGCAGGAACTTGTATAACCTACGACTTTCTTTCTGAAGATAACAACTATAAAGGAGGGGCTATTTCGCCAGGCTTGCAAATGCGGTACAAAGCCATGCATACGTTTACTGAAAAACTTCCGTTATTGGAAGCAGAGCCAATAGGTAAGTATATTGGTAGTTCTACAATAGGATCTTTGCACAGCGGTGCCATTAATGGAATTTGTTATGAAATTGATGGTTTTATTGCAGCATATGCAACCGATTTTAAGAATTTAACAGTTATTTTAACAGGAGGGGACGCTCATTTTTTGCGAGATCGCCTAAAAAATGACATCTTTGCCACCTCAAATTTTTTATTACAGGGATTAAACCACATTTTAGAACATAATAAACATTGATGTTAAAACGAATTATAGTAACGGTTTTAGTACTATTTATAGCAAGTGCTGCTATGGCACAGGAAGGAACCACGTCCCCGTATTCATTTTACGGAATAGGTTCTTTAAAGTTTAAAGGTACTGCCGAAAATAGAATGATGGGTGGTATTGGAGTTCTTTCAGATAGTATTCACCTTAATCTTCAAAACCCAGCTAGTGTAGCAGGACTTGAATTGGTGAATTTTACTGTTGGAGCTAGTCACAAACAAAGTACATTGAAAACCGACGGCGATTCTCAAAACGCGTCGACTACTTCGTTAGATTATATAGCAGTGGGGATTCCTATAGGTAAGTTTGGAGCCAGTTTTGGTTTAATACCTTACACTTCTGTAGGGTATCAATTACAAAATGAAAAACAGACCGAAACCGGAAGGTCCATTACAAGATATACTGGAACGGGTGGTATAAATAAAGCTTTTTTAACGTTGGCGTACCAAATTACACCAAAGCTTAGTTTTGGCGTAGATGCAAATTACAACTTCGGAAATATTGAAAACAAAGCCTTAAACGCTCAAGAAGATATTGAGTTCGCTTCCCGGGAGATAAATAAATCAGATTTGTTAGGGTTTAGTTTTAACTTTGGAGCAGCGTATAAAACTATGATAACGGAAAAGTTGGAACTGTCCACCTCATTAACGTACACTCCTGAAACTGATTTTACTTCAGAAAACTCACGAGAAATAGCGTCAGTTATTATAAATTCTGAAGGTGCCGAAGCTATTGTTGATGCAAGGGATATAGAAGTTGAAGATACTGACTTTTCTTTTCCTTCACAAATCACCGTAGGAGCAGGAATTGGGAAACCTAAAAACTGGTATGTAGGTGCTGAGTACACCAACCAAAAAACGAGTAACTTTACCAACCGTACGTTCACACTTGATAATGTTGAGTTTAAAGACGCGTCGAAATACAGAGTGGGTGGTTTTTATATTCCAAACTACAATGGATTTGGTAGTTACTGGAAACGTGTCGTTTATAGAGCTGGAATGCGTTTTGAAGGTACTGGAATCAATGTAAATGGTGAAGATATTAATGAGTTTGGCATATCTTTTGGAGTAGGATTACCAGTAAGCAAGTCATTTTCTAATATTAACCTCGGTTTTGAGGTGGGAAGGCGCGGAACTAAAGATGCTGGCCTTATTCAAGAAAATTTCTTCAACGCATTTATAAGCTTGTCATTAAACGACAGGTGGTTTCAAAAAAGATTGATAGACTAATTATTAAACACTAAATTATAACTATGAAAACGAAAGCGATTTTAATTTTAACGGCCTTAACCCTATTGGTTGGTGGTAAGAGTTTCGCTCAAATGGACGATTGTCAACTTAACTTGTCCTTATTTGTTGAGCCGGCCAAAGCTAAAAACTATGAGGCTGCATTGCCTTATTACGAAAAACTTATAAAAGATTGTCCAAACTATAATTTGGCAACCTATCAATATGCCGAAAAAATGTTCAAGCATTTTATAGATAACGGCGATAAAGAAAAGATTCAAAGTTTGATTGAATCATATAACCTTAGATTGGAGAATTTTCCTAAGAAAACTAAGCAAGGTGAAGTATTATCAGATATAGCAAAACTTAAGTATGAAAATGGAATTGGTACAAAGCAAGAGCAATTTGATGCTTTTAATGAAGCTTTTACCAAACATGAAGAAGACTTTACAAGCCCAAAGGCATTGTATGCTTTCTTTTCGTTAGCTGTAGATTTATATGATGAAGGCAATAAAGACATTCAAGAAGTTTTTGACCTGTATGATGCAGTAACAGAAAAAATTGAGAAAGAGGAAAATTCATTGGCTGAAAAGCTTACCGGATATATGGACAAGCAAGATGCTGGCACTAAACTTTCTTCGAAAGAAGAAAGATATATGAGCGCTTATGAAAATAACCTAAAGGCTTATGGTCAGGTTAAAGGTAGCGTTAATGGTAAACTTGGTATTTTAGCAGATTGCCCTAACTTGATTCCATTATATGAAAAAGATTTTGAGAATAAGAAAGACGATGTAAACTGGTTAAAAAGAGCTGCAGGTCGTTTAAGTGCTAAAGAATGTGATACGCCACTTTTCTTTAAACTAGTACAACAATTACACAACTTAGAGCCTTCGGCAAAGTCTGCATATTACTTAGGTCAGCTTGCTGATCAAGAAGGGAATACAAGCAAAGCCATGGAGTACTACAACGAAGCGGCCGATCTTGAAACAGAGCCTGCTGCAAAAGTGAAAATCTATAGAAGAATTGCAGATAACTTCCGTGGTAAAGGAAGCTATGGTCAGGCAAGAACCTATTACAGAAAATTGCTTGAAATAAAACCTTCTGATGGTACTTCATACTTACGTATTGCTACAATGTACGCTAAAAGTGCAAACAACTGTGGTACTACTCCGTTTGAAAAAAGAGCGATTAACTGGAAAGCTGCAGAGATGGCAGATAAAGCAGCTCGTGTAGATGCAGCAGTTGCTTCTTCGGCAAGAGCGGCAGCTAGTAGTTACAGACAACGTGCGCCTAGTAAACAAGATATCTTCAGTCAAAGTATGGCCGGAAAAACAGTTACATTTAGCTGTTGGGTTGGCGGTAGTGTAAGGGTACCTAATTTATAAGGATGATCACTTTCAATCATAGTATTAAAAGCGTGGTGGCAATTTTATTTGCCATCACGTTTTTTTCATGTGAAGGAAATTATAAAAACGTAAAAAAATTGTCATTAAAAGACAATGAGCCATTGGGTATAGGGAAAGATGTTAATTTTAAGTACACCGATTCTGGTAAAGTTATAGCCAATGTAATTACCCCTTTGTTTTTAGATTTTTCAAGCTTAAAATTTCCTTATAAAGAATTTCCAAAAGGGGTAGAAGTACGGTTCTGGAATGAAAAAGATCAAAAAAGTACCGTTACCTCAAAGTATGCCATACAATATGAAGACACGGGCATTATAGATTTAAGGGACAGTGTCGTTTTGGTTACCCACGATAGTTTAGTGTTACGGGCAGACCAATTGTATTGGGATCAAAAAAATCAATGGGTTTTTACTAATCAGCCTTATCAAATTGAATTTAAAGATGGCTCCTACAACGATGGCGCTTGGTTTGATTCCAGTCAGGACTTTACAACCTTTCTATCTCGTAAAAATGAAGGAGTACAGTTAATAGACACAAAAAAAGAAGAAAAAGATGCAAAAGAAAATATTTAAACTTTTTGAATACGTTTACATAGTGATGGCTGCCTTTTCAATCTATTTAGTATGGGAAAATTGGGCTGATAACCGAACCCGCGCTTATTTATTTGCTTTTTTTGCCGTAGTTGCTATCTTTATGTTCTTCTTTAAGCGTAACTTCCGAAGAAAAATGGAAGATCGCAACAAAAACCAATAATGGAAGTAAGTATTCTTGTTATTGTCAGTATGCTTATCCTATCGGCTTTCTTTTCCGGGATGGAAATCGCTTACGTTTCTTCAAATAAAGTACATATTGAAATTGAAAAGAAACAAAATGACTTATTGGCAAAAGTACTTAAGAAAATAACCCGCCGCCCCTCAAAATTTATTACCACTATGTTGGTTGGTAATAACATAGCGCTGGTTGTTTATGGTCTGTTTATGGGCGATTTATTGATGGGGTTCATCCCACTCACAGGGATGTCTGGTCTTTTAGTACAAACAATTATCTCTACTTTAGTAATCTTGCTAACGGCAGAGTTTTTACCCAAAGTATTCTTCCAGATTTATGCCAACAAACTCATTAAGGTGTTTGCAATCCCAGCATACTTTTTCTATATGTTGTTTTCTGTAATTTCAGAATTTGTAATATGGATTTCAGACCTAGTATTAAAGGTGTTTTTTAAGACCGAAGGCGATAACATCCAGCTTACCTTTAGTAAAATGGAACTGGGGAATTACATAAGCGAACAAATGGAAACAGCTGAAACCGATGATGAGATGGACAGCGAGATACAAATATTTCAGAACGCCTTGGATTTTTCCGAAGTAAAATCGCGAGAGGTTATGATCCCAAGAACCGAAGTGGTGGCAGTCGATATTAAAACAACGCCAAAGGAATTAAGTAAACTTTTTACTGAAACAGGACTCTCCAAAATATTAATTTACAAAGAAAATATAGACGATATTGTTGGGTACGTACATTCTTTCGAGTTGTTTAAAAAACCAACAACTTTAAAAAAAGTGCTGATACCAGTTGTTTTTGTGCCTGAAACCATGCTAGCAAAAGATGTGTTGAATATTTTGGCGCGCAAACGCAAAAGTATTGCAGTAGTAATTGACGAGTACGGCGGCACATCGGGTATTATGACGGTTGAGGATATTATTGAAGAGCTTTTTGGCGAAATTGAGGACGAACACGATAGTACCGAATTAACTGAAGAGGTGCGAGCAGACGACCATTACAGGTTTTCGGCCCGTCACGAAGTAGATTATCTAAATGAATCTTACAAATTCAACCTTCCTGAAAATGAAAACTATGAAACATTAGGAGGTCTTATCGTATATTTTACCGAAGGTATTCCCAATCAAGGTGAAATTGTCGAAATTGAAGGGTTTCTTTTTAAAATACTCGAAGTTTCGAATACCAAAATTGAAATGGTAGAGCTATTTATTAAAGAAGAAGGCTAGTCTTTTAAAATATTAACATACCATCTTCAATTTTTTTTAACAAAGTTTTTTATTAATGCATTGAAAATGGTATTTTCGCCCACTAAACAAAACTAAAACAAGCCCTTTAAAGCCTTGACTAATAGAAAAGGTAGAAAGGGGTGTACCACCAAAACCTTCTCGTTCGCCAAAACGAATGCGAAGTTAGATAAACTTGATTAACAGATGGCAATATTAAACAGTATTAGAAAAAGAGGGATCTTCCTTATTTTAATTATCGCATTGGCACTTTTCGCCTTTATTTTAAGTGACGTTCTTGCAAAAGGATCGGGTATTGGTAAAGACCAAGATACCGTGGCAATTGTCAATGGCAATGAAATTTCTCGCCAAGACTTTATGCAAAAAGTAGAGACTGCTCAGCGTAACTTAGGCCCAAATGCAACTTCGGCACAAGCTATGAACATGGTTTGGGAGCGTGAATTGCGAAATACCTTGCTTACCGAGCAATATGAAGAGTTAGGTCTTGTTGTAGAGAAAGAACAATTGAATAATGCGATGCGCACTTCTTTGGCTAATAATCCTACATTCCAAAATGAATTAGGTGAATACGATGAAGGCCTAGTACAGCAATACGTTGCAAGTATAAAGGGTAATCCGCAATTGTACGGTCAATGGCAAGATTACACTGAAAACATTAAGGAGGCTGCGCTTCAGAATATGTATGTAAATCTAGTTAAAGGAGGTTTAACATCCACATTAGCTGAAGGAAAACAACAGTATCATTTTGAAAACGATAAGATTAACATCCAGTATGTTCAGGTTCCTTATACCAAAATTGCCGATGAAGATGTTTCTGTTTCCGAAGAAGAAATTAAACAATACATTAAGGAACATAAAAGCGAATACGAAGTAGATAAGCAAATAGATATTCAATATGTGTCTATTTCCGAAGTAGCTTCAGATAAAGATATAGAAGAAGCCAATGCAAGTGTAGCGGCTTTGTTAGATGATCGTGAGGAATACGAAAACACGGTTGTTGGTTTCAGAAACACAGATGATAATGAAGCATTTGTAAATGAAAATTCAGATCAAGAATATGCAGACCGTTGGTATTTCAAAAAAGATTTACCAGAACCATTGGTAGATACTATCCCTTCTATGAATACAGGAGATATTTACGGACCATATAAGGTGGGCAATACCTTAAATTTAAGTAAAGTTATTGCTGTTGAGCAATTGCCTGACTCTGTAAAATCTAAACACATTTTAGTTCGTTACACTGGTTTGCAAACTGCACCACAAGATGTAACCCGAACCAAAGAAGCAGCTAAAAAATTAGCTGATAGTCTTTCAACGGTAATCAATAAAGATAAAAGCAAATTTGAAGCCTTAGCAGCAGAATTTTCTGAGGATAATTCAAATAAAGATAAAGGTGGTGATTTAGGATATGTAGGGCCTGGTAGAATGGTGCCTGCTTTTAACGATTTTATCTTTGATAATAAAGAAGGTACTGTAGGTGTTGTTGAAACTAATTTCGGTTTTCACGTTGCACAGGTAGAAGAACAAAAAAATAAACAACGTGCTGTTAAAATTGCTACGGTAATTAAAAGCATAGAACCTTCAGAATCTACTATTAACAATATTTTCTCTAAAGCCACTAACTTTGAAGTAGCGGCAAAAGACGGTGATTTTTCTGAAGTTGCGAAAGAACAAGATTTAACTGTACGACCTGTAAATAAAATAGGTGAATTGGATGCTAACATTCCAGGAATTGGTAACAACCGTACCATTATTACTTGGGGGTTTGAAGAAGAAACCGAAGTTGGCGATGTAAAACGTTTTAACATTCCTGGCGGTTATGTAATTGCGCAGGTAACTCGAAAAAGTCCAAAAGGCTTGATGAGTGTTTCAGAAGCTTCAGCAAAGGTTACTCCTATTTTACGAAATAAAAAGAAAGCAGAGAAAATACGAGCTTCTATTTCTGGCTCAACTGTTCAAGACGTCGCCAATAGTCAAAACGTACAAGTACAAACAGCAACGGCTGTAACAATGGCAAACCCAACAATTCCGGGTGCAGGAAGCGAACCTAAGATAGTTGGTGCAGCATTTGGTGAAAAAGCAGGAGAGACTACCGGATTAATTGATGGTAAGACCGGTGTATTTAAGGTGCGCGTATTAGCTGTAAACAAAGCGCCAGACCTTGATAATTATGCTAGTTACGTAAACCAATTAAATGCTGGAAATGGAGCTGTTAACAACCAGGTTTATCAAGCGTTGAAGAAGAAAGCAGAGATTGAAGATAATAGAGCTAACTTTTATTAATCGAAAGTAGTTTTTCAAAATAGTAAAACCTTCCCATTTTTGGGGAGGTTTTTTTATAATAACATATCAGTAAAAGGAATAATAGTAGGGTACCCTTTTCTGCGAAAATACTCCTGATTTACTTCATTGCCCGTTGCGAGCACAAAATCACCACCCCAAGCACCGAGGCTTTTTATAGTTCCTTTAAAGTCTGGGAATATCCTTTCTTTAATGGGTTTGATTTTTATAATTTCTGAAATTGTTTTTTCGTGACTTTGCATCACGTTTTCAAAATCTCGAAGTGTATAGCAGAGCAGAAGTTTTTTCCCTAGATCTGAAATTTTTTCAATGTCGTTATGAGAAACCTTCGCATTTCTGTAGTGCACGATTCCCTCCTTGCTGTCCTGTTTTTGATTGAGATGTACAAAAAATAGATGATCTTTAAAATCCCAAGCTAAATGCGCTTTCTTAGCAGAAGGCTGTCCTTCATTTAATTGATAGAAAAAAGGTCTTTGTTGTTGTGCAGCTGCAATATCGTATCCACTGCCGCCAAAACTATTTTGCAGTAGTGTAAAGGCGTCTACTTGCGCCCATTGGGCAATATTATTAATAAGGGTAGAAGAGGACCCTAAACCCCAATTTTGGGGGAAATCCAGTTCGGTTGTAACGTGTACTCCTTCGGTATTATTTAAAAAGTTAGGATTTAAGTGTTTTGCTTCTCTTAAAATTTTTTGAAGGGTGTTTGCTATTGCCGGTTTGTCGGTTCCTTCTACTTCAAGAGTGTCGCCAGTGAAGGCTGCACTAAACCAACATTGGCTTTTAAAGTCAAAACTATTCCATAACAATTCGCCTTTTGTGGTAGGTTCTATTGTTAGTCGCTGTCCGTATTTAGTGGGGATGGCTAGGGCAGTCGCTCCATCTAGCACCACATATTCTCCGGTGAGTAATAATTTTCCGTTACTGTAAAAAGTGTTGTTCAAAATTAAGATCGTAATTGTTTTATATACGCTATTACTGCACTGTGAGAAACTGTATTGTCGTTAAAATGAGCAACAGCTTTTTTCTTTTCTATTTCTGAAGCATCTACTTGATTTAAAATATTCATCAAGTGCATTTTCATATGCCCTTTTTGAATACCAGTAGTCACCAATGAGCGGATGGCGGCAAAATTTTGCGCCAAACCGGCTACTGCTACTAGTTCCATAAGTTCTTTGGCGCTAGGTTTTTGTAATAACTCAAACGCAAATTTTGTAAGTGGATGCAAGGTTGTAAGCCCGCCAACAGTTCCTAACGCTAAAGGTATTTTAATAGAAAACGTAAAAATACCATTTTCAATTTTAGCATCTGTTAAACTTGTGTATTTGCCGTCTTTCGATGCGTAGGCATGAACACCTGCTTCAACTGCTCTAAAGTCGTTGCCAGTTGCTAAAATTAAAGCATCAATGCCGTTCATAATACCTTTGTTGTGTGTAACTGCACGGCGGGGTTCGGTTTGGGCAATCTGTATGGCACGGACAAATTTTTGAGCAAAATTTTCACCACTAATATCGTTTTGTGCCAATTCTGCTAGCTTACAGCTCACTTCAGCTCTAACTAAGCATTCTGGCACGTAATTCGATAAAATACTCATTACAACTTCAGGAAAGATGTTGGTGGTTGTAAATGGTTTATACGAATCTGCTTCAGCTTCAAATGTTTTTGCAACTTGTTCTAAGCAACTATTAATAAAATTGGCGCCCATGGCATCCAACGTTTCAAAAGTACAGTGTAATTGAAAATAGCCATTTAAAGTTTCATTTTTCGAAACAAGTTCAATATCTAACAAGCCACCACCACGTTTTTTCATGTTTTTCTGAATGGTAGAAACACTTTCAATTAATTTTGGCTTTACTTCAGCAAAAAACGAAACGATATTCTGCTCATTTCCGAAGTAATCTAAATGCACTTGTCCGTTTTTCTGTGTAGAAAGTACTTGGGCTTTAAACCCGCCACGATCTAACCAAAATTTTGCTGCATTGCTGGCTGCCGCCACTACGGAGCTTTCTTCAATTACCATGGGCAGGGCATAGAGGTTGCCGTTAATTAAAAAGTTAGGGGCAACGCCAAAAGGCAAATAGTAATTACTTAACGTATTTTCAATAAAATCATCGTGTAGCTTTTGAAGTTTTTGGTCTTCGTTCCAGTATTGTTGAAGCGTTTGCAATGCTTCAGGATTGTTGCTAAGATAGGTTTTTGTTAACCAATCTATTTTTTCTGTTTTCGTCTTTTTTGAAAATCCGGTAACGGGCTTCGCCATATTTGTGAAATTGAACTACAAATATACTATTTATAGCCTTGTTGAAAAGAGCAAAGTTGCCAACAATAGACCGTATTTAACACAAAAAAGCACCTTAATTTCACGAAAATTTAGTAACATTGGCGTAATAAAATTTTAACAGTTTGAAAAAAACAGCATACACCTCATTATTACTGCTTTTTCTTGCAGCAGTTTCAACACTTACAGCACAACAAAAAAATATAACTTTAGAAGCTATTTGGGACGGCGAATTCAGAGCCGAACGTCTTGATGTTTTACGTTCTTTAGATAACGGGAAAGAATATTCCGTTTTAAATCGAAGCAAAAATGGTTCAACCATCGATGTATATGATTATAAAAGTGGAAAAAAGGTCCGAACCATACTAAATTCAAGTAATTTACCAGAAGTAGAGCAAATTATTTCATACGAATTTAGTAACGATGAAAGTAAATTATTATTAGCTACAAAACTGAAGCAAATTTACCGGCGATCTTCATTAGGGACATATTATGTGTATGATTTAGACTCTAAAAAATTGGATATAGTTTCAGAAGATCAAATTCAAGAACCAAATTTTACAAAAGACGGCAGTAAAGTTGCTTACGGAAAAGACAATAACTTGTTCATCAAAAATCTGAAAACAGGTGAAATACTTCAAATTACTTCCGACGGAAAAAAGAATAACATTATCAACGGAATCACTGATTGGGTGTACGAAGAAGAATTTGCTTTTGTTCGCGCTTTTGATTGGAATAAAACAGGAGATAAATTAGCTTACATTAAATTTGACGAAACTGAGATTCCTACTTTTTCTATGGATATTTATGGGCAAGAATTGTACCCTACACAAGATGTGTTTAAATACCCAAAAGCAGGAGAGCCAAACTCAAAGGTTTCGTTGCATATTTATAATTTAAACACAGGTGCAACCGAAACAATTGACCTGAAAAACTACAACAGCTATTACATACCACGTATTAAATGGACAGAAGAGGAAAATGTGCTTAGTGCCCAATTAGCCAATCGCCATCAAAGTACGGTTGATTTAATCTTTGTTAATGCTTTAGATAATAGTACGAAGCTGATACACCAAGAAAAAGATGATGCGTATGTTGACATTACCGATAACCTTACATTTTTAAACGACAACAGTTTTATCTGGACTAGTGAAAAAAGTGGATGGAATCATATTTATCAATATGATAAAACAGGAAAGTTAATTAACCAAATTACAAATGGTGATTGGGAAGTGACAAACTACTATGGTTTTGATCAAAATACAGGTCGAATTTATTACCAAAGTACCGAAAATGGAAGCATAAACCGCGATGTGTATTCTGTATTACGTTCAGGGAAAAACAAAGTTCGTTTAAGCGATAAAACTGGAACCAATAGCGCTGCATTCAGTGCAGATTACACGTATTTTATAAATACATTTCACGATACTGAAACGCCTTACTTGTTTACATTAAATAGAGCTAAAAATGGTAAGCTAATACGAGTAATACAAGATAATAAGGCGCTGAAAAGCAAGGTGGATGGTTATGTTATTTCTGAAAAAGAATTTTCAACTATTTCAGTAAATGGGAACGATTTAAATATGTACACCATTAAGCCAAACGATTTTGATCCTAACAAACAATATCCCTTGTTTATGTATCAATATTCAGGCCCTGGGTCTCAAAATGTTTCAAACTCTTGGAACAGCTCAAACGATTATTGGCATCAAATGTTAGCGCAAGAAGGCTATGTTGTTGTTTGCATAGATGGTCGTGGTACAGGACTAAAGGGGCGTGAATTTAAAAAAATAACCCAAAAAGAATTAGGGAAGTACGAAGTAGAAGATCAAATTGCAGCTGCAAAAAAATTGAGTAAACAACCCTATATAGATGCCTCTAGAACTGGAATTTGGGGATGGAGCTATGGTGGCTTTATGAGCTCCAACTGCTTATTTCAAGGCGCCGATACTTTCGAAATGGCCATTGCAGTAGCACCCGTAACTAGCTGGCGCTTTTATGATACTATTTATACCGAACGCTATATGACAACTCCACAGGAAAATGCATCTGGGTATGATGAAAATTCACCTATCTCACACGTAGACAAATTAGAAGGTGATTATTTATTAGTACACGGAAGTGCTGATGATAATGTAAATGTTCAAAACACAATGCGTTTAGTGGAAGCCTTAGTGCAAGCAAACAAACAGTTTGACTGGGCTATCTACCCCGATAAAAACCACGGTATTTATGGTGGTAATACTCGCTTGCACTTATATACTAAAATGACCAATTTCATTAAAGAAAACTTATAAAAAGAATAATTAAACTAATCCTTTAAGATTATGGCAGATACAATGCAATATAAAAAACAGAAAGAACTATTTGGCCATCCAGTAGGGCTATACATTCTATTTTTCACCGAAATGTGGGAGCGTTTTTCTTACTATGGAATGCGTGCAATACTAGTACTTTATTTAGTAGCTGAGACCGTTGATGATAATGCAGGGTTAGGATGGACTAACAATGAAGCTTTACAGCTTTATGGTTGGTACACGATGCTGGTGTATGTTGCTTCCATCCCTGGAGGTTGGATAGCCGATAAGTTTTTAGGGCAGAAAAAATCTGTTTTATATGGTGGAATTCTATTAGTAGCTGGTCACAGTATTTTGGCCGTTGAAGAAATGTGGGCTTTTTACACAGGTCTTGGTCTTATTGTAGCTGGTGTAGGAATGCTGAAGCCTAATATTTCAACCATGGTAGGTGGTTTATATAAAAAAGGAGATATAAGAAGAGATAAAGGATTTACCATTTTTTATATAGGTATTAATGTAGGAGCTTTTCTTTCCAGTTTAATAGTTGGTTATGTAGGTGAAGTATATGGCTGGCATTATGGATTTGGATTAGCAGGTATAGGTATGGCTTTAGGTTTGTTACAATATGTGCTAGGTCAAAAGCATTTAAAGTATGTTGGTAATAATACCAATACATCAGAAAATGAAGAAGAAAAAGCAGCAATGAAACGTCCATTAAATAAAAAGGAAAAAGATCGCGTTGTTGTATTGTTTATATCCTTTTTAATGGTAATCGTTTTCTGGGGTGCTTTTGAGCAAGCTGGAGGATTAATGAATATCTATGCTTCCGAAAAAACAAATAGGATGCTAATGGGCTGGGAAGTTCCCGCCTCTTGGTTTCAATCCCTTAACGCTATGTTTATTATTATTTTTGGTACGATAGTGGCTGCCTATTGGGCAAAGCGAAAATTAAAAGGAAAAGTTTCAACATCTCTTTTTAAGATGTGTATCGGACTTATAATTATGGGTGCTGGGTTCTTTTTTATGACGGGAGCAACAGCTGAATTTAATAACTCAGGATCATCTGCAATGTACTGGTTAGTAGCAGCATATCTGTTCCATACTATTGGAGAATTATGTCTTTCACCTGTAGCGCTTTCTTATATCACTAAATTAGCACCGCTTAAATATGCTTCGTTAATGATGGGTGTTTATTTCGCAATGACAGGTCTTGGTAATAAAGTAGCTGGATTGTTAGGTGAGTCTGCATCAGACCTTGGTGAATACACTGTGTTTACAGGTATAGCTGTTTTCTGTGTCGCTTTTGGTTTATTAGTAATGGTTTTCAGAAAGAAACTAGAGAAACTTACACACGGTGCCGAAGACAACGAACGTGAAATGTTAGAGCAGGAAAATTACGAACTGGCAGACGAAAAAATCAACTAACTCCTTTTTTACACGAAGTATATGAATACAGATATTGAAAACCTGTTTAAAGATAAAGTAATGGGGCATCCTGCGGGATTGTTTGTTCTCTTCTTTACCGAAATGTGGGAACGTTTTTCATTCTATGGAATGCGCGTTCTATTAGTTAACTTTTTAACCATGGCTGCTATTGGTTATAATCCCGGGTGGGAATGGACCGCAGCAAATGCTGGAGCACTTTTCGGAACCTATGCAGGTTTGTTATATCTAACCCCTATTTTAGGAGGAATTATAGCCGATAAACTAACCGGATACCGTTCGGCAGTTGTAATTGGAGCTTTAATTATGACACTAGGCCATGCCAGTATGGCGTTAGAAACCGAAGCTTCCTTATATGTTGGTTTGGCGTTATTGGTTATTGGTACTGGGTTCTTTAAGCCCAACATTACCTCTATTATTTCTGAAATGTATAAGAAAAACCCTGAAAAGAAAGATGGGGCTTATACCATTTTCTATATGGGGGTAAACGCAGGTGCATTCTTCGGAATGATGCTTTGTGGTTACTTGGCTGAGCGTGTAGGATGGTCTTGGGGCTTTGGTTTGGCTGGAATTTTTATGTTATTGGGTACTTTACAATTTTGGTTTTCTAAAAACTTGTTTGGTAAAATAGGTGCAAAACCTACAAAAGAACACGAAGTTGAATTGCCACAAAACATAAATGAAAAAAGTGCAAAAAATGACACTAAAGAAGCTGAAGAGAAAGAAAATCCGTTCACTATTCTTGATAAGGTATTAATTGTAATAACCTCTTTAATTGGGTTAGGATATTTAATTAACGATCCGCTTTCAAAAATTGGAAATGTAAACCTCTTCCCATATGAAGCTTTTGGTCTATCAGGACAAATAGTTACAGTGTTAATTGGTCTCCTGCTATTTTTGGTATTGGTCATCAGACGTATTTCACGATATACTAAAATAGTGCGCGACCGGATGATCGCCTTTGTAATATTTGCTTTCTTTACCGTATTTTTCTGGCTTTCTTTTGAGCAAGGAGCCTCTTCATTAATTTTATTTGCAAGAGATAATGTAGATAGAGTGTTAAGTGGTAACGCTGCAGTAATCTATAACATAGTCAATATTTTATTAACTGTAGTGCCTTTAGCAATAATTACTTACGTGTTGTTTTTATTATGGAAAAAAACATACAAAACCATTCCAGGGTCTAACATTGTATTAGCTATATGCTTTTTAGGTATGTGGGGTCTTGTTGGGTGGATGTTAAATAGAGATCTTACTACTACTGCTTACGATGTGTCTTATAAAGCTATTGAGGTGCAAAATACCGATGATGAAGGTAATGAGACTTTTGACTATATTCCCATTACCGAAAACACTAATATAGAAACAGGAGTAACTGTAGTAGATCGTGTTACATCCATTTCTGAACCTAAAGATTTTCAAGTAGGTTCTACTATAAATATCATTACCAAAAACAATGAAGGGACAATTTTTGGGTATTTAAATGAAGAGAAAGTTGCTTTTGCTAAAGAAAACGCCATTGCTCAAGATAGAGATAGTGGTATAGTAGAAGCTACGGTAACCGAAATAAAAGACAACCAAGTAGAGATAACCGTGTCTTGGTTTAGTATTTTAAATTCATTTTTTATTATTGCCTTTGCATCCTTTTTCTCAAAATGGTGGGATAGTAAATACAATCCATCAGCAGCTGTAAAATATGCTTTAGGGCTTATTATTATGGCAATTGGATTCGGGTTGTTGGCATATGGATCATATGGAATTACCGCAGGCGTGAAAGTAAGTATGATCTGGTTAATCTTTGCCTACTTATTCCACACCCTTGGAGAGCTATGTTTATCACCTGTAGGGTTATCTTATGTGTCTAAACTAGTTCCGGCAAGAATGATTGCACTCATGTTTGGTATGTGGTACTTGGCTATTGCTATTGGTAATAAATTAGCGGCCGTAGTAGGTGGTCAAATTGAAAATATAACAGAGGAGTATTCGCTATCAACGTTTTTCTTGATATTTACAGTGGTACCGACTGTTGCGGGCTTATTAATTTTAGCACTTAATCCAGTTTTAAAACGATTAATGCATGGAGTTAGATAAGTAACACAACAAATTATAATAAAAAACGTTCCCTTTGTGTGGAACGTTTTTTGTTGACATAAAAACAGATAATAAATCCAATATGAAAAACAACTTACTCCTCCTTTTTTTACTAATATTTACAACATCGGTTACAGCCCAAAAAATAAACTGGATGACGATGAACGAAGCCTTGGCGGCTCAAGAGACAACACCCAAAAAAATTATTGTTGATGTCTATACACATTGGTGCGGTCCTTGTAAATTAATGGATAAGAAAACATTTACTGATAAAGATGTGATAGATTATATAAATGACAATTATTATGCGGTGAAATTTAATGCTGAAGGCACAGAAGAAGTAACCTATCAGGATTTTACTTATACCAATCCTAATTACCAAGAAGGAAGAAAGGGCCGCAATTCGCAACATCTATTTGCACATGCGTTAAAAGTAACTGGATATCCAAGTTTGGTTTTTTTTGAAAATGATGGGAAACTAATACAAGCAATTCCAGGATATAAAACACCCGAACAATTGGAGATATATCTTAAAATGATAGCAAACGACGATTATAAAAAACTAACAACTGCCGAAGCTTGGCAGGAATACCAAAAAAACTTTGAAGGCACTTTTTAAGAGTAGGGTTTTTAGTTAAGTGTTTCACTACTCTAGAATGAAGGCTCCCTTGGTACCGGTATGGTAAAAGGGGAGCTTTTTCTGTTTGCAGGTAGTGCGCCAACGTGTTACATATGTTTTATAATTGTTTCCATCAGCAATAATTTGTTTGGGCTGCAAGCTATCAATTAACCGTTCTAAGTTTACTCTTGGGCTTTGTATGAGTAGTATTATATCAATTTTCGCAGTTTTGGGATATACTGCTAAACTATCCAAAACCAATATGTTTTGGTTGTTATATGAGAATACCTTCGGAAGTAGCTGTTCTGAATAACTTTCAATTTGTTTGGCAGTCCGATACCCTTTAATTGGGAATGCATTCTTTGCAGTCTCTGAAAGAGTATCAGGTTTTAAAAGCAATAAATTATCTCCATTTTTAACTCCTATTATTGTGTTTCTGCTTTTCTGAAATACGATTAGTTCGTTCCCTGAAGCTTCCCACCTATCCCAGATAAATATACCTATCAACAAACAAATACTCAATAAACAAACCATTAAGCGATGAAAGGAGTGCTGTTTCCAAAGTAAGATGGTTGCAACTATAAACAAATAAGAAACCAACACTTTTTCTTCTGAAAAATGAATATCCTGAAATAAAAAAGCGTCTTGCTTGGCAACCCAGCTTATAAATTTGTTTAGCGATAAAACTATGTGGTTATAAATTTCAGATAACCAGATAGGAAGCATGTTTATCGAAACTAATAAAACAATTAATAACCCAAACCCCAATAACACTCCTAAGAATGGAAGCACAACAATATTGGTCAATAAAAATAATCCGGGAAATTGATGAAAGTAGAATAGACTTAACGGTAAAACTCCTATTTGCGCAGCGATAGATACGGTAATAATCACCCAGACTTTACGTATAATTCTATTTTTAGGATACCAATACCTAAATAACTTAGGTTGAATCAACAATATAAAGAAGACCGCTAGGTAGCTTAATTGAAACCCAACATGAAACAACCATAATGGATTGATAATAAGTAAAAACAAATACGATATAAAAAGTGTATTAATACTATTTGTAGGGCGTTTTAACTGTTCGGCAAATAGAAACAGTGAAAACATGGTAGCAGCTCGTACCACCGAAGGTGACAACCCTGCCAACAATGCAAAGCCAAACAAAAAGCCAATAATCACGATGGATTTCAATTGTTTTCCATAGCGTAAGTTTCCCAAAGGGGAGAACAGCCATTTCAGAATAAAAAATAAAATCCCGACGTGTAATCCTGAAACAGCTAGAATATGAACTGCTCCCGCAGCAGCATAATCGGCGTACAACTCTTTGTCAATATCCCGTCGCTGCCCCAAAACCAAAGCCTGGATAATGGATCGTTCATTATCGGTAATATTGCTTTTGTTGAGTTTGGCAATTAAATGGTTTCGAAAGCTCTCTGCGCTTCCACGAATGGTTTTGCTACCTTTTTCAAAAACTAAAATAGCTTGAGATTCACTTCGGACTTGATAATACACCCCAAGTTTTTTCATATATGCTGAATAATCAAATTGATGTGGATTCAACGGTTTTGGGATGCTGATTACTTTTTCAGAAATTAATAGTACATCGTCAATAGTATATTCTGTTGAGGTAGAATCTTTTTGAATATTCAGTAATATTTTACCAGTTGTTTCTGTTTTATTGACAGATATACATTCTGCTAAATATTTATGGTTATAGCGATCCGGTTTTAAAACTTCTGTAATTTTTAAAGAAAGCAAAGATGTTTCAGAAGTACCTCCTTTTGAAAGAACGTGCGAATAATGCTCGTCTTGAAATTTAGGAAGTTGTAATTGATAACAAACAAAGCCAATTCCGAAGAAAACAAGATAGGTTAGAATTCCAAAAAAGATTGATTTTTGAAGTCGTTTTCTTTCAACAATCCAGATCACAAAAAGAATTAGGAAACCAAAGAATAAAAATGGCAGAAGAAAGGTGCTTGTGGGAATAAAAAAAGCCGAAAGAATTCCTAATGTTAGAAATACCGAAAACTTAACTATCGAAAAATTTATGAATTTCATCTCCGAATATATATGGACTATACATTTTGGGGAGATTAGCAGTAAGTAAGATACTACACTTAACTCAATTTAACAAATTGGCGTAATACTTTGATTTTTAAGGGGTGGATTAAATAAAGTCTTAACAGAAAATGGCTTGTAATTCTAACTAACAATCGTTAGTTTTGTGTAATAAATACGACAAACAACTGTGGCAAAATTTCACAAATTACAAGTAAAGGACGTTTATAAAGAAACAGACGATTGTTCTGTGATCACATTTGACGTGCCTGAAGACCTTTCGGAGGAGTTTAACTTCCGTCAAGGGCAACACCTAACCCTAAAAGCTGACATTGATGGCGAAGACACGCGCCGATCATATAGTCTATGCTCTAGTCCGGCGGACAAAGAATGGAAAGTGGCCGTAAAGCAAATTTTCGGGGGTAAATTTTCTACCTACGTAAACGAACAGTTAGCAGCTGGAGACACTTTAGAAGTTATGGAGCCTAGCGGAATGTTTGGAGTAGATGCTGAGCCGGAGAAAGAGAAAAACTATCTTTTTTTCGCAGCAGGAAGTGGAATCACTCCTGTGTTGTCCATGTTAAAAGCACATTTAGCATTAGAGCCTAAAGCTACTTGCAAGTTGTTTTATGTGAATAAAACCGCAAAATCCATTATCTTTAAGGAAGAGTTAGAACAGCTTCGTAACCAATATTTTGGAAGACTAGAAATCTATTATTTCCTTACAAAAGAAAGACGCGATATCGAGTTGCTAAATGGACGATTTGACGACGAAAAGATGAAAGTATTAACCGATACGTTTATCGATATTCCAGATACTAGCGAAGTGTTTTTATGTGGTCCGGAGCAAATGGTACAATACGTTAGTAATTACTTAGTGGAAGCTGGATTGCCAAAAAACTTAATTCATTTTGAATTATTTGTAACCGGTCTTTCAGAAGAAGATAAAAAACGCGCAGAACGACTCGCAAAACAAAATGTAGAAGGAGTAGAAGTAACCATTGTAGATGGTGGGAAGGAGTTCGAGTTTATCATGACTAAAGACTTTGACAACATTCTCGATGCGGCCTTAAACAATGGAGCCGATTTGCCATTTGCCTGTAAAGGCGGTGTTTGCAGTACCTGTAAATGCAAGATATTAGAAGGTGATGTAGAAATGAAAATAAATTATGCTTTGGAAGATCATGAGGTGGCGCAAGACTTTGTATTAAGTTGTCAAGCAGTGCCAACATCTTCAAAAGTAAAAGTAGATTTTGATGTTTAATTCTCGTGTAGACGGGAATCTCATCCACTTTAGGACGAGATTTTAAATAAACTGATTATGAGTGAACAAGAAGTAAAAAATTTAGAAGAAATATTTGAAGCACGTATTGCACGTGACGAGAAAATAGAGCCGAAAGATTGGATGCCGGAGAAATATAGAAAAACCCACATTCGCCAAATATCCCAGCACGCACATTCCGAAATTATCGGGATGCTACCTGAAGGGAATTGGATTACCAGAGCACCTTCTTTACGTAGAAAAGCGGCTTTATTAGCGAAAGTTCAAGATGAAGCAGGGCACGGATTGTATTTATATTCTGCCTGTGAAACCTTAGGGATTTCTCGCGAGGAAATGTACGAGCAATTGCATTCTGGGAAAGCAAAATATTCATCTATTTTCAATTATCCAACAGTAACGTGGGCCGATATGGGTGCTATTGGTTGGTTAGTAGATGGAGCAGCAATTATTAACCAAGTGCCCTTGTGTAATACATCTTTTGGTCCGTACGCACGTGCGATGGTCCGTGTTTGTAAGGAAGAAAGTTTTCACCAGCGTCAAGGATATGAAATTATGCTAACGCTTTGTAAGGGGACAGATGAACAAAAAGAAATGGCGCAAGATGCCTTAAACCGTTGGTGGTGGCCAAGTTTAATGATGTTGGGTCCTACCGATGCTGAATCTGTTCATACGGAGCAATCCATGAAATGGAAATTGAAGCGTAAATCGAATGACGAATTGCGTCAACAATTTATAGATCAAACTGTGCCCCAAGCTGATATTTTGGGGTTAACAATTCCAGATCCAGATATGAAGTTTAATGAAGAAACAGGTCATTATGATTTTGGTGAGATTGATTGGGATGAATTTTGGCAAGTAGTAAAAGGTCACGGCCCTTGTAATAAAGAACGTATGAAAGCGAGAGTAGATGCTTGGGAAAATGGCGAGTGGGTTCGAGATGCAGCAATGGCACACGCCGAAAAGAAAGCAAATAAAAACGTTGCAAAAGCAAGTTAATATGGGAAATACTAAAAAAAATTGGCCCCTTTGGGAAATATTCGTTCGAAGTAAAAATGGTTTAGAGCACCGTCACTTTGGAAGTTTACACGCAGCAGACGCCGAAATGGCACTTGAAAACGCACGCGATGTATACACAAGACGTAACGAAGGCGTAAGTATTTGGGTTGTAGAAAGTAAGAACGTTACGGCTTCTAACCCGCAAGATAATGGGGAGCTGTTTGAGCCAGCTCAAGATAAGGTGTACCGTCACCCTACTTTTTATGATTTACCTGATGACGTAAAGCATATGTAGTATTGAATTAAAAATTCAAAACCGAAAAATGTAAAAGTTTATAGAGAACAGAAATTAAAACTTTGACCTTTTACATTTAAAATTTGAACTTTTCAGCTTAAAAACTATGAATAAAGATTTATATAAATACATTCTCGGTATAGCCGATAACTCGCTTATCCTTGCACAGCGATTAGGAGAGTTGTGTGGTCACGGTCCTACTTTGGAAACCGATATCGCGCTAACAAACATCTCTTTAGATTTATTAGGGCAAACCCGAAGCTATTATCAGTATGCGGCAAAACTTGCTGGAGAAGATAAAACTGAAGACGATATTGCCTTTTTACGTATTGAAAGAGAGTACAAAAACGTCTTGTTAGTAGAGCAACCAAACACACATTTTGGGCACGTAATGGCACGTCAATTTTTATTCGATGTGTATCATTTAATGTTAATGGAGCAACTTCAAAACAGCAAAGATGAAACCTTGGTAGCTATTGCAAAAAAAGGAATTAAAGAAGTGAGTTACCATAAACGCTTTTCTTCAGACTGGGTAAAGCGTTTAGGCGATGGTACCGAGGAAAGTAAAGAAAAGGTGCAAGAAGCAATCAATGCGATGTGGCGTTTTACAGATGAATTGTTTGATGTAATGGAAGCTGACAAAGTGATGATAGAAGAAGGAATCGCAGTAGATGTTTCAGAAATGAAAGAAACGTATTATGAAAAGGTTTCAGAACTTTTAGAAGAAGCAACCCTTGAAGTTCCGGAACGGAAGTATTTCACTCGAGGAGGGAAAAGAGGCGTTCACACAGAACATATGGGGTATTTATTAGCCGATTTGCAATATATGCAACGAACCTATCCAAATATGACTTGGTAATATGACCGAAACACTTGAAGCAAATATCGACACACATTTAATTCCGGTTCTGAAAACTGTTTCAGACCCTGAAATTCCTGTGCTTACGGTCTTAGATTTAGGTGTTATTCGTGAAGCTACCGAACAAGATGGTGTAATAACCATTAAACTAACACCAACTTATTCTGGATGTCCCGCCATGGATGTGATTGGCGATGACCTCAAAGCTGCTTTTTCAGAAATAGGAAAAGAAGCCAAAATAGAATTAATCCTTTCCCCAGCGTGGACTACCGATTGGATTTCCGAAGAAGGGCTGAAAAAAATGGAAGAATACGGTATCGCTCGGCCCATGTCCGAATCTGCAGATAAGGATGTGTTGTTAGGTGAAAAAAAGTTAGTAAAATGCACCAATTGCGGTAGCACAAACACTCATTTGGTCAGTCAGTTTGGTTCTACGGCTTGCAAAGCATTATTTAAATGTGATGATTGCCAAGAGCCATTTGATTATTTCAAGTGTTTAAAATAAAAAAAACTGAAAAATCGAAAAATGTAAAACAATAAAGTTTAAAGTAAAGCAATCACTTTTTCATTTGAACTTTTACGGCTTTACATTTTAAATTAAAAATAATGAGCAGCATAACCACCAACATAGAAAATAAAGTAGCAACCATTACCCTAAACCGTCCCGAAAAGTTCAATAGCTTTAATCGTGAGATGGCTTTTTTATTACAAGACGAATTAGATGCTTGCGAAAAGAATACAGACGTTCGAGCTATTATTTTAGTCGGAAACGGGAAAGCATTCTGTGCCGGACAAGATTTAAAAGAAGTCACTTCGCCAGAACTGAATCCTGGTTTCAAAAAAATATTAGAAGAGCATTACAATCCAATAATTAAGAGAATCCGAAGCATTGAAAAGCCTATTATAGCTGCCGTAAATGGCGTTGCTGCGGGAGCGGGAGCAAATATTGCTCTGGCTTGTGATATCGTGGTAGCTTCAGAAGCGGCGAGTTTTATTCAAGCATTCAGTAAAATCGGTTTGATTCCTGATAGTGCCGGAACGTTCTTTTTACCACGATTAATCGGTTTTCAGAAAGCTTCCGCATTAATGATGTTGGGCGATAAAGTTTCAGCAACCGATGCTGAGAAATTAGGGATGGTGTACAAAGTAGTTTCTTCGGAAACATTTATGGAAGAAGTAAACAACATTGCAAATAACTTGGCGAATATGCCCACAAAAGCAATAGGGCTCACTAAGCGCTTGTTGAATGAATCCATGTCTAACGATTTAGAAAGTCAGCTAGAGTTGGAATCTAAACTACAAATTGAATCGGCACAAAGTGAAGATTATGCTGAAGGGGTTGATGCATTTGTAAACAAGCGGAAACCAAATTTTAAAGGAAAGTAAAAAAATACAAAATAATAAACCGAAAAATTTAAAATGTAAAAGTGAATAGAACTTGAATCTTTTTAAATTTTATAGTTAAAATATATGATTAAACACGTTGGAATAATAGGAAGTGGAACCATGGGAAGCGGCATTGCACAAGTAGCTGCAACAGTCGGTTGTCTGGTGAAACTTTACGATACAAATACCGAAGCATTAGATAAATCGAAAGCAGCTTTAGAAAAAATAATGGCTCGCTTGGTTGAAAAAGGAAGAATCGATGAAACTGAAAAAACGCGTATTCAAGATAACATTACGTATGTAGATTCTTTAAAAGATTTGAGCGATTCAGAATTAACCATTGAAGCCATTGTTGAAAATCTGGATGTTAAAAAGAAGGTTTTTCAAGAACTGGAAAGCTACGTTTCTAAAAAGACGATTATCGCTTCAAACACTTCTTCTTTATCGATTGCTTCTATTGCTTCAGCATTAAAAAAACCGAAGCGTTGTATTGGGATTCACTTTTTTAACCCCGCACCGTTGATGAAGTTGGTTGAGGTGATTCCTGCGATACAAACATCAGATAAAGTACTTCGGAAAACCACAATGAATATTCAAAACTGGGGCAAAACAGTTGCTGTAGCAAAAGACACACCTGGTTTTATTGTAAATAGAGTAGCACGTCCATTTTATGGCGAATCATTACGAATTTACGAAGAAGGCATTGCCGACTTTGCAACCATCGATTGGTCGTTAAAATCAATAGGCGGATTTAGAATGGGTCCTTTTGAATTGATGGATTTTATAGGAAACGATGTAAACTACACCGTAACCGAAACCGTTTTTAAAGCCTTTTATTACGATCCACGTTACAAACCATCCTTCACACAAAAACGTTTTTCTGAAGCCGGTTACCTCGGAAGAAAATCAGGAAAAGGATACTACGATTATTCTGAGAAAGCAACGAAGCCAGAGCCTAATCAAGATGTGGCTTTAGCGCAAAAGATTTTCGATCGTGTTTTAGTGATGTTGATTAACGAAGCTGCCGATGCATTATTTTGGAACATCGCTTCAGCAGAAGATATCGACAATGCCATGACAAAAGGCGTTAATTATCCAAAAGGATTACTGGCTTGGGCAGACGAAAAAGGAATCGATTGGTGTGTTGAAAAACTAGATGCGATGTATGACGAATATCACGAAGAACGCTACCGCTGTTCACCGTTGTTGAGAAGAATGAATAAAGAAAATAAAACGTTCTTTTAAATGATGGAAGCAATAAATATTCCAACTAAAATGCTCAGTCAGGATGCTTTTAGCTCTTGGCTCGGTATCGAAATAATAGAAGTAGAGCTTGGCCGCTGTAAAGTAGGTATGACCGTTAGAAAGGAAATGCTCAATAGTATGGGAAAAGCGCACGGCGGAATTAGCTATAGCTTAGCCGATACTGCTTTTGGTTTTGCTTCTAACACGCATGGAAAATACGCAGTTTCTATTGAAACATCGATAAACCACATAGAAGCCTTGAATGAAGGTGATTACCTTACCGCAGAATCGGTAATTGAGAAAGTAAATAATAAACTAGGGTTCAATGTTGTAGAAGTCAAACGAGGCGACGAATTGGTGGCATTGTTTAAAGGAGTAGTCTACAGAACCTCAAAAAATTGGGAATAATGAAAGAAGCATATATAATAGACGGCATTAGAACGCCAATAGGAAATTATAAAGGAACATTAAGTACGATCCGCACGGACGATTTGGCTGCTTTAGTGATTGCTGAAGTACTAAAAAGAAACCCAGATATCCCTAAAGAAGCATTTGACGATGTGATTATGGGTTGTGCCAACCAAGCTGGGGAAGACAACCGAAATGTGGCAAGAATGGCTCTTTTGTTAGCAGGGTTACCTTTTACAGTGCCGGGAGAAACCGTAAACAGATTATGTAGTAGTGGGTTATCTGCCATAATTCACGCAAATCGAGCGATTAAAGCTGGCGATGGTGATTTATTTATTTCAGGCGGTGTGGAGAATATGACGAGAGGTCCTTACGTAATTGCAAAACCTTCCAGCGCGTTTGGAACCGATGCTAAAATGTACGACAGTAGTTTTGGATGGCGATTCGTCAACAAGAAAATGCACGACATGTATGGCACTGACGGAATGGGAAATACGGCTGAGAATTTAGTTGAGAAACATAAAATCACAAGAGAGGACCAAGATACTTTTGCGTATAATAGTCAGATGAAAGCTTCCAAAGCACAAGAAAAAGGTCGTTTCGCTAAAGAAATTGTACCAGTGGAAATTCCACAGCGAAAAAAAGACCCGATTATTTTTAAAGATGATGAATTCATTAAACCGGGAACAACGAAAGAGATTTTGGCGAAGCTACGTCCGGCTTTCAAAAAAGAAGGAGGAAGTGTTACAGCCGGAAACAGTTCAGGATTAAACGATGGGGCTGCAGCTACAATTATTGCTTCAGAAGATGCTGTAAAGAAATATAACTTAAAACCTATTGCAAAGATCCTAAGTTCTGCAGTGGTTGGAGTAGAGCCTCGTATTATGGGAATTGGCCCAGTAGAAGCTTCAAACAAAGCATTGAAAAAAGCAGGCTTGACGATGGAAGATATGGATGTTATAGAGCTTAATGAAGCTTTTGCATCGCAAGCATTGGCGTGTATTCGCGAATGGGGATTAAAAGACGATGACCCACGTATTAACCCGAATGGAGGTTCCATTGCAATTGGTCACCCGTTAGGCGTAACCGGCGCCCGTTTAACGTATTCAGCAGCATTAGAGCTTCAGGAAACTGGGAAGAAATATGCTTTAGTAACGATGTGTGTCGGCGTTGGACAAGGATATGCAGCGGTGATCGAACGAACAGAAAATTAAAAATACTAAAGTCAAAATGTAAAATTATAAAGTGAGAAGGTTTTTAATGAAGTTTTCACTTTCACATTTTACGGTTTTGCAGTTTTACATTTAAAATTCAAGTATGAAAATATTAATAATAGGAGGAAACGGAACGATAGGAAAAACGGTAACGAAACGTTTTTCAGAAGAACATGATGAGGTTATAATTGCTGGAAGATCTTCAGGAGATGTTACGGTAGATATTGCAAATCCAGATTCTATTGAAAAAATTTTTCAGAAAACGGGAAACGTAGATGCTATTGTAAACATAGCCGGTGATGCGAAATGGGATTCGTTTGATAACCTTTCTGAAGAAGATTTTTACATCGGCATTAAAAGTAAAATGATGGGGCAAGTTAACCTTGTTCGATTAGGAAGAAAACATTTAAATGAAAACGGGAGCATCACATTAACCACAGGTATTTTAGCTGATGAACCGGTTGATAAAACAACAAGTGCTGCAATGGTTAACGGTGCCGTAGAGAGTTTTACAAAAGCAGCAGCTTTAGAATTAACCAACGGATTGCGAATAAATGTAGTTTCTGCCGATATGGTTGAAGATGCATATGAAAAGTACAAAGATTATTTCCCTGGAAATACACCAGTCCCGATGCGTAAAATAACCGACGGCTATTTTAAAAGTGTAAAAGGGAAAATTAACGGTGAAATAATTAGAATTAGAGCGTAAAAACCGAAAAATGTAAAATGATAAAGGCTAAAGTAAAACAATGAAACCTTTTACATTTTAACTTTTTCAGTTTTGCATTTAAAATTTATAAGATGAAAACACAGCATTACATACAAGGCCAATGGACAGACGGAAAAGGTGAAGGCTCGCCAATTCTTGATTCTGTTACGGGTGAGCATTTTACAAGTGTCACTACTGAAGGATTAGATATTCCTGAAATTCTTCAATATGGAAGAACCAAAGGTGATACCCTTCGCAAAATGACGTTTCAAGAACGGGGATTAATGCTGAAAAAATTAGCGTTCTATCTTCAGAAGAAAAAAAGACAATTTTACGAAGTAAGTTATCGTACCGGTGCAACAAAAGTAGACAGCTGGATTGATATTGAAGGAGGCTTTGGAAATTTATTTGCCAATGCTTCGCTTCGGAAATTATTTCCAAATCAGCCGTTTCATGTAGAAGGTGATCCAGTCGATTTATCGCGTGGTGGTCGTTTTATGGCGCATCACATTATGGTGCCTCGCGAAGGTGTTGCTGTTCACATTAACGCCTTTAACTTCCCAGTATGGGGAATGCTGGAAAAATGTGCCGTAAACTGGATGGCAGGAATGCCTGCAGTGGTTTTGCCAGCACCGCAAACTGCCTATTTAACTGAAGCCGTGGTGAAAGAAATTATCGCTTCAGGAATACTTCCGGAAGGATCATTACAGTTAATTAGCGGAACCGCTAAGAACATTTTAGATACGGTGGAGTCTCAGGACGTCGTGTCATTTACAGGTTCGGCAACTACCGGAAAAATACTCAAAAAACACCCACGATTAATTGAAGAATCCGTTCCATTTACTATGGAAGCAGATTCACTAAACGCTGCTATTTTAGGTGAAGATGCTGTTCCCGGAACACCAGAATTTGATCTCTTCATTAAAGAAGTACGAAATGAAATGACCGTTAAATGTGGTCAAAAATGTACGGCGATTAGACGTGTTATTGTTCCGGAGAACCTAGTTGAAGATGTTCAAATAGCACTTGCAAAACAATTGGATAAAGTTACCATTGGCGACCCTCGCTTAAAAGAAGTTAGAATGGGCGCTTTGGTAAATGATGCTCAACGGACTTCAGTAAAAGAACAAATTGAAAAAATCACTAAAACTGCGCAGATTGTGTATGGTGATTTTGATGAAGCCAAAACGGTTGGAGCCGATGCAAAAAAAGGCTCATTCGTAAAACCAATGTTGCTTCGGGAAGACAACCCTTTTGAAAACGAAGCAGCGCATATTACCGAAGCCTTTGGTCCAGTAAGTACCATTATGCCTTATAAAAATTTGGACGATGCCATTAAACTATCGAAAATGGGGAAAGGTTCTTTGGTAAGTTCTATTGTTACTAATGATGATAAAATTGCTAGAGAATATACGGTTTCTGCAGCTACGCATCACGGTCGAATTTTAATATTAAATCGTGAAAGTGCGAAGCAAAGTACGGGTCACGGTTCGCCATTGCCTAATTTAATTCACGGTGGTCCGGGTCGTGCCGGTGGCGGTGAAGAAATGGGTGGTGTTCGTGGTATCAAGCACTATTTACAACGCTGTGCCATTCAAGGTTCGCCAACTTCGCTTACTGAAGTTACCGGTATTTATCAACCAAAATCCGCTTACAAAGAATCTGAAAGACACCCTTTTGCATATCACTGGGAAGATATAAAACCTGGTATGTCTTTAGAAACCCATAAACGAACTTTAACCGATACTGATATCATTAACTTCGGAAACTTGACTTGGGATCATTTTTATGCGCATACCGATATCACATCCCTTGAAGGAAGCATTTTTGAAAAACGAACGGCACACGGATATTTTATCATTTCTGCAGCAGCAGGATTGTTTGTATATCCAAACAAAGGTCCAGTAGCAGCCAATTACGGACTAGAAGATATTCGTTTTTTGCGTCCGTTGTATCACAACGATACGGTATATGTTCGTTTAACTTGTAAGCAGAAAGTAGATCGCGAACAAAAAGGAACTGAATTGCCTTCAGGAATTGTAAAATGGTACGTTGAGGTGTTTGATGCAGAACCGGATGAGGACCAAGAACCGTTAGTGGCTATAGCGACTATTTTAACCATGGTTCAGAAAAAGCAAGAGGTTTTTGTTGAAATGACTTCAGAAAAAATTGAAGAAAGTGTAGCAAAACTTACAGAAGATACAAAACCGAAATGGGGCACTATGTCGCCGCAACAGATGTTGGAGCATTTAGAGTATACCTATAAAATCGCTTCGGGTAAAATTCAAGATTTTGAAGTTGCTACGCCTGAAAAATATTTAGAGAAGACACATAATTCGCTTTATAGCTATAAGAAAATGCCAAGAGAGCATAACTTTCCAATGTATAAGGACGGTGCCATGCCAGATTTGAAACATGAAAATCTAGAAACGGCGAAAAAGCAATTTTTAGAAGCTAGGGAAGAATATGTTCAGTATTTTAAAGAAAACCCAAATGCAACATTGAAAAACATGGTATTTGGAGATATGAATAAATTTGAGTGGTATTTACTGGAACGAAAGCACTTGAATCATCACTTTGAACAGTTTGGACTTTTATAATTTGAAATGTAAAACCGAAAAATTTAAAATTATAAAATACTCAGAACTTTAGACCTTTATATTTTTCATTTAAAATTTATTATTTAAACATGACACAACCATACGTAAAACATACAATAGAAAAAGGAATAGCAACCATAGAATTTTTTCATCCGGCGCATAATAGTTTGCCAGGTGATATTCTAGCAAAACTCGCAAACACCATCACTGAAATCGGTCAAGATGATGAGGTTTTGGTGCTTGTTGTAAAAAGTGGAGGTGATAGAACTTTCTGTGCTGGAGCTAGTTTTAAAGAATTAATTTCTATTGAAAATGAGCAAGAAGGAGAGAAATTTTTTAGCGGTTTTGCCAATGTAATCAACGCCATGCGTAAATGTCCTAAATTTATTATAGGTCGTGTGCAAGGAAAAACTGTAGGAGGCGGTGTTGGCCTAGCAGCAGCGATGGATTATACGATGGCAACTAAGTTTTCAGCTATAAAATTGAGTGAGTTGAACCTTGGTATTGGTCCTTTTGTAGTAGGTCCGGCAGTGCAACGAAAAATTGGAGCCAGCGGCATGTCGCAAATAGCAATCGATGCCAATTCATTTTATTCACCAGAATGGGCGAGAGATAAAGGGCTTTATACAAAAGTTTTTGAAACGACCGAAGCATTAGACGAAGCAGTGCAGGCCTTAGCAGAACAACTTTGTGGGTATAATCCTGAAGCCGTAAAAGAAATGAAACAAATGTTCTGGCGAGGAACTGAAGATTGGGACGAACTTTTAAAAGAACGCGCTAAAATAAGTGGGCGTTTGGTGCTTTCTTCCTTTACAAAAGAGAAGTTGAAACGGTTTAAGTAGACTAAAATGATTTACAGCTTTAAAGGCCATATACCTGTAGTTCACGAAAGCAGTTTCGTCCACCCGTTGGCAGCAGTCACTGGCAATGTAATTATTGGTAAAAACTGTTATATAGGGCCTGGAGCGGCTATTCGAGGTGATTGGGGCGAGATTATCCTGGAAGATGGTGTAAACGTTCAGGAAAACTGTACGGTACATATGTTTCCTGGGAAAAGTATTGTGCTTAAAGAAAGTGCACATGTAGGCCACGGTGCTATTATTCATGGGGCTAATTTAGGGCGTAATTGTTTAATAGGAATGAACAGTGTGATTATGGATGATGCTGAAATAGGAGATGAGTGTATTGTAGGAGCTATGGCATTCGTAAAAGCAGAAACGGTATTTCCAAAACGAAAATTGATAGTTGGTAATCCTGCAAAAGCTATTAAGGATATTTCAGATGAAATGATAGCCTGGAAAACAGCTGGTACCCGTTTATACCAACAATTACCTTCCGACTGTCACGAGAGTTTAAAGGAAGTAGCACCCTTACGGGAAATTCCGAAGAATAGACCAAAGCAAGAAGATTTTTATAAAACACTTCAAGAGATTAAGAGAAACAAATAAAATGAAGGAAACTGAATTTAAAATGCCCAAAATGGGTGAGAGTATTACTGAAGGAACCATTATCAATTGGTTGGTAAACGAAGGTGATTCGTTTGAAGAAGGTGATATTCTTTGTGAAGTAGCAACTGATAAAGTAGATAATGAAGTTCCAGCACCTACTTCCGGTACGATGGTTGAGCAAGTAAAAGCTGCACAAGAAGTAGTTCCGGTAGGCGATGTGATTGCTATTTTAAATATTTCTAAAGAAAAGGGATCTTCTAAAAAGTCAAAGACAACCAAGAAAGCTAAACCTTCAACCAAAGAAACAAAGAAAAAAGTTCAGCCTTCCGTTTCAAGAGAAACAAAAAACAAAAAAGCAAAACCCTCTTCAGCATTTACAGTTAATAAAAATGTATTTGTAAGTCCTTTAGTAGAAAGTATAGCTAGAAATAATCACATTAGTTACGAAGAATTAGCCAGAATTCCAGGAACCGGAAAGGAAGGTCGTCTTCGTAAAAGTGATTTGTTCACCTACATCGAAGAAGGGCGCCCGTATAAGTTTGCGCAACCCGTACCTGAAGTTTCAGGCTTTCAAGTTCCCGATTTAAAATTTGATAAAGGAACTGGAAAAATTGTTGAAATGGATCGCATGCGCCAGATGATTTCAGATCATATGGTTTTTAGTGCGACCACTGCGCCACACGTTACCGCTTATGTTGAAGCGGACCTTACCGAAATGGTACAATGGCGAAACGCCAATAAGGTTGCTTTTAAAGAAAAATTCAAAGAAAAATTAACGTTTACACCGCTTTTTATTGAAGCCGTGGCGAAAGCCATTCAAGATTTTCCGATGATTAATTCGAGTCTTGATGGAAAAAATATCATTGTAAAAGAAGAAATTAATATAGGGATGGCAACTGCTTTACCTTCTGGAAACCTGATTGTTCCAGTTGTAAAAGAAGCTGACCAAAAAGATTTAAAAGCTCTTGCTGAAAACACTAATGAATTAGTTGGAAAAGCTAGAGATAATAAGTTGAAGGGTGATGATACCAAAGGCAGTACGTTTACAATTAGTAATGTAGGAACCTTCGGAAGTTTGATGGGAACCCCAATTATCAATCAGCCCGAAGCTGCCATTTTAGCTACTGGAATTATAAAAAAACGAGCTGAGGTAATGGAGCGTGAAGATGGTGATAGTATTGAGGTTCGACATATGATGTATTTGTCATTATCTTTTGATCACCGTATTGTAGATGGATATTTAGCGGGCTCTTTTTTAAGAAGGGTGGCTGATAATATGGAGCAATTTGATACAAAAAGAAAATTTTAAGATGAAGAAGATTTCAAAAGATATATTAAAAAAAGCTTATAAAAACTTGGTGACCGCTAAGTCCTTGACTGAGTTATATGAGGAAAATTTTAAAACAGTTTCAAAATATGTTCACGCAACTTCGCGAGGACATGAAGTGATTCAAACTGCTATCGGGATGCAGTTAACGCCACAAGATTATGCTTTTCCTTATTATCGTGATGATTCTATTTTATTATCAATAGGGATGAAGCCGTACGATTTAATGTTGCAAGTGTTAGCTAAAAAAGACGATCCTTTTTCCGCTGGACGAACCTATTATTCGCACCCAAGTTTGCGCGATGATGATAAACCAAAGATTCCGCATCAAAGTAGTGCGACAGGAATGCAGGCCATCCCAGCAACGGGTGTGGCAATGGGAATGTGGTACAAAGAGACTGAGAATTTACACGATAAATATGAGGAGCAACCTTTTGTAGTTTGTTCCTTGGGAGATGCTTCCGTAACCGAAGGTGAAATTGCCGAAGCTTTTCAAATGGCGGCTTTAAAGCAACTGCCAATTTTGTATTTAGTACAAGATAATGGTTGGGATATTTCAGCAAATGAGGCCGAAACCCGTGCACAAAATGCCTATGAATATGCACGAGGATTCAACGGTTTAGAAGCTGTTTCAATAGACGGGACCGATTTTGAAGAGAGTTATAACACCCTTCAAGATGTGATTTCAACAATTAGAACCGAACGGCGTCCGTTTTTGGTTCACGCCAAAGTTCCATTATTGAATCACCATACTTCTGGGGTGAGAATGGAGTTTTATAGAGATGATTTAGATGAAGCAAGATCTCGTGATCCGTATCCGAAGCTTAAAAAATTATTAGTAGACAATGGCTTTTCTGAAAAAGAGCTTTCAGAATTGGAAGCTGACATTCTAAAATCGGTTCAAAAAGATTATGAAAAAGCTTTAAAGGCCGAAGATCCTAAGCCTGAAGATTTATTTACACATGATTTTGCCCCTACCGAAATTACTGAAGAAAAAGGAGAACGATCCCCTGAAGGTGGCGAAAAAGTAGTGATGGTAGATTGTGCGCTCTTTGCTATTGAGGAGTTAATGGGTAAACACAAAGAATGTTTGCTGTATGGACAAGATGTAGGAGGACGTTTAGGCGGCGTGTTTAGAGAAGCAGCGACCTTGGCGCAGAAATTTGGTGACAACCGTGTGTTTAATACACCAATTCAAGAAGCATTTATTGTAGGATCAACTGTTGGGATGAGTGCTGTTGGTTTAAAACCCATTGTTGAGGTACAATTTGCCGATTATATTTGGCCAGGACTGAATCAATTATTTACCGAAGTCAGCCGAAGCAATTATCTTTCTAACGGAAAATGGCCGGTATCGATGATTCTTCGTGTGCCAATTGGTGCGTATGGTAGTGGTGGTCCATATCACTCTTCTTCGGTAGAAAGTGTGGTGACGAACATTCGCGGACTGAAAATTGCGTACCCAAGTAATGGCGCGGACCTGAAAGGTTTGATGAAAGCAGCTTATTACGATCCTAATCCAGTGGTTATTTTTGAGCATAAAGGCTTATACTGGAGCAAAGTAAAAGGAACAAAAGGCGCTACTTCTTTAGAACCTGCAGAAGACTATGTATTGCCTTTTGGGAAAGCATGGTTGCTTCAAGAAATCTGGAAACAGGAAGATGAAGAAACGCTTTCTATCATTACCTACGGAATGGGTGTACATTGGGCTGTTAACGCTTCCGCTGAATTAGGAATGGAAGACCGCATTGAGATTGTTGATCTTAGGACGTTACATCCTTTGGATTATGAAACGGTGTTTAAATCCGTCAAGAAATGTGGAAAATGTTTGGTTGTGACCGAAGAACCTTCAGATAATAGTTTCAGTAGAGCGTTACAAGGTAGAATTCAGGAAGAATGTTTCCAGCAATTAGATGCACCCGTTATGATAATTGGTAGTGAAAATATGCCCGCAATACCTTTAAATTCAACATTAGAAGAAACCATGATTCCTTCTACTGAAAAGGTGAAGACTAAAATTGAAGCGTTACTGAATTATTAAATTTCTGTATCTTTCGAGGTAATTAGCACCTATGTTACTTCGAGTATTTTTCTTTTTTATAGTCACTTTTTCGGCAGTCGCTCAAGAGGAAGTTTCTGTGTTGGTAGATAGTTTGGCCAATATTTCTTCCGAAAGTGAAAAATCTAGAATTAGTCTATCTATTGCATCTCAATTAAAAAATGATGATTGGGATCGTGCGTTGTATTATTTAGAGATTGCCAAAAAAAATGCTGTCGATTCTGAATCTGAAAAGACAATTGCTAATTATTACAATGGAGCAGGAGACATTTTTTTTAGTAAAGATGCGCTTGATATTGCTTTAAAATATTACTTAAAAGCATACGATTATTACATAAACCAACCTTCTAGCGATAAATCAATCACTCTAGAACAAAATCTAGCAGTGGTGTACGGCCGAATTAAAGAGCCTAAAAAAGCACGTACCTTTTTCAGAAAACTACATGGTTATGCAGAAAAAGAAAACGATATCGTTTTGCTGGCTAAAATATTGAATAATATTGGCACTAGTTATTTAAACTCTCAAGTAGATTCTGCCAAATATTACTATGAACGTTCTGAGAACTTATTAAAAACTATTCCCAATGAAATGCAGCTTAAAGCCTATCTCAATGGCAATTTAGGCAGAACTTATTTTTTAAAAGATAGTATAGAAAAAGCACAGAAATATTTTGCTTTAGCAGCAAATTATATTGAAAAAGACCCTACCTCAAGATCGCAATCAAAAGGATGGATTTACAATACGGTTTCAACGTATTATGAGAAGATAAACCAATTAGACTCTGCTATCGTGTATGCTACAAAGGCGAATGAGGCGCTATCCGAAAGTAAGTTTAGTTTCGAAAACCAAGCAGCCCTACAAACCCTTTATAAAAATTATCTGAAAAAGAAGGACTATAAAAATGCTGCAGAATATTTTCAGAAATATGATGCCGTAAGAGACAGTTTAAATTTAGAAGAAAAATCTGCTAACGTTGAAAAAATAAAGGTGGAGCAGGAATATAAAAACAAAGAACAAATACGGGAACTTCAGGATAGCAAAAGGCGGTTTAGAAATTATGTTCTTTTCTTGAGTTTGGTTTCTGTATTGTTACTGCTAGGAATGTTGTTATATAGATTTCGAAATAAACTTAAAAACACCAAACTAGAAAAACAATTAGCAGTTGCCAAACAGAAAGAACTCGACACTAATCTTCAGTTGAAAAATAAAGAACTTATTGGTAAAGCGATGGTAGAGATACACCGTACCGAAATTATTGAAGAAATTTTGCAAGATTTAAAAGAGGTTAAACGTAAAGCAGCAAAAAAAGAAACTCAAAGAGCAATCGATTATATTGCCAAAAGACTTAAGCGGGATACTTCAAGTAATATTTGGGAAGAATTTGAAATGCGCTTTGAGCAAGTACACGAATCCTTCTATAAAAATCTTTCAGACAAGCATCCCGATTTAACGTCTCGCGACAAACGGTTGTGTGCGTTATTAAAGTTGAATCTTACTTCAAAAGAGATTGCACAAATTACGGGACAGTCTTCAAAATCGGTTGAAAATGCCCGTACCCGACTTCGGAAAAAACTAGAAATCACCCATTCTGATGTTGAATTATCTGCTTATTTGTCCAGCTTCGGGCAAAAAGGGTAAATTTCAATCAAAAAATAGATATCTAAAAATCAAATAGTTATAGTTATTTGAGTGCTAAAACTATGGTTGTTTTTTAACCATGAGTGATTTTGGTAGGGCTAAAAATTATGAAAGGCTTTAATCGTGATCTACATTTGAAAAAGTTTTGAAACCCAAAACGATTTGAGATGAAAAAGAAAAAGCAAGAAGATAATTTGGACGCGCTTTTAAAAAAGAGCAAAGACAAAAAAAACGCATTAAAAAAGTTGATTAATGAATTGAATAAAAACGATAACCATAAACCAAAATCTAATTAAAATGAAAAATATGAAAACAATTATTACACTTATTAGCTTTTTGACAGTATTTATTGCCCAGGCGCAATGGACAAACGATACCGATGTGAACACCTTGGTGGCAGATTCTGAAGCCCTCGATATGCAGGCTAAAGGTACTTCCGATGGAATGACTTATATTGTATTTTGGAAAAACGTTGGGGCTCCCGTCAATATAGAATTACGCTTACAAATATTGGATGCAGACGGAAACCAAACGCTAGGTGCCGATGGTATGTTGATAAGTGACCAAATACCTATGAGTACTTTTACGGTACTCTGGAATATAGTTGTTGATGCCGATGACCATCTTTATATAGGAGTAACTGGAACTGGCGGTGGTGACCCTGCTTATGTTTTTAAATTAGACAGTGATGGCAATCATTTATGGGATGCAAGCGGTGTTAATGTAGGGAGTGGTAATAAGGTTACTATCCTTCCTCTTACAGAAGGAGGTGCTATTGTTAGTTGGTTGGCTTCAAATGGGGCAGTGATGCAAAAATATGATGGTAGCGGTTCTCCAGTTTGGCCATCAACGCAGCCTATAGAGTTAAGCTCAGGGTTTACGGCTCCAGGAAATTTCTTTGAACTATCAGGAGGTGATTATATTGCTGTTTTTCATTCGTTATTGAGCGGAATAAATTCAAATTTATATGCACAACGTTATGACGACGATGGCAACCCGGTGTGGACAGAGGCTACACAAATTTCAGAAGGCTTAACTGCTTTTAACCGAAATTACACAGGAACACAAGATGACGATGTGGTCTATATGGGCTATTTTTCTGCCGCTAACAATCGTTTTGATTCGTTTTTACAACGAATTAACTCTGACGGTACACTTCCGTGGGGCATTAATGGAGTTGACTTTGATGTTAATCAAACAGACTTTGAAACGAATACCGAAATAGCTTTTTCACAAGGCTCAGACGTTGTATGGTCAGTTTGTACTTACACAGATAGCAACCAAGGGCAACATGGAGAATATGTTCAGAAATTTGATAAAAATACAGGGGCAAGAGAACTTACCGATAATGCAAAAGTTGTTTTTCCTATCGGATCTGAAAAAGTTCACGCTGGAAGTCTTCAGCTAAAAAATGATAGTCCACTTTTCCTTAACAAGGAAGGAGAGGATAATGGTGCAACACCAACAACTTTAAATGCAGTATACCTTGACGAAAACGGAAATTTTGCGTGGGCGGAAGAAACCAAGCCTGTAGCTACCTTTGCAGCTTCAAAAGGTCGTGTTCAATATTCCGTGCCGGTAAATAACCAAAGCGTAGCTGTGTTTGTTGAAGACAAAGGAGACGGACCTAAAATGTATGCACAAAATGTTGTAGATGAAGAGTTGGGAACAGAAGAATTTTCGAACGCGTCACTTTCCTATACCAATCCAGTGCAAGATGAAATAGCACTTAACAGTACCGTAGCTATTGAAGTAGTTGCAATATACAATACGTTGAGTCAACAAGTTTTTACAAAAACATATAGCGGAGCCACTCAAATGACAATTGATGTTCAAGGTTGGGCACCTGGTATCTATATTATGAAATTGAATGCCGGTAACGGACTTTCAAAAAGTATCAAGTTAATTAAAAACTAAACTACTCCTCAGTTTTATTTTCAGAAGGCTGTTCTATTGTAGGGCAGCCTTTTTGTTATTAACACTAAAAAAAGAGGAGTGCCTAAACACCCCTCTTTAGAATATTAAACAAAAAAATAAACATTATAACTTGATTAGTTTTACAGATTCAACTGCTGTTCCTGCTTGGACTTTAGCTATATAATTTCCTGCTGCAAGTCCTGATATGTCGATAGTTAGGTTGTTGCTGTTGTTTCCATAAATTTGCTTCACCTCTTGCCCCAATATGTTATAAAAACTGATAGCGGTAATCGCTTCTTTTGAAGTAAAGGTAACGTCTCCATTTGTTGGGTTAGGGTACGAGCTTATTTCGGCTATGCTTTCATTTTCTTCAACTCCTAAGGTTGGATCGGCAACATATACATTGAATTTTGCGTTTGTTGGCATCGTCGAGACATCTTCCGTATAAATAGTCCAATTGGTGCCATTGTACCAAACCCCTATAGTGCTGTCAATATTTATATTGCTGGGGTCTCCAGTAGTCCCCCAATTAGGTGAAACCACGGGATAAGCATTAGGTTTGTTGTTTAAACTGGGGTGGTCTATAACAGTATAGTTGCTAGTAGGGGCTGTTGCAGTATGCGAAAACGCTGTAGCGCCTCCGGTACTGTCATCAATCAATATCGTAAATACTGCTCCGGCCGGAATATTGATAGCTGTATCTTCATTATAAATGTTCCATCTTTCAGCAATTGTATCGTACCAAAAACCATAATTATTGTCGTTATAAACACCGTTTGGGTTCCAATACGTAGCATACACCATAACGGCGTTGGGGTCACCATTAATTGCTGGATCGTTTAATTCTAAATCAAAACTAGATCCGTCTGCCTCCACACTGATCATTTTACCACCCGCGGGTATATAAATGTTATACGACGAACCTTCCACCATAGTGGAGGCATCTTCATTAAATACAGTCCAAGAGCTACCATTATACCAAGTACCGGTTACTTTGTCATTGTATTGTACACCTTCATTGTCAAGGTTGTGTGTAACAATAAAATTGGCACTGGAATTTCCATTCAAATCCGGATGGTCTAAAGTTGATACGTTCCCAGAAGAATTCCCAGTCGTTGCTTTGTGCACAAATACTTTATCTTGTGCAAGTGCCACTGTAAACAGTAGCATACTTAAAATTGTAAAGATTGCTTTCATAATACTAAGTTTTAAATTGTTAATTAAATTACTGTCATCAAAAGTAGTGCGCACTGTTTTGATTTTCAGTAGGTAAAGACTTGTAATTACCTGGGGGCAATACCCTTTTTTTAAGGGGTCAATACCATAAACAAATTTATATGTAGAAAAAGGGTAGTACTATTAACAATGTAACAAAGTATGTGACAGATGTAACATTCGAGGGGGTTTTTAGGAAGAAGACAAAAAAAAGCCCTCGATTTTCGAGGGCTAATAGTTGTTATTGCTTCATTGCTCCAGGCGGATATTCCGCTAAAATTTCATTTACAATTTCTCGGATGCGGTCTTCTTTGTCTTCAATATCTCCATGAGTAACAAGGCGAGCACTGCCTATACCTTGCCACACTAGTTCGTTGGTTTTGGCATCAATAAGGTCTATATAAAGGCTTCCTTCAGTAGAACGGGAAATGGTGTTTCCGGAATACCCTCCATAATACCATGGATTCCAACCCCAGCCGTAACCAAAGTTGTTGTTATAGACATCTACACGTTCATTTTCTTTGGTAAAAATACTCACCAAAAGATCAGCCGATTTATTTTTGGATAGTCCTTTAGCGGCTAATTCAGCATCAATCGCACGAAGGATACGTTTTTTATCTAAGTCGTTTATTTCTGCTTTGTCAATACCGGGTTTATAAAACGCGAAAGTATTGTAGGAGTTAAAATCTGCTTTTCTATCGTAGTCGGTTGCAACTCTTACAGAACTGCAAGATGCTACAAAAGCAAACAATAGTATAAGGGGTATAAATTTTAATGCTTTCATAATTTATTGTTTTTAAAGTAAATTATCATCAACGAAGTTAGGGAGGGTTACCTGTAAGTTTGGATTATTTTCCATGGCTCTTTTTATGGCAAAGACAGCTCCGTCGTTTCGTGCCCAACTGCGGCGTGCAATTCCGTTATTTACATCCCAAAATAACATGTTTTCTAACCGTCGTTGTGCATCTATAGTACCATCAAGAACCATACCGAAGCCGCCATTTATCACTTCGCCCCAACCAACACCACCACCATTGTGTATGCTTACCCAGGTAGCGCCGCGGAAGCTATCGCCAATTACATTCTGTATAGCCATGTCAGCTGTAAAGCGGCTCCCGTCGTAGATGTTTGAGGTTTCACGGTATGGTGAATCGGTGCCTGAAACATCATGATGATCTCGACCTAGTACTACAGGGCCTATTTTGCCTTCTTCAATAGCTTTGTTAAAAGCAGTAGCTATTTGAGTACGCCCATTGGCATCAGCATATAAAATACGGGCTTGTGAGCCTACCACCAGTTTATTTTCTTGCGCTCCTTTAATCCAATTGATGTTATCTTGCATTTGTTGTTGGATTTCTTTAGGCGAATCGTTCATTAATTCTTGAAGCACTTCGGAAGCGATATCGTCTGTTTTTTGAAGATCTTCTGGTTTTCCAGATGCACATACCCAACGAAAAGGACCAAAGCCATAGTCAAAACACATAGGTCCCATAATGTCTTGTACATACGAAGGATATCTAAATTCCTTATTTGGTTCTTCTGAAAGAATATCAGCTCCAGCGCGCGAAGCTTCTAAAAGGAAGGCGTTTCCATAATCAAAAAAATAGGTCCCTTTTTCTGTGTGTTTATTGATGGCTGCAGCTTGGCGACGCAAACTTTCCTGTACCTTGTCTTTAAATGTTTCAGGGTCATTTGCCATCATTTCGTTCGATTCTTCATAGCTCATCCCAACAGGGTAATATCCGCCTGCCCAAGGATTATGTAAGGAGGTTTGGTCACTTCCTAAATCAATTTTAATATTCGCTTCATCAAAATGCTCCCAAACATCTACCACATTTCCATCATAAGCGATAGATATGGTTTCTTTTTCTGAAATAGCTTTTTTCACTCGGTTAGCAAGTTCAGTAACATCAGAAATCACTTCATCTACCCAGCCTTGGTCATGGCGGGTCTGGGTTGCTTTTTTATTTACTTCGGCACAAACTGTTACACAGCCTGAAATATTACCGGCTTTGGGTTGTGCGCCGCTCATACCTCCAAGACCTGAAGTTACAAACAAGCCTCCTTGTGGTTGTTTGTTAATTTTTCTAAAACCATTGAGTACAGTTATAGTTGTACCATGCACAATACCCTGCGGACCAATATACATAAAGCTGCCAGCTGTCATTTGTCCATACTGAGTAACCCCTAATGCGTTGAATTTTTCCCAATCATCTTGTTTAGAATAATTAGGAATCATCATTCCGTTAGTAACAACCACTCGGGGAGCATCTTTATGACTAGGAAACAATCCCATAGGATGACCCGAATACATAGCAAGGGTTTGCTCGTCGGTCATTTGCGAAAGGTATTGCATCGTTAGCAGATACTGTGCCCAATTTTGAAAAACAGCTCCGTTCCCGCCATAGGTAATCAATTCGTGAGGGTGTTGCGCCACCGCATAATCTAAATTGTTTTGTATCATCAACATAATAGCCTTTGCTTGTTGACTTTTTCCAGGGTATTCATCAATAGGCCGAGCGTACATGTTGTAGTCTGGACGAAAGCGATACATATAGATTCGTCCGTATTTTTCTAACTCTTCTTTAAATTCGGGTAGAAGAGTAGCATGGTGTTTTTTATCAAAGTATCGTAAGGCATTCTGCAACGCAAGCTTTTTTTCTTCGGGAGAAAGAATTTCCTTACGTTTAGGAGCATGGTTGCGTTCCGTATCGTAGGCTTTGGCTTTTGGTAGTTGCTCTGGAATACCTTGTTGTATAGCTTCTTTGAATGTCATATTTTTTTGTGTTGCCCTCACACCTCCCCTTACCTAAGAGATGGGAATGGGATTATTCTTTGTTTTTTGTGCTCTTTTTTTTGTTAAATCCATACGGACAGTGTCTACAGCCACTTTCGCAGCAATAGCCACGTTTTAAGTGGTATTGCTTGGTAAAGCACTTATAGCCTTCGGGCGTTAGGTAAAAATCGCCTTCTTCAATCTTTATTCTTTTCTTTGGAAATAGCATGTTACAAAAATAAGGATTTTAGTTGGGAGAAGGTAGGGAGTAGTGGATAGCAAAAAGTTCAAGAACAGGTGTAGCCTATTCTTGAACTTTATAGTTTAAACTGTAACTTTATTTTATTAAAAGGTTTGGTGTTTTACTCTACTGTAAACTGTGAGGCATTTATAACACCAGAGTTTCCGTCTGCATTGGTTCCCCAGGAGAAAGAAAAGGCTTCCCCGCCGGCATTTTCATAATACCAGAATTCAAACGTATGTTTGCCTTTTGCGAGTCTTACACCTCCAGTGTTTACTTGACCTGATCCTGAATCGGCCCAACCATTGAGAACTAAAGAACCGTCAACATATATACGAGCACCATCATCACTATCTTCGCTAAAGTTAAAAACACCCGTATTTTGTACTTCGTAGGTCCCTACAATTTTTATAACAAAACCATCGTCGTTTGAAGGTTTTAATGCGTTGACATTATTTAAGTTGCCAGTATAAAAACCCGAGCGACTTACTGTATTGTTACGTTCTAATGCATTGAGGTCTGGGGAAGCCGCAGGCGTTATATTGTATGAATAAAATTGTACCCCATAATTTAAAGCTTCTTCAATAACATTGCCGTCTGTATCTACCATTAAATTTTGTGTAGGAGTTCCTGTAAATGTTCCACTTCCGTAGGTGTCGAAGGTGATGCTTTGGTCATCTTGAAGCGTCAACGTGCGTCCTAGTGTACTAGCATCAGAGACATTACCTCCTGTGGCAAATACCAAGCCGGACCCAGTATTTGATTCCATAAAGATAGAAGCATCGTAATTATTACCAGAATTTTGAAACGAGAGGCCGCGCTCTAAACTGTTGTTTGTTCGCTTTAAAGAGAACCCATTGCGCAATGCTTCTCCCGATAGTTGAAATATATTAGTGCCGGTATTTATGGTCCGGTTAGTATTTAGCGTGCCATTTGTAGTGTACACATTATCGTTGGAGCCAGTACTTATTAAAACCCATTCCGTGTTTTGCCAATAATAGAACCCCTCTTGTAGGGTGGCATTAGCAGTAGTGTTGTATATTAATGTGCCATTGGTGAGTGTGCCAGGAATGGTGGTGTTATCGGTTGTGCTAGAAAGTGTTATTCTTGGTATTAATATACCGCTGTCGTCACTGTCTATCTCGAGCATGACTCCATTATCAATATTTGTAGTGTTAATGCCTATTTGAGCTGAGGCTGTTAAAAAAGAAAAGGAAATGAAAAACGGAAGTATTTTTTTATACATAGGGGGGGCTTTTTATATTAAAACGGCAGCAAAATATTTATTTCTTTCTTAGGAAAAAACTTACATTTTAACTTTTCGATAAAGACAAAATATTTACGACAAATAACCTAATATGGTTTCTAGTTTTTTATTATTTAACAATTTTGGACGGTTTCTTTAGCCTGAATTACTTAATAATTGTACATTCTATCAACAACTAGAACGTTGGAATTATGATTATTTTGGTAAATCGGTTTTTATTACGAAAGAAGTTTGTAGGGATTGCCTTGTGGCCTTTTCTTATTTTAAAGGATCATGCTTTAAAAACCGATGTTGTTTTTATGAACCACGAACGCATTCACTTGCGGCAACAGATAGAACTTTTGGTGGTGTTTTTTTATCTATGGTACGGTGTTGAATATGTAATACGCTTATTGCAATACAGAAACCGCTATACGGCATACCGAAACATTAGTTTTGAACGGGAGGCGTATGCAAAGGAAAAAGACATTGGGTACCTGCAAAAAAGGCCGTTTTGGGTATTTTTAAGTTTTTTGTAGCCGTGTTGCTTTTTAACTTGAGGTTATATGGCCCGATAAAAAAAACCTCTGCAAATGTTGTTGCAGAGGTTTTTATAAGTAATTAAGTTACTCTATTATTCGGTTTTTTCCGTTATTTCACTTTTGCTTTTGTTGTTTTCTCTTATTGCAGGTTTCTTTTGTTGTGTGAAATTTAGATTTTTAGCTGTTTCTTTTAAACTATCCGTAGCGTTTTTGGTTTGTGTTAAGTGTTGTTTTGCCTTTGGAGTTAATTGGCTTGGTCCTTTTGGGAACCGCACACCAACGTGTTTTGAAACTATCTTGCCATTGGCGTCTTTAGTGTCTGCTCTTGAGGCAACAATTTGCCAAGAGAATGGAACACTGCTGGTGCCACCTTGAAGTTCTTTAACTGTAAACCCTTCTGATGACTTATTAGTAACATACACTCCGTTACAATCGCCTTCCAGTGTAACAAATACTTTGAGGGGGTTTTGAGAATCTACGAAAATTGCTTTTTGTAATATTGGGTCTAATTTTATCTGAGCTTGACCATTTTGAAGTTGACCAACCCCATAATCTTGAAAAACGACTTCGGGAGCTTCTGGAGCAAATAAAACCCGAGGAGTATTATTTGCGTCTTTCACTAAAGTAGAAACATTTCCTGTTCCTACAATTTTGTAATCTATAGTAGCACCATTTGACCCCCCGTTTCCATTAGGATTGTATCTTAGACCTACGTAAGCATAGGTAGGGGTAGCAATAATTCCTTCATTTCCACCGCTAAAATATCCTCCAAAATAAACATGGTCTGCGCTACCAGTAGGAGGTGTAGTGCCTCCAGGGTTTAAATTATCATATCCTGCTAATACAGCTGAGGCCCGTATACTATTAGCGCCACCATTAGTAATATCATTGTCTGTGTCCAGTAAAAATACTCCTGCCGCATTTCCTTCATTAGCAGCAACATCGTTTCCATTACCTGCGTAGCCGAAAACTCCGTTTCTCGTGCCACTTCCTGCTATACCACCACCATTTAAATTTGTAACAATCATATTGCTGTTGTTTCCAGTACCTATTAAACCAGTACCTGTACCAGTTTTTCCATGAGCAAATGCTCCATTATTAGCACTTGCTGCAATACCAGTTCCAGAAGTTATAACAGTTGGTAAAATGTTATTTCCAGCTGCTATAAGCCCTGTACCGGCATTTCCTAAATTTACTGCTCGCATGCCAAAGCCACTATCGTTATTAGAAATACCAAAAACTCCATTTCCAATACCTGTGTTTTGACCATAAACACCATCACTTGAACCGTTGTTGTCACCTCGGATACCTGTAGCATTATTTCCTTCGCTATAACCGTAAACACCTAAACCAGAAGCTGTATTCTCACCATAAACACTTATACCTCCACCTGCGCTTAGTCCATACAAACCAAAACCAACTGCTACATTGCCTAACACTCCAATACCATTGGTGCTAGCATTTTCCCCATATACCCCAACACCATTTGCACCCGAAGCATATCCGTTTAAAACAGATTCATTATTAGACCCAATTGTAGTAAAACGATCAACACCAAATAGAGGCGCGCCGTTTACTGCTACTTGTCCATTTGCTAATAAACGCATGCGCTCATTATTGTTGGTTCGTATCTGTAAATCTTGTGAGTCGGTTGTTCCTAAAAAGTCAGTCCCCGCTGCAGTCCCACCATTACCAATACGTTTCCAGTCATCTTCGCCATCGCCATCGCCTACACTTAACCATTCGGAACCGCTCCAGAAGAAATACCCGGGGCCGGTTGAGCCGTTGGTGTTATACACCAAAAGGCCTTCTGCAGCGGTACGTGCTGTTGCGTTATTTGCTATTCCTGTTACTGGTGCAATATTATTTAAATTTGCAATGTTTACTCTAGGAATAAACACACCTTTATTATTACTATCAATATCTAATAGCGACCCATCCTTAGGATCAGTCGTATTAATCCCAACTTGTGCGAAGGTAACGGACAGAGAAAAAATAAATACAAATGTTAAAAAAATACGGTTTCTTAAGGTAATTGTCTTCATAATCGATATATCATTATTATTTGGTAGAGTAATGATAAGAAAACTATTATTTGGGGCATGAGAATTTCGATGAAGGACTAAAAAACCTATATGACTGACATTTAGGGGTATGGTTGGTAGTGGATAGTGGTTAATTTTAGTAGAAAATATTTTCCACGCTCATTTAATAAACATACCTGCTCTTATACGAAGTGCATTAATTAAGATATTTTTATTGATCAAGTATCGAAATATATCGATGATGGTGATTCGCTGCGCTAGTAACTAAATTACGTAAAATACCATCACTTTCTAAGCGCCATTGTACCTTTATGGTGGTAGATTGCCCGGGGGTCACTGTGACGGGAACCATAGGAAGGCTAGAGTTCCAGCTTCCGAAAGGAAAATCTATTTCTGATGGTCCTCCAAAAATATTAAGGTACACGCGGCTGCCTGCAAATGTTTGGGTTTTTATCACTTCATTATTATTATTTAACAATCTAAAGTTTACTTTACCTTCTGTTCCTCCATTAGTAGCAGGACCTTCCCATCTACCTGAGGCACTGAAGTTAACGAATACCACTGGGTTTTTAGGCGTGAAAGTAATGCTTAGATCTTCCATGTCTTCCCAGGTATTATTGTCTTTTGCAATTCCATTGTCGCCTATCGCAGATTGATTATTGCTTTCCTTTTGTTCTACATAATTGATCACGACCCACCTTGAAAGGCCAGCATTAAACTGTAGGGTAACCGTTCCGTTTTGTCCAGAAATAATAAAGTCGGTTTCGCCGGGACAATAAATTTTTCTTTCAGGAAATGCCCCTGGTCCTTCATCGTGCGCTATGGTCATTTCTTGGTCGGTGGTATTGATTAATGTTACTATTTGACCATCTCCGGGAGTGGTGTTGATTGTTCTAAGTCTAAAAGTATTGGTTGGACCTTCAACTCTATAATGTGAAAAAACGGTTGCTCCTAAATTTATATTCGTGTTATTTCCATTGACTAAGGTTATGACACCTCCTCTTAAGGATAGGGCTCCATTAACATCTAATGTAGATTTTGGGTTGGTTGTATTGATACCAACTTGTGCCGTACTTACCGATAAAGCAAAGCATGCTAAAAAAGCAAATAAAAGTTGTTTTTTTAAAGTAGTTGTCTTCATAATCGCTCTCATATTAATATTGGGTACTTTTAAATTTAAGCATTCTGATGCTTGATTTTTAAAAATTTCGATGAAGTACTAAAAAACCTATATAACTGACACTTAGATTGATATGTGTTGATTTGTGGATGATTAAAATGAAAGAATTGTACTACTTTATTGATCGTAGATAAGGTGTTAATAGCGTTAAAATAGATAAATTAGTTTATAGGCGGTGGTTAGTAGTGCGTAGAGGATACAGAAGCTAGAAGTGGTGGGCATAAAAAAAGCCTGAAACTTTTTACAGTTCCAGGCTTGTTGTTAGGTTTGTTTTGGGGGCTACTTTTTAATCAATTTTTTGGTAATCGTTCCCATTTCGGTATCGATTTTTACAAAATAGATGCCTGTATGGAGTGAAGCCAAGTTTAATTGATAGCTGTTGGTTTTAGGCCCTACGTTTTGATCGATTCTTCTTCCCAATAAATCGTACACCGAAATGTTATTCAAATAGGTGTTAGGTGAAACGATGTTTAATACCGTATTGGCTGGGTTCGGGAAAATGGCAATGTTAGAAAGGCTTTCTTCCGTTCCCAAAATTTCTACTTTCTTAAACTGAAGGGTAAAACGGTTAGTAAACTGCCCTTTTTCAGCAGTAAACGCATAATCGCTTTCACTTAAGTTGGTTACTGTATTGTTTTTATTGTCTATCAAGTAGACAACAGCGGTTTCAATAGTGGCACCTTGAATGTCGTTTATAGAAACACGGTATTCTGTTTCTTCATCAACCTGAGTGTCAAACCCAAGGGAAACTTGTGTTTCATTTTTAAGCGGTGCAAGCCCTTGAATAGCGAGTTGCTCTCCTGAAGGCATTGTAGAATATAATGAAACTGGAGTAGCCAAGCGTTTGGTGTCGAATTTAGTGTCTAGTCCATTTGTGGAAGCATCGGAAAACCCGATTAGGATTGCGCTTCCCATCTCCCACTTTTCATTGTAAACATTTAACCAAATGCGGTCGCTATCAAAAGCTGGTTCCCGGTAGGTGTCGTTATTATCGGTAACCCGCATACTGTTGTTAAAAACAGCTGTTCCAGCGGCCGTAGTTTTTACGCCAAACCCTTGTCCTGATGCAATATAGTCATTAGGTCTGGTTGAGGTTCCAGGATCGTTCCCTGCTGCAGTGCCCCCCATAGCATTGTACATAGAGATATCGCTCATATTATAATTATTGGGGTTGTAACCCGGGTACGATGGGTTAGGAGCCGTTAAGTGTTCCCAGAAATAAAGTGCATCTATTGTTGTATTTTCCGCTAAAAATACTTGTGCATCAATAGCCGATGGATAGGGGTTACCTAGCATATTTGGACTGTCATTTTGCTCAGTATTAAATACCAAATTAAAATTAACAATACCATTGTTTAATGTACCTTGGGTATAATCTAAGGTAAAGGAGCCTGTACCGGTTGGGGTGGTTTGCGGACGCACTAAATATCCTTCACCAGCATTAATGTTTCCAGTATAGTTAACCCAATTGTCGCCATCATTATCGGCAAAGTTTTCGGCTAATGGAAAGTCGTTTTCCACTTGTGGGTTGGGTACAAAGTTTTCGGTGATATGGTTACGTACCATAACTGAAGTGCCATATACGCCATTTCGGGTTTCTCCAGAAACGGGACTACCTAATATCATAAAATCACGTCCTTCTAGATTAGGTGTTATCTTTTGTACTGAAATAGTACCGTTGTTTGTAGTTACGGCGTCATTGTCGCGTTGCACTACACTCCCTTCGTGCGCAATCATTAAGGTTCCGTTTACTGTAATGTCTTTTTGAACATCTACATAGTCGCCAGTATTTACGGTTAATGTTCTACCAGTATCTACCTCGCAAGAACACGCTTGAAAACTGGTATTTGTTGCTGTGTTGTAATCTGCACTTATTTTGGCATTAGAACCTACAGAAGGAGCGCCGTTACTCCAGCTAGCACCGTTGTAACTAGTTGTTTCGGCTTCTACTGTTATGGTTGTATTGCAAGATGATTTATTTCCATAATCATCTTCAACAGTCAATGTAACAGGGATGGACCTTCCAACATCTGCACAGGTAAAAGTAGTTTGAGAAGCTTCGATTGATTTTTTTACAATTCCGAAGTCATCTGTAGAACCGTTATCAACATCGTCTGCAGTAATAGTTACGGAACCTGTTGTACGGTCTAATGTTGCTGTTACAGGTTGACAAACCACCGTTGGTGCAGTGTTGTCGTAGTTTGGGTCTTTTAATATAAAAAGACCGCCGTCACCGTCTACAAAAGCATTACCAAAACCCGTCACCACAAGGTTTCCACTTTCAAAATAGGGGTATACATTCCAAGTTCCGTTAAAGCCAGCAGAATTATTTGATGGATATGTATCAAACGAATTTATTTCGGTCATGCTTGGGGTGCTTTCATATAAGCCTTCTACTCTCATAACTCTCATACCTGCTGAATAATTAGCTAAGTAAAAGCGGTTTCCACGAACATAACCATTATGGTCTATAGCTGCTGTAGCTCCATAATGAACATAATGTTCTGTTGGGGCATCTAAATCTGTCAAGTCAAAAACAATTGTTTTAGTGTTAAACCCATGTTCTTCTTCATCTACTTCATCTCCAACTATAAAAAATCGTTTATCTTCTGTAAACCAACCTTGATGTGTATATTCTTTATTTATATAGTCCACTCTACTTATACGAGTGACATTGTTTTTGTCAGTAACATCTAAAATTTGTACATAATCTGAACTACTAAAGCTTCCAATTAATATCTCTTTACCTTGATAATCTGGATCTGGACCATCATATAATACTACTTGTGCATCATGACAATAACCGTAGGTGCCAATGTCACCTGCTAAAGTAGGATTTTTAGGGTCTGATAGATCTAAAATACGAGGGCCTCCACCATTTCTGTTGGATCCAAGTACGTAGGCATACCCAGTATCTTCATTAATTATAATATTGTGGGCGCTGCCTACACCACTATACCTTCCATCTCTTGTAAAATTTATAGGTAATGTTTCACTTTGTATTTCAGAATCTCTTAAACGAGTAAGATCAAACACTTGTACACCGTGGTTACCATTACTATCGCTAACAATGTACGCATGGTTGTTATATACTTTTACGTCTCTCCAAAGACTACTTCCCGTATGTGACTCTAATCTTCCAATAAATACTGGGTTTACGGGGTCACTAATATCGACAAAAGCGGTACCGTTATCCATAGCTACTAAAGCATATTCTTTGCCGGTAGCAGAATCTGTCCACCCCCAAGAGTCTTGACCTTCATCACCTCCAAGATCTGATGCGCTAATATGGCTTTGAAGGGTAATGCCGTTACATGGGTACCCATTTGCAGATCCACCCGAACATGGGGTTTGGGAAAAACTCAATGTAGTGGATAGCAGGGCGAGAAGTAATAATTTTTTCATAATTAGATTATTGTTTTTTATTTGGTTTTAGTTTAAATTTTTTATTCTTCAAGGAAAGTGAACTCTACAGTGCATGGGAGGTCAATACCTACGTAGGCATCTGTGTTAAACTCTCCAGCTACTTGTACATCTACTGTTAGTAGAAAAGGATATGCCTGTCCGGCTTTAAGGTCTTCATATAAAATCAGTGAAGAGTCATGTCTAAAAGCTTCATAATCTGTGCCTCCGTTAATTAAATCGTTTTTTATAGAGTAGGCGTGGGTATAAATATTATAATTGACACCATCAAATCTTAGTTTAATATATCCCTCTTGAGTACCCATTCTAACACTGTTAGAACCAGTAGGGTCTTTAATTTCACCAGCTCCAAAGTTAAAATTAGCTTCAATACGGTAGGTACCTGAATATTTTGGGATAAAATCTTGGTTTCCCAAGCCAGGTATGGCCCTATGTCCTCCACTTAAAGGCACCCTATATTCTAATGGGGATTGTTCAAATTTTTGGCTGTCTTCTTTTATGTATTGTGCAATCCATTTATTACCGTCCCAAACATATATACCAGGGTATACATCGTTAGCGCCTGTTTGAGTGGTACTGGTGTTATAAACGGCTGTACCTTCAGCAACGGTCCCTCCATTTGGATTTTTTACTGGGCTTGTTCTGTTTCGTGCTGTAAGGGCTACATTAGGAAAGACAAAACCTGAGGAGCTACTTTCTAAATCCAGCATCCCTTCAGGAGTGGTTGTGCCAATACCAACTTGTGCATGTACACTAATCGAAAAAATCGAAAGTAGGACACTGAAAAATATATTGTTTTGAGTACTTTTTTTCATAATAATCAAATTAAATAACAATCAATACTTTGCTTAATATTCTTTATTCACTTATATAGGTAAACTCTACCGTACAAGGGACATCTTCACCTATATACCCTCTACCATCCAATCCAAGATTTTGATCGCCATTGGCTTCAAAGCCTTCCGATTCAGTTTGATTAAAAGCTAAAGAAAAAGTATAATCTTGCTCTGCTACCAAAGCAACATAAAATATCTTGTAAGATTCTACCCAATTGTTTGTGTATTCAATAGCGCTACTATAATTATCGTTATAAGTTGAAATTGACCTAGAAACAAAATTGTAGTCTGTCCCGTTGAATGTGAAACGAAAGTCACCTTCCTGAAAAGCAGTATTGATGTCTCCTGAGGTTGGGCTATCCATAGCACCACCTCCATAATTTACATTAACTTTAATGCGGTATAACCCTGTATAGTTGGCTGAAAATGTTTCACTTGTAAAGCCTGGTACAAACTGATACCCATCTAATGGAGTTATAACAGTTGAGAGTGTTCTTAAAACCCCAGTTTGTTGAAAAAGCTGTGATTGTCTTTTGCTAAATTGTGGCACCCATTTACTGCCGTTCCAGCTATAAATGCCCGGGGTCACGTCATTGCTACCATTGTCTGTTGTATTGGTATTATAAACCAATGTACCAACAGCTAATGTAGCACTGGATGGACTGGTAATTGTAGTTTCATCAATTGTAGAAGATAAAGCCGCCACAGGATATACAATGCCCATGTTGTTACTGGTAACATCGAGCATACCCTTTGGGGCATTGGTGCCAATACCTACTTGTGCGTTCAGAAGGTTTGCACTAAAAACAAAAAGAAATACATAAAAAGTAGTTTTTAATTTCATAGTGGGTTCTTTTTAACTTCCTAAATACGTAAATTCAACTGAGCAAGGAATATCATAGCCTATATATCCTAAGCCACTTCCTGAATTCCCGTTTCCTACAAATTCTGGAGAATCAGACTGGTCGAATTTTAAACTGAAATCATATTCTTGTCCTGCTCGTAGTGTTTCATAATAGACTACTTTGTGTTGTTCCCAGATAAGGTAAAACTGGGTGTTACCGTCAGTGGAAATTGCCTTGGCAGGAATTATTTTGTTTTTTGTGCCCGATTCGCTTTCGTAGGTTAGCCTGAAGTTGCCCTTTTGAGTGGCTACGTTAATATCATAATTACTATCTACATAACCACCACCATAGTTAACACTTAATTCAATTTTATATGTGCCTGAATATTTTGCTTTAAAAGTTTTGTTTACAAGGTTATCAATATTTTTATAGCCTTGATTAGACCTTGTGCGTTCGTGACCGGTTTGTTTAAAAATCTCTGAATGTTTTAAAGGAAATTGGTTTATCCATCGAGTACCATTCCAAACATAGATTCCTTTATAAACATCGTTCACCCCATTAGTGGTATTATTAGTATTATAAACCACCGTGCCTGCAGGAATATTAGTAACTCCAGTTTTTGGGTTGATCGCTGGTGCCATTACATTTGTTGCTGTTAATGCTACTCTAGGTAGCACAACACCAGTATTGCTGCTATTTACATCTAAAATACCATTAGGGGTGGTTGTATTGATACCTACCTGAGCAAAAAGAGGAACAGATATAAAAAGTATAGATAATAAAACACAACATTTAAAAGTAAAAATTGGTTTCATAAGCAGTTAGTTATTAATTGATTTGGTTGACAAGTATAAGAAGGAATTCAGATGAAACACAAAAAAATTCGATGAAACACGTAAAATTTTAAGATATATAAGAAATGTCCTACATAATTAGTATATTTTTAACAGACAATCTCTTGTTTTTTGATTATTAGTGCTTAAAGTTTAAGCCTTTTCAATAAGAATAATATTTTACCTAATTTTAACCTTTAAGTACATAGAAGTAATATGAAGAACTTCACTACAAGATTTTTTAACGCTACTTTTCATTCCGATATAGAACAGGTGCCTTTAGCTTCTTTTATTGAAACCTCTTCTAATCTTTATATGCTTCGCGAAGACCAGATTCATCCTTTTGTTTCGGGGAATAAATTCAGAAAACTGAAATATAATATTCAGCAAGCTGTAAAAGAGGACCATAAAACGTTGCTTACCTTTGGCGGAGCATATTCAAACCATATTGCGGCAGTTGCATCTGCAGGGAAACTAGCAGGCTTACAGACTATAGGGGTGATTCGGGGGGAGGAACTATCAAGTAAAATAAGTGATAATGCAACACTTTCTTATGCCCAAAAACAAGGCATGCAATTTCAGTTTGTAACCCGGGAAGCCTACCGGGATAAATATGAAGCATCATTTATAGAAACACTTAGAAGTACCTATGGAAATTTCTATTTATTGCCCGAGGGAGGCACCAATGCTTTGGCAGTAAAGGGTTGTGAAGAAATACTTTCTGGAGTTGAAAAACATGTAGATTACATCTGTGCTCCGGTTGGAACAGGTGGTACAGTAGCTGGGTTGATAGAAGCGTCGAAGCCACAACAAAAAACACTTGGTTTTTCGGCCTTGAAAGGAACCTTTCAAACTTCAGAAATTCAAAAATATACTTCAAAAACCAATTTTGAAATTATAGATGATTACTGTTTTGGAGGGTATGCTAAAATAGATTTGCAATTGGTGCGTTTTATTAATGAGTTTTATAAAAAAACCGGAATCCCATTAGATCCGGTCTATACCGGAAAAATGCTATTTGGCATTGTAGACTTGCTGAAACGTGGGCATTTCAAAGAAAATAGCCGTATTTTTGCCATCCATACAGGAGGTTTACAAGGTATTACCGGTATGAATCAACGTTTAAAAAAGAAAAATTTGCCACAAATAGACCTATAATATGCTATACCGAATTTGCATTGTATTGTTAATCAGCACACTGTTTTTTAGCAGTTGTAAATCCAAAAAAAGAGCAGTCGCTTCAAAAGAGAGAGACCGTACCGAGCGGGTGGCCATTCCAGATACACGAAAGGGAGAGATAAAACTTCCTAAAAAAACCGAAGTTAAAACGTCTCCTCCCAATGCTTCCTATGCAGAAATTGTTACCACCTATATTGATAATTACAGCTTGATTGCTATGGAAGAGATGCAACAATACGGCATACCTGCCAGTATAACATTGGCACAAGGTATTTTGGAGAGTGGTGCAGGTCGTGGCGAACTTACCCAAAAAGCGAACAATCATTTCGGGATAAAGTGTCATGGGTGGACCGGAGGTCGTGTGTATCACGATGATGATGAATTGCAGGAATGTTTCAGAAAATACAAAGACCCAAAATATTCATTTAGGGACCATTCCTTGTTTTTAACCGAGCGTAGTCGCTATCAAGATCTTTTCAAATTAAGGAAACACGACTACAGAGGCTGGGCAAAGGGCTTAAAAAAGGCTGGATATGCAACCGATCCACGTTATCCCGATAAACTGATAAGTATTGTAGAACGCTATGGCCTTACACATTATGACGAACTTGTTTTAGGTGGAAGCACAAAGGAGATGCAAAAAGACTCAAAGAAAAGTAAAATAAAAACCTATACCGTAGGGCGTGGTGATACGCTATATAGTATTTCAAGACGTCATAATATAACGGTTGAAACCCTAAAAGAATACAATGGATTAGAGTCTAATACCATATCCATTGGACAAGTTTTATACTTGAATTCAGTAAAAAATCAATAATTTATTATGATCTATAAAAGAAGCAGTGCCCTTTTTAAAGAGGCACAGAAAGTAATACCTGGTGGTGTTAATTCTCCAGTAAGAGCATTCACGGCAGTTGGAGGAGAGCCTATTTTTGTTGAAAAAGCCAAAGGGGCTTATTTATATGATGCAGACGGAAATAAACTAATAGACTATATCAATTCTTGGGGTCCGTTAATTTTGGGGCATGCTCATGAGCCTGTAGTGAAAGCAGTTGTTGAAAGTGCTGAAAAAGGAACTTCCTTTGGAACGCCTACTGAAATTGAAACTGAAATAGCTTCCTTGGCTGTTTCTATGGTTCCGAATATCGATAAAATACGGTTTGTAAACAGTGGAACCGAAGCCTGTATGAGCGCAGTGCGTTTGGCTCGCGGTTTTACTGGCAAAGATAAAATTATCAAGTTTGCCGGCTGTTATCATGGACACAGCGATTCGTTTTTAATTCAAGCGGGAAGTGGGGCTGTAACCTTTGGAACTCCTAATAGCCCAGGTGTTACAGGGGGTACAGCAAAAGATACATTGTTGGCAGATTTTAACGATTTAAATAATGTGGCCGAGGTTATTTCAGAAAATAAAGATGAAATAGCTTGTATTATTTTAGAGCCGGTAGCTGGGAACATGGGGTGTATTCCTCCTGCAAAGGATTTTTTAGAAGGCTTACGAAAATTATGTGATGAAAACAATATTCTATTAATTTTTGATGAAGTAATGACTGGTTTCCGTTTAGCAAAAGGAGGGGTTCAGGAATTGTACGGTGTTGATGCCGATATTGTTACCTTTGGAAAGGTGATAGGCGGTGGTTTACCAGTGGGTGCCTTTGCTGCCAGAGCCGAAATTATGAGTCATTTGGCACCCGAAGGCCCAGTGTATCAAGCAGGAACGCTTAGTGGTAATCCATTGGCCATGGCAGCTGGTTTGGCGATGTTATCTGAACTGAACAATAACCCTGAAATATTTACTTCTTTAGAAAAAAAGACTGAATATTTACATAAAGGATTAGCTTCTGTTTTAACTGAAGCAAATGTAACACATACTATTAATAGGATAGGTTCTATGATATCGGTTCATTTTTCTGAAACACCTGTAACGGATTTTAAAACAGCTGCTTTAGGAAATAATGATACCTTTAAAAAGTTTTTTCACGGTCTATTAGCTGAAGGGGTCTATATTGCACCAAGCGCATTTGAAACTTGGTTTTTAACCGAAGCTTTGACATATAAAGATCTTGACGCTACCATTGAAGCGTGTAGCAAAGTTGCTAAAACGTTATAAATAAAAAATCCCTCCAAAGCTTCTGCAAAGGAGGGATCTGTTTTTATCTTATGTGATAAGGTCTATTCTTTTAGCATAGCCAGCCACTTATTGTATTGCTCATCGTTCAATGTTTTTTTAACATTGGCTTTTAAGTCATCCATATATTCTTTCTTTTCGGCTGCAAGCTTAGGTTCATTTAAGTCTTTTCCAGCAAGATTCTTCTTGTATTTCATTTCGTAAGAAGTGTAATATCTAAAAAGAGCACGTTCTTGGCTGTCATCTATTCCTAATTTTGTTGAAATATCTGCCACTTTCTTTTTGGCTATCACTTCTGGTCTATCAGCATCTTGGGACAGACTTTGAGCATTGGTGTATTGTACACCAGCCACCATTACAAGGGCAATTGCGAGTATTTTAACTATATTCTTCATGTCTTTTAATTTTAGTAATCAATTACTAAAGTAAGTAATTATGATGTATATAGACCAAAAATTAAGCCAATTTTAATATTTATAATCTTTTAGTCACGCTTTTTTCCACCTCTTCTTTTTTTGCCTTGCCTCTTTTTATGTTTCCCAATCGATTCTTCCCATTTGGTGTATTGCGCTTCATTTAAGATGGATTTCATTTCTTTTTTATGAGCAATTAGTCTATCCATCATTTGCGTTTTTCTTTCAAATCGTTCGGTGTCTGAAAGTTCTTTTCGGTTTTTACCGTCTTTTTTGGAAACTTCTCTTTCTTTAGCTTCTTTCAGAAAAAGTTGATTTACTTCTTTTTGTTGCTTTTCAGATAAATCTAGCGCTAATGTCATCTTTTTTGACTTTAACTCTGCTTTCTGCTCAGCACTTAAATTTTGTTTCATTTCAGTCCTAGCTTCTCTCTTAGAGGTGTCCTTTTTTTGAGCTATTGCATTAAAACCTAATAAGGCAATGCAGATAATTAATACGTTTTTCATGTTTTATTTTTTTAATGTTCAACATAGGTATGACTTGCTTTTTAACACTTGGTTTAATTTATAGGTAGATATTTATAAAAAAAGCCGCCGTAAAGGCAGCTTTTAAATACTTATAAAAAGGTGTTTTAATTTTCAATAGCTTCTAAATACTCAAGTAGCATTGCGACCGCTTCTTCGTGTACAATGGTACGGCCTAATTGCGGCATTCTATAAACGGGTGCTGTACTTTGTACTCGGGCTTCAATTTCACCACGGTTGGCATAAATACCGGTATCATCAAAAGGAGTTTCGAGCCTGAAATCGAGATTAAAGTTTGTTACCGCTCCGCCGGGTTGATGGCAATGAGCACAGTTTACATCAATGTAAGCTCTGCCGCGCTCTAGAATATCGTAGGTGGCGTCATCTGTCCAGTCGGGTAGTATACTTATGTTTTCTGAAGTTACGCCCTCCATCATCCCGATGCTTTCTAGGTAAGCAAGCTGATTTTGGCTCGTATAAGAAGGAGTAAAGTTCATACTTCGTAACTTCATTCCTACAGGAAGAGTTGTGTTATCATTATTATGGCATGTAAAACAATCCTGTTTAGACGGGATTTCGTAATCAATATTCAATGTTTCATTATCGCCGTTTATATAACTAATAGGCTTAACGCTTCCATTTTCGGTATAAGTTGCTTCGGTTTGGGCTTCGTTCCAAATATAATTCCCCACTTGCCAATTTCCATTAATTTTTAATAAGATGCGGGTTTCAATGATGAGCTTTCCTTCACCTGGGTTTTGATCATTTTTGTTATAGTAAAATGTTTTTGCAATCAATGTATTGTCTGGAAATTCTGGCAACAAATCGTCTCCTCTATATTCCATAGTTTCACAATTGGGAAGGCGTACCAAGCGTTGTTTTTTAGCATAATCAGTAAAAAGGGTGCTGTTTATTTCATATAACTGAACACCTTCAGCAGGAGCCATATCAGAAAGACTTCCAGTGAAAACACCCATATCTGATAGGTTTGTTTTGTACTCTAAGGTTATAGCAAGTGTACATGTATCTAAAATCTCACTGCTTTCCGATTCGTTTCCTTCAGCATCAAAAGCGATTATAGAAAAGCTGTATTCGGTTTCTGCGGTTAAGTTTTGGATGGGTAAGGAAGTGCCAGTAACTTCGTTGTTAATCAAATTACCGTCTTGAAAAACAGCATAATTTACCACACCGACGTTATCTGTCGATGCATCCCAATTTAGTTGAAGGCTACTATCCGTTTTATTGCTCGTTCTTAGGTTTGTGGGTGGAGTAGGGTTTTCGGTGTCTGTGGTTTCAGTTTCAGTAGGGCTGTAGTCATCATCGCCACCACATGCAACAATGATAAATAGGAAGATTACCGAAAAAAGCTTTAGTAGATATGGTTTCATTTGTTGAAATAGTTTGCTTAAAAATAACTATTTCTTTTTAACCACTGTTTTGCAAGGTGTTAAAAATGGGGCCTCTAAACTTTGACATAAAAACGATTGGATTTTTTTGAAAGGTTTTAATTGAAAATCAGACTACTACAAGTACGAAGAAGAAAATCTTTTTTGTTAAGCTTATTAAGCACTGTTTACAATTATCAATAGAAATATTGAGCCTTCTATGCCAAAAGATATAGGTTATATTGTAGATGGTGTTTTAAAAAAGACCTTTTCAGTATATACTGAAAAGGTCTTGATTTTTTATTGAACCATTTCTACAAACAGCCCGTCATCGGTTTTGTTGACGTTAGCTAGCTTGTGTTTGGTTAAAGCTTTAATACTCTTGTCCCATTTTTTATTGCTGAGGCCACTTTGCTCCTTAAGTTCATTAAGGTCTATTTTTTTAGCTTTTTTCAGCAACTCAAAAACAGCTTTTTCTTCATCATTTAGCTCTACCGTAATTTTCTTTTCCGGTTTCATCTGTGGGAAGAATAGCACTTCTTGTATAGAGGCATTGTTGGTAAGGAACATAATTAATCGGTCCATACCAATACCCATTCCACTGGTTGGTGGCATTCCGTATTCTAATGCACGCAAGAAATCGTAATCGATGAATTCAGTTGCTTCATCATCACCACGATCTGCTAGTTTTAATTGTGCTTCAAAGCGTTCGCGCTGGTCAATTGGGTCGTTTAGTTCGCTATAAGCATTGGCGATTTCTTTTCCGCAGACCATCAATTCAAAACGCTCTGTAAGTTCTGGATTGTCGCGGTGTTCTTTACACAACGGGCTCATTTCTTTTGGGTAATCGGTAATAAAAGTGGGTTGAATGTAGTTAGGCTCACACTTTTCACCAAAAATCTCATCGATGAGCTTTCCTTTACCCATGGTTTCGTCAACTTCAATACCTAAACCTTCAGCTGCTTTTCTAATTTCGGCTTCGGTTTTATCGGTAATGTCAAACCCGGTATATTTTTCAATAGCCTGAGCCATCGTTACTCTTGGGTACGGTGCTTTAAAATCAATATCATGTTTACCAAATGTAACTTTGCTGGTTCCATTTACTTCTGTTGCACAAAATTCTAATAGTTGCTCACAGAAATCCATCATCCAGTTGTAGTCTTTGTAGGCTACATAAATTTCCATGGCGGTAAACTCTGGATTATGGGTGCGATCCATCCCTTCATTACGGAAATTTTTAGAAAACTCATACACACCATCAAAACCACCTACAATTAGCCTTTTTAAATACAACTCGTTGGCAATTCGCATGTACAATGGAATATCTAATGAGTTGTGGTGGGTAACAAACGGACGAGCCGCTGCACCGCCAGGAATAGGCTGTAAAACGGGTGTTTCTACTTCAAAATACTCTCGCTCGTTAAAAAACGTTCGCATGGCATTGAATAGCTTGGTTCGTTTTTTAAACACTTCTTTTACGTGTGGGTTTACGGCTAAATCAGCATAACGCTGGCGATACCGTTGTTCAGGATCGTTAAAAGAATCGAACTTATTACCCTCGCTGTCAACTTTAGGTAGGGGTAATGGGCGTAATGCTTTAGAAAGCAAGGTGAAATTCTTTACCATCACCGTTTTTTCGCCTACGTTGGTAGTAAATAATTCGCCTTCAATTCCTATAAAATCTCCAATATCAAGTAATTTTTTATATACATCGTTGTACAAGGTTTTGTCTTCCCCGGTACAAATTTCATCACGGTTAAAATATACTTGTATACGGCCCTCGCTGTCTTGTAATTCAGCAAAAGAAGCTTTTCCTTGAATACGGCGCGACATTAACCGACCGGCGATTGTAACCTTTTTACCTTCAGAAAAATCCTTCTTTATATCTTTAGTTAAAGATGTTATTTCATATAAATCTGCTGGGTACGGATTGATACCCATTTGTTGCAGTTGCTCGCGTTTTTGGCGACGTACTTGTTCTTGTTCTGAAAGTTGCATATACTATTTCTAAAAATGAAGCCACAAAGATACCAACAATGATGCTCGTAACCAATAGCTGTAACAAAAGGAAATTCCACAGACTTATAATTAAAGTATTAACCGTAAATTTGTAGTATATGAGTGTTTGGAGAGTTATTTTGTCCATTTTGTTTCCGCCGTTAGCCGTAATAGATAAAGGCTGTGGGTCTATTTTAATTGTATTGATTCTTACTATTTTGGGATGGATACCCGGTGTAATCGCCGCGCTCATCATTTTAAATAATCCTAACAAATAAAGTTATGTTGAAAAAATTACTTTTTATGCTGGTTGCTTCTTTTGCTTTAGTAAGCTGCCAGTTTACCGAAACTCTCACTATTAACGAAGATGGTAGTGGCCGCATGTCCATGAATATCGATATGAAAGAAATGATGGCCATGACTCAGTCTATGGGGATGGATAGTGCCATAGTAAAAATGGACAGTACCGTTACTTTTGCAAAGTTTTTAGAAGAAAAGAAAGATAGTATTGCAAAATTGTCCAAAGCCGATCAGGAAAAATTAAAAAAGTTGGAAGATTATAGCATACGCACTGTAATGAACCCTGAAACGAGCGATTTGTTTATCGATGTTTTTGTTGATTTTAAAAACATAGACGAAGCAAATAACCTGATGAATAGTTTAAATCAAGCTTCGGCCATTATACCAGAATCACCCGGTGGTGGCACTGAAATAAAAAACGACCCCTCTACCGATGTTTTAGGTGTACGTTATGATTATACCGGAAATAGCTTTTCGCGTGATGCTTATATCAAAGATGAAAAAGCGTATAAAAAACAGAAAGATAGTCTGCAAGAAGCCGAAATGTTTATGAATAGCATGAATTATAAATTAAAATATACGTTTCCGAAGAAAATAAAATCGGCCTCTATTGAAGATGCCAACTATTCCTTGGATGGAAAAACGATTACTATTGAACGTCGTTTTTTAGACTATTTTAAAGATCCTGATGTTTTAGACCTTCAGATAGAGTTTGAAGAGTAACGATTTTATTCTTTATTAAATTTTTAAGTACCTTACCGTATAAAATTAAACACCAGATTTATGAAAGCTTTCTTTTTAATGTTGCCATTATTAATGGTCAACGCCTGTAATACAACCAAAACAACACAAGTTTCTTCTTCTGAAAATGAAACTGAATTAATGGAAAATAACAAAGAACAATGTCCTGAAAATGGAGTGTGTACGGTTGAGATACAAAAAAACAAACAGATTATACTTAAAAAAGATGAAGCTACAGCCATGTTTTACCCTGAGATAAATGACGGTGATAATATGTTGGTGATCTATACTTTTTCTCAAAAAGGCCCAGAAGGAACAGTTGATGGTGATTATAGTGAAACGATTCACTTTGAAATACCTTCTAACATGAATGAGCTTGATATAAAAGACGCTTCGTTACAAGATGTGAACTTGCTCTATGGTAAACACTGTTATTGTAAAGGTGAAGCAGGTTTTTATAAAGTAGAAAAAGGCAACTTGCACGTGACAAAAAGCAATAATGAGTTACACTTTAATTTGCAGTTTACTGTAAATAAAACTTCTCATAAACTCTCTAATATCAGTAAGACAATACAGTTGTAAGTTTTTTTAATCAATAAAAAAGGGACGCAAAAGCGTCCCTTTTTGTTTTTCAACTAATTTAAAGTGTATTAATTCTTTAAAAGTTTAGAAGTTACTTTTTTATCGCCATTAGTAACAGTGATAAAATACATGCCAGAATTTAAAGAACTATAATTAAATGTTTCTTTAAAAGTTCCGCCTTGATTATTGTATTCTTCACCTGCAACTTGTCTTCCTCTAACATCGTAAACAGCTACAGATACCTTACTTGAAGTTGTGGTTACAAATTCAAGGTTTACAAGTCCTGTAGTTGGGTTTGGCCAAAGGGTAAAGTTTTCAAGAGAAGCTTCGTCAACGCTTAAATTTTCATCAATAAGGATATCTTCTGCATTTAGAGCATAAAATAAATGGTCTGTACCAGCTACCATAACTCTTGCATCTTCAGTATTGTCAACACCAGGTACTGTGATTACTTCACTACCATCATTTGGAGTTCCTGCTATCAATACTGTGTCGTAATTAAGACCATCTATACTCAATAAAATATCAACGGTTGGACTATCAACAGGAGCAACATCTGTATTGGCTACATCCCAAGTAATAGTGTATTGCAATCCTTGTTTCCACTCAGGATTATTGTCTTGCGAGGTTACAACAAAAGGACCAGAATCACCATCAACTGTAATGCGAGTATTATCACTGGCACTTGCTGCACCGCCTACTACATTATCACGAACTGTTAGTCTAAACCTTAGTAAACGCCCTACTGCAGGGACAACTTCCCAAGTAGATTGGGTGCTTCCATTTAAAACAGTAGGTAAAGCAGGCATATATCTGTTAGGTGATGCCATAGGATCTAAAGATCTAAATGCAGGACCTCCAGTTGAGGTATTTTGTGGTGGCATAGCTGCAACTTGAGAATCGAATTGTTCCCAACTATAGGTGAGTACATCTCCAGAGTTTGGATCGGTACCATTACCCTTTAAGATAAAAGGTGTTGACTTTGGAATAGTAAAATCTGCACCTGCATCAGCTGTAGGAGCATCATTTCCTGTTGGTGTTTGGTCAGCACATTGACTGTTGCCAACTGTAATATTACTCCACATTTCTTGAATGCTTATAGCGTGAAAATAATCATCACTAACGCTTTGTACATTTGGTGGGCAAATACCCGCATACCCCATGATTGTTGAGGCACTTCCTGGCTCTACAGAAGCATTTGATCGTTGGCAGTTATTATTTTGAGTATGATTTCCACCATATTGGTGTCCCATTTCGTGAGATACATAATCTACATAAAAACCGTCTCCAATAGGTTGTGGTAATCCAGTTACTCCACGTGCTTTATTAGAAGTACAAGGTGAGTTCAATTGGGCAATACCACCGCCACCAGTACTAAATACGTGACCAATGTCATAGCTATTAAAGCCTACTGCGTTATCAATTACAGCTTGTATTTGGTTTATCATACCACTGTTGTTGCTTAGTCCGTCTGTAGCAGTATCTAAAAAGATGATATCTTCATTTTCAGGAATAAATTCCATTGTTACAGCTAAATCTCTTTCATAAATACCATTTACACGTGTCATAGCTACATTCATAGCAGAAAGAACGGCAGCCTTTTTAACAGCGTCTGTTTCACTAGGGTCTACTCCTTGATTATTTAAGTGCCACTGTGCATATTCACCGTTACAAGCTAAAGCAAGTCTAAAAGTACGAAGCATTCCGTCGTCAGCATTTCTTTGTGCAGGTTTATCTCCTACATCAGGAAGGTTGGCCGGCAAGTTATCTTCAACGTGGCATACAAAGTTATTGGTATCTGCTGGCAAGCTTGCCCGCGAATAACTGATATAAGCTGTTTTGTCTTTAGTGTAAGGATCAATGTACGTTGTAGTATGCTTAGCAGATAAAATCATTACATGCACTCCAACTTGTGAAACACTAAATCGTGCCATAGCAGTAGGGTCATCAATACCTTGCCCTACGTAGGAGTTAATTCCTGGAAATTTTTCACTTAAACCTTCACTAAATATAGAAGCTTCAAATACTTTAAATTTTTGTAATCCATCTTCGGTAGGAAGGGTAATGATTACATTTGAAGTTGATGTGGTCTTTCTTGAAGGCGCGGTTGCTAAAAGAGTTTTTAGGTCTTCCGTTTCTAGATTGAATAATTCAAAATCGGAAGGCATAGCGTTCCGTGTCTCTTTTTTTTGCACCTTTACATCTTGAGGAGCTATAGGGCTCCATAAAGATGATGGGTTTTGAGCTTGCATACCAAAACTGAATAACACAAACAGCAGGAATACAAGGTTTTTACTTGTAGTTTTTTTCATCATTTATAATTTTTTTCTGAATAATTACCGTAAATATACTGTGCTTTAGCATCTTTTTAAAGAAATACTTCATGTTTTTGATCACCACAATGCTATTTTTTTAAATAACCCTGAAAAGTAATTTAATACTATTAATTTTGTTTCTCATAATATTATAAGATTCGGGATGGCAAATAATTATATCCAGATTGAAGATTTAGGGCGAAAAGACTACAAGGAAAGTTGGGAATATCAAGAATTACTTTTTAGTAAAATCCTTGATTGTAAAGTGAAAAACCGACGGGAAGATACTGAACATGATACCCCTAACTATTTATTGTTAGTAGAGCACCCTCACGTTTATACGTTGGGGAAAAGTGGTGATTTTTCCAATTTATTGGTTTCTGAAGAAAAACTATCTGAAATTGGTGCCACCTTTTATAAAATTAACCGTGGTGGTGATATCACCTATCATGGACCTGGACAAATAGTAGGATACCCTATTTTAGATCTTGAAAATTTTTTTACCGATATTCATAAATATTTACGATTATTAGAAGAAATGGTTGTGTTAACATTAGCTGAATATGGTTTGAAAGCTGAACGTTCCGAAGGTGAAACAGGTGTTTGGCTCGATGTGGGGACGCCATTTGCCCGTAAAATTTGTGCAATGGGTGTTCGCGCTAGTCGTTGGGTAACTATGCATGGTTTTGCATTAAATATTAATGCCGATTTAGGCTATTTTGACCATATGATTCCTTGCGGAATTAAAGGAAAAGCAGTAACTTCTTTAAATGTAGAATTAGGCAAAGCCGAAATAAACATAGAAGAAGTAAAAGGAAAACTCCTAAAACATTTTGCGCAACTTTTTGAAGCGGAACTACATCAAAAAACCGAAGCCTAACAGCACTCCGGTTTTTTATTAATTGTAGCTTAAGTTTATCTATGAAAATCTGTTAGCAAGCTACTGCTCGTAACTCTCCCACGTCTGTTATAGTCTTCTTGTTTTACCATCCCTACACCTTTAGAGATCCATTGCTTGGCGGTAGTGGTTCTGTTCATTACCATATTTATCGTATTTGTATAGCCAATTACAAAACAATCAAACGTTCCCGCGCTCGTTGTTATAGTCTCTCTATCTACTACAGTTCTATCTGTCATAGACACTTCCATTCTTAAATTAATGCCACTCATATCTACAAGCATGGTCATAGTAGCATCTGGTAATTCTTGGCCAACATGTAAATTGTTAGGAATTACTATTTTGGTTCCAGAAATTTCAGTTTCAAAATCTCTATAGTTATCTAGTAATTGCGGATTTAAAAGCGATTCCATGTCTACCACAATACCGTCATTTTCACAAGACATAGTAAAGGTAGCTTCGTTTAATACTTCGCCATCTTTATCTCTTAAAAAAGATTTGAATGTAGCAAAATTGCTTGAAGCATCGGTAACTAGAAAATCTGTAATCGCAGCTACTCTGTTGTTTTTGCTATAGTTGGTTATTTGAAATGTTACAGCTTCTTCAAAAGGATAAAAAGTGCTACAATTATCTTGAGCAGTTATTGAGTTCGTTAGGATAAGAGCAAAAATACAAGTGATAATTATTTTGAAATTTTTCATGTGTTTCTTTTTTAATTTGAAATTTAGAATGAGTACTATTTTTAAAGCTTTATAAATTCAACGCGTCTATTTTGGGTTTTTCCTGTAGAAGAATTATTATCTGCAACCGGGTTGCTTTCGCCTTTTCCATCGGTTTGTATTCTCCCAACATTAATTCCGTATTGATCTACTAAAGCTTTTCTTACCGATTTTGCGCGCTCATCTGAAAGTTTGAGGTTGCTACTGGCATCTCCGTCTGCATCGGTATGACCCACGATCATAATTCGTATGTTAGGAGCACTTTGCATGGCTTCGCCTACTTCTTTTAAAATAGTTTCACTACCACTTTTAATGGTTGCAGATCCTGTATTAAACAAAATGGCATTGGTAGAAAGGCGTCCTTCGGTAAGTAATTTGCTTCTATTGTCTTCCCCGCTTTTTGCCATCGAAAAATTTGCAATATAAATCTTATCGTTTGTACCATTATCACGTAACCCTGTGGTATATAACTTAAAGTTATTTGCGTCTTCTGGGACTAACCTAGGAACATCCACAATTTTTTCTTCATTAAGCCAAACTCGCATGCGTGTTTTATTTACAGCAACTGATATTTTAGATTTTCCAACAATGACGTCTCTATAATCTTTACCAATTTTATTACGTATTTCCCGTGAGCCATTTACTTGCTTTTCAATCACACCTTGAGATTCTATAAACTGGCAGGGGGAAAGCTCGACCATACTAAATGATGTAGGTTTTTGGAACCCTTTGTTATCGTGTAGCAGTAGTTTAAAAAAAGCTTGAGAACTTGTTTTTTTGTCCACACCTTCAGTAAAAAGATCAAACTGGATGGTATAATTTTCAGGAAGGGGATTGTTCAGTATCGGTAAAATAGTTGCTTTGTTTCCCAATCGAAGCCATTTTTCGCCATTGATGTTCACCAGTTCGGCAGACCCGTTACTATCCCAGTTTGCTGGGAAGTCACCTAGATTGTCGCGGCTGAAATTATCTTCGAAAATGACGATGTTTCCTGGTGTAAAATCGAAATTAGAATTTACCACGGTTTCATTTGGACTATTCGTTTGCTCGGTATTAGCGTCCCCACCAATGATGTTCCCTCCATTATTCTTTTTCTTTTTGCGTTCTTTTCTTTTTTCTTTTTTAGATTTTTTGGGAGCTTCAATAATAGTGTCCAGCGTCCGGTCGGTACTTTTTGTCGTTTCTGTTTCTACGCGTCTTTCTATAGTGCGTTGTACCCCACGCTCGGCAGCGTCTCCTACTTTTTCACCCAGTTTTTTCCAGAACTGGGCTTGGGTTGTTGTCGTAGCACCTATAAATAAAAATAGAATGCTTAATACTTTAATTGTTTTCATGTGTAAAAGATTTTGTTAATGGTTTTGTTTCTTTTTTTTAAAAGTTGTTTTTTTAATTACCTTATTTTTATGACTTATATGAAGTACATATTTTCCGTCTTTTAGGTTTGTAATGTTCAGGTATATATCATGTCTTGGCGCATAATCTAAACTCCCTATGAATATTTTTTTTGTATTGCTCATTATAATGGGAAGTATTGTGTTGTAAATGTATAAGCCAACTTAAAAGAAGACTCGTACCATTGTAACAAATACCGGTGGTATTGTAACAAAGTAGTATGATCAGGGCTTTAGAATGACTTTTAATTATTGTTTCTTTTTAAGAAAAGTTACTTCGGAAAAAAATTCCGAGGTGTTATTCCCGGAATCTTTTTTAAAGGTTTAATTGCTTAAAAACAGCGTTATTGGTTTTAAGAAAGAATTAATTTTTAATTAATTTTAGGGTCTCACTTGATTTTCCAGTAGTAACTCTAGCAAGATAGTTTCCTGCTACATAGTTTGAAACATCGATTTGCAAGATATTGTCACCATTACCTTTAGTAGTAGCTATGTTTTGTCCTAACAGATTATATATTTCAACACTGGTTATGGTTGTGTTGGCTGCTATGGTAAGAACATCATTGGCAGGGTTTGGGTACATTTTAACTGTGGTTGCCAATTGGTTTTCTTCTACACTCAGCACCTCCTGTGGCGCTATAATAATGTCAAAAGCAACATTCTCAGGAAAAGCGATGCTCGTATCTTCAGTGTATATAGCCCAATTGCTGCCAGTATACCAAACCCCCAAAACCGCATCAAGATATACTTGGCTAGGAGCGCCATTCGCACCCCAATAATGGCTCATCACAAACGTAGCGTCTGGATTACCGTTCAAGGCAGAATGGTCTATAGTGGTCCAATTACCTGTAATATTTGAAGCTGAGGATGTGTGCTCAGTGCGTGTGGATCCTACACCTCCATCCACTAATACTTTAAAGGCAGCTCCTAAGGGCACAGCAGTAGTTTGGTCTTCATCATACAGTCTCCTTAAATCGCTAGCATAATATTGCCCGTAATTACCAGTATTGTAAACGTTGTTTGGGTTATAATAGTGTGACATCGCTAAGAATGGTCCTGGATCCTGCCCATTCAATAATGGATTATCCATACTGGTTATGTGAGCACTGGTATTTGCTACTGTGGCTATATGGGTAAAAACATTGCTAGGATCACTCGCTATATAAATGTTAAAGCTTGTTCCTTCGATTATAGGCGTGAAATCTTGGTTGTAAATAGTCCATTGGTCACCAGTGTACCATAATCCCGATACATTGTCATTATAAGTTCCGCCCAAGCCTCCTGGGTTAAAATTATTTACGTAGACAATAGGGGCATCGGGGTTATTGTTAAGGTCTGGATGGTCAATATAAGTAGTGTTCCCAACAATGTTTGCTGCCGTTGCGGTGTGCACGTAAATCTTGTCCTGCGCCATGCTTACCATACCGATAAGCAGTAGCATAAAAGTAAAAATTGTTTTCATTATATATAGTTTTTATGGTAGTGAATTATTTCACGTGGTAAAACTATCATATATACAACAAGCTGATTGGTAGGTGTGTAACAAAAAGGGGTGTATATGTAACGAGGGTAAGGGTATATGTAACAAAAGTTAGTATGTATGTAACTAAACCAACTTTATTGTTAATGGAAGATGTTTATTTAGTAGCGAAATCGGAAGGGGCACAGCCAAACTCCTTTTTAAAACATTTTCCAAAATAGGAGGCATCGTTAAACCCAACGGTGTATCCTACTTCTGAAACTGAAATTTTACCACCTTTTAGCAATTGAGCGGCTAATTTTAACCGTTGTGTTCGCAAAAATTCTGTGGTTGAATATCCTGTCAAAGCCTTTAATTTTCTGTGAAGTTGCATACGGCTTACGTTCATTTCACTGCTAAAAAGATCGACTGTGAGTTCTGGGTTGGTCAAGTGTTTGTCCATGATTAGCTGCAAACGTTCTAAAAATTGCTCGTCTGCAGAAGAAATAGCTAATTCCTTTGGGGTTAGTATTACTTCTTTAGCAAAACGCTGTTGTAATTTTCTACGGGTTTCAATCAGGTTGGCCGCTGTAGCCTTGACCAATTTTGAACTAAATGGTTTTGTAATGTATGCATCGGCTCCAAGCCCCATGGCTTCCAATTTGTCCACTACTTTATTTTTTGCTGTTAATAAAATAACAGGGATGTGCGAAGTGAGCGGATCTTCTTTTATATTTTTAGTAAGGGTAAAACCATCTTCAATAGGCATTAGTACATCACTTATAATAATATCTGGAACTTCAGACCTTGCGATTTCAAAACCTTCTTTTCCATTTCCGGCTTTAAAAATCAAATATTCTTTTTCAAAAATGGAAGCCACATAGTCCCTTATTTCTTGGCTGTCATCCACAATTAATAAAATTGGGGCGTCTTCATTACTTGTAATCGTGGTTATGGTGTCCACTTCTTGTATAGATATATTTTCAGGGATAGGTTTTTGCAACTCTTCGACAAGTTTCTCTGTTTCTGTGTAAGAATCTTTAGTGATGGGGATAGAAATGATAAATTCGGTATAATCATCTTCTTCACTTTTTACCGTAATAGTTCCTTTATGGAGTTCAATAAGCTCTTTTGTAAGAGCCAAACCTATGCCTGTACCTGGGTTTTTTGGGTCGGTTTGGTAAAACCGTTGGAAGATATTCTTTTGTTGTTCTGTACTTAAAAAAACGCCGCTATTTTTAACTGATAGCTTGTAAGTATTTTTGACTCTTTTACCCATAAGAGTTACTTTTCCCTTATCTGGGGTGTATTTTATGGCGTTGCCCAATAAGTTTGACATCACTTTTTCAATCAAATCACGGTCAAACCAATCTGTGGTATTTTCCGTTGAAAGACTTATATTGGTTTCAAGTTGCTTTTCTAAAAATATATAATTGAACACTTCTATATGTGCGGCAATAAAAGAAGAGAGGTTGCCAGGTTGAACCTGTAGGTTAATAGTTCCACTTTCCAACTTAGAAAGTGCCAAAAGTTGTTCAATTAAAGACTCTAGTTTATTGGTGTTGCGTTGTGCTGCCAAAAGATTGCTACGTTGGTTTTTGGGAAGCGTTTTTAGTTCCAGTTGATCCACAATAGGTCCTTTTATTAAACTTAGCGGCGTACGGAATTCGTGTGAGATGTTGGCTAAAAAAGTGGATTTTAAAGTGTCTAGTTCTTGCAGCTTTTTGTTTGTTTTTCGGCGGTTTCTATATTGAATGAATAAAAACAAACCTGCGATAGAAAGTAAGATTAAGCCTCCAAGAAATAATATGCGTTCATTTTTCCTTTGTTCTTCTGCTAATTGATTTTTAGAAGTTAACAAGGCAATTTCCTGTTCTTTCTTTTTTGTTTGAAAACTGATCTCAAGTGCTTGCGTGTTCTTTTTGTTAAGATCCTCTTGAAACGTATTATTTAAGGAGTCTCTAATTTTTTCATAAGTGAAAGCTGCTTTATAATTCTCGGTCTCTTGAGAGTAACGTGATAAATTATGCAAAACGGCAATCTGTACAGGCTTTACCTTCATATAGTTTGCAAAATATAAGGCACTGTCTAATTTAACTTTAGCCGACCGATAATCTCCCAATCCCATGTAGCTCTCACCAGCATAATAGTGTGTCTCGGCCATGGTAAGCGTGTCTCCTACCTTACTAAAAAGAGCTTGAGCATCCTTAAGGTATATAAGTGCATCCTTGTACTTTTTTACTCCATTGCTCGAAATACCTAAGTATAAATTTGCAACAGCTTCGTCATAGCTAAAATTATTTTTTTTGAAATAGCTTTGAACCGTGGGTATGGTGTCTAACGCTTCTTGGTAGTTGCCTCGGTCTGTTTGTAAAATACCATAATGGAAATTGACAGACATGACATTAAAGGTGTCATTTATTTTAGCAAATCCTTTCTTAGCTTCTATCAAATACTCTTGGCTCTTATCGTAATCTTTTATTTCCCTGAACAACTTTGCCAAGTTATTATTGACGGCCCCTTTGTAAAACCCTGAAATTTTAATTGGTAATAAATCTGCCAGAGAGTCCGTTATCGCATATTCCTTGACCGAAAGATCTGTAAATCCCATGGTGTTGTGAATAGAACCAAGAATAAAGTGTGCACTCAATAAATTTTTGTTCACTGTGCCTTTCACATTTTCATCTATAATTTTTTGGGCGTAATACTTGGCTTTTTCAAAATTTCGAAGCACCAGATAGCGTTCAGATATATAGGCATAGCACCTAGCTTCAGTCTCTTTATCATTGGCTTTTTTTGCGTGCTTTGAGCCTTTCTTGTAGGCTTCTATGGCACTCACATAATCATTCATTTGTTTATGGTAGTTGCCCATATAACAACCGGCCACCCCCTTACATTTTTCACAACTGTTATTTTTTAAACTGGCAAGTTGATCGTGATATTTTTTAAAAATTTCAGGAGAATTGTTCAGGCTATATTCAAAAATGGCGATGTATGAGTCAATTTTTTGATCGATTGTTGAAGCTTTAGAAATATCTTTTTCTAAAGATTCAATCATTTTTGAGTTTTGTGCGTGAAGAGTAAGACCAAAAAAAAGCAGGAGGTAACAGCGGCAGAGAGTTGTCATACTTTAAAGTGGTTTTTTATATTAAAGATGCGAAGTCTTTATCAACATACATATAGTCATAAAGAAGACTCTTATAAGAATTGTTTTTTACACTATCTAAAATGGTAATTTTTTGTGAAACTGATTGTATCGAGTCAATTTTTACCTTGTCCTGCCCAAAAGAAAGAACAGAACAAAAAATGAGGAAGAAGAGTAGGTTTTTCATGTTGAAAAAATTGTACTTAAAGGTACACAATTTTAAGCATATTTAGAGTATTGGATTGGTGCTATTGTAACGAATGTGTGTTACAATTATCAGAATAGGATAAACGATAATCTCGTTAACAACCTGGGTAAATGTATCACATTATCAATAGGTTATGATTAAAATTCATATAAAACAACCTCTTTTTCCGAGCCTTTTACAACGATGCCAATCTTACTTTTTGAAGATAACCTACCAATTTCTGAAGCAGAGGTGCCATACACAGGAAAACCATTTAAAAGGTCGCCCGAGGCATCAAAAACATATACTTTACTTTCCTGTGTTTCGGTGGTGGTAATATATTTTTTTCGGTTTACCGTAAAAATTTTGGGCTGGCTATATATACCAAAAGGTAATTCAACCAGTTTGCCGTTAATGCGCAATAAGTTGTCATCCATTGTAGCTTTTATGTTCCCATTTATTACAAAACCGTAGCTGTTGCTTACATTTAAGGTTTGGGTAGTTGTTTTTCCGGTTTGCGAAATACTGATTTTGTTGTTGTCTTTCGTAATTACCACAAAATCATTTTTTTCTTCTTCAATAGGTATTTCTGAAAATTTGAACTTTTTTGAAAGTGGGACGCGTACTTTCCCAGTCCGGTGCAAGATGTTCAAATGCCCGTTTTCTTCAGCAATTACAATGTAATCTTTGTTGCCCATCCGTATGTGCTGCGGTGGAAGCACAATGTTGCTTTTTGCTTTTTCGAAAGTGAAGCCTTTTACAATGTTGCCACTGTTATTGTACATAAACAATTCCTTGCCTTGGGTAATGATAAAACGGTATTTTCGGTTGTTATCGTAATCAAAAACGGAGAGGGGTTGGGTTATTTCGTCTTTAAATTGAAGCGGAAAAGGCGACACATTATTTCCGGTTCTGTCCAAAACATAAAAGTCGTTTTTAGTAACAAAAGCCAATTGTTTTTTACCGTTTCGAAGCACATCTACCTCATGGATTTTACCAAGAATAGGATTGTTCAGTTTTTTAGTCCAAAGTGTTTTTCCTTCTTCTGAAATAAAATACAACTTATTCCCAATGTCTTGAACAACAATGTCCTTCCCATTAGTTCGGTGATTGGTAAATAGTTGGGGGTCGCCTAAAATGGTATTCTCCAATTCAATGCTGAATTTTTCAGCAACCGTTCCTGTTGTCTGTTTGGCTTCTGAAGCTTCTTTGCAAACCAAATTCACGTGTGCAAAATCACGATCGTACGTAAACTGAAGTAGCGCCAATGGATAGTTTGAAAGTGAAATATTTGCAATTTCTGAAGAAAAATAAGGAGCAATAGCATCTGTAATCTTATCGCCCATTTTGTAAATTAAAATAGAAGAGGCGTTGCTCAATTGTGTTGATGCATCTTCAAAATAATAACTTTTGCTTAGTACATCATTATTTTTATAAGCAGTGATAATGGTTTGTGTAACCGCTTCATTTTCTGAAAACACAAAAAAATCGTCTAATTGAAAAGCTTGTGATAATTTAGTGTTACTAATTAATGGATTGAGCGTTTTATGCAATAAACCGGGTTGGTTAAAATCGTAAATAGTTGTTTCTCGAAACGAGTTATTTTCTGAGATAAATTGTCCTAACGCCTCGTTCGTCATATCGTTATCAATACTCTTTAATACAATTGCACTTCCTTCTTTCAGAAAAATTTCACCTATTTCATTAACCGAACCTAAAATACTGTTTGTATTTTCAGAAAGCGTTGCTGTTTGAAATTTCTGTAAGTTTTCAGACAAAGTCACAGCATCATTATACGTGTACGATACAGCAGATAAAGCATTTTTAGGGATAATTTGTTTTAGGTCGTTCTGCTGCGGCACTTGCCCTTCAAATATTTTTAATAATTGTGGAACGGTATCTCGTGCTAGAGCAACTCCGGTTGCTGTTAAGGCGTTTGGTAATACCGAAATATCCAAAGCTATATTTGTGGCAAAGTTTACAGTAGTTGAATCGTTTAAAAATACTTTGGGATTGTTGATTACCGCGGTAAGTTCACTATTTTCTTTTACCGAAATAGCTTTTTTAAAATCAGGGGTTAATTTGTTTTTTCCTCTTAAAATAGCTGTAATTATTTCTTGAGAACTACTGGCAATAAATACACTGTCTTGAATAGCAGAATATGCTGTTTTGTTTTCAATGTTAATGCGTTGTAAGGAAATATCATCAAGCTTTAAGGTCTCAACCGAGCGGTTTTGTATAGAATCGATGTTAAATAAAGAGGAATCTTGCCGTGCAATAAACGTATAATCTGTAATACTATCGTTTCTTTTACTTATGGAAAGAAAACTTTCGCTCTTAGGGTTGAGGTGTTTAAAAAGGGTGTGGGCTTCAGTAAAATAAGTGATAGCCTTAGTTTTACTAAATTCAGAAATAAGTGCGCTATTTTTTAAATCGCTCTGTAACGTTTCAAAGTTTGCAATCTTTAAAACCAAATCGCTGTTTTGCGGAACAAAGTCTATCAATTCTTCTTTTTTGGTAACAGATTGATCACAGCCCCAAAGCAAAACAATACATACTAGTGCTAAAATTTTAGTGTACACCATCCTTACAAAAATAACAAGTAATTTGTCTAGATTATCTTAAGATGGTAACGATTTATTGACGGGTTGTTAACAGTCTCCCTCCGCCTACGGTACCTCCCCTAAACTGTGGGAGAATAAACTCAATTATTTAGTTTTTAAATTTAACTTCAATTGCTCGGGTAATAACTTAAAACTTTTTCGATGGTAGGGAGTTGCGCCTAATTCTTTAATGACAGAGCGGTGTTCTTTCGTGGGATAGCCTTTGTTTTTCTTCCAGTTGTATTCTGGGTGTTCTTCGTGAATACGTGCCATAAAGGCATCTCGTTCAGTTTTCGCTAAAATTGAGGCCGCAGCAATGTGCAAATATTTTCCATCTCCTTTAATAACACATTCAAAAGGGGTTTCGCCGTAGGGTTTAAATCGATTACCATCTATGGCGATAAATTCAGGTTGTTGTGTTAATTTTTTAATAGAGCGATGCATTGCCAAAATAGATGCATTTAGAATGTTGATTTCATCTATTTCGTCCATCATTACGTGAGTATAGGCGTAGCAGATGGCTTTTTTTTCAATGATTTCTTTGAGTTGAAGCCTCTTTTTTTCTGAAAGCTGCTTGCTATCGTTTAAAAAAGGGTGACTAAAATCATTTGGTAAAATAACCGCTGCAGCGGTAACAGGACCCGCTAAACAGCCTCTTCCGGCTTCGTCGGTGCCGCATTCAATTAATTTTTTGTTTATTTTAAGCTTCAGCATTAAAATTTAAAATAAAGAATTCCGTTCAAAAGTATACCTTTGCCCTGAAAGTAAAAAATCAATGAAAAACCTGCTTTTACTACTTCTTTTTCTCTCTGTCGGAAATAACCTGTTTGCTCAAGACCCTATAGAAAATACTGAGAAACCCGAAAAGCCACCTATAGAGTTATATAGGATTATTTCTACAGATCGTGATACTACTTATGTAGATACCACCTTGAGCGTTCAAAAGGAATATAAATTTAACTACTTACGAAGGGATCAATTTGAGTTATTGCCTTTTTCAAATGTTGGGCAACCTTATAATTCTCTTGCCTATAGTTTTGATAAACTGAATTTGAAACCTCTTTTTGTAGCGCAATCACACCATTTTAATTATATGGATGTTGAGGATATGAAGTATTACAATGTCCCGACACCTTTATCTGAATTATATTTTAAAACTGCTTTTGAACAAGGCCAGCAGCTGGACGCCTTTTTTACAGTAAATACGAACGAACAGTTTAATTTCTCGATTGCATATAAAGGAGTTCGGTCATTGGGAACGTACCAAAATATTTTAACGAGCTCTGGAAACTTCCGTTTTACTACTAATTACACTACAAAAAGTAAACGCTATAAAGTTCGAGCTCATATTGCTGCACAGGATATTTTAAATGAAGAAAATGGTGGTTTGCCAGCAAATTCGATTGATTTGTTTGTAAATGATGACCCCGAGTTTAACGACCGAGGCCGTATTGATGTTAATTTTGAAGACGCTGAAAACTTATTGAAGGGGTTACGTTTCTATGCGGATCACGAATATGAACTCATTAGTCAACGAGACAGTACTAATTATAATGTATTGGCAATTGGAAATCGTTTTAGCTACGAAGAAAAATCTTTTCTGTATACCCAAGATGCTCCATATGAAAGCTACGGTGAATCGTATGAAAATACCAATCTGCGAACTAAAACAACCTTAGAAGATTTTAACGTACAAGGTTACGCGCGTCTAGAAAATAGTCTTTTAGGAACAATTAGTGCTTTTGCGGGTTATACAGATTATAATTATGGGTATAATTCCGTTTTAATTTTAGACGAAGGGCGTATCACAAATAGATTACAGGGCAATTTGGTTCAGTTTGGGGCTGGATATAAAAAAGAATACCGAGGGTTTGAACTTTCCGGAAAAGGAGCTATCAATATTTCGGGAGATTATGATGCTAATTACTTACAAGGAGCCGCTTCTTTTTCATTTAATGAAGATAATAAGGTAGAGGCTTCGGCCACCATACATTCGGTAGCGCCTAATTTTGGCTATCAATTATACCAAAGTGATTATGTTAATTACAACTGGCAAAACAGCTTTGAAAACGTAAAAAGGCAAGAGTTAAAATTTGAGTTGCAATCAAAAAAACTGCTTAATGCTTCAGTAAGTTACACAGGGATTGATGATTATACCTATTATGCTATTAAAGAGAACGATTCAACTCCAACTCCTCATCAGTTTGGTGATCGAGTGGATTATTTAAAAGTAAAAGCCCAAAAAGAAATTCGTTACGGAAAGTTTGCATTGGATAATACGGTATTGTTTCAACAGGCAGTGAGTGGAGAAGAGGTGTTTAATGTTCCGCAGATTGTGACTAGAAATACGCTATACTTTCAAGATGAATTTTTCAAAAAAGCATTGTTTTTACAAACAGGGGTTACTTTTAAATACTTTGCTGAATATAATATGAACGCCTACGATCCTGTTTTGGCAGAGTTTTATGTGCAAAATGATCAAAAATTAGGTGGCTTTCCATTAATGGATGTTTTCTTGAGTGCAAAAATAAAACAGACGCGTATTTACTTTAAGTGGGAGCATTTTAACCAATTGTTTAAAAGTACTAACAATCAATTTTCAGCACCTGGTTATCCGTATCGTGATGCAGTGATACGATTTGGATTGGTGTGGAATTTCTTTTTATAGCTTTGACTCCGCTCAGCTAGCTTTCAGTAAATATATTAAATATCAGATAAACAAAAACCCGACTAAAAGCCGGGTTTTATTTTTATGTATGGTTACTCAGCGGAGTCGAAGTGCCGAGATTAATCTCGCAACAATCCTCTTGAAATAACAATTTTCTGTATTTCGCTGGTTCCTTCGTAAATTTGTGTGATTTTTGCATCACGCATTAAACGTTCTACGTGGTATTCTTTTACAAAACCGTTCCCACCGTGGACTTGAACTGCTTCAACAGTGGTGTCCATTGCCACTTTACTAGCGTACAATTTAGCCATTGCACCGCTCATATCGTAATTGTTGCCTTGGTCTTTGTCCCAAGCAGCTTTCATTACTAAATGACGAGCAGCAGTTATTTCGGTATGCATATCAGCCAATTTAAAGGCGATAGCTTGGTGGTTAGAAATTTCAGTGCCAAATGCTTTTCTAATTTTAGAGTAATCGCGAGCCAATTCGTATGCACCTGCTGCGATTCCTAAAGCTTGTGCAGCGATACCAATACGACCACCGCTTAAGGTTTTCATAGCGAATGTAAAGCCAAAACCATCTTCACCAATTCGGTTTTCTTTAGGCACTTTTACATCGTTAAAGTTTAATGTATGTGTATCACTACCGCGAATTCCTAATTTATCTTCTTTTGGGCCAACTTCAAAACCATCCCAACTTTTTTCAACTATAAAAGCGTTGATACCTTTATGTTTTTTTTCTTTATCAGTTTGAGCAATTACCAAGTAGTAATCGGCTGTACCACCGTTGGTAATCCAGTTTTTAGTTCCGTTTAAAATGTAATGGTCACCTTTGTCAATTGCAGTTGTGCGTTGTGAAGTTGCATCACTACCAGCTTCAGGTTCACTTAAACAAAACGCGCCGATAGATTCACCAGTTGCTAATTTGGTTAAATACTTCTGTTTTTGTTCTTCATTTCCGTAGGTCTCAAGTCCCCAACAAACCAATGAGTTGTTTACTGAAACAATTACGGAACACGAAGCATCAACTTTACTTAACTCTTCCATAGCCAAAACATAGCTTATGGTATCCATACCGCCACCGCCGTACTTTGGGTCTACCATCATACCTAAAAAGCCAAGCTCGGCCATTTTTTTAACCTGTTCTGCAGGAAATTCCTGTTTGTTGTCCCGCTCAATAACCCCGGGTTTTAATTCGTTGTTTGCAAAATCGCGGGCTGCATCGCGAATCATGATATGTTCTTCGGAAAGACTGAAATCCATAAGTTTGTTTTAAAAATGTATTACTAAAAGTCGTGCAAAGATACCGTAATTAAAGTAAATCTCAAATCTGAAGTTCCAATTTCCAAAACTTTACAACTTAGTGTAATTTATTGAACTTAATTCGGCTTTTTAAAAGTACTAAGAGGATGTTATTTCGTTATTTTTGCTATATGAAAAAGAACAATTATCACGTTTTAGGTGTTATGAGTGGTACGTCTCTTGATGGAGTTGATGTGGCTGAATGCTTTTTTGAAATTTCAGAAGAAAAGAAGTGGAATTTTAAAATAGGTGCTTCTGAAACAATAGAATATCCAACTATTTGGAAGAAAACACTTCAAGAAGCGGTTCATTATTCTGAAGAGAAACTTACGGGCTTAAATGAAAATTATACAGATTATCTTTCTCAAATTATTTCAGCATTTATCTCAAAACATAAAATTACAACGATCGATGCTGTTTGTAGTCATGGTCATACTATTTTGCATAAACCAGAAAAAGAAGTCACGCTACAGATAGGAAATTTGCCCAAGCTAGCTACTTTAATTAACGAGACAGTAGTTTGCGATTTTCGAGTACAAGATGTAAAGCTTGGCGGACAAGGAGCGCCTTTGGTCCCTATTGGTGATCAGTTGCTTTTTCCAGATTTTGATTATTGTTTAAACCTAGGAGGGTTTGCAAATTGTTCTTATGAAAAAAACGGAGATAGAATTGCCTACGATATTTGCCCTGTGAATATTGTATTAAATTTATATGCAGAAAAATTAGGACAACCGTACGACGATGGTGGAAAGATGGCAGCTTCAGGCGAAATAAATGAAGGACTATTAAATCAGTTAAATCATTTGAACTTTTACAATGAAAAACCACCTAAATCATTGGGGTTAGAATGGGTTCAAGCATATATATATCCAATTTTAGAAGCTTCTGAAGAAACTTCAAGAAATATATTACGAACCTATGTTGAACACATTGCTATACAGTTGGCGCGTCAATTTTCCGAAGGGAAAAAAGTGTTAATTACTGGAGGAGGGGTTTATAATTCATTTTTAATTGAACGTCTACAGGCTATTAGAAATGTCCAAATAGTAATTCCTTCAGAAGAATTAATTGAGAACAAAGAAGCACTTATTTTCGGATTGTTAGGTGTACTAAAACTTCGAGATGAGGTAAACTGCATAGCTAGTGTAACAGGAGCAAAACAAGATCATTCATCTGGAATGGTTTTTAACATCTAAAAATTAGCTAAAAAGAAGAGCAACCGTTTTTAAGTTTTTTATATTTGTAGCTTAACTTACCATTTAATGAAACAATTACTTAAAAAGTACGAAGATAAATCTCCCGAAATTGTTTTTCACTGGAATGACCCCGAAACCGAAGCCGAAGGCTGGACCGTTATCAACTCACTAAGAGGTGGTGCTGCTGGTGGTGGTACGCGTATGCGAGAAGGTCTTGATATGAATGAGGTCTTGTCATTGGCAAAAACCATGGAAGTGAAATTTACAGTTTCTGGTCCACCAATTGGAGGTGCAAAATCTGGAATTAACTTTAACCCTGCAGATCCTCGTAAAAAAGGTGTTTTGGAGCGCTGGTATAAAGCAGTTTCACCTTTATTGAAGGCTTACTATGGTACTGGAGGTGATATGAATGTTGATGAAATACACGAAGTGATTCCTATTACTGAAGAAAGTGGTGTTTGGCATCCGCAAGAAGGAGTATTTACGGGACATTTTACACCTACCGAAGCTGATAAAATTAATAGAATTGGTCAGTTACGCCAAGGAGTAATTAAAGTTTTAGAAAACAACACCTATTCACCAGACGTGATGCGTAAATATACAGTAGCCGATATGGTTACTGGGTATGGTGTGGCCGAAGCAGTACGCCATTATTATGATATTTACGGCGGAAACATTAAAGAAAAAAAAGCCATTGTACAAGGCTTTGGAAATGTAGGAGCTGCTGCTGCTTACTACCTATCTCAAATGGGAGCCAAAGTGGTTGGTATTATTGATAGAGCAGGCGGGATTATTAATGAAGATGGATATTCGTTTGATGAGATTAAAGAGTTGTTTCTAAATAAAAACGGAAATACTCTCGTAGCAGAAAATATGCTTTCTTTTGAAGAAATAAATAGTAAGATATGGACACTAGATGCTGAAATATTTGCTCCTTGTGCCGCTTCTCGTTTAATTACTAAAGAACAAATATCGCAAATGATCGATAGTGGACTAGAAGTAATTAGTTGTGGGGCTAACGTGCCTTTTGCAGATAAAGAAATTTTCTTTGGTCCTATTATGGAATATACAGATGAACGGGTAAGTTTAATACCCGATTTTATAAGTAATTGTGGAATGGCACGTGTATTTGCGTACTTTATGGAACGCAAAGTACAAATGACAGATGAAGCTATTTTTAATGATACATCTATGACCATTAAAAATGCTATTCAAAACACATTTGATAATAACAGTACAAAAACAAACATTAGTAAAACCGCTTTTGAAATTGCCTTAAAACAGTTGATATAATATACACCCTTAAAGAAAATGGAATCGATTATTATTTTAATTTTTGTAATAGGTTACTTAGCCATTACATTAGAACATCCTTTAAAATTAGATAAAACTGTGCCCGCCTTAATTATGGCGGCTTTAATTTGGGCCGTACTTGCTGTCGGTTTTCACAGTGGCTGGTTCAATGTGGTCGATTCGCACGATAATGCCTTTAGTTACCTAACCGGAGGAGAAGCGGCAGATGAAGGCTTTAAGAATACGCTACTGCATCATTTAGGAAAAACAGCTGAAATATTAATTTTTCTTATTGGTGCGATGACCATCGTCGAAATAATCGACCTGCACCGAGGATTTGAAATATTAAAAGGCGCTGTAAAAACAAAAAGCAAACGTAAGTTGCTGTGGATTATCGGTATATTGGCTTTTATACTTTCAGCAATAATTGATAACCTAACAGCTACTATTGTTTTGGTTACATTACTGCGTAAATTAATTCATAAAAGAGAAGATAGGTTGTGGTATGCAGCTATGGTTGTAATCGCTGCAAACGCAGGTGGTGCTTGGTCTCCAATAGGAGATGTTACCACCACAATGCTTTGGATTGACGATAAAGTAACTGCTGCTGGTTTAATAGAGTTTGTAGTTTTGCCTTCCATCTTCTGCTTTGTTGTTCCGTTTTTTATAGCAAGTTACTTAAAACCCTTTCGCGGAAATATTGAAGTAGATTCTACAAAAGATACAGTTGCCGAACGTCTGTTGAGTAGTAAAACCATGCTGTTCTTAGGATTAGGAATGATTGTTTCGGTACCTGTTTTTAAAACTCTTACACATTTACCGCCTTATATGGGGATGATGTTAGCATTAGGTGTAGTATGGCTTGTTTCAGAATATATTCATCCAGAAGAAGATTTCAGCAATGAAAGACGTCATTTGTATTCAGCACATAAAGCTTTATCGAGAATTGAAATATCGAGTATTTTATTCTTCTTAGGTATATTAATGGCGGTTGCAGGACTTGAGGCCCTAGTGTTTGGCGCAGTAAGTGGAGAGCAAGTAGGAACACTTCGTTATGCCGCAGAGCAATTAGATATGGCAATCCCTAATCAAGATGTGGTAGTAATATTATTAGGTATATTCTCTGCAATTATTGACAATGTGCCTTTAGTAGCAGCATCTATGGGAATGTACGATTCTCCAACCGATTCGGTGTTATGGCATTTTATAGCCTATTCGGCAGGAACAGGTGGAAGTATGCTTATTATTGGTTCAGCTGCTGGTGTAGCTGCAATGGGTATGGAGCGAATCGACTTTATCTGGTACCTTAAAAAAATCACTTGGTTAGCCTTCATAGGCTTTATAGTAGGAGCAGGAGTGTTCTTATTATTTGAAAGAGTGATATTTCATCATGTGTAACAATTTCTAATGTCATTTGGCGTTATCCTATAAAACTGTAAACAATTTATGCTAAACTTCTTAATTCAGGAAGGTGCAGAAGAAGCAGCACAAGCTGCAGAGCCTGAAACAACCGAAAAAACACTTTCCGTACTTGAACTCGTAATGAACGGGGGCCTAGCAGCCCAGATTATCATTGGGGTATTGTTTATCCTACTGTTTGTAGCTGTTTATATATATTTTGAAAGGCTTTTTGCAGTCAAAGCAGCTTCAAAGATCAACAGTAATTTTATGAACCAAATCAGGGATCACGTAGCAGGTGGAAACATACAAGGAGCTAAAGTACTTTGTGCACAACAAGATAGCCCGGTATCAAGACTTACCGAAAAAGGAATTTCTCGAATAGGGAGCCCGTTAGAAGATATAAACACTGCTATTGAAAATGCTGGAAGATTAGAAGTTTACAAGCTAGAAAAAAATGTGAGTATCCTTGCAACCATTGCTGGTGCTGCACCAATGATAGGTTTCTTAGGTACTGTAATTGGTATGGTTTTGGCATTCCATCAATTGGCAACTAGTAGTGGTCAAGCTGAAATGGGTGCATTAGCCGAAGGTATCTATACCGCAATGACCACAACCGTTGCAGGTTTAATTGTTGGTATTATCGCCTATATGGGTTATAACCACTTAGTGGTGCGTACCGATAAGGTAGTTCATCAAATGGAAGCCACAGCGGTTGACTTTTTAGACCTATTAAACGAACCAGCATAATGAATTTAAGAGGTAGAAATAAAATAAGTCCCGAGTTTAGTATGAGCTCCATGACAGATATTGTATTTCTGTTGCTGGTATTTTTCCTATTGACATCGCCTGCCATAACTCCAGATGCGTTAGATTTAATTTTACCAAAAGCAAGCGGTAAAACAACTAGCGTACAAAAAGCGTCGGTAAGTATAACAAGTGGCGGTGCTTACTACGTTAATAAAGAGCGAGTAAGTGAATATACCATGGAAAAACAATTGAAAAGTATTCTTTCTGGACAAAAGGAGCCAACTATTATTTTAAGAGCTGAAGAAGGAGTGCCTATTGAAGATGCCGTTTTTGTAATGGATTTAGCAAATAAAAACAACTACAAAATAGTATTAGCAGTACGGCCTAATTAATATGTTGGGCAGCACCCTAATCGGGTCGGGCTTTCATCGCTACACGGTAGCGTATTCAATCCCTGCTGCAAAAAAAATCTAAATTAAATATATAACCTATTATGTCTTTACTAGACACAAAACATAAAAAAAAGAGTATGACTATCACGGTAATCCTACACGTGATCATCCTTATTTTGTTGTTTTATGTAGGGTTAACGTATTTAGATCCACCGCCAGAAAACGGAATTGCTGTAAATTTTGGGACTATTGAAACCGGAAGCGGTAACATTCAGCCCACCGAACCTATAAAGGCGGCACCTAAAGAAACCACGCCACCACCTGTTTCGCAATCTAAAACCGAAATTAAAGAAGAAATAGTTACTCAAGATGTGGAAGATGCACCGGTAATTAAAAAAGAAAAGAAAAAAGAAGTTCAAAAAGAAACCCCTGTTAAGGAGCAACCCAAAGAAACACCTAAAAAGCCAGACCCTAAACCTGATAAAACCACAACTGATGCTTTGTCTAATTTAATCAATGCACCAAAAAGCGATGGTACAGCAAAAGGCAGTGAAGGGAATGACGATACCGCTGGTGATAAAGGAAACCCAGATGGCGATCCCAATGCTAAAAGCTATTATGGCACGGGTAAGGGCTTAGATGGTGATGGTAATTACTTGTTAGGAGGTCGTAAGGCCTTAAATAAGAAAAAATTTGAACAAGACTGCAACGAAGCTGGTAAAGTAGTGGTCAGTATTGAAGTGGATCGGAACGGAAAAGTCATTAGTGCTACACCAGGGGTGCGCGGTACTACCAACAACTCTAAGTGTTTGTTAGAACCAGCAAAGCGAGCCGCTCTCGCCACTAGATTTAATTCAGACGATAAAGCACCTGCCAAACAAATAGGGAAGATTATCTATAATTTTAGCTTGTCAGAATAGAACTATTAATTATTTGTTAATTAACTGATAAATAATTTATATTTGTCAAAAAAATGTTAACATCTAATAAGCATTGAAGGCTTCATTATTAAGAAGAATTACATTCTTTATAGGAATTTTAAATATTCTCATTCCATTGTTTTTTGGGATAGGAATAACTATTTACTTGGTTCCTTTGTATATTAGTTGTCTCTATTTAATATATTATACTTCAGTAAAAAAACATAATATCCTTCTTATTCTTTTTTTACTTGTAACGTGTATTGCTGAATCCATTGCATCTTTTGGTTTTGTAGATAATTTTATGTGGATAGCTTCATTATTTACGGTATTCTTTCTTTTAGGAACACTTTTATTACGTCCTGCTTTAAAACGATGGAAAATCAGATTAAAATTAGATGAAAAAATAGGACTTATTGTTGGCTTTATTTGTGTAGTATTTGTTATGGTGGTTACGTATAATGCTACGATTGATCAAGTTCCACAGACAGTTTATCATCTTTTCGCCTTTTTAGCATTTGCCCTTTTCTTATATGCTTGCTTTTTTGTTTTTATATACGATCATCATTCACGAGGTATTTTTACCTTTATTACTGGTATTGCTTATGTTTGTATGTATGTAAACTATTTTATTTATGAATTCTTTTATAACTCAATTCTGTTGCTAGTTTTAGTACAAGCATGCGAAGTTGTGGGCCAATATGCTTTTGTAGTATATTTAGAGAAAAGGGATACTGCTTTTATTGATCTTAGATAACTCACTATTAAGTGTTGTCTAATATGTTTTCTTATTATTTTTGAGCAAATAAAATAGCTGTACTAAACCTTAAATAATTAACCTATTAACTACCAACAAACCATAGCGTGGTTATTTACCCAATTACCTATGTACCAACGCGTAGGTAAAACAGCTTTTAAAAAAGATTTATCTAATACGCTGAAGCTTTCAAAACATCTCAATAATCCCGAACAAAACTTTAAAAGCATTCACGTTGCTGGTACTAACGGAAAAGGGTCAGTGAGTCATATGTTGGCCTCTGTTTTACAAGAAGCCGGTTACAAAGTTGGATTGTATACATCGCCACATTTAAAAGATTTCAGGGAACGTATTAAGGTTAACGGACAGATGATTGCTGAAGAAAAAGTCATTTCTTTTGTAACGAATAATAAATTCTTTTTAGAAGAAAATAAACTATCTTTTTTTGAAATGACGGTCGGCCTAGCGTTTGATTATTTTAGTAAACAAAAGGTGGATATTGCCGTTATTGAAGTAGGCTTGGGTGGAAGGCTGGACAGTACCAATATCATCACTCCAGAAGTTTCAGTGATTACAAATATTGGTTTTGATCACACGGCTTTTTTAGGAAATACATATACTGAAATAGCTTCGGAAAAAGCAGGTATTATTAAACCGAACATTCCAGTTGTCATTGGGGAAACAGTTCCGGACACTAAAAAAGTTTTTCAAAAAATTGCTTCAGAAAAAGATGCGTTTATCACTTTTGCTGAAAACGAAACGATTTCAGAATATGAAAGTGACTTAAAAGGTATATATCAGCAGAAAAATAAAAAGACTGCTGTTTGTGCGTTAAAAGTCTTTCAAGAAAATGGTTGGCATATTTCCGAAGAAAACATCTGCAAAGGCATTTTAAATACGGTTAAAAATACCGGTCTGCAGGGGCGGTATCAAACGTTGCAAAAAAGTCCAAGGGTTATTTGCGATACAGCTCATAATAAAGAAGGGTTAGCATTGGTGCTTCAGCAAATTCAAGAAGAACCTTATGAAAACTTACATATTGTATTAGGAGTTGTAAACGATAAAGATTTGGATAGTATTTTACCACTATTCCCTATACAAGCTACCTACTATTTCTGTAAACCTGATGTTCCACGAGGATTGGAAGCTTCTATTTTAGCAAATACAGCAAAAGAATTTGGACTGACAGGAATGACATTCAATTCTATAAACAAAGCATATGCTTCTGCATTGGAAAACGCTTCAGAAAACGATTTAATTTACATTGGCGGAAGCACTTTTACTGTAGCCGAAGTGGTTTAATTTTTCTTGGTTTTAAAGTTGCTCTTCTTTTTCTTATCAGGGTTTGTAAACAACCGTTTAAAAAATCCATCGCGTTTGGTGGGTTCGCAGTCGAGCATTTCGACAACGGTAGCATTAGGGGTTTTAAAGCGCGCTTTAGTAATTGAGTTAAAGGTTGTGTCCTTATTCATTTTCTGAAATAATTTCGCAGCGATTGGTAAGGCTGCATTTGCGCCTTGACCGGTTCGAGTAGTTTTAAAACCAATACGGTGATCATCATTGCCTACCCAAGTTACTGTTACTAATTTTGGCATTACCGAAACAAACCAAGCATCTTTGTTAGATTGTGTGGTTCCTGTTTTTCCAGCGATATCGTTTCGTAAGCCATATGTATGTCGCATACGGCTGGCCGTTCCATTATTTACTACCGATTGCATCATTTCAATCATAATTTGTCGTGTAATTTCAGAAAATGCTGGTTGTAAGGTGTCTTTCTGTTTGAATTCTTCTAACAATTCACCTTTTTTATTTTCAACTTTCAGTAAGTAATAAGGGGAGACAGGTTTACTGTCGTTCACATATGCGGCGTATGCTCCGGCCATTTCAGAAACAGAAAGTTCAGCAGTTCCCAATGCCAAGGAAGGTACTTTTGGTAAGGTTGAGGTAATGCCTAATTTTTCGGCAAGTGCGATGGTATTTTCAATTCCAGCTTCCTCCAACACTTTTACTGAAACCGTATTAATCGATTTGGTTAAGGCCGTTTGTAAGCTATAGTTAAGATATTTTTCATCAACATCTCCAGAGTTTGAAGGGCTCCAACCCTCCATATTCTCGTATTCCACCTCACGGGCTGAAAAATAATCACACGGCTTTACACCTTGTTCCAACGCGGTGGTGTAAACGATGGGCTTAAATGTTGAGCCTACTTGTCGTTTACTTTTCTTAACATGGTCATATTTAAAATGCTCAAAATCGACCCCTCCTATCCAAGATTTTATAGCCCCTGATTGTGGGTCTATGGACAACATTCCGGCATTTAGGAATTTTAAATAATGTTGTACACTATCAATGGTACTGGCTGCAACTTCTTTTTTACCGTCAATATCATACAACCACATTTTTCTTTTTACGCTTAGAGAATCGAGAGTTGCTTCTTCTGAAAGGTCTTTAGCTTTTAATTTTTTATAAGCTTGGGTTTTCTTCACTATGGAAGTAACCAAGGCTTCATTAGTAAGCCAAGGGGCGCTTTTTCCGTATTCTTTTTCAAATGTTTTTTGAAGCTTGCCAAGATGTTCTTTTATGGCTTCTTCTGCATATTGCTGAAGGGTTTTGTCTAAAGTTGTATAAATTTTAAGTCCGCTAGTATATAAATTATAGGGCGCATCTTTCGTTTTATTTTCTTTACACCAAGCGAGCATCTTGTTGCGCAATTCTTCTCTAAAATAGGGAGCAAGGCCGTGTTGCTCATCGTAATGTCCGTAATCTAGTTTAAGGGAGTCTTGTATATGTTTTTTATATTCAGTATCGGTTAAAAATTCGTATTTATGCATTTGGTGTAGAACGATATTCCTTCTTTTTATGTTTCGTTCTGGAAACCTATTAGGATCGTAGGTGTACGTTGCTTTTAGAGTCCCGATTAGTGTTGCGGCTTCAGTGGGAGTTAGTTCAATCGTTTTTTTGTTGAAATACTTAAGGGCGGCACTTTCAATTCCGTAGGTGTTTCCACTAAACGGAACGGTGTTAAAATAGAGTTCGATGATTTCTTTTTTACTGTAGTTTTTTTCTAACCGCCGGGCGACGATCATCTCTTTCGTTTTTACTACTGGAAGCGTTAAAAAGCCATAATTCTCTCTGCTGAAGAGGTTTTTAGCCAATTGCTGTGTAATGGTGCTACCGCCACCACTAGATGCGTCTTGCATTAAAATAGTTTTAAAAAACACCCGGAAAAGACTTTTTGTGTCAATCCCGTTATGGTCATAAAACCGAACGTCTTCCGTAGCAAGTAAGGCATCAATAGTGTGCTGCGGAATGTCAGAATAGGGGATGGGCTGTCTATTAGATAAGTAGAACTTGCCAATAAGCTCATCATTTACATCATAAATTTCAGAAGCTTCATATTGAGAAAGTTCTTGTACTTCCTTCATATTTGGGATGGAGCCCCATAAACCAAGGCGGACGCTTATTATAAAAATACTGATACCGCCGGTTATTAGCAGGGTCGCTTTAAGAACAAGGTTGCCTATTTTTTTTCGGGTCTTTTTTTTCATTGAGTTGATGTACTGTAACTTGACAAATAAACGTAAACTTTATGGCTAGATTATGGGTTTAACGTAACTTTATAATCTTGAAAATTAACGTATGATAGCGGTGATGATATTATTTTTAATTTTTTTAATTTTTTGTTTGTGGGAATTAAAAAGTAGCTTATATTTGCAACCGCTAACAGCAAGGGCGCGTAGCTCAGTTGGTTCAGAGCACTTGGTTTACACCCAAGGGGTCAGGGGTTCGAATCCCTTCGCGCCCACCAGCAAAACCCGATGAAGTTTTTCATCGGGTTTTTTTATTTTATAGAAGTTTTAAAATATTCACTTAGAAAGAAAGGCAACTTATGTTAGGTTGTTTATCTTAGTTCAATAAATTTATTTGCTTGTGAACCCAATTATACGAAACATAATAGTCGAGAGCGTAAAAAGGCGTCAAAAGAATCAAGAAACAAAACCTACCGAAAAACAAATTCAAAAAAGAGCTGAAAATCTTGAGGTTGAAATAAAACATGAAATTTCAGACTTTGTGTATTTAATAATTGGTGTGCTTGCTGCTACGTTTGGCTTAAAGGGCTTTCTATTACCCAATTCGTTTATAGACGGAGGGGTAACCGGTATTTCTTTAATTGTGCGAGAGTTAACAGGAATTTCGTTGCCTATACTAATTTTCTGTATCAACTTACCTTTTCTAATTTTAGGATATTTTGCCATTAGTAAGCGGTTTGCTATAAAAAGTGTGTTGGGTATTTTACTTTTATCTCTTTCGCTTTATTTTATCCCTATTCCCACCATTACAGAAGACAGTATTTTAATAGCAACTTTTGGGGGTTTCTTTTTGGGCTTAGGTATTGGGATGGCTATTCGTGGCGGTGCTATTATTGACGGAACCGAGGTTTTAGCTATTTATATAAGTCGAAAAACTAGTATGACCGTAGGAAATGTGATTTTAATTTTCAATGTTCTTATCTTTTTAACAGCCGCTTATTTTCTTTCTGTTGAAATTGCATTGTATGCAATACTAACGTATTTTGCCGCTTCTAAAACCGTAGATTTTGTAATAGATGGTGTTGAAGAATTTATGGGCGTTACCATAATTTCGGAACATAATGAAGAAATACGAAAAACAATTGTAAATAATTTAGGACGGGGTTGCACAATCTATAAAGCTCAAAATGGTTTTGCCAAAGAAGGCCAACCGCTTAAAGATACCAACGTAGTGTATACGGTGATTACCCGTTTAGAGATGTCAAGGCTGAAAACTGAAATTGATAAAGTTGACCACGAAGCGTTTATTATCATGGCATCTGTAAAAGATGCAAAAGGCGGAATGATCAAGAAAAAACCGCTTAAAAAAATAAAATAAATAGTAGTTTTATGGTTTAAATGGGGCATTAACTCAGTTGGTTTAGAGTGTCACGTCGACAACGTGGAAGTCACTGGTTCGAATCCAGTATGCCCCACTCAAAGTGGATTTTTTATTTTAAAGCAAATCTAAAATTCGTTCAAGAGCCATCCCTCTAGATCCTTTTATTAAGAAGAAACAATTTTTGAAATCTTCAACTTTAATCTGCTTTTTAAAGTCATCAAAACTTTCAAATGTATAGATATGAGCAGCTTTTTTGTTTGTTTTTTTGAAATTACTGCCTAATAAATAAGCTTTTCCGAAAGGATTGCTTTCTAAAAAAGCAACAATGTGTTGGTGTTCTTTTTCAGCTTCCGTTCCCATTTCAAACATATCACCCAGGATTAAAATTTTGTTGTTGCCTTCAGCTTGCTTAAAATTTTCCAAAGCTGCCATCATACTAGTAGGGTTGGCGTTATAAGCATCTAATAGTATTTTGTGACCTGCTTTTTCAATGCGCTGTGAACGATTATTCTGCGGAATATAGCTTTCAATAGCTGCTTTAATATGCTCTTCGGAAATATTAAAATAATTACCGATGGCAATGGCCGCTGCTATATTAGCGTAGTTATATAGCCCGACAAGTTTACTTTGTATTTCGGTATTTCGAAATTTGACTTTTACTTCATTTGAAGCATCCATTAGTTGAATGATGGTATCGTTAAAAACAACTTGATCCAAACTTTTGGTCAATTCCAATTGTTTGGTGTCATTTCCATTCACAAAAACCGTTTTTGAATGGCTTTCTAAATAACGGTACAGTTCTGACTTACCTTTTACAACGCCTTCCATACTCCCGAAGCCTTCTAAATGAGCCTTTCCGAAGTTAGTAATGTAACCATAATCAGGCTGAGCAATTTGGCAGAGGCTTTCTATCTCGTGCAAGTGGTTGGCGCCCATTTCAACTATACCAAATTCAGTTTCCGAAGTCATCGATAATAATGTAAGCGGAACTCCAATGTGGTTATTTAAATTCCCTTTAGTGGCAACCGTGTTGAATTTTTTTGAAAGGACTACATTTATTAACTCTTTGGTGGTGGTTTTCCCGTTGCTTCCGGTTAAGGACAGTATTGGCAATTTAAGCTGCTTTCTATGGAAAGTAGCTAGCTTTTGCAGTGCTATCAAACCATTTTTAACCAAAATAGTTTGGTCATTTTGATATTCACTTTCATCTATAACAACTTTGTATGCTCCTTTTTTTATGGCTTCGGCTGCAAAGGTGTTTCCGTTGAAGTTGTCACCTTTAAGGGCTACAAAGAGACAATTTTTTTTAATTTTTCGAGTATCGGTGCAAATACCGCTGCTCGTTAAAAATTCTTGATGAAGCTTTTTAATAGTCATAAAAATAAAAGTACTAAAAGCGATTGTGAAAGCTAAAGTGCGAGTGTAGTTTTAAGTAAAATTTAATGTGTGGGCCGTTTGTTTTTCTTTTTGAATTTAGAGCCTACTCGTGACATAGCACATCGAAAACCAATATAATTAGTGGCCATATATTGTGGTAAGTATCTACGCTGTGCAGGGTCTAGCCAATAATCGCGGTCTTTCCAAGAGCCTCCCTTGTAAACTCGTACTTCATCGTCTATCAGGGTTCTTCTTTGTGAGGAATGATCGTATTCTGGTTTTATAGAACCATCATCTGTAACTTGCATTTTATAAATAGGGGAGTTATACATTCTTCTTTCATTACCATCAGAATCTGTATCGGAAAAAGCAGGATTGTAGCGTAACGAAAGTTTATCGCCGTCTCTATAATCTCTATTGTCGCTTTTTGAAAAATTAATACGAAGATGGGTCTCTTTTTTGTCAACAGGTATTGTTACTAATTCTCCAGGGTATTTTGTGGCAACTACTTTACCGTTTGGTAGCGTGTCATACTCAATTGTTTCGGGAGTGATTACCTGTATGTTTCTATTCTCGTCCAATTTGTTCTTTGTATAGACATTTCCACGGTAATAATTAAAATCATTATAATCGTCATCTACAATTGGACGGTATACATCGGCAACCCATTCGGCTACATTTCCAGCCATATCATAAAGTCCGTAATCATTTGATTTATATGATTTAACTTGAGCCGTAACATCTGCGCCATCATCACTCCAGCCAGCAATACCGCCATAATCACCATCCCTTTGTTTAAAGTTTGCCAATTGATCTCCTCGATTTTTACGTTTTAACGATCGAGTGTATTGACTGTTCCAAGGATATTTTTTTCTTCCTTTATAGGTGTTTTTGTTTCGTATTCCTACAAGACCAAGCGCGGCATATTCCCATTCTGCTTCAGTAGGGAGACGGTAGGCGGGAAGCAAAATTCCATCTTTTCTTCTTGCAAATATTTGTGTGCTGTCGCCTCGTTGGGCTATTTTTTGAGAGCGCTCACTTCCTCCAGTTATACTATCATTACCGCCATAGGTAAGTGTTGGCGCTTTTAAATACGTCTCGGTAGTAAACACAGAACTTGGCGTGCTATTATACCGAACATTTTCTTGAATAAAACCTTCTTCTTCTAATATAAGCTCATTGACTCTGTCGGTGCGCCATTTTGAAAATTCAACTGCTTGAATCCAGCTAACACCAACTACAGGGTATTCGGCAAAAGCTGGATGTCGTAAATATTGATTAGCCATTACCTCGTTAAATCCTAATTTGGATCTCCAAACTAGCGTATCTGGTAATGCACCTTCGTAGATTTTTCTGAAACTTTCTTCTTCTGGAGGAAATACTTTTTTTAACCAATCCAGGTATTCTAGATACATGAGGTTGGTTACTTCTGTCTCATCCATATAGAACGATTGTACGTGCTGTTGGTTAGGTGTATTGTTCCAGTCACCCATTGGGTCATCTTGCACGCGGCCCATTGTAAAAGTTCCTCCTTCTATAAATACCAAACCGGGACCGGTTTCCTGTTCTTTTATCTGAATTTTTCTATTCGTTTTAGAGCCATCTTGCCGTCCAAAAGCACTCCATCCAGTAGCACGTGAGTTTTTATCGTAATCCCTAGAATTACTACAGTTTGTGCATAACAAGACTAAAAACAGGAGTAATAAGTAGTTTCGTAAAAATTTTATCATAGGGAACTCACATCTTATTCAAGTAGCAAGTTAAAAAAAAATTGAATTTGTTAACGAATAAATATAAAAAAAGCCCTGAATTAATAATTCAAGGCTTTTTTTGAATACAAAAATCTTTTAATTTCTAGGTCGTTTCCCTTTTTTAGATTTTGAGCCCACACGGGACATCGCACATCTAAATCCAATATAATCGGTTGCCATATCTTGAGGGAAATAGCGTCTTTGAGCAGGATCTAACCAATAATCTCTATCTCGCCATGATCCTCCTTTATATACTCTTACTTCGTTGTCTATTAAAGTAGTACGTCTATTAGATTGGTCGTATTGCATGTCAACTTGACCGGTACTATCAGTAAGCACGCGATTTTTAGGTGAATTATACATCCGGTTTTCTTCATTTTCATCGTCAGTGCTAAATTCATCTGCAAAAGATTGATATCTGCGAGAAGATCGTTTGTCTCCATCTCTAAAATCACGGTTGTCACTTTCTGAGAAGTTAGTTCGTTGGTATGTTTCTTCTTCGCCCACGGGTACTTGTAAAATTTCGCCGGGCAGATTTCTAGCAACAATCCTACCATTACTTAATGTATCATATACAATAGAGTCTGATGTTACTATTTTAACCTTTCCATCTTCACCTATTGCGTTTTTGGTATATACGTTTCCACGATAGTAGTTAAAATCATTAAATTCATCGTCAACAATTGGGCGGTATACATCGGCAACCCATTCGGCTACGTTTCCTGCCATATCATATAAGCCAAAATCATTAGCTTCGTACGACTTTACTTCGGCTGTTATATCGGCGCCATCATCACTCCATCCTGCAATTCCACCATAATCACCATCGCCTTGTTTAAAGTTGGCTAATTGGTCACCACGACTTCTTCTTTTGTCAGAACGTGTATATTGTCCATCCCAAGGATATTTTTTTCGGCCTCGGTAAACATTGTAGTTTCTAAGTCCCACTAATCCAAGAGCGGCGTATTCCCATTCAGCTTCAGTAGGTAAACGATAGCCAGGTAACAGTAATCCATCTTTACGTTGTACGTACAAGTTGGTGCTGTCTTCGCTTCGTTCTGCTATTCGTTCTGATTGGCTTCCACCTCTAGTAATGGAATCTTTTCCACCATATGTTTTGGTTGGGGCATTTAGGTATGTTTGTGTGCTGAAGGTTTCGCCTGGCTCAACATCATAACGGGCACCTCTTGCCGTATAGCCTTCTTCTTCTAGAATAAATTCGTTAACACGGTCTGTTCTCCATTTACTGAACTCCACAGCTTGAATCCAACTAACTCCTACTACCGGATAATTTGCATAAGCGGGGTGGCGTAAGTAATTATTGGTCATAACTTCATTGTACCCTAATCGGTTTCTCCATACTAAGGTGTCTGGTAAAGCACCTTCGTATATTTGACGGTAATTTTCGTCAGAAGGAGGAAAAACACTTTTTAACCAATCTAAATATTCGAGGTACATAAGGTTGGTAACTTCGGTCTCGTCCATGTAAAAGGATTGAACGTGCTGTTGGTTTGGAGTGTTATTCCAATCGTGCATTGGGTCGTCTTGTACTCTACCCATGGTAAAGGTACCCCCTTCAATAAATATAAGACCGGGACCAGTTTCTTGTTCCTTGGCTTTAGGGTTGTATTTAAAACCACCTTCTTTGGCGTTCATCTTCCAACCAGTTGCACGGGAACTGTCTTTATAGTCCCTAGAATTGTTACAACTTATAAGTAAACTAGTTGTAATCAATGCTATAAATAGACGTAATGCTAAGGTTTTGTTTATGTTCATAGTTAGATTTATGAATAAAATTGGGTTTGCAATATAATAATTAACGGGATAATATCAATAATATTTTATTATTATTGATTCGTTAGTTTTATGGACCATTGCCTACTAACTTGTGTACAAACGTAGTTTTTTTGTTATTATTACTTAAAATGTAAAATACTGAAAACTTTAAAAAAGAACCCATACTAAGTGTATATTTGACGCGTTATTGATTATGATGAAAAAAACAATACTTCTTATTTCAATTGTTTTATTGCCGTTTTTATTGTTGGCACAAACCAAGAATATTACAATACAATGGGGTGATACCCGAAAAGCATCTAGCTCTGTATCGGCTATAAATGATAAAAGTGCCTTAAAAAAAGACAATTTTGATCACCTTAGGCTTACTATTAATGAGGACCAATTGATTTATCAAAACCAATGGAAAGACACAGGTTTTGCTGATGAAAGTTCTATTGAAATATCCAATGTATCCTACGGAGCGTTAACAACGCAAGAGCTTCAAAAAATAAATAAGGATCTAGTTCCAGAAAAGCTCACTTACTCCATTCATAGTAGTAAGGCGCGGGACATAATTTATACTTCGGTTTCTTTATCACCTGTAGTAAAGGTGAACGGGCTATTGCGAAAGGTAAAATCATTTTCTGTTTCTTATAAAAAGAAAGCACAAAATAGAATGGGTAATTTTAGGATGCCTATAACCAATTCGGTATTAGCAACCGGTGACTGGTTTAAGTTTAAAGTAGAAGAAAACGGCATACACCGTATTGATAAATCTTTTTTGGAGGATTTAGGAATAAACACTAGTAATATAAACCCTCAAAACCTAAAAATATATGGTCATGGTGGTAAGCCGCTACCTTTACTTAACTCTTTAAATACTGAATTTGATCTCCCTGAAACATCTATAAAGGTAATTGGAGGGGAAGATGGTTCTTTTGATAATGGTGACTATATTCTCTTTTATGGAACAAGCACGAAAGGTTATGATCCTGAAAACCAAACTAATTTAAATCCATATAGCGACGACTCCTATTATTACATTACTGCTGATGGTGGTACTGGAAAACGAGTACAGGCCATGATAGAGCCATCTGGAGCGCCTACAACTACCATTACTTCATTTCAAGACTACCAATTTCACGAACTAGACGAATATTCTCCTGGAAAAGTTGGAAGACGCTGGTTTGGGAATCGTTTTGATTTTGAAAGTGAACAAACCTACGAGTTTACTTTCCCGAATATAGTTCCGTCAACAAGTATGCAGGTGGCTGTTAGAGCGGGTGCTGTTTCGGAAACAGCTACATCGCTGGCCGTTTCAATAAATGGAACCAGTTTAAACCCCTTAACTTTTAGCGCGCTCACAGGTGAAAGTATCGTTTTATCCGTTAGAGAATTAAGCAAAGCTCAAGGACAAATTCCTGTTGCTGGAGAAACTGTTACTGTGGATCTTTCCTATAATAATGCAGGAAATCCATCTAGTGTTGGTTATTTAGACTATGTAAGTGTAGAGGCAACCCGCCAGCTATCTGTTACCGATAAACAACTTACTTTTACTTATAAACAAGCTTCTAACCTAAGTGGAATAGGGGAGTATCAGGTAAGCAATACAGCACAGATAAGCGAAATATGGGATGTTACCAATCCGGGCTCTATTTCGGAAAAACAAAACGAAAACAATGCATCAAATCTTGCTTTTAAAGCAATATTAGGAACAGCTCGCAAGTATGTAGCCGTACATACAAATGATTACAATACCCCAGTAAAAATAAACCAACCAAGGGTGTTTAACCAAAATCTAAAGGGCTCGGTATTTAACGGGGAGTCTGGTTCCTTTCAAGATGTAGATTACTTGATTGTCACAGCTCCTTTTTTATTGCAACCTGCACTGCGCCTTGCTAATCACAACAAAAATTTATATGGTCTCAATGTAAAAGTGGTAACCACAGATAAAATATATGAAGAGTTCAGTTCTGGGAAACAAGATATTGGCGCTATAAGAAATTTTGTTCGGTATATATACAATAATGCTTCCTCATCCGATAAACGAATAAAATACCTTTGTCTTTTTGGTGATACATCAGTAGATTACAAAAACCGACTATCAGGCAATAATAACATTGTGCCGACTTTTCATACCCTTTCAAGTACCAGTGATGTAACTTCCTTTATGAGTGATGATTTTTTCGGAAACATGGATGCAAATGAAGGTACCATAGGTGGAAAGACTTTAAATGCTTTAGGTGAAGGTCTTACGGATATTGACAGACTTGATATTGCCGTGGGTAGGATATTGGCCGATGAGGTTAGCTTAGCCAATACTTTGGTAGATAAAGTTATAGCGTATTCTTCAAAGGAATCATACGGGAACTGGCGAAATAATTTTATGCTGATTTCAGATGACGTGGATAAATCTGGAGAAGAAGAGCTTGAAATCGAGTTGGATGCATTGGGGGATCAAATTTCAGCTGAAAAGCCGTTTATCAATGTAAAGAAAATTCATATTGATGCATATCAACAACAATCCTCTTCTGGAGGCGATCGATATCCGCAGGTAAACGAAGACATAAAAAACAATATAGAAGTAGGGGCTTTAATTGTAAACTATTTTGGCCACGGCGGGGAAGATGGATTGGCACATGAATTTATCTACACTAAAGATTTAGGTAGTAATTTAAAAAACAAAGACAGGTATCCATGTATTGTTACTATAACATGTCAATTCACTAAATTTGATAATCCTCAGCGTATAACAGCCGGGGAACTTACCTATTGGAATAAAGAAGGTGGGGCTATATCATTGGTTAGCACAACCCGTTCTATTGGACTATTCTTAGGTGTTGAATTTAATGAAAAACTAGCACCCCATTTATTTGGTTATGGTTTGAATGTGCCCGAAACCCCTGCAGAGGCTTTACGAATTGCCAAAAATGATATAAGCAGTAACCTTCGCCGGGTAGTTTTCTATATAGGTGACCCGGCCATGCAATTAGCCTTTCCTAAGAAAAACGTACGGTTAACCACTATAAATGATGTTCCTGTAAGTCAATCGCCAGATGTATTGCAAGCCTTGGGTAAGGTAAAAATGGGCGGTGAAGTGGTTGATGAAAACGGCAATGTGCTCACTAATTATAATGGCGTGCTTTCTGCAAAAGTTTTTGATAAACGATTGGAGCGACAAACTTTGGATAACGATGCGCAAGGATTTGTGTTGGATTTTACCACCTTAGGCGAAACCCTTTTCAACGGACAAGCAACTGTAGCTAACGGTAATTTTGAATTTGAATTTGTCGTGCCTAGAGACATACAAATACCGGTAGGAACAGGACGTGTCAATTTTTATACTGAAGAAGATAATGCCTTGGAGGATCAAGCAGGAGTCGATCTTTCGGTGCAAATAGGAGGAATTAATGAAAATGCTCCTGAAGATAATCAAGGGCCAACTGTAAATTTGTTTATGAATGATGAAAGTTTTGTTTCAGGTGGTGTTACAAATGCCTCTCCTATTCTCATTGCAAAACTGGAAGATGAAAACGGTATTAATACAGCTAGTGGTATTGGCCACGATATGATTGCAATTTTAGATGGTGATGAGTCCAATCCAATAGTGGTGAATGATTATTATCAAGCAGAAAAAGACGATTATACCAAAGGAATCACTAATTACCAATTACGGGATCTTGAGAAAGGACTGCACACCTTAACATTTAAAGCTTGGGATGTATATAATAATTCTTCTACATCTGAAATACAATTTATAGTGGCTGGAGATGATGAATTAAAAATTACAAAAGTATTAAACTACCCTAACCCATTTGTTAACTATACCGAGTTCTGGTTTAATCATAACCGGCCTTTTGAACCTTTGGAAGTGCAGGTTCAGGTATTTACTGTAACTGGAAAAGTGGTGTGGACCAAAAATCAAATTATTAACACCGATGGCTTCCTTTCTCGCGATATTGTATGGGATGGTAGGGATGATTTTGGAGATAAAATAGGAAAAGGTGTATATGTATATAAGATTACAGTTAAATCTACGTTAACCAATAAGCAAACTGAAAAATTTGAAAAACTAGTTATCCTTTAAAAAATAAATTTATATTTGACCAAAATTAGAACCTCATGAAGAAAATATTTTTACCTTTTTTAATCGTTTTATTATCCTACAATGCTGTTGCCCAAGACGAAGATGTAACCACGCAACGGGTAATTACAACAGGTGTTCCTTTTTTGCTTATATCTGGTGATGCACGTTCAGCAGGTATGGGAGATATTGGTGTAACAACTTCTGCTGATGCTTTTTCGCAGCAGTGGAACCCCGCTAAATATGCTTTTGCTATTTCTAAACAAGGAATTGGAGTAACGTATACACCATACTTAAGCAAATTGGTAAACGATATCTTTTTAGGAAACATAACTTATTACAACAGATTAAATGAGCGTAGTGCTGTTGGTGCTAGTTTTCGTTACTTTAGTAATGGTGAAATTGAATTAAGAGAGACAGCAGATCAAGAACCTTTATTAGTTAAGCCTAATGAATTAATGTTCGATGTATCATATTCACTTCGTTTGAGTGATCGTTTTTCTATGGGTATTGCTGGTAGGTATATTCGTTCCGATCTTAAATTACAAACATCAGTTGCAGATGCGAATGCTGCTAATACTTTTGCAGTAGATGTAGCTGGTTATTACCAAAGTGAGGAAATTCCTTACAACGATTTTGATGGTCGTTGGAGAGGTGGATTCAATTTTTCAAACATTGGTCCTAAGCTTAAATATGACGAGTCAGGTCAGGAAAACAACCTGCCAACCAACTTAGCATTAGGTGGTGGTTTCGATTTTATCTTAGACGAATACAATAAAATAGGCGTTAGTGCTGAGGTTAATAAACTGTTAGTGCCAACTCCAAGCGATTCAAACGATGATGGTGTTATAGATCGTGAAGATGATTATTACAATGAAAGTTTCTTTAGTGGTATTTTCTCTTCTTTCGGGGATGCGCCAGATGGTTTTTCAGAAGAATTAAAAGAATTTACTTGGGCATTAGGTGCTGAGTATTGGTACCAAGATGTATTTGCATTCCGTCTAGGGTATTTCAACGAAAGTGAGGACAAAGGATTTAGAAAATTCCTTTCGTTAGGTGCAGGATTTAAATACACTGCTATTAATATCGATATTTCTTATTTATTCTCAACTTCAAAAGTAAGAAGTCCACTAGAAGGAACACTTCGTTTTGGATTGACTTTCAACTTTGGAGACGAGTATGACGAATATTAATCGTATAATTTGAAAAAACATACAATTGAAATAAATCTTGAGGTGTACGATTCTGTTTCAGAACTGCCACAAGAGATTCAAAATTTAATGAATAAGGCGCAACAAGCTCGTGAAGATGCTTATGCGCCTTATTCACGTTTTAGAGTTGGCGCAGCTTTAGAATTAAATTCCGGAGAAATAGTAATAGGTAACAATCAAGAAAATGCCGCTTTTCCTTCTGGTCTTTGTGCTGAACGCGTAGCGATATATCAAGCTGGTGCAACTCACCCTAATGGTTCAATAAAAACCATGGCTATTACAGCACGGTCTTTACAGCATAAAGTAACAAAACCCATTCCTCCGTGTGGTGCGTGTCGTCAAGCCATTGCCGAATACGAAATTAAGCAAGAATCACCCATAGCTATTTATTTTATGGGCGAAACTGGTAAAGTTGCTAAAGCTAATTCCATTGCAGATTTACTGCCGTTATTATTTGATAAAAGCTATCTGTAACATTTAGTAGTATTTTAATGTTTCTGTGTTTTGTAAAACTTCAGAATATAGTACTTTTGTTAATCGTGTTTTAATTTCCCTATGTGGAATAGTATAGCAATCCAATGAAAAAAATTACAAAGAAAACATATCTAGACTGGTACGAGAACATGTTCTTCTGGCGCAAGTTTGAAGACAAGTTAGCTCAGGTTTATATTAAACAAAAAGTTAGAGGTTTCTTACACCTTTACAACGGACAAGAAGCTGTTTTAGCAGGTGCTTTGCACGCTATGGATTTGAAAAAAGACCGTATGATAACAGCCTACCGAAACCACGTACAACCTATCGGGATGGGTGTGGATCCTAAAAAAGTAATGGCCGAACTGTACGGAAAGAAAACGGGAACTTCTCAAGGATTAGGAGGTTCTATGCACATCTTCTCTAAAGAACATCGTTTTTATGGCGGTCATGGTATTGTTGGTGGCCAAATTCCACTAGGTGCTGGGCTTGCTTTTGCTGATAAGTATTTTGAGCGAGACAATGTAACCCTCACTTATATGGGGGACGGAGCGGTACGACAAGGGTCGCTTCACGAAGCATTCAATTTAGCGATGCTTTGGAAATTACCCGTAGTATTCATCTGTGAAAATAACGGATACGCCATGGGAACTTCCGTAGCACGTACTGCAAATCATACTGATATTTGGAAACTTGGTTTAGGCTATGAGATGCCGTGTAAACCAGTTGATGGTATGAAACCTGAAGTAATCGCCAAAGAAATGGATGAGGCAATAGACCGTGCTCGTCGTGGTGATGGCCCTACATTTTTAGAGGTTAGAACCTATCGATACAGAGGGCATTCTATGAGTGATGCACAGCATTACCGTACCAAGGATGAAGTAAAGAAAAAGCAGGAAGAAGACCCGATTTCGTATGTATTGCATAAAATTTACGAAGAAAAGTGGGCTACTGAAGACGAAATAAAAGAGGTGAATAAAAAAGTAAAGGACCGCGTAAAGGAATGCGAGAAATTTGCTGAAGACTCAGACTACCCAGATAAAAACGTGATGTACGACGTGGTTTACGAACAAGAAGACTATCCTTTTTTACCACATAAATTATAGACTATGGCAGAAGTAATAAACATGCCGCGCTTGAGCGACACTATGGAAGAAGGAACCGTAGCAAAGTGGCTCGTTAGCAAAGGTGACAAAGTAGAAGAAGGCGATATTTTAGCTGAAATTGAAACCGACAAAGCCACAATGGAATTTGAATCCTTTCATGAAGGGACCTTATTGCATATTGGTATTGAAGAAGGTGAAACCGCCGAGGTAGATAAATTACTTGCTATTATAGGTGAAGAAGGTGAAGATATTTCTGGTTTAATTAATGGAGGGGGAGAATCTAAAGATGACTCTGATGATGCTTCGGAAGAAGGTAATGAGGAAAAACCTAAGGATGAAGATTCTGACGATGATTCAGAAGAGAATGATGAGAAATCTGAAGGTAAAGACGATTCTAAAAAGTCTAAAAAGAAAAATTCAGAAGAAAAGAACGATGATACTGAAGAGGATGAATCTGATGAAGATATTTCTGGTAAATTTAATATCCCAGAAGGCGTTGAGGTAATTACGATGCCACGTCTTAGTGATACGATGGAAGAAGGAACCGTTGCTACTTGGTTAAAACAAGAAGGCGACAAAGTAGAAGAAGGTGATATTTTAGCTGAAATAGAAACCGACAAGGCAACGATGGAGTTTGAGTCGTTTTATTCAGGAACCTTACTTAAAATCGGTATTGAAGAAGGTGATACGGCTAAAGTTGATGCGTTATTGGCCATTGTTGGACCGGAAGGAACCGATGTTTCAGAAGTAATGAAAAACTTCAAAAAAGGAGGAGATTCTTCAAAAGACAAGAAAAAAGAAACGAAGAAAGGCGATGCTTCAACTTCTAAAGATAAGTCTGAAGACAAAGAAGACAAAAAGGAAAAAGCTTCAAAAGATACTTCTAAAAACAAATCTGAAGAGAAATCAAAATCTTCAGATAAAAAACAATCGGGTCAGGCTACCAAGGACGGTGGACGCATTTTCGTTTCTCCATTAGCTAAAAAGTTGGCAGAAGAAAAAGGAATCAACCTTAATCAAGTACAAGGTAGTGGTGATCACGGTCGGATAGTTAAGAAAGATATAGAAAATTACCAGCCAGGAGTTGGAGCACAAGCATATACGCCAGTTGGGCAAGAAGAATTTGAAGAGGTTAAAAACTCTCAAATGCGTAAGACGATTGCCAAACGTTTAGGCGAATCTAAGTTTACCGCGCCACACTATTACTTAACGGTTGAGCTTGATATGGACAACGCTATTTCAGCAAGAACTGCGATAAATAGTGACCCAGATGTAAAAATATCGTATAACGATATGATTATTAAAGCCTGCGCGATGGCCCTAAGAAAACATCCACAGGTTAATACACAATGGCATGGCGATACGACCAAAATTGCCAAGCACATCCATATTGGTGTTGCAGTTGCAGTAGATGAAGGATTATTGGTTCCGGTCCTTAAGTTTGCAGACCAAATGAGCTTTTCACAAATTGGTGGAAACGTAAAAGAATTGGCTGGGAAAGCGCGAAACAAGAAAATAAGCCCTGACGAAATGCAGGGAAGTACTTTTACGGTTTCTAACTTAGGGATGTTTGGTATCAAGGAATTCACTTCAATTATCAATCAACCGAATTCTGCTATTTTATCGGTTGGAGCTATTGTGCAAAAGCCAGTGGTTAAAAACGGAGCGATTGCTGTTGGTAACACGATGACTGTTACGTTAGCGTGCGATCACCGTACTGTTGACGGTGCCACTGGAGCTAAGTTTTTAGAAACGGTTAGAAAATATATCGAGAACCCGGTTACGATGTTTGTGTAAATACAGATTAAACAAATTGTAAATCCCGTTGTGTTCCACTTGAGAAGACAGCGGGATTTGTTTATATTTAAAACTATGAAGAAAAATATAATTGTTACAGGTACCAGTAGAGGAATAGGCTATCAAATGGTGCCTATCTTAGCCGATGCTGGCCACAATGTGTTAGCATTATCTAGAAATGATGTCCCGATTTCAGGACTGGATATTTCAAACTGTCATTGCTTTCCGTGTGATATTACTGACGCAGATGATATTGAAAAAGTCTCTGAATTTGTAAAAGAAAAGTGGCAACATGTTGATATACTGATTAATAATTCAGGATATATAGTCAATAAACCCTTCGAAAAACTGACACAGGGAGATTTTAAGGATGCGTACGAGGTAAATGTTTTTGGATTGGCTGCCATTACACAAGCTGTGGTTCCATTTATGAAAAAAAGCAGCCACGTATTAAATATTAGTAGTATGGGCGGTATTCAGGGTAGTATGAAGTTTCCTGGTCTCGCTGCATATAGCAGTAGTAAAGGAGCCGTGTTGACCCTAACTGAAGTTTTGGCTGAAGAATATAAAGAAAACGGTCCGTCGTTTAATGCATTGGCTTTAGGCGCCGTACAAACTGAAATGTTAGAAGAAGCTTTTCCAGGCTACAAAGCGCCACTTTCGGCTAAAGAAATGGCTGAATATATTGTAGATTTTGCACTTACCGGAAACAAGTATTACAACGGAAAAATTCTTCAGGTTTCAAATTCAACGCCATAATGCATGCAACAAGTCCTTGAGAAATACATTCCGAAAACTTCGGTAACTCCTGTTTTTGAATTGATAAAGGCAAACAATGTTCATTTGAAAATTGTAAATGAGCGGGTAACCCGGCATGGTGATTATCGAAAAATGCCGACAGGACAGCATCAAATTACAGTAAATGCCAATTTAAATACCTATCGGTTTTTAATTACTTTAGTACACGAAATTGCTCATTTGGTAGCTTTCCAAAAATACGGAAGGACCATTAAACCACATGGAGTGGAGTGGAAGCGAACATTTCAGCAATTAATGCTGCCGTTTATCCGTCCAGAAGTCTTTCCTAATCAATTGTTACCGCTGTTGGCCAATCACTTTAAGAACCCGAGAGCAAGCAGTGATACAGATGCAAAATTATCTATAGCGTTAAAACAATTTGATCCACCAAACGATAAAAACTATATATTTGAAATACCTTTTGGAGCACATTTTAGGCTGTATAATGGGAGGATTTTCAAACGTGGGAAAAAGCTTGTAAAACGCTATGAATGTCTTGAAGTAGCAACTGGTAGAATGTATTTGTTTAACCCAAATGCTGAAGTGGAATTTTTAAAATAAGAAGAATGAACAAGGATTATTATGCAGTAATAATGGCTGGCGGAATTGGTTCGCGTTTTTGGCCGGTAAGTACAACCGATTTCCCTAAACAATTTCATGATATGTTGGGGACAGGGCAAACGTTGCTCCAAAAAACGTTTTCTAGGCTCAATAAAATGATTCCTACTGAAAACATTTTGGTGCTTACCAATGAACGGTATTTGCAATTAACGTTAAAACAATTGCCGCAAATAGCAGAAGAGCAGGTGATTTTAGAACCCGCCATGCGCAACACGGCACCTTGTATTTTACTTTCAGCTTTAAAAATAAAAAAGAAGAACCCCAACGCTTTAATGTTAGTGGCACCAAGTGATCACTGGATTGAAGATGAGGTTGCTTTTTTGAAAGATGTCCAAATCTGTTTTGATGCTTGCCAGCGGGAAGACTATTTAATGACTTTAGGTATTGAGCCTACCTTTCCCAATACCGGTTATGGATATATTGAAGCTGAAAAGAAAGAAAATTCAGTTATCAAGAGAGTAAAACAATTTCGTGAAAAGCCAGATTATGAAACTGCAAAACAGTTTCTAGCGGAAGGAAATTTTATGTGGAATGCTGGTATATTTCTATGGAGCGTAACAAGTATTTCAGATGCTTTTGAAGAAAACAATCCAGTTATGCATGCGCTTTTTTCTGAAGGGATACCGGCTTATAACACTTCCGAAGAAAAAGGATTTATTGCCGAAAATTATGATAAGGCTGAAAATATTTCTATTGACTACGCCATTATGGAAAAAGCCGATAACGTGTATGTAAAAAAAGCTTCATTTGATTGGAACGATTTAGGAACCTGGGGCGCTTTGCATGATAAAATGGAAAAAGATCCTCAAGAAAACGCAGTGGTTCGCGCTGTCCCACATCTAAAAGATGCAAACGGAAATATGATATATTCTTCAACTGAAAAATTGGTAGTGGTAGATGGAATTGATGATTACATTATTGTGGATAAGGAAGATGTATTGTTAATTTACCCAAAGAAAAAAGAACAAGATATTAAAACATTACTTGCCGAGGTTAAAGAAAACTTCGGAAAAAAATATACCTAGATGAGCGAGCAGCAAAAAAACGATAACGTTCACGTTACTCCGAACGATGAAGAATTTGAGCAGGTAAAACTGAACACTTGGGAAAGTATTAAAAAATTCTTTAAAGAATTGTTCGATATCCGGTCCGATAGTGATCGTGATGCTACGATTGAGGCTGTAAAAAAGGATATTCCGTTTAAAGGTCACACCGCTTGGATTTTAATATTTTCCATATTTGTAGCTTCCATAGGCTTAAATGTGAGTAGTACGGCCGTGGTAATTGGTGCGATGTTAATTTCTCCATTAATGGGTCCTATTGTTGGGATTGGTCTTTCTGTAGCAATTAACGATGTGGAAACCCTACGACGTTCTCTTGTTAATCTAGGGATTATGGTCTTTTTAAGTGTGTTAACAGCTTACTTATATTTTGAGCTTTCTCCTTTAACGGAAGAGACTCCAGAGCTTGTGGCACGTACCTATCCAACTATTTTGGACGTTTTAGTGGCTATATTCGGTGGTTTAGGCCTCATTATAGCTAAGACTAAAAGTGGAACCATTGCTAGTGTTATTTTTGGTGTTGCTATTGCTACAGCACTTATGCCACCATTGTGTACGGTTGGATATGGGTTGGCAATTGGTAATTTTCAATACGCCGGAGGTGCATTATATCTATTTTCAATAAACGCTGTTTTTATAGCACTTTCTACCTTTATTGTTTCAAAATTATTGCGTTTTCCTTTGGTTCGTTATGCGAACTCCAAACGAAGAAGACGTACTGCACAGATTGCTTCATTAATAGCATTAATTGTTATGGTGCCTAGTGTTATTTTATTTATTAACCTGTTAGACCAGCAACTTTTTGAAAACAAAACCAAAGAGTTTGTAAAGAATGTGATTAAATATGAAGGGGCCGAAGTGGTAAAATCCACTCAAGACTTTCAAACAAAAGATATAGAAGTGTACCTTATTGGAAGGCCTGTGCCACAATCTACAATAAATGAATGGCTGTCACAGATGGAAGAAAGCGAAATGTTACAAGGTGCTAACCTTCGAATATATCAGGGTACAGACCAAAGCGGTGAACTGGCTGAAAAATTATCAAGTGATGTTAAGGCGGGTATTTTAGAAGATTTATACGTAAAGAATGAACAAGCCATTCAAGATAAAAATAGCCGGATCGACTTTCTAGAAAATGAGATTGCAAAACTGCGAGTTAAAGACCTTCCTTTTGAAGAACTAAGCAAAGAAGTGAAAGCTGTTTATAAGGATATGGAAAGCTTTTCTTTTTCAAGAAGGGTTACCACCAATTTTACCAAAACCGACACCTTACCGGTAGTCTATGTTTCGTGGGCAAAAAATGTTTCCTCCAAAGAAAAGATAGAGAAGAACCAAGCGTTATTAGATTGGCTAAAAATTAAAATGAAAGTGGATACGTTGTTGGTGCAGGATACGCCATAAAGAAGCGTCCGCAATAAATTAATTTTGGGACGCTCCGGTAACATTTGAAAAAAATATTTTTACTGTTTGATGAACTTATAGCTTAAGCTTTGTTCTTTTAACGTAAACTGAACAAAATAAACTCCACTGTTTAAAGCTTCAACATTCAAGTTGTTTTCTGAAGATATTTTGGCGCTTAAAACCGTTTTTCCGGTAAGATCCATAATGCGTACTGGCGTATTTTCCAATCCATTTTTTGAAAAGTTTAAAGTAGAAGTTGTTGGGTTAGGGTATACCGTAACAAGATCAACGTCAGTTTCTCCAATGGAAAGCGGAAAATCGCCTTCATTGATTTCATGAAGTGTGTTGATGTCAGGGTTTTCAATTTGATCTACTGTCCCAGAAGGCCAAGTGATTGTTATTTTGTCAATAGTTTCACTTTCACCTATCCCAAAATGGGCTGAAAGGCTGTTCATATGACTAAAACCTTGACCCGAACGCACTTCGCGCATTTGTTTCCCCCAATCGCCATATATATCAATGTGAGCACCTATACCATTTTTATTGCTTTCTTTACCTTTTAAAATTATTTTAACCCAATTGTTATTGCTTGCCCCTTCATTGATCCACAGTTGGCCATCATTTACAACATCTAAAAATCCGTCGTTGTTAAGATCTGCAATGGCTCCTTCATCAAAAGATAGATCCATTCCGGTAAAGGTCATATCACCATTATTGATATATAATTCTTTAGACATTTCAGAAAAAATATCGACAAAACCATCGTTGTTAAAGTCAGCTGCTTGATTTTCCCAAGCACCTAAATCGGTTGGGTCGATTCCTGAAGTTTCAATAATATCTTTATAATTTCCGGTACCATCATTTTCCATAAGGCGGTTTTGAAAATCGTGATTTACTATAAAGGCATCAAAATCACCATCGTTATCAAAGTCTTCAAAAACAGTTGCCCATGATTGTGCATTGTCTTTCATACCAATACTTTCAGCATTTTCAGTATAAGTACCATCACCATTGTTGGTGTACATGGCATTGTCACGCTCCGGATCTCCTGGGCTGGAACCTCCCCGGCATTTAGTTAAGTACATATCGGTGTCGCCATCATTATCATAATCTACCCAAATCGCTGCATAGTTTCCAGGGAGGTCAATGGTTTCAATCAAGGATTGATCTAAGGTCATATTTCCGTTTCCGTCATTTCGGTAGGGATGGCTAAGGTCCACATCATGGCATACAAAAGCGTCTAAATCGCCATCGTTGTCAATATCTGCCATAGTTGAGCGTTGTGAAAAAATGTATTCCCCGTGCGAAGCGTCTTCTGTGTAATCTGTCCCATCTTCATTTGCCATTAAAAACGATACACGTGAGCCGTTACCTAAAACAAGATCGTTGTAACCATTTCCGTCCAAATCGCCTGCAGCTACACTCCAATCCGGAGGATTTTGAATAGACATATTGTACATAGTTGATTGAAAGCTGCCATCTGCTTGTTGGTAATCTATCCCAATGCCGCTGCTTGATATGCGCACATAATCGTCCAGATTATCACCGTTCATATCCACAGCACATTCTGAAGTGTCAGGAAATGAATCGATGAGGTTGGATTGATTTACAAATGAAACTTGACCGAACATGCCAAGTGTAGCAAGTAAAAAGATACTGGAGAGTAGTGTTTTTTTCATAATAATAGAATATAGAGTTCCTAAAATTATGGAAAATAATTGATAAGCAATAGCTTAGGTTAAATTATTGTTCTTTTATTTGAACTTCCCTTATTTTCTTAAATAAATCTGAAGAATACACGAAGTTGGTTACATCTTCATTATCGGTTTTAAATATCTCCTCATTGGTGCCTTGCCAGACCAACTTTCCTAATTTAAGAAGGACTACTTTTTGTCCTATTTCCATAACCGAATTCATATCGTGGGTTACCACAACCGTTGTAATATCGTATTCATGTGTCAACTCTTGGATCAAGTTGTCAATTAGGGTAGCAGTTTTAGGATCGAGACCTGAATTGGGTTCGTCACAGAATAAAAATTTAGGTCGGTTGACAATGGCCCGAGCAATGGAAACCCGTTTTTGCATCCCTCCAGAAATTTCAGCAGGAAATTTTTTATTAACGTTTTTAAGATCAACCCTTGCCAATACTTCATTAACGCGCTCCAACATTTCACTTTTTTTCTGTTTAGTAAACATTCGTAAAGGGAACATCACGTTTTGTTCAATAGTCATCGAGTCGAACAATGCGCCACCTTGAAACAGCATACCAATATCTTCACGAAGGGCCCGCTGTTTTTCATCGTCCATATCCTGTATGGCTTCATCTTCATAGTAAATGCGACCTTCTTCTGGCTTAAAAAGCCCAATAAGACATTTAAGCATTACCGTTTTACCACTACCACTCTGACCAATGATAAGATTGGTTTTCCCTTTTTCGAACGTAGTAGAAATCCCTTTTAATATCTCTTCGTCTCCAAAACTTTTATGTATGTCTTCTACTTTTATCATGAGCTTAAAAGGAGTTGTGTTATTACGTAATTTGCTAGTATAATGAGCACACTAGTCCAAACAAAAGAGTTGGTACTGGCTTTACCAACTTCAAGCGATCCACCTTTCATATAATATCCTTGCCACGATGGTACGGTTGCCAAAATAAAGGCGAATACGAACGTTTTGAAAAAGGCATAAAACAACTGAAATGGAATAAAGTCATCCTGCAGACCTTCAATAAAAGCGGTTGAGGAAGTAAATCCACCATAAACGCCGGCTAGCCAACCTCCAATAACGCCCAAAAACATCGCTATTGCAATTAAAAATGGATAGAACATTAAGGCGATTATCTTCGGAAATACTAAATAATTTAATGAATTAATCCCCATTACTTCTAATGCATCAATTTGTTCAGTAACCCGCATAGATCCTATGCTGGATGTAATGAAAGAACCTACTTTACCAGCCATAATTATAGAAATAAAGGTAGGTGCAAACTCCAATATTACCGATTGTCGTGTAGCAAATCCAATAAGTGATTCAGGAATTATTGGGTTTGTCATGTTAAGAGCAGTCTGTATGGCGACCACACCTCCCACAAAAAAGGATATAAAAGAAACGATACCGAGTGAGCTGATGATCAAGTCGTCAATTTCCTTAAAAATAAGCTCCCGTAAGACAGATCGTTTGGTAAAGCTACCAAAAACCTTTGTTATCATTACAAAATAGGAACCAATATCACGTAGGTACTTCATAAGCGTTTAAGATACTGCTAAAGTAATAAAATTCAATGAGTGTTGCCCTTAAAAAGGTAGGACGTCCTCAAATATTCTTATTCTAAAAGCAGTTGCTTTATTTTTGTATAAATTTCAGTATTTTCATAAATGCCATTAAAATGTTCAGCACCAGGTCCTTTTGCGAAAACAGGAACCATAGTCGAGGAATGTCCGCTAGTGGAAAAGGTAGATTTAATTTTATTGTAATCTCCCTCGTCTGATGCTAATGTGAATCCGCCTGTTTCGTGGTCTGCAGTGACAATTATCAGCGTTTCTTTGTTGATCTCTGCAAAATCAAGCGCGACACCTATTGTTTTGTCAAAATCTAACAATTCGCCTATTAAGTAATCAGCTTCGTTTGAGTGTCCGCCCCAATCTATTTGAGAGCCTTCAACCATTAAAAAGAATCCTTCTTTGTTTTGTGTTAGTTTTTTTAAAGCTAATTGTGTGGCATCTGGTAAAAAGTCGCCGCGGCCATCAATTTTTTTAGGCATGCCATCTTCAGCAAGAAGTATCGCTTCCTTTTTTTCTGAAGAAGTTGTTGGTAAATTTTCGGTATATACCTGAAAGTCATTTTCCTCTAATTCAGAATATAAGTTACGACCATCTTTTCTGTTATTAAAAAACTTCTGTCCGCCTCCAGCAAAAAAGTCGACGTCACTAGTTGGCATAAAGGCGGCGATATCTTCATACTGCCTTCTCTTTTTTACGTGTGCAAAAAAACTAGCCGGTGTGGCATGTACAATGGAAGAAGTAGCAATTAAACCAGTACTCAATCCTTTTTGTGAAACCTCTTCAAGTATAGTAGGGGTAGGAATAGTGTCTAAATTCATGCCAATGGCACCATTATAAGTTTTCACGCCAGACGCAAAAGCCGTGGCTCCTGAAGCCGAATCTGTAATCATATCACTACCTGATGATGTTTTAATAAGCCCAACGGTAGGAAAACGTTCAAAATTTGAAGTGTTTTTTTGAAAAAACAATGCTGATGAAACTTGGCTCAAGCCCATTCCATCACCAATCAATAGAATAACATTTTTAGGTTTTTTGTTTGTTGAAGTTGTTGATAGGGTATTGTCTTTTACTTGTACCGAAACACAGTTAGTACATAAAAAAAGAACGATAGCAGAGAGGAGTAGGGAAACTAGTTTCATTATGTTTTATAGATTTTAAAACAGCAAAAATACATAGAATTGAATACCTACAAGTTATCGAAAGGTTATAAAATTTTCCTTTTAATTCCCTTCCAACGAAGCCTTCGAATAAAACCACCTTCTTTTTCTGAAACAATAGGTTGGATTGTGGTTTTTTTAGCCTTTTGGTACCCACGGATACAATCGATAAAGTAACTGAAGCTCTTTTTTTTAAGGGAAAGTTTTGCGGAAGCAATTGATGTTAAAACTAACCCATATCGCAACTTGTAAAAAGCTTCTCCTTGTTTATAGCGAGCTGCTTTAGTGTAGGTTTTTCCGGTAGGTTTAAGGTGTTTTACGTGCAACGTTTCATCCGTATTAATCTGCCAGCCATGATACTGAGCCAAAAGCTCGTCAACAGTATCCCAACCCATGGTGCTTTTTAATCCGCCAATTTGTTGATAGCATTCTTTTCGGTAAGCTTTTAATGCACCCCTTACGTGATCGGTATTAGTCAAATTCTCTAAAACCCATTTTCTTTTTTTCTGAATGTAGCAGAAACCACCCGCTACTCCGCAGTTGGAGTTGTTTTTAAATAGGATAGAAATTTTCTCTAAATAATCCTTCGGAAAAATAAGGTCTGCATCAAATTTACAGATTACTTCATAGTCAGTATCTGAAACTTCAAGTCCTTTATTAAACGCATTGATTACTTTGCTTCCTGGTTCGTGTTTTGCTGTTGAGGTGGTTTCAATCCCTGAGATAAAAGGATAAGTAGCTGTAAATTGATCAATAATTGCTTGCGTGCCATCTGTAGAATGATCGTTTACAATAATTATTTTTTGAGGAAGTAGCGTTTGCGAGACTAACGACTGAAGTGTTTGTTCTAAATAAGCTTCTTCATTATGTGCCGGTATGATGATGCAGAATCTCATTTATAAGCGTTCTGCATAAACCATATAATATCGTGGAGTAAAACGACGTAAAATAGGTCTGAACCCTACTTTTTTAACTGGATTTGTGAATTTTGTTCGCTTTTTAATGGTCCATCCTGCTTTTTCTAATAGCCAATCAAATTGCCAATCTTCAAATTCATGAAAATGGCGATCACGTTTATCGGTTTTACTTTTATATGCCGAAGCAAACCACAATTTTAAGGGAACAGAAGCTACTAGTTTTTTTGCTTTAATATCCTGCAATACATTAAAAGGGGCTACTAGGTGTTCAAATATTTCAAAAGCGGTAACCACATTATAATCGGTGGTTTTAACGGCTTCCGTTTTCAGGTCGAGATCTTCACCTTTGGTGTTAGTAACGCTGTATCCTTCTTTTTGCAAAATTTCAGAAAAAGGATTTGTAACCCCTAAATCTAAAATAGATTCATCGGTTTTTACCACTTCTTTTAGAAACTTTAAAGTATGCTTGTAGCGTTTCTTCGGAAATTTCCCTTCGTACATATAGTTTTATACTTTGTAAAGAATTGCGTTGATGTTCATTCCGGCTCCTACACTGGCAAATAAAATAATATCGCCTTTGTTTATTTCGTGGCCTTCCATTTTATTATTCTTTACAAGATCGAATAGCGTAGGGATGGTAGCTACACTAGAATTCCCAAGTTTGTTAATGCTCATGGGCATAATGTTTTCGGGAGGGGTTTCACCGTATAGTTTGTAAAAACGTTTTATAATGGCTTCGTCCATTTTTTCATTCGCTTGATGAATAAAGACTTTCTTCAAATCTTTTATAGAAACATTGCCTTCTTCCAAACAAGCTTTCATTGCTTCTGGAACATTGTTTAAAGCAAATTCGTAAATTTTGCGACCGTACATTTTAATATATCGACGAGTATCGCTTATTTCTTGGTTGTTACTTTCTCCAAAAAAGATAAAATGAGCTTCATCATAAGCGTAGGTCGCACTGCTGTGCGTGATTATACCAGAATCGTCATCTGTTTTTTCTACGACAGTTGCACCGGCACCATCACTGTAAATCATGGAATCACGATCGTGCTGATCTACTACACGAGATAGTGCTTCAGCACCAATAACCAAACATTTTTTAGCAATACCACTTTTAATAAAAGCGTTTGCCTGTATCATACCTTCAATCCACCCTGGACAGCCAAATAAAACATCGTAGGCAACACATTTTGGGTTTTCTATTCTCAATAAATGCTTAACACGCGAACCAATACTAGGTACTGTGTCGCTCTGGTGGTCACCGTGTTTTACATCGCCATAATTATGGGCAACAATTATATAATCTAACTCTTCTTTATCAATACCTGAATCTTCAATTGCTTTTTGAGCAGCAAAAAAAGCAATATCTGAGGTTGTGAGTTCATTTTTGATGTATCGTCTTTCTGAAATACCGGTAATGGCTTCAAATTTTTCAATAATCACTGCGTTTTCGTGTCCAAAAAGAGAACCATCTTCATTGTAAAAACTATGGTTTTCAAATTGGTTATTAGGAGCTATCCCACTTGGGATAAAGCTTCCTACACCTGTTATCTTTGTACTCATTACGCTTTTTAATTTAAATTACTGAAATATAGCAAGTTAATAATAAACCATTCCGTTTTAGATTGCAATTTTAAAGTCATAAAAAAAATCCTCAACTGTTAAAGTAAGGATTTTTTGTTAAATAGCAGTTATGCTTCTTCCATATATGATTCAATTGGCTCACAAGTACACACTAGGTTACGGTCGCCATATGCTTCGTCAACCCTTCTTACTGTTGGCCAGAATTTGTTTTCGGCAACATAGTCTAAAGGATAGGCTGCATCTTTTCTGGTGTATGGGAAATTCCAACTATCATCCGTAAGCATTTTTAAGGTATGCGGCGCATTTTTGAGGACGTTATTAGTGTTTTCTTTAGAAACAGAGTCGATTTCCATTCTAATGGATATCATCGCATCACAAAAACGGTCCAGTTCATATTTACTTTCGCTTTCAGTAGGCTCTATCATTAGAGTACCTGCTACCGGAAATGAAACCGTTGGTGAGTGGAAACCGTAATCAATCAATCGCTTGGCGATATCGGTCACTTCAATACCATGCTCCTTAAATGGACGACAGTCGATGATCAATTCATGCGCTGCGCGGTTGCGCTCACCACTATAAAGCGTTTCATAATGGCCTTTTAGTCTTTCTTTGATGTAATTGGCATTTAAAATAGCAAATTGAGTTGCCTGTTTTAAACCATTCACACCAAGCATTCTAATGTACGCATACGATATTAAACAAACCAACGAACTGCCAAAAGGTGCAGCCGAAATAGCAGTAATTGCTTTGTCGCCGCCTGTTTTAATTATTGGATTAGTTGGTAAAAATGGTACAAGTTGTTTTGCAACACAAATAGGGCCAACACCCGGTCCTCCTCCTCCGTGAGGAATAGAAAACGTTTTATGCAGATTTAAATGACAAACATCAGCTCCAATATTACCTGGGTTGGTTAACCCTACCTGAGCATTCATATTGGCACCGTCCATATATACTTGACCTCCATTTTCATGGATAATACTGGTTACTTCTTTAATGGCAGATTCGTACACGCCGTGTGTTGACGGATATGTTACCATCAAAGCAGCTAAGTTGTCTTTATGTTTTTCAGCTTTTTCACGAAGGTCATCTACGTCTATGTTGCCATTGTCACCTGCTTTGGTCACGACTACTTTCATGCCAGCCATAACTGCACTTGCAGGGTTGGTGCCGTGAGCAGATGAAGGAATTAAACAGATATTTCGATTTGCTTCTCCACGGGATTCGTGATAAGCTCGGATTACCATCAGGCCTGCATATTCTCCTTGTGCACCTGAGTTAGGTTGTAATGAGGTTGCCGCAAAGCCAGTGATTTCGGTTAATTGATCTTCTAGCTTTTTTAATACTTGTTGATATCCTTCTGCTTGTTCAATAGGAACAAAGGGATGGATATTTCCCCATTGCGGATCACTTAACGGAAGCATTTCAGCAGCAGCGTTCAGCTTCATCGTACAAGATCCTAACGGAATCATAGAATGATTTAATGATAAATCTTTGCGTTCCAATTTTTTAATATAACGCATTAACTCCGTTTCACTATGGTAACTGTTGAAAACATCGCTGGTAAGGAATTTTGTTTGACGAGCCGCTTCGGCAGGAATAGCATTTCCTTTTATAATCTCGGTAACCTTAATTACTTTTTTATTTGTTGCTTCAGCAAAAACAGCTACTATTTTGTTGAGGTCTTTTAAGGTAGTTGTCTCATTTACAGCAATTGAAACCGTTTCATCATCGGGATAGTAGAAGTTGATGTTCTTGGCTTCGGCTATATATTTAATTTTAGTCGCATCGGTTTTAATAGCAATTGTATCAAAATAGGTGTCATTCATTTGATATAATCCTATTTCTTCTAATGCATTAGCTAAGGTAGCTGTGGTATTATGAACTTTATCGGCAATGTCCTGCAAGCCATCTGGGCCATTATATACAGCATACATTCCAGCCATTACAGCTAATAAAACTTGTGCTGTACAGATATTAGATGTTGCACGATCCCGTTTAATGTGCTGTTCGCGCGTTTGTAATGCCATTCGTAAAGCGCGGTTACCATCAAGGTCTTTTGTTACACCAATAATACGTCCTGGTATGTAGCGTTTAAATTCTTCACGTGTAGCAAAGTAGGCTGCGTGTGGTCCTCCGTAACCTAATGGAATTCCGAAACGTTGGGTGGTGCCTACCACTACGTCAGCTCCAAAATGTCCTGGAGATTCTAATTTGACCAAGCTTAAAATATCTGCAGCAACGGCTACTTTTATATCTGAATCGTTTGCTTGTTTTATAAAATCTTTAAAACTATGGACGTTTCCAGTTCTTCCAGGGTATTGTAACATAACACCATAAAATCCTCCGGAAAAATCAAACTCTTTGTGATTACCTACTACTATTTCAACGCCAATTGGAATGGCACGAGTTTGAATTACAGAAAGGGTTTGTGGAAGTATTTCTTCAGAAACAAAGAATTTTACCGCATTACTTTTCTTTTGTTCTCGGCTACGCACAGCAAATAGAAGTGACATAGCTTCGGCAGCAGCTGTAGATTCGTCTAACAAAGAAGCATTTGCCAATTTCATTCCAGTAAGGTCACTTACCATCGTCTGGAAGTTAAGTAACGCTTCAAGCCTTCCTTGTGCAATCTCAGCTTGATACGGCGTATAAGCAGTGTACCAGCCTGGATTCTCCAATATGTTACGCTGAATAACGGGAGGGATGTTGGTAGGATAATACCCTAAACCAATATAGGTTTTAAAGACTTTATTTTTTTCGGCCATCTCAGTGATGTGCTCCAAATATTCTTGCTCGGTCATGGCTACGTCTAGATCGAGGTCTTTTTTCATGATAATATCATCCGGAACGGTTTCAAAGATGAGCTGGTCAAGTGATTCAGCACCAATGGTTTTTAGCATTTCGGGGAGGTCGCTTCTTCTGGGACCAATATGTCTAAGGGCAAAAGAATCTGTGTTCATTATATGCGTTTCAAAATTAGGTGGCAAAATTACGATTTTATAGACGAATTAGTATCGTTTTTTTATAGGTAAACTAACATTTTGTTAACCAATAAGTCAAGTTACTAACACTTTACTTATTTTTGGAATAATGACAGCCTTAAAACATATTTTTGAATTCTACATAAATAGCAGTATTCATGTTGCTTTGGCTGTAATTTCTTTAGTAGCAATTACTGTTTTTGAGTTTAATCTAGAGCTTTCAACTATATTTTGGTTATTTGTGTTTTTTGGAACCATTACGGGGTATAATTTTGTGAAATATGCTCCAATTGCTGCTTTGCACCATAGAAGCCTTGCAAAATCATTGAAAACTATTCAAGTATTTTCGTTTATCTGTTTTGGGATTTTAGGGTATGTTGCTATGCAACTTCAGTTTAAAACATTGTTGATAACAGGCTTTTTTGGAGCCTTAACAGTTTTGTATGCCATTCCAGTTTTACAAAATAAGAGCTTGCGGAAGGTTAAAGGACTTAAAATTTTTGTGGTAGCAGCAGTTTGGGCTGGAGTGACGGTACTAGTGCCGTTGGTACATGCTGGGCATTCTTTGAATGCTGATGTTTGGATTACCTTTATACAGCGGTTTTTCTTGGTTATTGTACTTACGCTTCCTTTTGAAATAAGAGATTTGCCTTATGACGATTCTGTATTGGGTACTTTACCACAAACCTTGGGGGTAACTGGAACAAATACATTGGTTGCTGTTTTAGCAGGTATCAGTTTTATAATTGAAGGTTTTAAAAATGATTTGTTTATAGCTTATGCTATAAGTTTATTATTTATATGCTTACTAGCGTCTTTTGTCGTGTTTTTTGTCAAAAAGGAACAACCTAAGTATTATGCTTCTTTTTGGGTAGAGGGATTGCCTATTTTATGGTTGGCTGTTTTCTTTTTACTAGGACATTTTCTGCCTTAGCTGTTCCTTAATTACATTTTTTTGTTCGGGTGAAAGCGTTTGTATCTGAGAGTTTTTTACTGCTTTGGTCAATTTACCATTTCTTGCTGAATGTTTTCTACATAATCGACAAAATATAATATGCATGTTAAGCTTAATACTATCCCAAAGATTTGCTTCATTATATTGTGCTTTGTCACAAGTATGACGTGCTTCATCACAGTTAAACATCATTTTAAACTTCATATTTATAACCAGTTTTTTTCAAGACAGTTAGCCATCGCTTTTCGGGCGCGATGAATAATCACCCAAAGGTTAGACGGAGTAATATTATATTCATTACAAATTGCTTCGGTATCAAAGTTATCGATTGTTTTCATTTTAAAGATAGTAGCATGACGTTCATCTAAGGTATCCAAGCATTCTAAAATAGCAAGTCCTAACTCATTATTTTCTAATTCGTCTTCTGCAGTTTTATCGTATGGATCTTGTACACGTTCTTCTAGCCAGTCACCTTCCATATCATCATCTGTGTAGCTAATATGTACTTCGGCTTGGCCTTTTTTTGAATTCTTTTTACGGTAATGGTCAATTATTTTCCGCTTTAAAATAGCGATGAGCCAAGTACGCTCACTGGCGTTACCTTTAAAGTTTTTTTTAGATTTTAATCCTGCCAAAAAAGTTTCAGAAATAAGGTCTTGCGCCACAATATGGTCATTTACACGTACAATGGTGTAATTATAAAGATAATCTGAATATCGATCTACCCAAGTTTCGGGGTGCAGGGTGTGCGTGGGCATATGTTGGTTATATAGTGATTCATTCAAAAATAGGAAAGTTTCAGCAGGAATTAGACTTTTTCACATTTATATAAGATTTATAATAGAGCTGCTATTGAAAAATAGCAGCCTTTTTTATTTAAATTAATCCAGCTCGTTTTAACAACGCATCCGGATTTGGTTTTTTACCACGGAATTTTATATACAGTTCCATTGGATCTTCGGTGCCACCTTGTGATAACACAAAGTTTTTAAACTTATCGGCGACCGTTTTATTGAAAATACCTTCTTCTTTAAAATAAGCAAAGGCATCGGCGTCCAATACTTCGGCCCATTTGTAACTGTAATATCCTGCTGAATATCCTCCTTGAAATATATGAGAGAACGAAGTACTCATACAGTTAGAAGCTACATCGGGGTATAACGTTGTTTCGCCAAAAGCTTCTTTTTCATGTGCTTTTACATCTTTTATATTGCTTGGGTTGCCGCCGTGCCATGCCATATCAAGCATGCCAAAACTCAGTTGACGTAGTGTTTTCATCCCTTCGTGAAAAGCAGCCGATTCTTTTATCTTTCTCACATATTCCATCGGGATTACTTCACCCGTTTTATAATGCGTAGCAAATAACTCTAATGTTTCTTTTTCATAACACCAGTTCTCCAATATTTGACTCGGCAATTCAACAAAATCCCAATACACGTTGGCACCTGATAAACTTGCGTAGGTAGTGTTGGCCAACATGCCGTGCAACGCATGTCCAAACTCGTGAAACAGCGTAGTAACTTCATTAAAAGTCAACAAAGAAGGCTTACTTGCAGTAGGTTTGGTGAAATTGCATACAATCGAAATATGTGGGCGTTCGTTTTTACCGTCTTTTATCTCTTGTTGTTTGTAAATAGTCATCCAAGCACCATTACGTTTTCCGGCACGTGGGTGAAAGTCTGCATAAAAGATGGCAACCAACGCTTCATCAGCATCGGTAACGCGGTATGTTTTTACTTCTGGGTGGTATTTGTCAATATTGTTTACCTCTTCAAAAGAAAGTCCGTATAGTTTTTTAGCAACGGTAAATACTCCGTTTATTACGTTCTTTAATTCAAAATAAGGCTTTAGCTTTTCATCGTCTAGGTTAAATCGTTTCTGTTTTAATTTCTCTGCATAATACGCTCCGTCCCATTTCTGTAATTGGTCAATGCCATCCAATTCTTTTGCGAAAGCTTCCAGTTCAGCAAACTCTTTTTGGGCTGCTGGTTTTGCTTTCTGTAATAATTCATCTAAAAAAGAAGTAACCTTTTCGGGTGTTTCGGCCATGCGTTCTTCTAATACAAAATGCGCGTGGCTATCATAACCTAACAATTTCGCTCGTTGATACCGAAGATTGGCAATTTGAAGAACAATCTCTTGATTGTCCAATTCATCGTTATTAAAAGATTTACTCCCAAAGGCAAGGGACAATTCTTTCCGAAGTTCGCGATTATCAGCATACGTCATAAATGGAATATAACTCGGGTAGGCCAGTGTAAACATCCAGCCCTCTTTGCCTTTCTCTTTTGCTGTGTCGGCAGCTTCTTCTTTGGCGCCTTCAGGTAAACCTGAGAGTTTCTCTTCTTCGGTAATATGTAATTCGTATTTATTGGTTTCGGCCAATACGTGTTCGCCAAAAGTTAAGCTTAGCTTAGATAAATCCTGGTCTATTTTACGGAGTTTTTCTTTTTTCTCTTCTGAAAGATTAGCGCCATTACGGGCAAAGCCTTTGTATTGTTTTTCCAGTAACATGCTTTCTTCAGCAGTAAGCGTCATGGAGTTTCTACGGTCGTAAACCGTTTTGACACGGTTGAATAAAGCTTCGTTAAGCAGCAGATCGTTTTTAAAATTTGATAACAAAGGTGAAACCTCTTGTGCTATTTCTTGAATTTCTTCGTTGGTTTCGGCACTGTTGAGGTTAAAGAATATGCCTGTCACTCGGTTTAATTGCTCGCCAGTACGCTCTAATGCTTCCACTGAATTTTCAAACGTAGGTTCTGAAGTGTTTTCTGTAATGGTATTTATTTCGTCCTTGGTGTCTGCAATTAATTGTTTAATTGCAGGTAGAAAATGCTCGTTTTCTATTTTTGAAAAAGGAGCAGTAATAAAAGGTTGTAGTAGTGGGTTGTTCATAGTAAATGATAAATGTAAAATGTAAAACAGAAAAAATAAGTATGTTATTTGTAATTACAGTTTGTTGTTTTTACTTTTTCGGTTTTGAGTTTTTAATTTGTTTAGCGCCTTCTTCAACTTTCATCTTAAGGCCTTCTTTATAGGCTACTACTTTGTCAAGTACACATTTATCTGAGCTGCCAATAATCTGAGCTGCTAAAATCCCGGCGTTTTTGGCTCCGTTTAAAGCAACCGTGGCAACGGGTACGCCGCCTGGCATTTGTAAAATAGAAAGTACGGAATCCCAGCCATCTATGGAATTACTCGACTTTACAGGAACGCCAATAACGGGAAGTGGCGATAAAGAGGCGATCATCCCTGGTAAGTGTGCAGCACCACCAGCACCAGCAATGATAACATTGATGCCGCGAGTGTGGGCGTTTTTTCCATAATCGAATAATTTATCAGGTGTTCGATGTGCTGAAACGATATCGACTTCCACTTCAATATCAAAGCCTTTTAGCATGTCTATGGCTTCTTGCATAACCGGCATGTCACTAGTACTGCCCATAATAATTCCTACTTTGCTCATAATTTTATATTTTACTCCCCCTTTGAAGGGGGTAGGGGGATGTTTTACACCCCTATAGTCCCCTCAAGGGGATAATTCTTTTAATTTTTTCAGTAAATTAGTGTTGACAACATAGTTTATTTCCTACCAACTACCAACTACCAACTACCAACTACCAACTACCAACTACCAACTACTCACTAACCACCCGTATAGTTTTCTTAACTTCTTCAGCGACTTTACGAGCTTGGTTAATGTCTTCATCTACAATCGTTACGTGCCCCATTTTCCGAAATGGGCGCGTTTGTTTCTTCCCATAAATATGGGGTGTAACGCCATCCATCGCCATAATCTTTTCAATGTTTTCATACTTTACATCGCCGGTATGGTCTTCATCGCCTACTAAATTAACCATAATTCCTCCTACTTTACTATCGGTTTTCCCTAAGGGTAAGTCTAAAATAGCACGCAAATGCTGTTCAAATTGGTTGGTGTAGCTAGCTTCAATACTGTAATGGCCACTATTATGAGGGCGTGGCGCTACTTCGTTAACCAAAATTTCATCGTCTTCTGTCTGGAAAAGTTCAACAGCTAACAAACCTACGTGTTCAAACGTTTCAGAAACTTGTTTGGCAACGGCTCTTGCTTTTTCGGCGACTTTAGGTTCTATTCGGGCAGGGCAGATAACGTATTCCACTTGATTGGCTTCCGGATGAAATTCCATTTCTACCACCGGATACGTGCGAACATCACCACTTGGGTTGCGAGAAACAATTACTGCCAATTCATTTTTAAAAGGAATCAATTTTTCAGCAATGCAAGATCCTTCGGGTAATGGGATTATATCTTCCGCATCACGGATAATGCTTACGCCTTTGCCGTCGTAACCACCAGTGCAGCTTTTCCAAACAAAGGGATAGTGCAATTCTTTGCGAACAATTGCTTCGTTCAACTCGTATTTATCTTTATAACGTTTAAAAGGCGAGGTGGGTATTTTATGTTCTTTATAAAACTGTTTCTGTACGCCTTTATCCTGAATTTTTCGAAGTGTTCTTGAAGAAGGATATACTGTAACACCTTCCTGTTCCAGTTTTTCCAATGCTTCAACATTCACGCCTTCAATTTCAAAAGTAAGCACATCTGCTTTTTTTCCGAAGGCATATACGGTATCATAATCCATCAGGTCACCTTGCTCAAAATGGTCGCAGGCAATGCGGCAAGGAGCTTCGGCGCTAGGGTCTAACACATTGGTTTTTATATCGTATTTACGTGTTTCGTACAGCAGCATTTTGCCCAGTTGGCCGCCACCGAGTATTCCGAGGGTGAAAGAGGACGAGAAGTAGTTCATACGCACAAAGATAACAAAAGGGTGTGGGAGTTTTTTATTTTTTTAAAAGAGAGTTTGCAGAGACATCTTGTGCTAATAGAGAAAAATATTTTAGTGTACCTTTTTAGTAGTTTTCTTCGACTTTACCCCCTATTTCCTTCGAGTTTTATACGTAAAAGCGGGGGTTTATTCGAAGGAAAGTCGAAGAAGACTCGAAGAAAAGTAGGGTGAAACTCGGTAAAATAGTGTTTAAGGAGTACCATAATTTAATTTTTTTATATGTTTACTGAAGCTGAAAACGACCAAGAGAAAATCTTTCTATGAAAAACGAATTTACGGATGTAATGTCCCAACGGACAGATAAAGAATTAATACAAATTGTAACTGCTGATAGGGTAAAATATCAGCCGGCTGCTTTGGAGGCCGCCAGCGCTGAAATTGAAAATCGAAATATAGACACAAGTACTTTTGAAATGCTGCGAGAACAAGCAGCAATACTACATAAGGAGAATGAGAAATTGGATAAAGCGACAGCACCCACCATCCTTCGTTTTGTCAATTATATAATTGATGTAGTGGTTTCTTACTTTTTTGCGATGGTAGTTTTCCTTATTTGTAGTTTAGTATTACCTGATCCGGAAAATCCAATTGTAGTGCTTGCCACTATAGCTTTAGTATTCGGTTCTTTTTTAGCATACTATATTATTATGGAAATTAAATGGCAGAAAACAGTTGGTAAATTTGCAACAAAAACTAAAGTGGTAATGATGAATGGCGAAAAACCAAGAGAGAAAGATTTTGTGTTACGAACCTTATGCCGTCTAATTCCCTTTGATCAATTTTCGTATCTTTTTATGAAGAATGGATTTCACGATGTATTGTCAAAAACGAAAGTGGTTAAAGAGACTAAGGATTAAATAGTTCTTTTTAGTAAAAACACTTTTACATCATACGCTTCTCAAGTGCTTTGCAATTAGTATCTTTGCACCTTCGTTATGTGGCGATTTATAAAAAAATTTATTCAGAAAGAACAAAAGAGTAATGACAAACATCGTATTATTTGGCCCTCCGGGAGCAGGAAAAGGAACACAAGCCGACGTTTTAAAAGAGAAATATAATCTGGTACACATTTCAACTGGAGATGTTTTTCGATATAACATAAAAAATAACACCGAATTAGGTGATTTGGCCAAAAGCTATATGGACAAAGGGCATTTAGTGCCAGATGAGGTAACCATTAATATGCTAAAAGCTGAAGTTGAAAAAAACGAAGATGCTAAAGGGTTTATTTTTGATGGTTTTCCACGTACCGAAGCACAAGCAGAAGCACTATCGAACTTGATGGATGAAAAAAATTCTCAGATAAATGCTATGGTTGCGTTGGAAGTAGATGATGAGGTGTTGATAACACGCTTGTTAGAACGCGGAAAAGTTAGCGGTAGAGCCGATGATGCCAACGAAGATGTAATTAGAGAGCGCATTGCAGAATACTACCGTAAGACGGATATTTTAAAAAATTACTATCAAAAACAAGACAAATACTACGGCGTCGATGGCGTGGGTAGTATTGAAGAAATTACGGAGCGTTTGAGTGAAGTAATTGACAAACTTTAAAACCTAAAAAGTAAAATTGAAAGTCATAAATGACACTTTTACATTTATGATTTTATATTTTGACTTTTAAATTTATACTATGACTGAAGGCAATTTTGTTGACTATGTAAAGATTCACTTAACTTCTGGTAAAGGAGGAAAGGGCAGTACGCATTTACGCAGAGAAAAGTACATCCCAAAAGGAGGCCCTGATGGCGGCGATGGTGGTCGAGGTGGTCATATAATTTTACAGGCCAATAAAAATATGTGGACGCTGTATCATTTAAAGTTTAAGCGTCACTATAAAGCTGGTCACGGTGGATCTGGAGGAAAACAAACGAGTACAGGTGCCGATGGAGATGATATAATCATTGAAGTGCCATTAGGGACGGTCGTTAAAAATACCGATACAGACGAAACCTTGTTCGAGATGACTGAACATGGGGAAGAACGCATTATCGCAAAAGGTGGAAAAGGTGGGAAAGGGAATGCACATTTTAAGTCTTCTACGAGACAAACCCCTCGTTTTGCACAACCCGGTCTGGACGGTGAAGAAGTAAACATAACAGTAGAGCTTAAAGTATTGGCAGATGTTGGTTTGGTAGGCTTCCCAAATGCAGGTAAATCAACCTTGCTTTCTGTGGTAACTGCTGCTAAACCCAAAATTGCTAATTATGAATTTACAACCTTAAAACCCAATTTAGGGATTGTAACGTATCGTGACCATCAAACTTTTGTAATGGCCGATATACCTGGGATTATTGAAGGAGCAGCTGAAGGAAAAGGCTTAGGGCACTACTTTTTACGCCACATAGAACGGAATTCAACCTTATTGTTTTTAATCCCTGCCGATGCAGACGATATTAAAAAACAGTATGATATTCTGTTAGATGAATTAAAACGTTACAATCCCGAGTTGTTAGATAAAGAACGCCTTATCGCCATATCAAAAAGCGATATGCTGGATGAAGAATTAAAAGGCGAACTAAAAGCACAATTGGATAAAGAGTTTAAGGATTTACCATATTTGTTTATTTCTTCTGTAGCACAACAAGGGTTGACTGAATTAAAAGATCAGCTTTGGAAAATGCTTAATAAAGATGTTGAAGACAAATAAATCACCTCTGCATCCTATAATGTCATGATTGCCAGTTTTTTGTAGTTTAAATTTAATATGTATTTTGCTGAAAAATCTTACAGATGGCAAAATATCTACTCACTACTTTACTTTTATTGATTTCTTTTGTTGGGGTTGGGCAGTGTCCTACAGAGCCCATTACATTAACAACACAAGCTGAAGTTGATGCATTTCAAACTGATTATCCTAATTGTACACAGTTACAAAATAGCTTAATTATTGATGGTGCTACGATTGATGATTTAAGTCAACTTACTGTGATAACAGAAATTCAAGGAAATCTACGCATTTTAAACACAATAAATCTTCAAAATTTAAATGGATTTCAGAATTTATCATTGATATATGATTTAGAAATAAGTAATAATAATTCTTTGCAGGATTTATCAGGACTTGGAAACTTATACCAAAACAATAACTATGATTTAATTGTTGATAATAATGACGCATTAATTAATTTAAATGGATTAGAGCAAATGATTAACCTTAATCATGTTTATATAATTAATAACGATTTACTTACAGGTCTTGAAGGGTTAAGTGGTTTAATTGATGTGGGTGAATTAAAACTAGAAAACAATATTTCTTTGACAGAAATTAGTGGTTTGCCTCGCTCTTTACAAATTTTTGAAATACGATTATTAAATAATCCAGTTTTAAGTGATATTACTGGATTGCAGTATGTCAAGACTGGCTCGGTTTGGGCTGGCTATATAGATATAATTGGAAACCCAATTTTATCAAATTGCAATATTTATAGTATTTGTGCAACCCTCTATATTGGTCACGTTACCATTGAAAATAATGGCGCAGGTTGTGAAAACGTTCCAGAAGTGGAAGCAGAATGTCCAACTTGTCCTACTAATGATGTAAATCTAAGCAGTCAAAGTGATATTGACAACTTTAGTGCTATGTATCCAAACTGTACCGTGCTCAACCATGATTTAAATATTGGCGGAGTAACTACTACAGATTTAACGCCCTTATCGCAAATAGAAAAAATATTTGGAGTAATTTCCATTAGTCAGGCACCACTATTAACAGATGTTGCTGGGCTAGAAAATATTGAATTTTTAAATTATGGCTCAATTGGTATAAATGGAACTGGGTTAGGTCAATTAACTTCTTTAGATGGATTATCTGGCGCTCATACAGAAGGAACTATGAGTATTCAGATTAGTGATATGGAAAATCTTGTAGAATTGCCCACATTTGGAACAGTTAAAAACATCCAAAGCATTTCTATCATAAATAATACCTCTCTTGAAAACTTAAATGGGTTCGAAGTTTCAGCAATTGTTGAAAGTGTTTATATAAAAGAAAATATGTCTTTAACTGATATTAGTGCTTTGGAAAATATAAATATCCTACATACTCTGTACATTGAAGATAATATGAACCTTTCTAATTGTAATATTTTATCGACTTGTAATTTTATTAATGATTCGGGTAATCCTACTATTCAAAATAATAGTAGCGGATGTAATAATGAGATTGAAGTAATAGAACAATGTGGCTTAGACCTAAACACAATTAGTGGAACTGTTACGTTTGATTTAAATAATGACACTTGTGATCTTACAGATCCAACTGCCAATTCAATTTTAGTAGATATTCAAAATTTAAATAATGGTAATATAACAAGAGTCTCAGCTTTAGAAGATGAAGGTTTTTTACGTTATGTCGCACAAGGTAATTATCGATCTACAATAGTCTCTGAGTCAATACCAATGGGTTTTGAAGCGATAACCACCGAAATAGTATCAAACTTTTCAGGTATTGGGGAGGTGGATACGATTGATTTCTGCCTCACAGCAACCGATGTTTTTAACGACTTAAAAGTAACCCTATTACCACTAAATGATGCAAGACCTGGTTTTGATGCTAATTATAAGGTAGTGTATGAAAACTTAGGGACAACAATTATGAATGGCGATGTTACGCTTACTTTTGATAATGTTCGCCAAACGTATTTAGCATCAAATCCAACTGAAAATAGCATAGATAATAATACTATAACTTGGCAGTTTGAAGAATTGCTTCCCTTTGAATCGCGTAGTATTTATGTAGATTTTAATAGCCTGCCACCACCTACTAATCAGGATGGAGATATATTGTCATTTATTGCTGAAATAAATCCTGTTGCAGAAGAAGCTACTCCAGAAAACAATGTCTATGAGTTTGACCAAACAGTCGTGAATTCCTTCGACCCTAACGATAAACAAGTACTTCAAGGTGAAGAAATATATGAAGATGAGGTTGATGGGTATTTAGATTACATCGTTCGTTTTCAAAACACAGGGTCTGCATCAGCAGTTAATATAACCGTAACCGACAACTTAAGCGATAATCTTAATTGGAATACGTTTAGAACGCTTTCCAGTAGCCACGACTATCGTGTAGAGATCTTGGACGGAAATGCGGTGTCTTTTATTTTTGAAGATATTTACTTACCACCAGAGTCAAGCGACTCGGAAGGAAGTAATGGGTATATTGCTTTTCAAATAAAACCAAACCAGACGCTTATAATAGGAGACGAAGTAGAAAATACGGCTAATATTTATTTTGATTTTAATCCGCCTATTATAACTAATACCGTATCGACTAAAGTTGTTGAACCTCTTTCGGTTGAAGACTTTTTATTAGAAAGGCTCATTACATTGCATCCTAACCCAGTCTCATCAACCCTACAGATACAAATTTCAAACAATCTAACGTTTCAAGAAGCGACGATATATTCCGTTTTAGGAAAACAGTTGATCACGACTTCAGAAAAACAAATAAATATGGAGGCGCTTTCTTCAGGAGTTTATTTTGTGAACGTCACCACGAACAAAGGAAGTTTGATTAAAAAAATTGTTAAACAATAATCAAACAAAAATCTATTGGCGTACTTTTTGCGTAGTTTTAGTGTAGAATAATAATTCTTGAAGCTATGAAGTACCCTTCTATTGTATTAATTACCTTATTGTTTATATCCTGCGGAACAAGTGTAGGCGTTGATTATGATAAAGAAGTTGACTTTTCGCAATACACTACCTATAACTTTTTTCCTACCATTCAATCTGGGTTAAACGACCTAGACGATAAACGTATTATGCAAGCAACCGATAGTGTGTTGCAAGCACGCGGTTTTGTAAAATCTGAAACACCACAATTGTATATCAACTTTTATGCAAAAGAAAACCTTCGGAGTTCTCGTAACACCATCGGCATTGGTGTTGGTGGTGGAGGTGGTAATGTAGGTGTAGGCGTTAGCGGTGGAATCCCCATTGGAGGTCGTATTTATGAACAAGCCATTACCATGGATATTATAGATGTTTCAAATGACGATTTGGTTTGGCAAGCAATCGCTGAAGCTGATTTAAAAGAAAAAGCCAATCCACTGCAGAAAAAAGAACATTATGAAGAAGTAGTTTCAAAAATCCTTAAAAAATTTCCGCCTTCCAAGTAATGAAATACGTTCTGTCGTTTTATATGCTTTTAGTATTGGTATCCTGTAGCACCACAATGGATGTTCAACACGATAAAACGATTGATCTTAGCAGCTATAAAACCTATAGTTTCTACCCCACAATAGACTCCAACCTCCCGGAAGAGGAAACGAAAAGAGTACTACAGGTTATCGCGCTTCAACTGTATAAACAAGGATATGAAAAATCCAAAACCCCAGACTTTTACGTAAATTTCTTTGTGGAAGAAAATTCATCGTATAGACCAATATCTTCAGAAGAAAAGAATAATTATACCGAAACCAGAAAAGAGAAGGCAGATACAAATAGAATTTACTTAAAGACAATTGCCATAGATCAATTACTATATTTGGACATTGTTGATGTTAAAAAAGATCAGCTTGCGTGGAATGTTGTAATTAAAGGTTTTATTGAAGAGCCCATTACCGACGAAAGGTTGTTTCAGTATTATTCTGAAAGAATAGAGAAAGCATTAAAAAAATTTAAAAAAAGCGCAATAGATAAATAAGTTATATGAAAAAAACACTGTTATTACTTTTATTGGCTCCGCTAATTATGTTTTCTCAAAGTACTTTTGAGCAAGCTGAAACATATTTTAAAAAGGAACAATTCAGCAAAGCAAAGCCACTTTTTAAACAATACCTAAAGTCTCATCCAAACGATGCAAAAACACGTGAATACCTAGGAGATATAGCTAGTTATGCAAAAGATTGGGATACGGCGATAGACTATTATGAGGAGCTAGTAGAAGAAGATCAAAACAGTGCCAATTACCACTTTAAATACGGGGGTGCTATGGGGATGAAAGCGCTAGAAATAAGTAAAATTAGAGCGCTTACCTATATAGACGATATTAAAGAGAACTTTGAGATAGCTGCCAAGTTAGACCCAAAGCATATTGAAGTGCGGTGGGCATTGGTGGAGTTTTACATTCAACTACCCGGTATTATTGGCGGAAGCGAAAAGAAGGCAAGAAGCTATGCCAATGAATTGTTGAGAATTTCACCTGTTGATGGTTTTTTGGCTAACGGCTACATTGCAGAATATAATAATCGGCCAGAAGATGCAGAGAACTATTATAAAAAAGCCATACAAGTAGGCGGTTCGCCACATACCTATGAAAAGCTCACTAGCTTATATGAAAAGAACGATAAGCCACAAGAGGCTATTAAAACTGCTTCAGAATCGCTTCAAAAGCACAAACGCAACAGTCTTAATTATCAAATAGGAAAAATTTCGGCACAATATAATTTAAGTCCGCAATTAGGGTTGGATTGTTTGCAGGCTTATATTAAAAACCATTCGGTACGGGATGGTGTACCCAAAGATTGGGCGTATTATAGAATTGCACAGATTTATAAAAACTTGGGCGATAAAAGCGATGCGCTCAATTGGATAAACAAAGCACTTTCCAGCCGTTCCGATTTTGAAGAAGCCGAAGAAGAAAAGGAGCAGATACTTTCTATGTAATTTGAAATAGGTAGTTCTAATTCTGAAATCTTATTACATAATAGTATCTTTACAAAAAACTCGTTATGCGCGTACATTTTATAGCCATAGGCGGTAGTGCTATGCACAATCTGGCTTTGGCACTTCACGAAAAAGGAGATCACGTAACCGGTAGTGATGATGAAATATTTAACCCTTCAAAAAGCAGGTTAGAAGCAAAAGGCTTATTGCCTAAAGAATACGGTTGGTTTCCTGAAAAGATTACTTCAAATCTAGATGCTGTTATTTTGGGGATGCACGCCAAAAAAGACAATCTTGAATTACTAAAAGCGGAAGAGTTAGGACTAAAAATATATTCATACCCAGAGTTTTTATACGAACAATCAAAACATAAAACCCGAGTGGTAATTGGAGGTTCACATGGAAAAACAACTATCACTTCTATGATTTTGCACGTCATGCATTATCACGATAAAGAAGTAGATTATATGGTAGGCGCACAATTAGAAGGGTTTGATACGATGGTGCACCTAACCGAAGAGAACGATTTTATTGTATTAGAAGGCGATGAGTATTTATCATCCCCAATCGACCGCAGACCAAAATTTCATTTATACCAACCAAATATTGCCTTATTGAGTGGAATTGCTTGGGATCATATCAATGTATTTCCAACGTATGAAAACTACGTAGAACAATTTGAAATATTCTTGAAACAAATTACCAATGGCGGAGCCATTATATACAATGAAGAAGACGCTGAGGTAAAACGAGTAGTAGAAGCAACCGAAACTCCCATAAAAAAATACCCGTACCAAACGCCTGAATATACCGTAGAAGACGGTGAAACATTTTTAGAAACACCAGAAGGCCCAATGCCGATAGAAGTTTTCGGGAAACATAACTTGAACAACCTAGAAGGCGCCCGCTGGATTTGCCAATTAATGGGTGTAGATGCTGATGATTTTTATGAAGCTATCGCCACGTTTAAAGGTGCCAGCAAACGTCTGGAAAAAATAGCCGAAACAAAAACAGCTGTTGCTTTTAAAGATTATGCACATTCGCCCAGTAAAGTAAGAGCAACCACGCAAGCCGTAAAAAACCAATATCCCGATAAAAAACTGGTCGCTTGTTTAGAGCTACACACCTATAGCAGTTTAAATCCCGAGTTTTTATCGGAATATAAAGGTGCTTTAGATGCAGCCGATGCCGCAGTGGTATTCTATTCGCCACACGCGGTGATGATTAAACAATTGGAAGAAATTAAAGCCGAACAAATAGAAGAAGCTTTCCAACGGGAAGATTTAATGATTTTTACCAATCCGGCCGATTTTAAAACCTTTTTGTATTCTGAAGACTACGAAAATACCGCTTTGCTATTAATGAGTAGCGGTAACTACGGAGGTCTAGACTTTGATGAGGTGAAAGAGTATTTGAAATAAATTACTTATCATATATAATTTTGATAAATCCGGAGATAGAGGCTCCGGATTTTTTTATGAGTGTATCTTTTGCATTTGCTTGATCCACCTCACTTTTATCCTGTGACAATTTAAACTTCCCTTCCCAATTGGTGATTTCAATTTCAAATGCTTGAATGTAATTAACAAACCGCTCCATTTTTGGGTTGTCTTTGTGTAAAACAAATTTATGCTCTGATTTTTCCAAGAACTTGGTCATGGCAATCATACTTTGTTTTGCAGCTTCAGGATTTTTTATTAATCGTATGTTTCCAGTAACATGGGTGATTATATAATTCCAAGTAGGTAGTTGGTCTTCCGAATCATAAATCGAAGGTGAAATATAGCAATCTGGCCCTTTAAAAACTACGGTAACAGAAGTGCCATTTTGTAACGTTTCTAATTGTGGATTGTTTTTATCAATATGTGCAACCAAACGACCCGTTTTAGCATTATAAATAAAAGGTATATGTGTTAAGAATGGCTTGTTGTCTTTGACAGAAACTAACATACCAAGTGGATACTGTTTGATTACAGCAATCATTTTATCAATATCGTCAACTTGATGATGTGGTGGTGGGTACATTTTTAAATAATTAAAGTGTAATATTATTTGTTAAAACTACAAGTTTATTCGTTTGTTAAACACCAAACTGCCGTAAATGATGGTCTAAATGTTTGTATTGCATTTTGCCCCATTGCTCATTGGTAAAATTACCAAATATAGGATGCGGTGGCAAAGTTACACTTTCGTCTTTTTTATTAAATTCTTCAAGAAGTGAAATCAATTGTGTTTTTTCCTTTTCAAAATCTTTAGTGTCGGTCACTATAAATTCTTTTGCAGTGGGTAAATTCTGTTTCCAAGGCTTATCGTTGTATAGCATTCTTTTAAACGATTTCATAATTAGCCCCATGAAAATATTCGGTTTTTTTACGGTGGTTTTTTGAAGCGCAACTTCAAGAGGTTTTTGACAATGGTGTATCATTTGTGCTGCATTCATCTTTCCCCATTGTGGAGGCTTATTAGATTCAACTTGATCTATCCGTTGTTTAATTTCTGAATATGCTTCTGGAGAGAATAAAGATTTCATAAAACTTGAACTTAGATTTTGACGCTTGCTGTTTTCAGTTTAAAGATACATTATTATCTTTAAAGGTTTAAGTGAACCAATTGGAAGAAAAACCAACATCCTTTTCAATAAAAAACTGGAGCGAAGATGACCGACCACGGGAAAAACTGCTTCAGAAAGGCCGTACAGCCTTGAGCGATGCCGAATTGATTGCTATTTTAATAAGTTCCGGTAGCCGTGCGGAAAGTGCTGTATCATTAAGTCAACGAATTTTAGCTTCTGCAGAGAACAACTTAAACCAACTAGGAAAACTCACAATTAAAGATTTAATGCAGTTTAAAGGAATTGGCGAAGCAAAAGCAATTACGATTGCTGCAGCGCTAGAATTAGGGCGAAGACGAAGAGCCGGTGAGGCATTGAATCGGAAAAAAATAACCTCCAGTCAGTCGGTTTTTGAATTGATGCAGCCCATAATTGGTGAATTGCCACACGAAGAGTTTTGGATTGTGTATTTAAACAATTCAAACAAAGTGTTGCAAACCTCGCAACTAAGCAAGGGCGGTATTACTGGAACCTTGGTTGATGTTCGCTTAGCCTTTAAAAATGCATTGCAACTGGGAGCGGTTGCCATCATTTTGGCGCATAATCACCCTTCTGGAACATTGAAGCCTAGTCAACCCGATATTAAACTTACCCAAAAATTAAAAATAGCAGGGGAAAGTCTAGATATAAAAGTGCTGGATCACCTTATAATAACCGAAAAAGCGTACTTTAGCTTCGCCGATGAATCGATGATGTAACCTTCTATGCTATTAATTTATACTCAAAAAATAACTCCAAGAACTACCTATATTTTCAAGCATATTTGTATGCGTATTCTGGGCTTGGAGGTTGGTTTTACCTCCGTTATTGAAGAATTGATAGGCCATTCTGGTCCAAAAATATCCTACGGAAAACAACCCATGGGCAATGAGCTTTTTATTCAAAGTCAAGGGCTGCTTACCGAGCAAGGAGTTGAAAGTATTGATATAACAGTTAAACCATGGGAAGAGACAATTTGTTTTTTTCCAGTTTCAGAAAAGAGTGCGCTCCCGTTTGATATTTTCTCAGCAGGGTTTTATTTATTGAGCCGGTATGAAGAATATTTACCGCACGTAAAAGATGAATGGGGGCGGTACCCAGTTTCAGAAAGTTTAGGATATAAAGCAAAATTTTTGCAGCAACCTGTAATTGATATTTGGGCTTATAAATTTAAAAATGTACTTAAAGAGCACTTTCCTAATATAGAATTTACAACAAAGAGCATGAGCATACACCCTGTAATTAAAGCGGTAGAGCCATATGCATACGAGCAAAAAGGCCTTTTTAGGTCGTTAATAGGATATATGAGCGACTTGTTTAGGTTTAGAATTTTACAGATAACTAGGCGAACGCAGGTAGTATTAGGAGTAAGGAGAGATCCAAACAACACTTTTAAGTGGATAATAAACAGAGCTAAACGCAGTAAAAATCCACTTTCAATTTTTTTCCTTTTAGGAGAAGCAGCAACTTTTAAAGAAAGCATAAATACACATCGGCAAAAATTTAAAATGCTCATAAAATATGTGAACGATTATAAAGAAGTAGGACTGTTGTTCTCTATGAGTGCCTTAGAAGAGTACGGAACACTAAAAAAAGAAAAAGAGCAGTTGGAAGAAATAACAAATAGAATGTTGTTAAGCACCATGGGTTCTCATTATTTAGTGAATTTACCAGATTTTTACAGAAACCTAGTCGAGCTAGAAATAAAGAACGACTATACCATGGTTTATAAGAACACAATAGGTTTTAGGGCAGGTACTTGTACACCCTTTCTTTTTTACGACTTGGATTATGAAATTAAAACTCCTTTAATAATACATCCATTGGCAGCCACTACTTTGGCATTTACCGATAAAAGTGAAATGGAAACTAAGAAAACCATCGATGCAATGTTTACTTCAGTAAAAAAAGTGAACGGTACATTCTCCATGGTTTTTAGTAACACCGATTTCTCTTCGGAAATAAATAAAATGTGGAAAAAAATATTTTCAGAAAAAATGTTACAAGATGAATAAGGTGACAGACGTTTTTTTCGACTTAGACCACACCTTATGGGATTTTGATAAGAATTCATACTTAGCATTTAAGCGTATTTTTGCAAACCATAAAATCCCCTTGGATATAGATCTTTTTATAAAAGAATATGAGCCCATTAATTTTGAGTATTGGAAGTTGTTTAGAGAAGATAAAGTTACTAAACAGCAATTGCGAAGAGGTAGGTTAACCGATGCTTTTAAGCTTTTTGACATGACCTACCCCATAACCAAAATCGATGCCATAGCACAATCTTACATCGATGAATTGCCGGGGGATAATCATTTATTTGATGGTGCATTAGATGTGTTGGATTATTTGTCAAAAAAATACAATCTTCATATTATAACCAATGGATTTCACGAAGTACAACATCTTAAATTGAAAAAAAGTGGGATATTTAATTATTTCAAAACAGTCACCACTTCGGAAGAGGTAGGGTTAAAGAAGCCCAATCCTGTTATATTTAAAACAGCATTGCAAAAGGCTTCAGTAAAAGCAGAAAACAGTTTTATGATTGGTGACTCATATGAAGCTGATATATTAGGTGCCAAGGCAATAGGCATGCAAACCATGTATTATAATTACAGAAGGACAAAACCCGCTGAAAACCAATTATTTGTTAACGATTTGTTTGAAATTAAAAAGATTATATAGTGAAATAATCAAGATATAAGTGCGTTAGTATTTAAAATCCCCTATAATGAAAACAAACCTATCAATGCCAATACTGGTTATTTTGGCGTGTAGCTCTTTATTTGCTTGTGTAAAAGACACCGATTTTGACCAAGCGGAAAGCATAGCTCTTACCCCTGTTGTTGAACTGGACTTAATTTACTTCAACTTAAAAGCAAGCGATTTTTTCGACTCCGTTACTTCCACACCTAGGCTTACCTTACGCGATACTACTGAGCTTCCTTTTCTGGATGATAATTTTGCTCAAGAGGGTTTAGTAAAAGCAGATTTCCTTTTTGAATTTACCAATAGCATTCCTAGACGGTTTGATGTTGATTTTCAGTTTTTAAATGAAAGCAATGTTGAAACCTATAGCACAGCCACCGTTGTTGCTCAAGGAAGCTCTCAAAATATCCAAACTACTGAATTTACACAAACGGTGGAAGGAAATGATGTAACCCAATTAACAAAAGCCTCTAAAGTTGTAGTGACAGTTATGATACCTTCTTCTAATGAAAACTTAGAAGGAGAGCTCAACCTGAAGTCTAAAACCACGTATTTCTTAGAACTATAAGCTACATGAAAAATATATTTATCTGTTTTATAGTGCTATGGTCGGGCGAGTTGCTTTCACAAAACAAACAAGTTCTGTATGGTCTAGAAGAAGTGCCTCAAAACCTGTTGCTCAATCCAGGAAGCAAAGTTCCACAAAAGTCACATTTCGGAATTCCTTTTCTGTCTCAAATTCATATTAATGGTGGAGCATCAGGTATTTCAATGTATGATATATTTCAGGAGTCTAGTACTGATATTAATTCCCGTATACGTGACAAAATCTTTGAAATGAATGACAAAGATTTCTTTACAATTAACCAACAACTTGCAATTATCGATTTTGGTTGGCTTGCTAATAGTGAAATCTATTTTTCAGGTGGAATGTATCAAGAACTGGACTTTATAAGCTATTTCCCTAGGGATTTTGCAATTTTAGCTTGGGAAGGGAATCAAAATTATCTAGATTATGAATTTGATCTTGGAGAAGTTAGTACCGCAGGAGAATTATTAACCGTCTTTCATTTTGGAGCTAACAAAAAAGTAAACGATAATTTAATTTTGGGTGTTAGAGCAAAAGTATATTCAAGTTTGATTCAATTTCAAAGTATAAACAATACTGGAACGTTTACAACCCGAGAATCTACAAATGGTATCAATATTTATGAGCACGAGTTACGTAACATCGATATGTCGGTACAAACATCTGGATATGCTTCTCTGCGTGATGCCGGTGGCAGTTCCGAAGTAATTAACGAAATATTGGGTCGCTCCTTTTTTGGTGGAAACTTAGGGTTAGGATTCGATTTTGGTGCCACATACGATATAGGAAAGTATTGGACCGTAAGTGGAAGCGTTTTAGATTTAGGCATGGTGTTCCATACAAATGGTGTAGAAAATTACGAGTCTAAAGGTGATCATACCATAAACGGGATTGAGTTGATTTTTCCATCCATAGAAGATGGAGAATCTGCTATTCCTTATTTTTCCAATGTAGTAGAAGAGTTTGAAAACCAGGTAGGAGTAGATACCTTACAAACTCAATACACGCAATTACGTCCTGTAAAGCTAAATGCTGCAGTAGAATATCGCTTGGGAAGCGGCAGGGGAGGTGCCTGTGACTGTTATAATATGAGCGGTGCTGTAGAAACGAATCAGGCTGTAGGCCTACAAGTATTCAGTGTTTTAAGGCCTAAAGGACCACAATTAGCTGGAACCTTATTTTATTACCGTAGGGTATGGGATTTTCTATCGGCAAAAGCTACTTATACCGTAGATACTTATTCGGCCTCAAATTTGGGGTTGGGTATGGTTGCAGACCTTGGAAAGTTTAATTTTTATTTAACTGCCGACAATCTGCTCCGTTACGGAAATATAGCTAAAGCAAAATCCGTATCTTTACAACTAGGTTTCAACATAAAAATAAACCAAGAATGACAAAAAAAATTATCCTGACTTTATTCCTATTTGCGAGTATATCTTCATATGCACAAAAAACACTGAACGATTATAGCTTTATTATTGTGCCAGAACAGTTTGATTTTTTGGAAGGGAAAGACAAGTATAAGTTAAGTTCACTCACCGAATTTTTATTCAATAAGCACGGCTTCAATGCTTTTTTGGCTTCTAAAGCTCCCAATGTAAAACGCTGCAATGGACTTTATGCTGACATTAAAGAGGACAACTCTTTTTTTAGGACAAAACTGATCATAACCATTAAAGATTGCAATGAAAATATAGTTTATACCAGTAACGAGGGTGTAAGTAAATTTAAAGAGTATAAAAAGGCCTATCAAGATGCTACAAGAAAAGCTTTTGAAAGTATAGAGGCATTAAATATTCAACAAAAGGATATTGAAATTTTACAAGCAGAAGAAATAAATGAAGCTGAAAATGTAACTGAAACGATTACAAGAAAACAACCTATTGTAAACAATACTGCCCTTGGAAATTTACCCAATGCAAAATTTTCAAACTATAAAAAAGATGGGAAATCCTATTTGCTTCGGAAAACAGACAAAGGGTATTCACTTTATGAAGAATCTTCTGAAGCTGAAAATGGTCTACAATTAGTAGGTGCCTTAATTAAAACAGATTCCGAAGTAAAATTTACAAACCTCAATGGCGAAACGTACGACGTTTACTTTGATGAAGATAAAAATCTCTCTATTTTTAAAGGAGAAGAGGTGATTTTATATAATTTAGTTCGCTAAAACTTGTATTTATCCTTCCAAAGCGATTTTAAGTAGTTTTTCAAATTGTTTTCTTTACTGTTATTTCCGGGTTTATATAAGGTTGTCCCCTTAATCTCTTCGGGTAAAAACTCATGGGGTGTAAAGTTACCTTCATAACTGTGTGCATATTGATAGTCTTTTCCATATCCCAACTCTTTCATTAATTTAGTAGGAGCATTCCTTATTGATAATGGTACGGACAAATCTCCAGTCTGTTTAACCAATTGCTGTGCTTTGTTGATGGCCTCATAAGATGCGTTACTTTTTGCTGAAGTAGCCAAATAAATGGTACACTGACTTAAAATAATACGGGCTTCGGGATACCCAATGGTATTAACTGCTTGAAAGGTATTGTTGGCCATAACTAGTGCCGTAGGATTAGCAAGGCCAATATCCTCTGAAGCTAAAATAACCAAGCGCCGCGCTATAAACTTTATATCCTCACCACCTTCAATCATTCGTGCCAACCAATACACAGCTGCATTTGGATCGCTACCACGAATGCTCTTAATAAATGCAGAAATAATATCGTAATGCTGTTCACCAGCTTTATCATAAAGCACCGTGTTTTTTTGTACTTTTTTCTGTACCATTTCATTGGTAAGGATAATAGTATCACTTTTTTCTGAAACCACTACCAATTCTAGTATATTTAATAATTTACGACCATCTCCACCAGATAATCGCAGTAAGGCTTCTGTTTCTTTTAATTCAATGTTTTTTTGTTGTAATAACTCATCTTTTTCAATGGCACGCTTCAGTAGGGCTTCTAGGTCTTCTTTACTAAACGGTTTCAATACATATACTTGACAGCGTGACAATAGGGCAGGGATCACTTCAAAACTTGGATTCTCGGTTGTAGCCCCAATTAAGGTAACCCAACCTTTTTCAACGGCACCTAATAAAGAATCTTGTTGCGATTTACTGAACCTATGTATTTCATCAATAAAAAGTATAGGGTTTTTGGCTGCAAACAGATCGTCGCTCTTTTTAGCTTTGTTTATAACTTCCCGCACCGCAGCAACACCACTATCAACGGCACTAAGTGTATAAAAAGGTCGGTTAGATTGGTTGGCAATAATTGAAGCAAGGGTAGTTTTCCCAATTCCAGGGGGTCCCCAAAGGATTATCGACGATAAAACACCGGATGATAATTGGGTAGTTAAAGCACCATTTTTACCAACCAAGTGTTGCTGGCTAATATAATCTTCAAGGGTTTTTGGGCGTATGCGTTCTGCTAAAGGTGTATTCATATAGCAAAATTACAATTTTAAGTATCGTGTTTCACTGACAAATTATCATTAATTTAGTGTTGGGATTACTTTTTGTTACTTAGAATATATGTCCAAAAAAGAACCTTTATCATTTTATCCGGGAGTCATTTATGGTCCTTTGCTGTTTGTGCTCACTATATGGATTGTATATTGGGCTGAGATACGCTTTGGTTGGCGATTTACAACCTACGGAATATATCCACAGCGAATAGAAGGATTAAGGGGTGTTCTTTTTGGACCTTTTATTCATGGTGGACTGCAGCATTTATTTAATAATTCTGTTCCACTTTTTGTATTGATGGCTTCTCTTTTTTACTTCTATCGTAAGGTGAAATGGAAGGTTTTGTTGGGTGGTATAGTATTGACGGGTATATTAACGTGGACGATAGGTAGACCATCTTATCATATAGGAGCAAGCGGAATCGTGTATTTATTAGCATCATTTCTGTTCTTTAGAGGTGTTTTTTCAAGAAAGTACCAATTAATTGCTTTGTCACTAGTGGTTGTTTTTCTATATGGAAGTTTATTGTGGTATGTATTTCCTATCGATACAAAAATATCTTGGGAAGGTCATCTATCCGGTTTTTTGGTAGGTCTAGTCTTTGCTTTTCTTTTTAAAGAAGAAAAGATCCCAGAAAAAAAATATGACTGGCAACGGGAGGACTATAATCCTGAAGAAGACAAATTTTTACAGCAATTTGATGAAGATGGAAATTTTATTGAAACTACGGACGAAACTGTAACTGAGCCTAAAACTGAAGCAGAAATTGAAGCCGAAATCGAAAAAAAATTAACAAAAATTAATTATTATTTCAGGGGAAACTCGGAAGGCGATACTAATACTTAAAGCCTTTTTTATATTTATTTAGCACGTTGCCGCACTACTTCATATAAAAAGGCACCACAGGCAACACTTACATTCAAAGAATTAATTTCACCCAGTAGTGGTAATGCAGCTTGCTCATCAACTATTTTTAAAACGGAAGTAGAAACTCCTTTGCCTTCGGAACCCATTACTAAGGCCAAAGGTTCATTAAAAGAAGTGTTATAAATGTCTTTTTCAGTTTTTTCTGTAGCCGCAACAGTTTTAATGCCTGAACCTTGAAGATAATAAATGGCATCCTTTATATGATTCACTTTACAAATAGGCATGTTAAATATAGCTCCTGCCGAAGTCTTTACCGTATCACCAGATACAGGGGCACCTCCTTTTTTCTGAATAATGATGGCATCTACACCTGTACACTCTGCAGTACGAATAATAGCACCAAAATTACGCACATCGCTAATCTGGTCTAACACTAAAAACAAGGGTACATTTTTAGATTCTAAGCTTTTTTCAACAATTTCTTCAAGGGCTACAAATGAAATAGGTGAGGTGATAGCAACAACTCCTTGGTGGTTACCATTCGTTAATCGATTCAGCTTTTCAACCGGTACGTGATTAATAGTGACTTGCTTATTTTCAAGTTCTGAAATTATAGCAGCTAGTTTATCGTTATCGGAGTCTTTTTGAATGTAAACCTTATCTATTTCAGTATCAGATTTAATAGCCTCTAGTACTGGATAAATACCAAAAATGTTGTCTTTTTTGCTCATACTGCAAAAGTAAGAATTAAAAAGAACATATAATATGTGGAATCTAGCTTAGATTCCAACTAATTGAAATAATAGGAGCATTTAGTCAAGCATTTTTATATTGTGTGTTTGATTTAATAAAGGAAAATTTGTTAAGCAGTAAAACGTTTTTAGATAGGTGCCAGTTAATTTGTGTTTACATTAATAAGTCTAGAAAATGGTATAAAAAAAGGCCGCCTATAAAAGGCGACCTTGTTAGATTTAATAGAGAGTTTATTTATTCATCTCTAGTGAAGGTAATTACTGCTGGACCTCCAGAAACGTAAGCATTGGCACGTTCAATTAAAAGTGTCAATGTTTTTTCTTCCTCTGTAAGAGATATACCAAATCCAGTAATATCAATAGAACCTTCTCTTTCACCTGCAAGTATGGTTACAGTATTTTCAAAAGTGTAACTTTCTGGTTCTACATCACTTTCAACTATCACTACGTTAAATGTTCTGTCAGCGCTTGTAGCCTCTGAACTAAAAATATTTAAAGTTTCTGTTTTTTCTTCACCATCTTCAAGTTCAAATGCCTCACCAGGTGTTGAGAACCCAACTACAATTTCTCTAGGAGTGTCATAGTCATCATAATTAGTCTCACACGAAACCGTAAAAATGGCTAATGTTAGTATCGCAAATATTATATTTAATCTTTTCATTTTGTCGGATTTTTAAATTATTAATACCCAGGATTTTGCTGTAGATTTGGGTTTGTATCTCTTGATGCTTGCGAAATTGGCAATTGAAACTTAAAGCTACTCGCTTGTAAAGTTAATTGTTCGGAAGCTGTCCCTGTTCCATCAGCAAACTCCCCTGTACTCAATCTTGTTACAGGAAGTCCCCATCGCTTAAGGTCAAAATACCGTTGGTATTCAAAAGCAAACTCTAATCGTCTTTCCAAACGGATGGCATCACGCAATGCATTGCCAGTTTCGCCACTTGGTGGAGTTTCATATCTTTTTGTTCTTACAGCATCTAAGGCTGTCCTAGCTCCACTTTCATTCCCTAAGTTATACTGAGCTTCTGCTATGTTTAATTGAGCCTCTGCAGCACGGAAAATTTTAAAATCAACTTTTCCATTAAAGCTACTACCACGACCAAATAATTTTTTTATAGCATTGTACTCATTACCTCCAGTATCAGTACCAGAGAAGGTATAAGCATCTCTACGAATATCATCATCTTCAAACAAGTTATATAATCCAAAAGAAGCTGCGTATTCGGGTATTAAATTAGGAGGGGGACCTTGGCTCCAAACAATACCAGCGCTTTGATCTACCACTCCTACTTCATTAGGGATGTTAAAAAGCACGCCAGATTTGTTATCATCTGTCCAAACTCCAACTACATCTGCTCTAGGAGCAACAGGAGTACTTACCTGATTGGCGGCATTGATTGCATTTTGCCATTGACCCATATATAAATATACACGTGACAATAATAAGTTAACTGCATCTGTGCCCATCCTGCCTGGACCGTTGTCACTATTAATATTTGCTGCGGCATCTGCTAGGTCTATGGCGATATTGTTGTACACTTCACCTACTGATATTCTAGCGGGTTCAATTACTGGGTCTGGTTCGGTTACATAAGCAATACCCAAAGCGCTGTTAGCATCTCCAGATTGTGTAGGTATTTTACCATAAAAGTTTACCAAGTTAAAGTTAGCCAAAGCCCTCAAAGCCTTTGCCTCTGCAATGATGTTAGCCTTGGATTCACCTTCAAAATCATCAGCAAATGCTAATAAGGTGTTGGCTCTGTAAACCAATTCATATGAATAGAAGTAAAGACCTCCCAAAATTGAATTAGCAGCTGAGTAGTTCCAGTTATGAGCTGTAAATTGAGTGTTACGCCCAGCCTGTGCTAGTGTAACATTGTCTGATAATATATCAGGTGTACTTAGCATAGAGCCAGCGTCGCTACCTCCATAAATAGTTGGAGCTGTACTGCCATCTTCAAAGGTTTTTTGAACTAAGATACTGTAAACCCCGCGAATTCCATTTTCAAAATCTTCTGCGGTAATATACGCTTGACTCGTACCGAATTGATCGAAAGGTACTTGGTCTAGTTCATTATCGCAGGAGGTTGAAAACCCAGCGATAAGAGCTAAAATTGTTATTTTATAAAATATATTTTTCATTTTGTTTTTTTTTATTATTAGAAACTTACGTCTAAACCTACTTGAACAGATTTAGTGTTGGGGTAACTGTATAAAGTAACTTCTCCAGGTGCAACTGTATCTGCAAAATTAATGGTTTCTCCAGATGAGATACCTACTTCAGGATCGCCCCAGAACTCTGTAAAGGTCAATAAGTTTTGTCCTTGTACATATACCCTTAAGGTGTTAAACGGGGTTTTATCCAATATGTCATTATTAAAATCGTAAGACAAAGTAACGTTACGCATACGGATATAATCTCCTTTTTGTAAGAATTGATCTGAATCAACCCCTGCTATCTCATTTCTGTAAATTGGGCTTGGCAATACACCAGTATCTCCTGGTTCTTGCCAATAATTGAACGCTTCTACTGCTTGGTTATCAGCAATGGTCGAACCATTGGAAAGCCTCTGTGAGCGTACAATGTTGTTAATCCAGTTTCCTGCTTTAAAAACAAAGTCTGTTCTCAAACCAAATCCTTTGTATCGTATATTGGAGAAGAATCCTCCTTCAGTATCGGCGATGGTTGACCTTCCGTTTAAAACTCTATGTTCAATAGTTTCTCCGTTTTCGTCAACAACATTTGGCAGTTGTTCAGCGGTATAGATATTATCATCACCACCATAAAATAAAGGCTGTCCATTTGCTGGATCTACACCGGCATAACGTACTAAATAGTGTTCGTTTATCTTAGCTCCCTCTCTATAAAGAATACTAAAGGTATTAGGAGTGATATCTTCTCCATCTGGTAATTCCACAATTTCGTTATCCAAGAAAAGAACGTTACCTCCAACAGTCCAAGTAAAGTCAGAACTTCTAAAGATATCTCCTTGCAATGAAACCTCGAAACCAGTGTTCTGTATTTTACCAAGGTTACCTGGGATACTTCCTACACCCGCTTCATCAGCGGCAGGGATATCGAAAAGAAGGTCTTCAGTGTCCCTTACAAAGTAGTCAGCAACGGTACGCAACCTGTTGTTGAACATGTTTAGTTCTAAACCTACGTTATAAGTTGTAGTGGTTTCCCATTGTAAAGTAGGGTTTCCTATATTGGCAGGATCAGTACTGTTACCTCCTGTATACGGACTAAAAGTAACGGTAGGAAGTGCATCATAGCGCCCAATACCATCTCGGTTTCCTACAGTACCGTAAGCTCCCCTTAGTTTTAAATCGTCTATGGCATCTACATTAAAAAAGTTCTCTTTAGCTAAGTTCCATCCTACACTAAAACTATAGAATAAACCGTATTGCTCGTCAGCACCAAAGTTGGATGAACCATCACGGCGTACCGAAGCAGATGCTAAATAGCGTTCTTTAAAATCATAATCGGCAAATACACCATACGATACCAAAGTACGTCTGTTTCTTCTTGTATTACCATCTGTTAGTTGTGCACCGTTAATTTGCGTGGTCAACGTTTCCGATGCAAAACCAATACTTCTTACCAAGTAACTATTGTTTTCGTTCATGTTGTATTCATATAACCCCAATACATTTAAATTGTGGTCTTCGGTAGATAAGGTGTAGTTAAGACGGTTGCTTACCGTTAAATCCAATCGTTGAATACCACTATCAACTTTGTTACCTGGGTTATCAGGATCACCAATTAAACCATCTAATATACCGCCTGGTTTGGAGTAGCCTTCTTGCCTTTGATTCACATGGTTTACCGCTGTTGCAAAGGTGTATGACCAATTATCGTTAAACTTAACGGTAGCGTCTGCACTTGCCAAAGTTGTATTTTGGATTAATAGGCTTGGCTCACTTAATAAAGCTCCTCTAATTGGAAATCCTGAATGGGTTGGGTTATAAATAGGATCGCCATTTTCATCTAATTGACGTGTGCCGTCATCATTCAACAAAAATTCTGGTTCATAACCATTGTAATCAAGCATCCCTCTAAATGGGTTTTGAGCATTGTTTCTGTCACGAGGCTCATCACTTAATGACCTAGAGTACCCAACGTTTACGCCAATGGATAACCATTCTTTAGCGTCAAAATTAAGGTTTAATCGTGAGTTTAGACGTTCGAAACCGTCAATTTGATCAATAATACCAGTGTTTCTATCATGTCCTACAGAAAAGTAGTAGTCCATTCTTTCAGCTCCACCAGAAAATGAAATATTGTTGTTTTGAATAATACCTTCCTTTAAGATTAAGTCTTCCCAGTCTACAGCATTGTCTAATAAAAACTGACGCTCAGGACTTCCCGGAGCAGTAGTTACACCTGGTAAAGAGCCTGCCGCAGTAACACCTAAAGCAAATAGTTCTGCTTCATATTGTAGTTTTTGAGAGGCATTCATCATATCGTAGTTAGGTTCTATACGTGAAGTAACTCCATATCGTGAACTAAATCTTACTGTAGCATCTTTATTTCTGTTACCGCTTTTTGTAGTAATTACAACCACCCCGTTAGCACCACGAGAACCATAACGAGCTGTAGTAGCAGCATCTTTTAAAATGGTAATGTTTTCTATTACTTCGGGAGCTAAATTTCCTAAATCTTGCTCTCTAATAGGAGCACCATCCACAATATATAATGGTGAAGAAGCACCGGCTACTAATGAACCTTGACCTCGAATACGTACAAACGCTCCTTGCCCTGGTTTACCATTAGCGGCTGTTACCTGAACACCTGCTGCTTTACCTTGTAACAAGTTGTCAACACTAGTTGTCGGTGCAAGTTGCTGTATGTCTTCAGCAGATATTGATACTACTGCAGATGTCTGTACCGTTTTGTTTCGGGTAGAGTATCCAGTAACTACCACTTCTTCAAGTGTTGCTCCAGCTGCCATCTCAACATTTATGTTGTTTGAAGATGCCACCTTGACCTGCTTAGTTTCAAAACCAACATAGCTATACGTCAATGTTTGTCCAACTTCAGCTCCAATAGAGTAATTACCATCAAAATCTGATTGTGTACCTGTACTTGTGCCCTTGATTATGATATTTACCCCAGGTAAGGGTAACCCAGTATCATCGGTAATAGTACCTGTAATTGTTTTTTCTTGTGCGAACGATAGTTGCACTACTAACGCTAGTAAAAGCGTTATAATTCCACTAAACTTTGTTTTCATTTTATAATTTATTTGAATTAGCCAACGCCAAAAATCATAATAAAAAGTTAATTACACAACTTTTATACGGTAAATTTTAGTTTTATTTTAAGATAAAGTGAAGCTATTGTAAGGTTTTCCTAAAATTTTGAAGTTAAGCTTAAGTGAATTTTAGTGTTTGAAAAATTAAAATTTTGATCTTCTGATATGCCGTTGGCAATGTTTAATTTTAAAATTCCAGCCTTGGTTTGTATTCCTAATCCTATGCCAGCACTGTAGAGGTTTTGTTTTATGCCTATCGTTTGATTTTGGAAATAGCCAAAATCAAGAATGCTGTGTATATATAAACCGCTGTTAAAACGGTACCGGTATTCTGTGTTTAGTGTTGAAAGAAGAGAGGCATCAATACTATTTTCGTTAAAGCCTCTAATACTGTTAATACCGCCAAATCTAAATAATTCGTTTGTTATGTATGTTTCGCTAAAAAGAACATCAGTGTTGTTTCTTATAAATATGGAATTATTAAGGTTTAAGTTGAAAATAGTACTTGCTAAAACTGATAGTTTTATTTGATCTTCACTAGTATTTTCTATTTCACGAGACCCTATTTCTGAGTCAAGCGTCAGCTCTGTTTTTATGGGAAATAGAGCATCATCTTGTCGTTTAATAAACGAAGCGCCAGCAATAAAAAAGCGTGAGTTGAAATCTTCTATCGTGCTACCTACTTCAATTTCATCAAGAAGGTTGCTGGATTCATATCCTTTGTAGCCTACATAGGCGTTTGATACTGGATTTATTTGGTAATTAAGTCTAGCCTGCTGCTCTGTAGTGACAAAAGTACTGTCTCGTTTGAATATCTTTAGTTCTCCGCTAATCCCGAATGGCGTTTTAAACAAATAAGGTAGTGTGGCCTTTACTCTAAAGTTCTGTTGGTCGCTCCCATCGGATTTATAATTAATGAGTAGTTGCTCTCCATAATTTAGATTATTATTCAGTTCTAGGTTTAAATAGCCGTTAAATTGAAGTCTTTGAGTATCTTCATCAGTGGCAAAACCTAAAATACCGTCAAAAAGGTTATTGTTTTGTTTTTCAATGTAAAAGTATGCTGTTGTAGTTTCTTTTCTGAATAATACCTCTGGTGCTTTTGTTGTTTTGGCGAACCCAAGGTTGTTGATGGCCGTATTTTGTTCTTTCAGTTTTTCCTTATTGAAAGTTTTATTTGTTTTTATACCAGCATAATATTTCAGGAATGATTTTGGGAATTTTTCATACCCTTTTACCACTAAAGAGTCCAAGGTTCTTTTTTTGCCTGCTTCCATTTTAAGGTTGGCTGACAGAAAGTCGCCTTCAACTCGAAGATCTGTTAACTGTAAAGTGGCAAATGCATTTCCTTTTTCAGTTGAGATGGCGTTTAATTTCTGAAGAGATTGTTCTGCGGTTTCAAAAGTCAGCATGAAATAACTGCCAGTAGTTTTCGTAACAATTCTTTGTAATTCTTTTTTACTGAAATAACCTTCATCATAATATACCTTAATATAAGAATACTTTTTTCCGAAGAAATAATTCGCCAAATAGGTGCTATCGGTTTTTTTGGTCAGGCTTTGTAGCTTACTTTCTATATAGCCCAAGCGCTCTAGTTTTTGCTGTAACGTGTCAACCTCTTTTTTTAAGGAGCTGTAATCTTTGAAAGTTTCAGTAATGGATAGACTGTCCTTTAGGTTTTCTGAAATAGGCTGCTCTGCGGAAACTTCCAAATAAAGGGTTTGCGACAGAAGGGGAGTCGAGCTTATTGTGATTATAATAAGATATAAAAATATGTATGGAAATTTCTTCAAAAAAAATATACTATTGCAGTTGTAAAGCTAACGTTCTATATGGTGTTTTACTATGCAATTTTCAAAATAATAAAAAAAGCACTGAAAATTAAGCTTGTAACGTTTGATTAATTCATTTTAATTTTTACCTTTGCACACCCTTTTAAAAAAGGGTATTTTATATTACATAAGTATAATACATATTTTATATGCCAACAATTTCACAATTAGTACGAAAAGGAAGAACCAAAATAACCAAGAAGAGTAAATCGGCTGCTTTGGATTCGTGCCCTCAAAGAAGAGGGGTTTGTACGCGTGTTTATACTACTACACCTAAAAAACCAAACTCTGCTATGCGTAAAGTAGCAAGGGTAAGGTTAACAAATGGTAAGGAAGTAAACGCATACATCCCTGGAGAAGGTCACAATCTACAAGAGCACTCGATAGTATTGGTTAGAGGTGGAAGGGTAAAAGATTTACCGGGAGTTAGGTATCACATTGTTCGTGGAGCATTAGACACCGCTGGTGTTGAAGGTCGCACACAACGTAGATCTAAGTACGGAGCTAAACGCCCTAAGAAGTAATTAAAAACTTTTAAAAAGAAGACATGAGAAAAAGACAGGCCAAGAAAAGACCACTTTTACCAGATCCAAGGTTTAACGACCAGTTGGTAACACGTTTTGTGAACAACATGATGTGGGATGGAAAAAAGTCGGTGGCTTTTAAAGTGTTTTACGATGCAATTGACATTGTAGAAGAGAAAAAAACAGACGACGAAAAAACAGGATTAGAGCTTTGGAAAGAAGCACTATCTAATGTTATGCCTCACGTAGAGGTGCGTAGCCGTAGAGTTGGTGGGGCAACCTTCCAAATCCCTATGCAAATACGAGCAGACCGTAAAATTTCAACCGCGATGAAGTGGTTGATTTCTTTTTCGCGTAAAAGAAACGAAAAATCAATGCCACAAAAATTAGCGGCGGAGATATTGGCAGCTGCAAAAGAAGAAGGCGCCGCGGTTAAGAAGCGTACTGATACGCATAGAATGGCCGAAGCAAATAAAGCATTCTCACATTTCAGATTCTAAATAAAATGGCACAAAGAGATTTAAAATTTACAAGAAATATAGGTATTGCTGCGCATATTGATGCCGGTAAAACTACAACAACAGAGCGTGTTCTGTATTATACAGGTGTAAGTCACAAAATTGGTGAAGTACATGATGGTGCAGCAACAATGGACTGGATGGAACAAGAGCAGGAGCGAGGTATTACAATTACTTCGGCTGCTACTACTTGTACTTGGAAGTTCCCAATGGAAAATGCAAAAGAACTGCCTGAAACTAAAGATTACCACTTTAATATTATCGATACTCCTGGTCACGTTGACTTTACGGTAGAGGTAAACCGTTCCTTACGTGTGTTAGACGGTTTGGTGTTCTTATTTAGTGCAGTAGATGGTGTTGAGCCACAATCTGAAACTAACTGGAGACTTGCAGACAACTATAAAGTGCCAAGAATTGGTTTTGTAAACAAAATGGACCGTCAAGGGTCTAACTTTTTAGGTGTTTGCCAGCAAGTAAAAGATATGTTGAAGTCGAACGCTGTGCCAATTGTTTTGAACATTGGTGAAGAAGGAGACTTTAAAGGAATTATTGACCTTGTTAAAAACCGTGCTGTAGTTTGGCATGATGAAACACAAGGGTCAACATTCGATGTTATTGAGATTCCTGAAGAATTAAAAGCTGAAGCAAGAAAGTACCGTGCTCTTCTTATTGAAGAAGTAGCTGCGTATGATGAAAACTTGCTTGAGAAATTTATGGAAGATGAAGATTCTATTACTGAAGATGAAGTGCACGCTGCACTTCGTGCTGCTGTAATGGATATGTCTATTATCCCGATGATATGTGGATCTGCCTTTAAAAATAAAGGGGTGCAGTTCTTGTTAGACGCTGTATGTCGTTATTTGCCTTCTCCTATGGATAAAGAAGGTATTATGGGTGTGAATCCAGATACTGAGGAAGAAGAGATTCGTAAGCCAGATGTAACTGCACCATTTGCAGCATTGGCCTTTAAAATTGCTACCGATCCTTTTGTAGGTCGTTTGGCATTTTTCCGAGCATACTCTGGTCGTTTAGATGCAGGTTCGTATGTATTGAACAACCGTTCTGGAAAAAAAGAACGTATTTCTCGTATCTATCAAATGCACTCGAATAAACAAAATGCTATCGATTATATCGAAGCAGGAGATATTGGGGCGGCTGTTGGTTTTAAAGATATTAAAACTGGAGATACGCTTACTGATGAAAAAAATCCAATTGTTTTAGAATCTATGGATTTCCCAGATCCCGTAATTGGTATCGCTGTGGAGCCAAAAACTAAAGCAGATGTAGATAAATTAGGTATGGCATTGGCTAAGTTGGCTGAAGAAGATCCAACATTCCAAGTACGTACTGATGAAGCTTCTGGCCAAACCATCATTTCTGGTATGGGTGAACTTCACTTAGATATTATTGTAGACCGTCTTAGACGTGAGTTTAAAGTAGAGGTGAGCCAAGGACAGCCACAAGTTGAGTACAAAGAAGCGGTTACGCGTAAAGCGGATCACAGAGAAACGTACAAAAAACAATCTGGTGGTCGTGGTAAATTTGCTGACATTGTGTTTACATTAGAGCCAGCAGAAGAAGGAAAAGACGGGTTGGAATTTGTTTCTACTATAAAAGGTGGTAACGTTCCTAAGGAATTTATCCCTTCTATTGAAAAAGGCTTTAAAATGGCTATGCAGAATGGTCCATTGGCTGGATATGAAGTAGAGGCGATGAAAGTTACATTAACAGATGGTTCTTATCACGATGTGGATTCCGATCAACTATCGTTTGAGCTTGCTGCTAAATTAGGATTTAAAAATGCTGCAAAAGCTGCAAAAGCTGTAATAATGGAACCCGTGATGAAATTGGAAGTATTAACTCCAGAAGAAAATATGGGTGATATTGTAGGAGATCTTAACCGTCGCCGTGGGCAAATGAGTAGTATGGGTGACCGTGCAGGTGCCAAAGTTGTTAAGGCTGAAGTGCCACTTTCTGAAATGTTTGGTTATGTAACCACATTAAGAACATTGTCTTCAGGTCGTGCAACTTCAACAATGGAATTTTCACATTACGCTGAAACTCCTTCACATATTTCAGAAGAAGTAATCGCAGCAGCAAAAGGAACCGCTAACGTATAACAGATCAGAATGAGTCAAAAAATCAGAATAAAGCTAAAATCTTACGATCACAATTTAGTGGACAAATCTGCTGAAAAAATCGTAAAGACAGTAAAGAGCACAGGTGCAGTAGTAACAGGTCCAATCCCGTTACCAACTCACAAAAAGATATTTACCGTTCTACGTTCACCACACGTTAACAAGAAGAGTAGGGAGCAATTTCAGTTAAGTTCTTATAAAAGACTATTGGATATCTACAGTTCTTCTTCAAAAACAATTGACGCTTTAATGAAATTAGAGTTGCCAAGTGGTGTAGAAGTAGAAATTAAGGTGTAAGTAAAACATCATCGACAGCTTAATAAGCCCTGTGTGCTTGATGAGCGAAGTCGAAGTAAAAATGTCCTGCGCTCGTAAGCAAGGGAAAAACGGAAAACAAGATAACATTCGGGGTCGAATTTATTTTGGCCCCGTTTGCTTTGAAATAAAAACAATAAACGAAGGAGGGATGTAGGCACCGATGATCTGCATTCTAAAATTCATAATTTTTAATTATATAAATATGTCTGGGTTAATTGGAAAAAAGATAGGGATGACCAGCCTTTTTGACGAGAACGGAAAAAACATTCCGTGTACCGTTATTGAAGCAGGGCCCTGTGTTGTTACCCAAGTCAGAACCGAAGAGGTTGACGGGTACAAAGCCCTTCAACTTGGTTTCGATGACAAAAAGACTGCTAATAAAGCCTCTGAGGGCCATGCTAAGAAAGCTGGAACTGTTGCTAAGCGTCGTGTTGTTGAATTCCAAGGATTTGAAGAGGATTTTAAATTAGGTGACAATGTCACCGTTGAACACTTTGCTGAAGGCGAGTTCGTGGATGTTGCAGGAACAAGCAAGGGTAAAGGATTTCAAGGAGTTGTAAAGCGTCACGGTTTTGCTGGTGTGGGTCAAGCTACGCACGGTCAGCACAACAGGCTAAGAGCTCCTGGTTCTATTGGTGCAGCATCGTATCCTGCGAGAGTTTTCAAAGGGATGCGAATGGGCGGCCAAATGGGAAGTGAAAAAGTGAAAGTACAAAACCTAAAAGTGTTGAAAGTAGTTCCTGAAAAGAATTTACTTGTAGTGAAAGGCTGTGTGCCAGGTCACAAAAATGCTTATGTAACGATTCAGAAATAATGAAGGTAGCAGTATTAGATAAAACCGGAAAAGACACAGGTAGAAAGATAGAGCTTTCTAAGGATGTGTTTGGAATAGAGCCTAGTAAACACGCTGTATATCTTGATGTAAAGCAATATCTTGCCAATCAAAGACAAGGTACGCATAAAGCAAAAGAGCGTGCAGAGATTGTGGGAAGTACCCGCAAAATCAAAAAGCAAAAGGGTACGGGTACCGCTCGTGCTGGTAGTATAAAGTCACCGATTTTTAAAGGTGGAGGTAGAGTATTTGGTCCAAGACCAAGAAACTACTCCTTTAAATTGAATAAAAACCTAAAACGTTTAGCGCGCCGTTCGGCCCTAACAATGAAGGCAAATAATAAGGCGATTGTTGTGATAGAAGACCTGCAAATGGATGCTCCAAAAACAAAAGATTTTACTTCAGTTCTAAAGAGTTTAGGGCTAGAAGATAAAAAATCTTTGTTTGTGTTGGGAGAGTCAAATAATAATGTATATTTGTCGTCTCGCAATTTGAAACGAACTGAAGTTGTAAGTAACTCACAATTAAGTACTTATCAAATAATGAATGCAAACAGTATTGTGCTGTTTGAGGGTTCTTTGGAAGGAATTGAACAAAACTTAAGTAAATAGAAGCAAGATGAATATCTTAATAAAACCTATTATTACGGAAAAAGCTACAAAAGATGCGGAAGATAATAACCGTTACGGATTTGTAGTGAACCCACAGGCGAACAAGGTAGAAATCAAAAAAGCAGTTGAAGCTGCTTATGAAGTTTCTGTTGAAAAAGTTCGCACAATGAATGTCCGCCCGGATCGCCGAACTCGTTATACGAAAACAGGCATCCAGACTGGTAAAACAAATGCTTACAAAAAAGCAATTGTACAGGTGGCGGAAGGTGATACAATAGATTTTTACAGTAATATGTAAGCGTTGGCTTGCATTAAATTAGACAAAACATGTCAGTAAGAAAATTAAAACCTATCACTCCTGGACAGCGATTTAGAGTTGTAAATGGGTATGACGCCATCACAACTGATAAGCCGGAGAAAAGTTTACTTGCTCCGATAAAAAAGTCCGGAGGTAGAAACAGTCAAGGAAAGATGACTATGCGCTATTTAGGTGGTGGTCATAAAAAGAGATATCGAGTAATCGATTTTAAACGCGACAAGCAGGGAGTACCTGCTACTGTTGCAACAATTGAATACGATCCTAACCGTACTGCGTTTATTGCATTAGTTAATTACCAAGATGGTGAAAAACGATATGTAATCGCACAAAACGGTCTTCAGGTAGGGCAAAATATCGTTTCAGGTGAGAAAACTACACCAGATATCGGTAATGCAATGACCCTTGCCAATATTCCTTTAGGTACTATTATTTCCTGTATAGAATTACGCCCTGGCCAAGGAGCTGTTATGGCTCGTAGCGCAGGTGCTTTTGCTCAGCTTATTGCTAGAGAAGGGAAATACGCTACCATTAAATTGCCTTCAGGCGAAATTCGAATGATCTTAACTACTTGTATGGCTACAATTGGAGCTGTGTCTAACAGTGATCACCAACTTATGGTAGGTGGTAAAGCTGGTAGAACAAGATGGTTGGGTAGAAGACCTCGTACAAGGCCAGTGGTGATGAACCCGGTTGATCACCCAATGGGTGGTGGTGAAGGTAAATCTTCTGGAGGACATCCTCGTTCTCGTAAAGGTCTTCCTGCAAAAGGATACAAGACCCGTAAGAGAACTAAAGCAAGTAATAAATACATTATAGAACGTAGAAAGAAATAAGTTATGGCAAGATCGTTAAAAAAAGGACCTTACGTTCACTATAAGTTAGAACTGAAAGTAGAACAGAATGTGGCTTCAAATAAGAAGACCGTGATCAAAACTTGGTCTCGTTCCTCTATGATAACTCCAGATTTTGTTGGTCAAACCATCGCAGTGCATAATGGGCGTCAATTCGTCCCTGTATATGTGACTGAAAATATGGTAGGACATAAATTAGGCGAATTTTCACCTACAAGATCATTCCGTGGTCACGCAGGTGCTAGAAACAAAGGAAAAAAATAATAAGCCATGGGAGTTCGTAAAAGAGAAAGAGCAGAGCAAATCAAGGAAGCAAAGAAAACACAGTACTTTGCTAAATTGAATAATTGCCCTACATCACCAAGAAAAATGCGTTTAGTTGCAGATTTAATCCGTGGTGAAAGGGTAAATAAGGCACTTAATATATTAAGATTTAACAAAAAAGAAGCTTCAGGACGTTTGGAAAAACTATTGCTTTCAGCCATTGCAAATTGGCAAGCAAAAAATGAAGAAGCTTCTGTAGAGGATGCAGATCTTTTTATAAAAGAAATACGCGTAGATAGTGGTACAATGTTGAAGAGACTTCGTCCTGCACCACAAGGTCGCGCGCACAGAATTAGAAAACGTTCCAATCATGTTACAATGATACTTGGAGCTAACGATAACACACAAAGCTAATATAAATGGGACAGAAAACAAATCCAATCGGTAACCGCTTAGGTATCATTAGAGGATGGGAATCCAACTGGTACGGAGGTAACGACTACGGTGATAAATTAGCCGAAGACGATAAGATTAGAAAGTACATTCACGCTCGTTTAAGTAAAGCTAGTGTGTCTAGGGTAATCATTGAGCGTACCCTTAAGCTTGTAACCGTTACCATAACCACCGCACGTCCGGGTATTATTATCGGGAAAGGCGGCCAGGAAGTGGACAAGCTTAAAGAAGAGCTCAAAAAAATTACCGGAAAAGAGGTACAGATTAACATTCACGAGATTAAAAGACCTGAATTAGACGCTCATTTAGTAGGTGCTAGTGTTGCAAGACAAATTGAAAATAGAATTTCATACCGTCGAGCAATAAAAATGGCAATCGCGGCTGCAATGCGAATGAACGCTGAAGGTATTAAAATTGAAATCTCGGGACGATTAAATGGAGCTGAAATGGCTCGTAACGAATCGTACAAAGAAGGTCGTATCCCGCTTTCAACATTTAGAGCAGACATAGACTATGCTTTAGTAGAGGCTCAAACTACCTATGGTAAATTGGGTGTTAAAGTATGGATTATGAAAGGCGAAGTGTATGGAAAAAGAGATCTTTCCCCGTTAGTTGGATTATCCAAAAAAGGAGGAAAAGGTTCCGGACGAGGTGGAAACAAATCACGTCGCAGAAAGTAATTTTTTAAAAAGAAGAACATGTTACAACCTAAAAGAACAAAATACCGTAAACAACAAAAGGGTCGCATGAAAGGCAACGCTGGACGTGGACACCGATTGTCTAACGGTACCTTTGGTATTAAATCTTTAGATTCAAAATTTGTTACAGCTCGTCAAATAGAAGCTGCACGTATTGCCGCTACTCGTTATATGAAAAGAGAAGGTTCTATCTGGATTATGATATTCCCAGATAAGCCAATTACTAAAAAACCTCTTGAAGTACGTATGGGTAAAGGTAAAGGTGCCGTAGAATATTACGCAGCTGTAGTAAAACCTGGTCGAATTATGTTTGAAGTTTCTGGTGTGCCAATGGCAACCGCTAAAGAAGCATTACGTTTGGCAGCACAAAAGCTACCCGTACGAACAAAATTTGTAATGTCTAGAGATTATCAAGAATAATTTTTGAAATTGTCACTATGAAACAATCAGAAATAAAAGAAGCATCAACAGTAGAGTTACAAGAACAACTTGCTGAATCGACTAAGGCATATACAGACCTTAAAATGGCTCATACCATTTCACCGTTGGAAAATCCAATTCAATTAAGAGGGCAGCGCAGAAGCATTGCCAGAATTGCGACCGAACTAACTAAAAGAGAAGTGCAATAACAGTACGAAGCTGAAAGATGGAAATAAAAAGAAACTTAAGAAAAGAACGTATAGGTGTAGTAACCAGTAACAAAATGGAGAAATCCATAGTAGTTGCTGAAACTAAGAAAATGAAACACCCTATGTACGGAAAATTCGTGCTGAAAACGAAGAAATACGTGGCGCACGATGAGACAAACGACTGCAACGAAGGTGATACTGTAAAGATCATGGAAACACGACCTTTAAGTAAAACAAAATGTTGGAGATTAGTAGAAATAATTGAAAGAGCGAAGTAATCATGATACAGCAAGAATCAAGACTTAGAGTAGCAGACAACACCGGTGCTAAGGAAGTACTTACCATCCGTGTGTTAGGCGGTACAAAAAAGAGATATGCTTCCATTGGGGATAAAATTGTAGTTTCAGTAAAAGAAGCTACCCCTAACGGAAACATTAAAAAAGGTGCCGTTTCTACAGCAGTAGTGGTACGTACCGTGAAAGAAGTTAGACGACCAGATGGATCATATATCCGTTTCGACGATAATGCTTGTGTACTTTTAGGCCCTCAAGGGGAAATGAGAGGAACACGTGTTTTCGGTCCTGTAGCCAGAGAGCTTCGTGATAGACAATTTATGAAAATAGTATCATTAGCACCTGAAGTGCTATAATAGATAATAAGATGGCAAAGCTTAAAATAAAATCAGGCGATACAGTAGTAGTTACTGCCGGAGAGCACAAAGGCTCAGAAGGTAAAGTAATGAAGGTGATGCTTGACAAAAACAAAGCAATAGTAGAAGGAGTAAATACGGTAAAGAAACATGAGAAGCCAAGTGCGGCAAATCCTCAAGGTGGAATATCCGAAAAAGAAGCTCCTATTCACATTTCAAACCTATCATTGGTAGATCCTAAAAGTGGAAAAGCAACACGAGTAGGTTATAGAATGGAAGATGGAAAAAAAGTACGATTTGCTAAAAAATCAAATCAAGTATTATAGTTATGGCATATACACCAAGACTTAAAGAAGAGTACAAGAGCAAAGTAGTAAACGCTCTTACAGATGAATTTGGTTACACAAACGTAATGCAAGTTCCAAAACTAGAGCGCATTGTTGTGTCTCGTGGAGTTGGAGCTGCTGTAGCTGATAAAAAATTGATCGAGTATTCCGTAGAAGAATTATCAAAAATCACAGGGCAAAAAGCTGTTGCAACAATTTCGAAGAAAGATGTTGCCACTTTTAAACTTAGAAAAGGAATGCCTATTGGAGCGAAAGTTACCTTACGTGGTGAGCGTATGTATGAGTTTTTAGATAGACTTATAACAAGTGCATTGCCTAACGTACGTGATTTTAACGGAATCAACGCAACTGGTTTTGACGGAAGAGGAAATTATTCATTAGGAATAACAGAACAAATTATCTTCCCAGAAATCAATATCGATAAAATCAAGAAGATTGAAGGTATGAATGTTACCTTTGTAACTTCTGCTGATACCGATAAAGAAGCGAAATCATTACTAACGGAACTAGGAATACCTTTTAAAAAGAACTAAGATGGCTAAAGAATCAATGAAAGCCCGTGAGGTTAAGAGACAAAAAATGGTTAAAAAGTATGCTGAAAAACGCAAAGCTTTAAAAGAAGCTGGCGATTGGGAAGGTCTACAAAAACTACCAAAAAACTCTTCACCAGTACGTTTGCACAACCGTTGTAAATTGACCGGACGACCTAAAGGGTATATGAGACAATTTGGAGTTTCACGTGTAATGTTCCGTGAAATGGCAAACAATGGTTTAATTCCTGGAGTTAGAAAAGCAAGTTGGTAACAACATAAACAGTTAGTAGGTTTGGAAACACCAAAAACCACTATCGTAAATAACTAAAAATGAATATAGATCCAATATCAGATTTTCTAACGAGAGTTAGAAACGCCGTAAAGGCAGGACACCGCGTTGTAGAGATACCCGCATCAAACCTTAAAAAGGAGATTACAAAAATCCTTTTTGACCAAGGGTATATCTTAAGCTATAAATTTGAAGACGATAAAGGACCGCAAGGCACTATCAAAATCGCTTTAAAATATGATAAGCTTACAAAAGATCCGGTAATTAAAAAGATTCAAAGAATTAGTAAACCAGGTTTACGTAAATATGCAAATTCTTCAAATATACCACGTATATTAAATGGACTGGGTATTGCAATCGTTTCTACTTCGCATGGAGTAATGACAGGAAAGCAAGCTCAAGAAAAGAACGTAGGTGGCGAAGTATTGTGCTACGTATACTAAAATAAAGACTAAGAGATGTCAAGAATAGGTAAAAGCCCGGTAGCCATTCCAGATGGTGTAACAGTAGAAATTAAAGATAACGTAGTTACCGTTAAAGGTAAATTAGGTGAGTTGTCTCAAGAATTTTCTGAGATAACAATTAAAGACGAAGATGGAACTATAGTTTTAGAACGTCCTACTGAAGGAAAAGATCACAGAGCAAAACACGGTTTGTACAGAGCTTTAATCAATAATATGATTGAAGGAGTAACAAACGGTTGGACAAAAGAACTAGAATTGGTAGGGGTAGGATACCGTGCCAGTAACCAAGGACAAAAATTGGATTTAGCAATCGGTTTTTCTCACAATATCGTTATGGACATTGCTCCAGAAGTAAAAGTAGAAACCATTTCTGAAAAAGGTAAAAATCCAAAAGTAAAATTAACATCACACGACAAACAACTAGTTGGTCAAGTAGCTGCGAAAATTCGTGGTTTCCGTAAGCCAGAACCTTACAAAGGAAAAGGTGTTAAGTTTGTAGGTGAACAAATAAGAAGAAAAGCAGGTAAATCTGCATAAGATATAACGTTATGGCATTATCAAAAACAGATAGAAGGGAACGTATTCGTTTCAGAATCAGAAAGACTGTTTCAGGAACAGCAGAACGTCCACGTTTGGCTATTTTCCGAAGCAATAAAGAGATCTATGCACAACTTGTTGACGATGTAAATGGAGTTACCATTACTGCTGCATCTTCAAGAGATAAAGATATTGATGCTTCAAAAGTAAATAAAAGTGAAGCTGCAAAATTAGTAGGAAAGGCAATCGCTGAGAAGGCTCAAAAAGCCGGTGTAGAAACCGTAGCATTTGATCGTGGCGGATACCTATATCACGGAAGAGTAAAATCATTAGCTGAAGGCGCTCGCGAAGGCGGTCTTAAATTTTAAGAAATATGTATCAAGATTATAAAAACGTAGAAACAGTAAAACCCGGAGGTCTTGACTTAAAAGACCGTTTGGTAGGTGTACAACGTGTAACTAAAGTAACTAAAGGTGGTAGAGCATTTGGATTCTCAGCTATTGTTGTAGTTGGTGATGAAAATGGCGTAGTAGGTCAAGGCCTTGGTAAATCGAAAGATGTTGCTAGCGCAATCGCAAAGGGTATTGAAGATGCCAAGAAAAACCTGGTACGTATTCCTTTAAATAAAGTAACACTTCCACACGAACAAAAAGGTAAATATGCCGGTGCGCGAGTAAATTTATTACCAGCTGCTCCTGGTACTGGTTTGATCGCCGGTGGTGCGGTACGTGCTGTATTAGAGGCTGTAGGAGTTCACGATGTATTGTCGAAATCTCAAGGATCTTCTAACCCGCATAACGTAGTAAAAGCAACATTTGATGCTTTATTACAATTGCGAAGTGCAGAAACAGTAGCCAAGCAACGTGGTATTACTTTGGAAAAATTGTATAAAGGATAAATACTAAAGAACATGGCAAAAATAAAAGTAACAAAGGTACGCAGCGAGATTAACCGCACGCAAAACCAAAAGAGAACGCTTGAAGCTTTAGGCCTTCGTAAGATGGGTCAAACTGTTGAGCATGATGACACGCCAAATATTCTTGGTATGGTAAATAAAGTGAAACATTTAGTTTCAGTAGAAACTGTTTAAGATATACAAAATGGAATTAAGTAACTTAAAACCTGCAAAAGGTTCAACTCATAAAGACGGGAAACGCGTAGGACGTGGTCAGGCTTCCGGTAAAGGTGGTACTGCAACTCGTGGACACAATGGGGCTAAGTCTCGTTCTGGATATTCCAAGAAACTTGGATTTGAAGGAGGACAAATGCCTATTCAGCGTCGTGTGCCTAAATTTGGGTTTACAAACATCAACCGTAAAGAGTATCAAGGTATAAACATTGATACATTACAACAGTTGGTAGATGACAAAAAAATAAAAGATACTATAGACTTTGAAACTTTAATGAGTTTGGGTCTTGCTGGCAAAAACGAAATGGTGAAGATTTTAGGAAGAGGAGAGTTAAAGGCAAAATTGAAAGTATCTGCTCATAAGTTTACTGCCTCAGCAAAAGAAGCTATTGAAGCTGCTGGTGGTGAAGTAGTAACCCTATAATTTTAAAATAAGGATGAAATTTATTGATACCTTAAAAAACATTTGGAAGATAGAAGAACTTCGTAACAGGATTATGCTTACGTTGGGTCTTCTTTTAGTGTACCGATTTGGTGCACAAGTAGTATTACCAGGAATAGATGCCTCGCAGCTTGCTAGTTTTGCCGGTAATTTTGATTCTGGACTTGGTGGTCTGTTAAATGCATTTACGGGAGGGGCTTTTGCCAATGCTTCTGTTTTTGCGTTGGGTATTATGCCTTATATATCGGCTTCCATTGTGGTTCAATTAATGCAGATAGCAGTTCCTTATCTACAGAAATTACAAAAAGAAGGTGAAAGTGGAAGGAAGAAAATCACACAGATTACTCGTTGGTTAACCATCGGTATTTGTTTGGTGCAAGCTCCTAGTTACTTGGCAGGTCTTCCAGCATTGGGAGTGCCTACTGAAGCGTTTATCTTAGGTCAAACACCTATGTTCTATATCTCTTCAGTAATTATCTTAGTTACTGGTACGATATTTGCGATGTGGTTGGGTGAAAAAATAACCGATAAAGGTGTTGGTAATGGTATCTCTATATTAATTATGGTTGGTATTATAGCAACATTGCCACAATCGTTTGCACAAGAATTTGCTTCTAGAGTTTTAGAATCAAATGGTGGTTTAATTATGATTTTGATTGAATTGGTAATCTGGTTTGTTATTATCCTTGCTTCGGTAATGCTAGTAATGGCAGTGAGAAAAATACCGGTACAGTACGCAAGAAGAACCGCTAGTGGAGGATATGAGAAAAATATTTTTGGTGCACGTCAATTTATTCCGTTAAAGCTTAATGCTTCAGGAGTAATGCCTATTATCTTTGCGCAGGCAATTATGTTTGTGCCTTCTGCTATCGCAAGCATCTCTATGTTTTCAGATAGCAGTGTAGCACAATCAGTACAGGCTGCCTTTAGTGATATATTTGGATTATGGTATAACCTTGTATTTGCAACGTTGATCATTATCTTTACATATTTCTATACGGCCATTACTGTGCCTACAAATAAAATGGCAGACGATCTTAAGCGTAGTGGAGGTTTTATTCCAGGTATTAAACCAGGAGGAGAAACAGGAGAATATTTAGATAGAATTATGTCCCAAATAACCCTTCCAGGATCTGTTTTCTTAGCTTTAATAGCTGTATTTCCAGCTTTTGTTGTTAAGTTTATAGGAATCCAACAAGGATGGGCATTATTTTACGGTGGTACATCACTATTAATTATGGTAGGTGTAGCGATCGATACAATGCAACAAGTTAATTCATATTTGTTAAATCGTCATTATGACGGTTTAATGAAAACAGGTAAAAACAGAAAAGCAGTAGCATAAATTATGGCAAAACAACCCCCAATAGAACAAGACGGAACAATTGTAGAAGCATTGTCTAATGCAATGTTTAGAGTGGAATTGGAAAACGGTCATATTGTAACTGCGCATATTTCGGGTAAAATGCGTATGCACTATATTAAATTACTACCCGGAGATAAAGTTAAATTAGAAATGAGTCCTTACGATTTGACTAAGGCTCGTATAACCTATAGATACTAATACAGTTTTTACTGTAGTTAATCTAATTAAAATCAGAACAGATGAAAGTAAGAGCATCCGTTAAAAAAAGAAGTGCCGACTGCAAGATAGTTCGCAGAAAAGGTAGATTATATGTTATTAACAAAAAGAACCCAAGGTTCAAACAAAGACAAGGATAAGTTATGGCAAGAATCGCAGGTGTAGATATCCCAAAACACAAAAGGGGTGTAATCGCGTTAACGTATATCTTTGGTGTTGGTAAAAGCCGCGCCCAGGAAATACTGGAAAAAGCCGGAGTTAGCGAAGACAAGAAAGTTAACGAATGGAACGATGATGAAATCGGAAAAATTCGTGAGGCTGTAGGGTCTTTCACAATCGAAGGTGAATTACGTAGTGAAGTACAATTAAGCATTAAGCGCTTAATGGATATTGGTTGTTACAGAGGTATTCGTCACAGATCGGGACTTCCGTTACGTGGGCAACGTACCAAAAACAACTCAAGAACGAGAAAAGGAAAACGTAAAACAGTTGCTAACAAGAAAAAAGCAACTAAATAATACCTAGAGATATGGCAAAGTCTAACTCAAAAAGTACAAAGAAGGTTGTTAAAAAACGTAAAGTAAACGTTGAATCTGTGGGCCAAGCGCACGTAACAGCTTCTTTTAACAACATCATTATTTCTTTAACAAACAAGAACGGAGATGTAATCTCTTGGTCTTCTGCCGGTAAAATGGGTTTTAGAGGATCTAAGAAAAACACACCTTACGCTGCTCAATTAGCATCTGAAGATGCTTCGAAAGTAGCACACGATGCTGGTTTACGTAAAGTAAAAGTTTATGTAAAAGGACCTGGAAACGGAAGAGAATCTGCAATACGATCACTTCACAATTCAGGAATTGAAGTTACCGAAATTATAGACGTAACTCCAATGCCACATAACGGCTGTCGTCCTCCAAAAAGAAGAAGAGTATAATTTATAATTAATATCAATCTGAAGGAATAAAGAAAATTAGAGGATTAACGTAAGACCTTAATTTAATTTTCCCTTCAAAAACACTTAGAAATGGCAAGATATACTGGTCCAAAAACTAAAATAGCCCGTAAGTTTGGTGAGGCTATCTTCGGAGACGATAAGTCTTTCGAAAAAAGAAACTACCCTCCAGGGCAACACGGAAACACCCGTCGTCGTGGAAAGAAATCTGAATATGCAATCCAATTAGCTGAAAAGCAAAAGGCAAAATACTCGTATGGTATTTTGGAGCGTCAATTCAGAAACATGTTTAAAAAAGCAACAGCTGCTCCTGGAATTACAGGTGAAGTATTGCTTCAATTATGCGAGTCACGTTTAGACAACGTTGTATTCCGTATGGGGATCGCCCCTAGCCGTCGTGCTGCAAGACAATTAGTGTCTCACCGTCACATTACTGTAAATGGAGAAAAGGTTAACATACCTTCATACCATATAAAAGCAGGTGATGTTGTTGCTGTAAGGGAAAAATCTAAAACGTTAAATGCTATCCAAGATTCTTTAGCAAATGCTAACCACGTATATGAGTGGATTACTTGGAACAACGAAACTAAAGAAGGAACGTTTGTATCTATTCCACAACGTATCCAGATTCCAGAGAACATCAACGAGCAGTTTATCGTCGAATTATATTCTAAATAATAAAAACACACGAGTCACACTATGGCAGTATTTAGTTTTCAGAAGCCTGATAAAGTTATCATGATCAATTCTACTGATTTTGAGGGGAAATTCGAATTTCGTCCCTTAGAACCAGGTTACGGATTGACAGTAGGTAACGCATTAAGACGAGTATTACTTTCTTCTTTAGAAGGATTTGCAATTACTTCGGTACGTATTGAAGGGGTTGATCACGAATTTTCAACCATAGCCGGAGTTGTAGAAGATGTAACCGAAATCATTCTTAACTTAAAACAAGTTCGTTTTAAGAGACAGATTGATGAGATAGATAATGAAACCGTAACTGTTTCAGTAAACGGAGGAGAGCAATTAACCGCTGGAGATTTTCAGAAATTCATTTCAGGATTTCAAGTATTAAACCCAGATATGGTTATCTGTAATATGGACAAAAAAGTGAATCTTAATTTCGAGATCACTATTGAAAAAGGAAGAGGTTATGTTCCTGCTGAAGAGAACAAAAAAGCGAATGCACCTCTTGGTACCATCTTTACAGACTCTATCTACACACCAATTAAAAATGTGAAGTACAGTATTGAAAACTTCCGTGTAGAACAAAAAACAGATTACGAAAAATTAGTTTTCGAAATCCAGACAGATGGTTCAATTCATCCAAAAGATGCTTTGACCGAAGCTGCTAAAACATTGATTCACCACTTTATGTTGTTTAGTGATGAGCGTATCACCCTTGAGGCTGATGAGATTGCTCAAACGGAAACATATGACGAAGAGTCATTGCACATGCGTCAGTTGCTTAAAACAAAATTAGTAGATATGGACCTTTCAGTTCGTGCCCTAAACTGTTTAAAAGCTGCTGAAGTTGATACCTTAGGAGATTTGGTTTCATACAACAAAAACGATTTGATGAAATTCAGAAATTTCGGTAAAAAATCACTTACTGAATTAGAAGAATTAGTTAACGTTAAAGGTTTGAACTTTGGGATGGACCTTTCAAAATATAAATTAGATAAAGATTAATACGTCATATTTTGCTCCTCACAACAGTGAGTTTGGTAGCAAGATGATGATTAAAACAAAATGTCATGAGACACGGAAAGAAATTTAATCACTTAGGGAGAAAAACAGCGCATAGAAAAGCGATGTTAGCCAATATGGCTTGTTCTTTAATTGAGCACAAAAGAATCAACACTACAGTTGCAAAAGCAAAAGCTCTAAAGCAATTTGTAGAACCAATGATCACAAAATCTAAAGAAGATACGACTCATAACCGTCGTATTGTATATAGAAATTTACGCCAAAAAGAAGCGGTAACTGAACTTTTTAGAGACGTTGCTGTAAAAGTAGGCGATCGTCCAGGAGGGTATACCCGTATTATTAAGTTGGGTAGCCGTTTAGGAGATGCAGCAGATATGGCGATGATCGAATTGGTAGACTACAATACAGTTTACAATGCAGGAAAAGCTACTAAAAAGAAATCTACACGTCGTAGCCGTCGTGGAGGAGGTTCTAAAGCAGCAGCTCCAGCAACTAAGACGAAAGCGAATAAAGAAGAAGAATAAAATGATTTTTTATTTGTAAATAACAAAGGGATAAGCATTAAATGTTTATCCCTTTTTTTATACTATTTTTGCATCAATTTATAAGAAAAGTAAGCAGAACGTTTTTACACTAAAACTGAAACCTTCATTATGAAATATCAAAAAAGAAAACAAGCAATAATTTTATTAGCAGACGGCACCATCTTTCACGGAAAAGTAGTGGGAGGTAAAGAAGGCTCAGCCTTTGGTGAAGTTTGTTTCAACACCGGAATGACCGGTTATCAAGAGATTTTTACAGATCCATCCTACTTTGGACAACTAATGGTAACCACCAATGCACACATTGGTAACTACGGAACTACAGAAAGCGAAATGGAGTCTGACGGTATTAAAATTGCAGGCTTGATTTGTAGAAATTTCAGTTACAACCAATCACGTCCAGCAGCAGATGATTCCTTAGAAGGGTTCTTAAGCAAGAACAATTTATTAGCCATTAGTGATGTAGACACCCGTGCTTTGGTATGTTATATTCGGGATAATGGAGCGATGAATGCGGTGATTTCTACTGATGTTGAAAACATTCAAGGCTTAAAAAAACAATTAGCTGATATTCCTGATATGAAAGGACTAGAATTAGCTTCAAAAGTTTCAGTAACAGAACCTTATTTCTTCGGAAAAGAAGATGCAACCTATAAAATTGCAGCTTTAGATAATGGAATTAAGACTAACATATTAAGAAATTTAGCGGCGAGAGACTGTTACGTAAAAGTATTTCCTTTTGATGCCCCTTTAGGTGAAATGGAAGCTTTTAATCCAGATGGCTACTTTTTGTCAAACGGTCCTGGCGATCCAGAACCTTTAGAAAATGCCATAAGTATTACAAAGAAAATTATTGAAAAAGGAGAGCCGTTATTTGGTATTTGTGGTGGACATCAAGTAATTGCATTAGCGAATGGCGTTTCAACCTATAAAATGCACCACGGACATCGAGGTATTAATCACCCTATTATAAACCTAGAAACAGGAAAAGGGGAGATAACATCTCAAAATCACGGTTTTGCAATTAGCAGAGAAGAGGCTGAAGCTAATCCAGATATCGAAATAACACATTTGCACCTTAATGATCAAACTGCAGCCGGTATTAAAATGGTTAACAAACCTGTTTTTTCGGTACAATACCATCCAGAAGCAAGTCCAGGACCACATGATGCGTCGTATTTATTTGATCAATTTATCACAACCATACAAAACCACAAAGCTAAAACAGCATGAGTATAATAATTGACATTATTGCTAGACAAATATTCGATTCTCGCGGAAATCCAACTGTAGAGGTTGATGTAATTACCGAAAATGGTTTTTTAGGCCGCGCAGCAGTTCCATCAGGAGCATCGACAGGAGAACACGAAGCAGTAGAGTTACGCGATGGCGGTGACGATTATATGGGTAAAGGTGTTTTAAAAGCCGTAGAAAATGTAAATGGTAAAATTGCCGGAACTTTATTGGGTGTTTCTGTTTTTGAACAAGAAACAATCGATAAGATTATGATTGATTTAGATGGAACTCCTAATAAATCAAAATTAGGAGCCAATGCTATTTTAGGTGTTTCTTTAGCAGTAGCAAAGGCTGCAGCTTCTGAACTTGGGTTACCATTATACCGATATGTGGGTGGCGTAAGTGCCAAAACGCTTCCGGTGCCGATGATGAATATTATTAACGGAGGTTCGCATAGTGATGCACCAATTGCTTTTCAAGAGTTTATGATTATGCCAGTGAAGGCTAAAAATTTTACACACGCCATGCAAATGGGAAGTGAGATTTTCCATAACCTTAAAAAAGTATTACACGACCGTAACCTAAGCACGGCGGTAGGCGACGAAGGTGGTTTTGCTCCAACGCTTAATGGAACAGAAGATGCAATCGATACCATAGCAAAGGCTACAAAAAATGCTGGTTATAAATTAGGAGATGAAGTCATGATTGCCTTGGATTGTGCAGCAGCAGAATTCTACGAAAACGGAAAGTACGATTACACTGTTTTTGAAGGTGAAAAAGGAAAAGTGCGTTCCTCTGAAGAACAAGCTACTTATTTAGCTGAATTATGCAACAAATACCCAATTATCTCTATTGAAGATGGAATGGATGAAAACGATTGGGACGGTTGGAAATCATTGACCAAAAAAGTAGGCGATAAAGTCCAATTGGTCGGGGACGACTTGTTTGTAACGAATGTAGAGCGGTTGTCAAAAGGTATTTCAGAAAATATAGCTAATTCTATTTTGATCAAGGTAAACCAAATAGGAACCTTAACCGAAACAATTGCTGCTGTAAATATGGCGCATAATGCCGGTTATACTTCAGTAATGTCACACAGAAGTGGTGAAACAGAAGATAACACTATTGCCGATTTGGCCGTGGCGTTAAACTGTGGACAGATTAAAACAGGTTCAGCTTCCCGTAGTGACCGTATGGCAAAATACAATCAGTTGTTACGAATTGAAGAGCAGTTATGCGATGTGGCTTATTATCCACAGCGAAACGCCTTCAAGATTTAAGAGCCACAACAGATTATAAAAAACTTCCTTTAGTTATTCTAAAGGAAGTTTTTTACGTTTACGGCTTCGATAGCTTGAAATTTAAGGATATTTTAACCTAACAAGCGTTCGTATATGTTAAAAAAACGGTCAATATTTTGTATCTTTACATTTCGAAATAATCAAAAAAAACCTTATAAATATATGTCAAAGAAAGCAATTCTCGAAATCGATGGTAAAAAATATGAATTTCCTATTGTTATAGGAAGCGAGAACGAGCAAGCCATTGATATAAAAACGCTTAGAGGCGTAACAAATGGCGTTACTACCATTGACCCTGGATATAAAAACACTGGTTCTTGTGAAAGTGCCATTACATTTTTAAATGGGGAAGAGGGTGTGCTTAGGTACCGAGGATATGCTATCGAAGATTTAGCTGAGAAAGCAGAATTTCTGGAAGTAGCCTATTTATTGATTTTTGGTGAATTGCCTTCTAAATCTGAACTAGAGAAGTTTCACAGTGATATTAAAGAACATTCTCATGTAGATGAAGATTTAAAGAAAATATTGGATGGATTTCCAAAATCTGCTCACCCAATGGGCGTACTTTCGTCATTAACTTCAGCTTTAGTAGCGTTTAATCCTTCTTCGGTAAATGTAGAAAGTGAAGAAGACATGTATAATGCAATTGTTCGTATTTTGGCAAAATTCCCAGTATTGACTGCTTGGGCTTACAGGAAACGTGTAGGAAGACCATTAGATTATGGAGATGATTCATTAGGTTATGTAGACAACTTCCTTAAAATGATGTTTAAAAAGCCTAATGGGGACTATAATTCCAATAAAACAGTAGTAGATGCACTTGATAAATTATTGATTTTGCACGCAGATCACGAACAAAACTGTTCTACTTCTACTGTACGGATGGTAGGTTCAGCACACACTGGATTGTTTGCTTCATTATCAGCAGGTATCAATGCACTTTGGGGACCACTTCACGGTGGAGCCAACCAAGCGGTTATTGAAATGCTGGAGGCTATTAAAGAAGATGGTGGCGATACACACAAGTTTATGCAAAAAGCTAAGGATAAAGAGGATCCATTCCGCTTAATGGGCTTTGGTCACCGAGTTTATAAAAACTTTGACCCACGGGCAAAAATAATTAAAAAATCTGCTGATGAGGTATTGGCTAACTTAGGAGTTGAAGACCCTGTGTTGGATATTGCTAAAGGATTGGAAAAAGAAGCCTTAGAAGATTCTTATTTTGTTGATAGAAAATTATACCCGAACGTGGATTTCTATTCTGGTATTATCTATCGTGCTATGGGAATTCCTGTTGAAATGTTTACCGCAATGTTTGCATTAGGTCGTTTACCAGGTTGGATAGCGCAATGGAGAGAAATGCGTTTACGTAAAGAACCAATAGGGCGTCCAAGACAAGTATACGTTGGTGAAACACATCGGGATTTTAAACCAGTAGAAGATAGGTAAAATCACCTTTTAAAATAAACGAAGCATCCTCATAAATTGGGGATGCTTTTTTATATTTGTAATATGATCAAATTAAACGTTAAAGATGAAGTTTCTCGCCTTCGGGCAGTTGTATTAGGTTCGGCAAATAGTAATGGTCCAGCCCCTACCTTAGACGAGGCGTATGACCCAAAATCAAAAGAACACATTCAAGCAGGCACATATCCTAAAGAAGTGGATATGATACATGAGATGGAAGCTGTTGCCAAAATATTTGAAAAATATGATGTAAAAGTCTATCGTCCCAAAGAAATTGAAGACTACAACCAGATTTTTGCTCGGGATATTGCCTTCGTTATAGAAGACAAATTTATAAAAGCAAATATCTTACCCGATCGTGACCAAGAGATTGATGCCATAAAACATGTTATTGATCAAATCCCTTCAGAAAATATCATCAGGTTTCCAGAAGATGCGCACGTTGAAGGCGGCGATGTTATGCCTTGGAATGATTATATATTTGTTGGTACGTACCGTGGAGAAGATTATTCAAAATATATCACGGCCCGGACCAATATGAAAGCTGTAAAAAAGCTAGAAGAATTGTTTCCAAATAAAAAAGTAAAGTCATTCAATCTTCGCAAATCAAACACAGAAGCCAAAGATAATGCGCTTCATTTAGATTGCTGTTTTCAACCCTTAGGAAAAGGAAAAACGATAATTCATAAAGAAGGCTTTTTAGAACAAGAAGAATATGAGTGGTTAGTAGATTTCTTCGGAAAGGAGAATTGCTTTCATATTACCAAAGATGAAATGTACAATATGAATAGCAATGTGTTTTCCATTTCACCTGAAGTAGTCATTTCAGAAAAGAATTTTACACGGCTAAATACATGGTTACGCGATCAAGGTTTTACAGTAGAAGAAGTTCCGTATGCCGAAATCGCCAAACAAGAAGGTTTGTTGCGTTGTAGCACCATGCCTTTAATACGGGGATAAGTACGGATTATCTCGCTTTTTCTTCAAATTCAGGGCAATCCAAACGGATATCTGTTGTGTATAAATCTTTTTCCAAAAGCTGGCAATAATCGGTCGTCTCTTTTGGTTCGTAAAACTTACATCCGTAACAGGTTCTTTGTACCGTTAAAATGCCGGTTCGGTTTAATTTATAAATGAGGTTGCTAATACTGTTGAAAAGCGCCTCTCGTTCTTCCGAAGGGATTTTTAATAATTGATTTTTTATAGGATCGGCAAAATTTTCTGTGGCGCTGACCATTTCTTTGCCTTTGATCGTTAATAAAACCAAATAGCTCCGACTGTCGGCCGACGAAAAGTCTTTTTCTATCAGTTCTTTTTTAAGTAATGCTCTAATGGCATCGCTTACGGTAGGTTTAGTTACATTGAATTCTTTGGCAAAATGGCTTACATTGCAAAGCTCTATTTTATGGTAGGCAACAAAAATAAGCAATTGAATCTGCAATGGGCTTAGGCCATTCGCTTTTGCTTTTTCCCATAACAATACTTTGAACACTTCTGAAATTCGCTCCAGACCTGCAACAATTTTATTGGAAACAGCTCCCAATTGATCTTCTGGATTAAAAATACTATCACTCATAAAAAATAATGCTATCTTATTACTATGGTGGCTAAGAGGTTAAAGGCTTAATATAGTCGCTCAAGATATGCGCTTTGTTAAACGTTTAGAGCATATCTTGAGAACTAATACTTTTACTAACATAGCAAAGTTAGTATTCCTAATCAATTTTTTGAGTACTTTTTTCAACTTTATACGGCAGGCTTAAATCACCGCTGGCAATGCTGTATACATTATATACACCCAACATAGGGAGATTTTCGTTGCTCGTATTTACTTTCATGAAAGCTGTGACTGCATCAAAACTAAAATCGGTTGTATTTTGTATCCTGTAATCTGGAATTATAACTTGAATGGTGTTGTTCTTTGTGATTACAGAAAATCCTGGTGAGTCCATATACATGGGCATTCCTGGATTTGTAGGTGGGAGTTTTACTGTGGTATCGGCTTTTTTAAACTGTTTTACCGAAAATCCTCCGGTAACTCTTTCGTCTTTCACTAATACTACCCAATGCGGGTGCCAAATTACTCCATCGTTGTCGTATTTATTGTCTTTGTTTTCATCCCAAAGCGGGGTGTCATCAAAATCAGGATGGGATGTCAATGCCAAAGCGAGAATACCATCCGTTTTATTAAACCCTACAACAGTAGGAGACAGCGATGTTGGAAATACGTACCCCAAAACAGGCGCCCCGTCCAGTTGTCCATTTAGAGTAGGGGTTTGGCTGCCCGCTTGTCCTTTTACTGTAATGTTCCAGACAGTCAGGTTTAAATCGGTGTTATGGGTTACGGTTACGTTTTCAATAGCGAAATTATCGGTATTGTAGGGGTCGGTTTGGGCAACCGTAGTGCAAATAATTGCCACTACGATCCCTATGGTTAATAAAAACGTGTTTGTTTTCATATTCTTTTAGTGATTAGGAATCCTAACTTTTTAGGTTTCAATTAATTTTTAACATCTGCTATACTGGCCCCAAAGTTTATGTGTAGTACATTTCCGTTTGGAGTGAGCAGGGCAGGAACAGATTGCACTCCTGTTTTTTCGGCCTCATCAATGCGATTTCTGTTTTCACCAAGATGAACAACTTCTACTTGGTTCGGATCGGTAATTTCAAGAATGTCATGCTCAGCACTTACACAAACAGGACATCCGGCGTGATAAAAAATGAATTTTTTCATAATAGTAAATTTTATATGAATGCATTATTGCATGTCAAATATAGTAAGGAATCCTAACTAAAACAAATTTAATCTTAAGTTTTAAAAGAAATTCCTATCGAAAACCCTATTTTTAATTAAACCGTACCATTTTTTATTGCGTATGTTTTTATATATGAAAACACCTTTAGTTATAATTTTTTTGATCTGCATTCCGGCAATCATTGGTACAAAAGTCTTTTCACAAGGTAAGATCGATGGATTTTACCGCGGAAATAGTAATACAACAATTACTTTAGGAGCCGGATTTGAAGATAACAACGACTATCTGGCTGGCACGGATGAAACCGACATTGCTCGAAAACTTTACTATGTAAATCTTTTTACAGCCTACGGAATTACTGAGAACTTGGATGTAAATGCCTCCCTACCCTATATAGAGGTTGACGATATTAAAGACGTACAGGATGTTTCAGTATTTCTGAAATACCGTACTTTTAAAAAAGAATTTACTAATAGCAAGTTAGAATTTAGTGTTGCCGGAGGTTTTTCAACGCCTGTTTCAGATTACAATATTGGGGGCTTAAAAGACATTGGTCAGCAAGCCACTATAATTGAAACAAGGGCTATGGCGCATTATCAAACTAATACTGGGTGGTTTACTACCTTGCAAAGTGGTTTCTCACTTAAGTTAGAAGGAGTGCCCAACAGTCTACCTATTACATTTAAAGCTGGGCAAGCATTAAATAAATGGTACTACGATGTGTATTATGATTACCAGCATTCTTTTGGCGGAATTGATTATTTAGAAACCCCACCACCACAAAATTTTAAGCGTTTTGGGGTAGATTATCACAAAATTGGCGGGACGGGGTATCGTTCATTTACCAATAATTTTGGGGCGTATGTTAGTGTTTCTTATGTGCTGGGTGGTAGAAATATATTCCAAGGTCCTGGTTACGGAATTGGTCTTACAGCAAATTTTTAAGACAACTTCTTTTCTATAAAAATACTTCAATCAAGTAAAAAATTCCGTCTAAAAAACCTTAATTTTGCACCTGCCTACCGATTTAGGTAGGGCCTAAAACGATACGTTATGCAGCAAATAACCGATACGATATTGATGATTCGTCCAGTTGCTTTTCGAATGAATGAGCAAACGGCGGTAAACAATTACTTTCAAGAAGACATTAAACTTGAGAATGCTAAAGTGAATGAAAAAGCACAACAAGAATTTGATGCTTTTGTTGAAAAACTACGTAATGTTGGTGTAAACGTGATTGTTGAAGACGATAAGTTAGAATTGGATACTCCAGATTCTATCTTTCCAAATAACTGGGTTACTTTTCACGAAAATGGTGATATCGCTTTGTATCCTTTATTTGCAAAAAATAGACGCAAAGAACGTCGTGAGGATGTTATCGAACGTATAGAGAAAGAAGGATTCGTAATTAAAAATGTATTTGATTATACCGATGCAGAAAACGAAGGTATATTTTTAGAATCTACCGGAAGTTTAATTTTAGATCGTGTAAATCAAAAAGCGTATTGTGCTTTGTCTCCAAGAGCCGATGAGCAATTATTAATCGAGTTTTGTGAGGATTTTGAATTCACACCAGTAATTTTCACAGCCAATCAAACAGTTGATGGAAAGCGTGCTGCGATTTACCATACCAATGTAATGATGTGTTTAGCTGAAAATTTCAGTGTTATTTGTTTAGACACGATTGACGATGCCAAAGAAAAGAAGAATGTAGTTCAGCATTTAAAAGATGATGGAAAAGAAATCATTACCATTACCGAAGCACAGATGCATAACTTTGCTGGAAATATGCTTCAGGTACGCGGGGTGAACGATAAAAAGTATTTAGTAATGAGTGCTGCGGCACACAAAAGTCTTACGGAAGAACAAGTTTCAGCAATTGAAAAGCATTGCGAAATTTTAAGTACAGATTTAACTACAATTGAAACATGCGGTGGCGGAAGTGCTCGTTGTATGATGGCCGAAATTTTTCTTCCGAAGGAATAAAAAAAACTATTCTTTTTTGTGATTTACTAAATCTCGAAGCCACAAACCAATCATTAGAACCATAAGTAAACTTAATGGTAGGGAAGTGATAATCAACAATTTTTGCATAGCGATTAATACATTGCTATCTTCTTTGGCGTGACCTAAAAGCACTATTCCTACGGAAAAAATGATCAAGATTATTCCCCAAAGCAACCGTTGTTTTTTATTGGGGTTTTGGCTGCCTTTATCGGTAAACATGCTTAAAACATATATTGCTGAATCAACGGACGTCACTAAGAAACTAACCAATAATAAAATAACTATGGAATTTATAATGGATGTGAGCGGATACGCTTCAAAAAAGACAAAAATAGAGGTAAATACATTGTCAAATTCTCCGGAATAGCTTCCCCATTCCGAAATCATATCAAAAGCAGATTGCCCAAAGGTGGTAAACCAGAAAAAGGATCCTAAAGAAGGAATAAGCAAAACTGCAATAATAGTTTCCCGTATCGTTCTTCCTTTTGAAATGCGCGCGATGAACATTCCAGTAAAAGGTGCCCACGCCAACCAAAATGCCCAATAATAATACGTCCAATCGGTTAAAAATTCAATACCAGGATCAAATTTTCCTATCGCTAAACTCATTGGAATAAAATCGATGATATATCGATATATTCCGGTTGCGAGTTGTTCTATAATTAAAAGCATATCACTTTGTAAAAACACAAATAGCAGCAAGGCAACAGTTATATAAATATTCATTGTAGAAATACGCTTAATCCCTTTTTCAACACCACTTAAGGCGGAAAGTAATGCTAATACTCCAATTGCAATGACCAATATTATAATTAATTGGTAACTAAAATCTGCTTTAAATAAATGATCTAAACCTCCTTTAATTTGCGAAGCACCTAGGCCTAAAGCAGCCACTAAGCCGAAAATTGTGGTTAATATCGTGAGAATGTCAATACCCGTGAGAAATCCATTTCCTTCTTTCTGAAATAACAAAGAAAACGTACTGCTAGTCGCTACGGTTTTATTTTTATGAAACACGGCGTACCCAATTGCCAAAGCAAATACGGCGTAAAAAGCCCAAGCTGTAAATCCCCATTGATAAAAGGTAAATTCCAGCGCAATCACTTCCGAAGAAATACCCGTAGAAAGGGGTGGGTTTTGCTGCATAAATACCGGTTCTTGCACTGCTCGCAGTAAAATTCCTGAACCCATTCCGGCACTATACAACATTGCAATCCAAGGTAGGCGTTTAAAAGCAGGTTTTTCATTTGCATGACCTAATTTATAAGTTCCCCAAGGCGAAATGGCAATTGCTAATAATAAAAGGACACAGCCTAGACCGAGATATAAATAAAAAGAGCCAAAATAATTGCGCACCCAAATAGATAAGCTTTCAATTAGGGCGTATGTTTCAATCGTTTTTATGTAGAGAAATAAGGAAAATAGCAGCAATAACCCCAATGAGATACTGAGGAGTTTATTCTTTTTAAATATGTTGAAGATTTTCAAAACAGATTGTGCTTATACAATAGTACAAATCATTTTTGAAATGCTATTTATTCTGTTTTGGCAATATTGTTTATCATTCCGCTAAAAATAAAATAATGAAATGGTAGCATGGTATACCAATATAAACGCCCTAACAAGCCTTTAGGCCTGAAGGTAGCGGTTTGGTGCAGTACATTATTCTCATCTATACAGAAATCTAACCATGCTTCACCGGGCACTCTCATTTCAGCAAAGAGTAATAGTCTCTTTTCTTCTTTGTCTGCATATAAAACGCGCCAAAAATCTAATGAGTCACCCGCGTAAATTTTATTAGGGTGTGTGCGACCTCTTCGTAAACCAACACCACCAACAAGTTGATCCATAAAACCACGTACTTTCCATAACCAGTTTCCATAGTACCAACCTCGAGTACCACCGATAGACCAGATATTTTCTAAAACAGCTTCAGGATTTTTGACTTCAATCGATTGCTCATCTTTTAAACATCCAAATGTAGGAACTTGAATATATCCTTTTAAATTGGAAAGTCTTCCCGCAACTAAAGAGTCTTTCCAACTGGATATTACGAGGTTTTGCTCAATTTTTATAAATGCATTTTTTATGGCTTCTTCATACGTAATAGGTTGGATATTCAATATTTCTTGCAATTTATTATCGCGAGCTACAACTTCATGACGCATACTGTCCACTAAATTAACTGCTAATTTGTATGTGGTAGAAGTAACAAAATACAGCCAATAAGAAGATAACCGTGGTGACATAACTGGGACCGAAATAATCCATAACTTCAACTTTCTAACCTTTGCATATTTTAAAAGCATTTGCTTGTAGGTCAAAACATCGGGACCGCCAATATCAAAAGATTGGTTGTAGCAGACTTCTTTTAAAAGTACTTCAGATAAAAAGGAAATCACATCGCGAATGGCAATTGGTTGTATTCGCGTTTTTAACCATTTTGGTGTAACCATAATGGGTAGCTTTTCACAAAGGTCACGTATTATTTCAAAGGAAGAACTTCCACTACCTACTACAATTCCAGCTCGTAAAACCGTTAAATTGTAATTGCCTTCATAAAGTATTTCTTCTACTTTTTTTCGGGAAGATAGGTGTTTAGATAAACTGTCTTCATTGACAATTCCACTTAAATAAACTACGTGTTTAACCGAAGCTTCAGCAAGATACTTGTTAAAATTTTTAGCAGCTTTGGCTTCTAACTCATCGAAATCGTTTGTGGAGGCGCTCATAGAATGGATGAGATAATATGCTGCGTCAATATCTTTTGGAAAGTCAGTAGTATCAACTTCTTTTAAAAAATCAACTTCATAGAAACTAATCCGCTTTCGGGTTTCAGGGTCTAAAGGAATTCTATTTTTATCACGTACACAACAAATAACTTCGTGTCCTTTTTCTAATAAAGAGGGAAGCAATCGTAAACCAATATAACCGTTAGCGCCAGTGAGTAGTATTTTCAATCTTTTTGTTTAAAGATACCTATTTATTGTTAGACAGAAATACAAAGATTCGTTAATTGCTTAATTTTAATGCTATCTTTATAGAGTAAACCAAATTATATGAAAGTTTTAAAATTGATTCTAATTGTAGTAGGCATTTTATTAATTGTTTTTGGCTTATACAACGCGTTTGTTCCTCAAGAAGTTGTAGATATTGGTCCGTTAGAAGTCTCAGCAAAAGAAGGCTTAAACAATCAAACCCTTGCCATGATTGCGTTAGGGGTTTTGGCTTTGTTAGCTGGCGTATTTGTTAAAAACAGAAGGTAACTATTACAATTCTAAATTTTGTATAATTAATATTACCGCACTGCTTATATATTCTATTCCTATTGAAATAACAATAAACCCAACTATCCTCGATATTGCGTTAATTCCCGAAGCACCCAAAAGTTTGGTTAAATAAGGCGCAAACCGAAGCATTAAAAAGGTAGCGAATCCTACAGCTACAACGGCTAAAAGAATAAGCACTATCTCACTAGTTTTACTGTATTCTTGATTGTACGTAATTAAAATTGAAATTGCGCCTGGTCCAGCAAGCATGGGAATGGCCAAAGGTGTTAGTGATATTTTTTCTCTATTACTTAGGTCTTTCTTTACCCGTTTGTTCTTCATTCCTTTATGCTTAGAAAAGGTGCCAGTTAATAAAGCAAAACCGGACGACACGATAATCATTCCGCCGGCAATTCGTAAGGCATTTAGACTAATGCTGAAAAAATCTAGAATATACGTTCCTGCAAAAAAGCAAATAATTAAAATTACAGTCGTATTTATAGCAGTTAGTAAAGAGGTTTTATTGCGTTCTATTGAAGTTTCATCACTTGTTAATCCTACAAATACAGGGACTGTCCCCAGCGGATTTATCACCGAAAATAAAGCGGCAAATACATATAAAAATAAGTCCATCGTTTTTTTGCAAAGGACAGACGATTTACCTTCATAGAGTTTACCAAAAGTTTAAATAAAGGTTGTAAAATGTGAAGTTATAAATCTTCTAAACGGGTAGGCGAGGCTTCCGCTTTAGCAGCTAATACTTTGTTCATAAACTTATGTGTGGCTTTGTCTTTAGCTTCTACTTTTACAAAATAGTCATCTCGATAAATGGAATACTCTTCAGCCTTACCTTTGTATAAAGAAAGTTTGTAATAAGGAATTACTAAAATGTACGATTCTAATAACGATCGAAACCCTACGAGAATTCCATTGGGCCGCATTTCAATATTACATTGATTGCGGTTATTATCTAGAATTAACAAATTATGAATTTGAACACTCATTTCAGTAATAATTAGTTTTGAAGAACCAATTCCACCAAGTTGAATACGTTCTTTTAGGGAGAATGGTTTACCAACTTCGGTTTCAATTTTTTTCCTTATTTGTTTGTCGTTGTATGATACGTTGAGAAGCACTTTTTTCTTTTAAAGATACACATTTTAAAACTTCGATTTTCAATTTCAACTTCAGCTTCCATTTCTCATTAAAAAACTATCTTTGCACCTAAAATTAAACCTATGCAACTTCAGGACGTTTTAACTGCCAAAATTAAGGAAGCAGTGACATCAATTTTCGACGCTAATCTTGAAACCGTGGAATTTCAAGCCACGCGTAAAGATTTTGAAGGTGATATCACGGTAGTGGTGTTCCCGATGCTTCGGGTGGTAAAAGGAAATCCGGTTAAAATTGGAGAAGCGATAGGAAATTACTTAGTTGAAAATGTAACAGAAGTTTCAAAATTCAATGTGGTAAAAGGGTTTTTAAATATTGTTTTAAGCGATGCGTATTATTTAGAGTTTTTCAATGCGGTAACCGATTTTTCTACCTTCGGAAAAGAGCCGCAAGGAGACGATGCGGTGTTGGTTGAATATTCTTCGCCAAACACTAATAAACCCCTGCATTTAGGACATATTCGAAATATTTTATTAGGCTATTCAGTAGCTGAAATTTTACAAGCAAGCGGTAAAAAAACCTATAAAACCCAGATTATAAACGACCGAGGAATTCATATTTGTAAAAGTATGCTGGCTTGGAAACGGTATGGAGACGGTGAAACCCCTGAATCTGCCGGATTAAAAGGGGATAAGTTAGTTGGGAATTATTACGTACGGTTTGATAAAGAATACAAAAAGGAAGTAGCTCAATTACAAGCTGAAGGAAAAACAGAAGAGGAAGCAAAAGCCGAAGCGCCTATTTTAAAAGAGGCCCAACACATGCTTCAAAAATGGGAACAAGGAGATGATGAGGTGGTGACCCTTTGGAAAAAAATGAATGGCTGGGTATATAAAGGATTCGAAAAAACCTACGATGCCTTGGGCGTTGATTTTGACAGCTATTATTACGAAAGTGAAACCTATTTATTAGGAAAAGATAATATTGAAGAAGGCTTAGAAAAAGGAGTGTTCTTTAAAAAAGAAGATGGATCCGTTTGGTGTGACCTTACTGATGAAGGGTTGGACGAAAAACTAGTATTACGAGCAGACGGAACAGCAGTTTATATGACGCAGGATATCGGTACCGCTATTCAGCGTATAAAAGACCATCCGGACGCCAGCGGAATGATCTATACCGTAGGGAATGAGCAAGATTACCATTTTAAAGTGTTATTCTTAATCTTGAAAAAATTAGGGTATAGTTGGGCCGAAAACCTGTATCATTTAAGTTACGGCATGGTTGATTTACCATCCGGTAAAATGAAAAGTAGAGAAGGAACCGTCGTGGATGCCGATGATCTAATTTCTGAAATGGCCGCCACTGCTGGTAAAATTTCAGAAGAATTAGGAAAGATTGATGACTTTACAGCTGATGAAAAGAAAGAATTGTATAAAACCATCGGTTTAGGGGCGTTAAAATACTACATATTGAAGGTAGATCCTAAAAAACGAATTTTATTCAACCCTGAAGAAAGTGTTGATTTTCAAGGGAATACCGGTCCGTTTATTCAATATACGTATGCGCGGATTCAATCAATTTTGCGAAAGGCCCGCTTCGACTCCACTCAGCGACCTCTGACCGTAAATCAATTACATGAAAAGGAGAAAGAGTTGTTGAAACAACTACAACTATTTCCTGAAACCGTGCAGTTGGCTGCAGAAAACTTCAGTCCGGCGTTATTAGCTAATTACACCTACGATTTGGTAAAAGAATTCAATTCCTTCTATCAAAATGTATCTATTTTAGGGGCTGATACTGATGAAGAAAAACAGTTTAGAGTTCACTTAGCAGATGCGGTTGCGAAAGTAATTAAGACCGCTTTTTCATTATTGGGAATAGAAGTTCCAGAACGGATGTAAGTTGTTTTTTTAAAACAACACTTGTACTGAAATATTTGGTGTAAGACCTAGCGATATTTCTTCCACTTGGTTAATTCGGCTTTCGTTATTTTCATCTGTGTCCAAAGCATATCGGATGTTTAGCGTGTTTTCTTTATTTAGTAGATTGAGCACAGCAACATTGATTTTAGCATCTACATTTTGAGAAATTCCCCAAAGATATTCCGCTGAAAAGTCAGCCCTAAAATAATCTGGTAAGCGTTCATTATTCGGAATATCATATTGTATTGTATCTTGACCATTTACTTCAATAATTTCCTCTCCGGGAACGGGAATAGTATACGGTTTTCCGCTATGCCAATTGATTCCTAAAGCCAGTTTAAACTTATTTAATGAATACGAACCGGCAACCGTTGCAGAATGCCGAATGTCAATATTATTTGGAAATTCCGAAGGGATAAGCGTTTCGAAAGTGTAATCGTTTTTCATAAATAAATAGCTAACCCAAGTACTAAAGTGCCGTGCGTTTTTATTGAATACAAACTCTAGGCCGTTAGCTGTGTAATCTCCAGTTGCTCTCACAAATTGAAACTGATTTTGAAACCCTTGGTTGGACGTAGTGATTCCTGAAACTTCTTTATAAAACCCTTCCAATGTAATTAGCCAATTGTTTTTATTATACCCAAACCCAAGCGAAGCTTGCTTACTTTCAAGAATAGGTATATTGTTGTCATTGGCTAACACCCACCGTCTTTTTTCGACGCCTAAAAAGTCACTTTCAAAATCAATACGCTGAGTAGTGGTCTGGCTTTTAAATTCACCCATGGTTTCAACTGAAAATCCATTACCTAATTTTTGGTGGACGCTCAATCTAGGTTCTACTAAGAGCTTGTCAAATTTTTCGAAATAAGATGCTCGGGCCCCAGCATTGATAACCGTTAATTCTTGATTGGGCGTATAGGTTATGTTTGAAAAAACCGAATGCGTACGCAACACTTCTTTATTATAAACCCTAAAACGCGGAATGTTTATATCTTGGGTATTACCAATGCCGATTTCTGAAAACTGATATCCGGACTGTAATTCAATTTTTTTTGAGATAGTAAAACGGGAGTCAATCTTCGCTCCGTCCTCTAATACTTCATTTTCTTGAAATTGCTGTTGGGTGGTAAAAAGGTCTTTGTTGGTTGCATTTAATAGATAATAAGAACCATAAAGCAAAGCTGTTGTTTCAAAACCGTCACTCCAGTTTCGGTTCCAAGAAACACCTCCAACGAGACTTCGTTGTTGTAATTCACTGGTTTTTGATTGATTGGAACCGTCAATACTTTCAGTAAAGTCCAACGAGTTGTCTATGGTTAAAAAATTAACCCGAATGGCATCTTTTTCTGAAATATCCCAAAGTAGTTTTGTGCTAAAATCATAGAAATTGAAATCTTCATCGGCTGTAATTTGGGTTTCGTTTTCTGGGTTTTCAATGTTTGTTATTTCTGTATCCTGAAAAATACGTTCAGAGTACGTATTATAAACTGGGGTTTCTAAAAAAGAGAGTGAATGCCTGCCTGAAATTTGAATACTTGCTTTATCAGAAAGAGGAATATTAGCAAATGCACTTCCATTAATTAAATTTAGTCCCACACCTGCTGAAAAATCTTCAGTTACCGTGTTCTTTGAACGCATATCAATTACCCCAGAAACACTTTCGCCAAAACGGGGTGGTGTTCCATTTTTATAAATGGAAACCTGTTTGGTGAGGTCTGGGTTAAAGGCAGAAATTAATCCGAAAAAATGACCGCTTTGGTACATTTTTATATCATCCCAGAGCAATAGATTTTCATCATGTGTTCCTCCGCGAATGTTGATGTTTGATATGGTTTCATCTGCACTTTCCACTCCTGGCAGCGCTTGGGAAATCTGTAACACATCATTCTCTATTTGGCCGGGTATCAATCCGAAATTCTCAGTGTTTAATGTAATAGAACCATCGGTTTTTTTGCTCACTCCTTGCACTAAATAAGTCTGAATATAAACCTCGTCAAGAGCTGTAGATTTTGAGTGGACCATAATCGTTGGACATGCTGCAGTCAATTGATTTATTGAGAGATTTATGGTATGATATCCAAGATAGCTAATAGTAATAAACCCTTCCGAAGGAACTTGTCTAGGAATTGAAAAAAAGCCTTCTGCGGTACTTACTGTTGAAAAATTAAAATTTTTTACAACGATATTGGCTCCTTCTAAAGGTTCACTGGTTTCAGCAGCAATGATTCTCCCGCAGTAATTGCTTTTCTGTTGCCGTGATACTACGGTTACATATCTATCGTCCAAAAGTGTAAACTGTAAAGAAGTTTGATTGTTCAATTGAGCAAGGACTTCTTGAAGCGAATCGGTTTTTTCAGGAACTGTAACTGATATATCTGAGATTTCATCTGGAACATAGGAAAAACGGATATTGTGCTGTTCTTCCAATTGTTGTATAACTGCAAACAAAGATTTCTTTCCTTCTGTCTGCCCAAGAATAGAAAGACTAAAGAAAAAACACATGATCAAGACGAGTGGAAACGCCTGTTTACTTGTTTTTGGCTGCATATATGGTTACCTGGTCTTCTTCTATCGTATAGGTTAGGTTTAAGGGGGCGCAAATTAACTGCAAAGCAAGGTCAATGTCGTTGTGAGTAAAACTTCCTGAAAATCGTTTGTTTTTTACGTTGTCAGGTAGATTCACCACAATCGGGTACTGTCTTTTTAATTCCTGTAAGACGGTTTCCAACGTTGCATTTTCAAAGCTACTTTCATTGTCTATCCAAGAAGGTGCTTTAGCAATACTTTGAACCTTTGTTACTAAGATACCATTTTTTATTTGTAAATTTTTTCCGGCAGGTAGTTTGATGAGTGTGTCGTTAAAAGCCACGCTTACCAAGCCTTCGTAACAATGTACCTGTAATTTTTTATCACGTGCAAATACATTAAACTGTGTACCTAAAACGCTAACCGCTCCAGCTCTAGTCTGTACGGTAAAAGTATTTCCTTTGGTCACTTTAAAATAAGCTTCGCCGTCCAACTCCAACTTTCGGTCGTTGTCCCACTTGTTTTTATTGTATTCAATCGTAGAATTAGCGTTTAATGCAACTTCAGAGCCGTCTGGTAAATTAAAGTTTTGTTTTTCAGCTACCGAAGTGGAAACAGTAGTTCCTAATGAATCGACGTATAAATATCCGGTGACAATCACGGCAAATACGGCAGCAATTTTTAAAACCGTAGCCCAAGGATTTAATTTTTTAACCTTAGGTTGTTGTTCTAATTTTTCAGAAATAGCTTTAAACGTTGCTTTTTCATCAAAGTCTGGTGTGTCGAAACCTTGGGTGGTTTTGGCAATTTTTATATAAGATGCATATTCAGGATCGGCCTTCAGTTGCTCAATTTCTTCTTGAGTAGCCGTGCCGTTCAAATAATTATGCAATATGTAGTCTTTTTCCATAATTGTGCATTTCATAAGTATAACAACTTAACTTGTTTTTACCCTACTTTAAAGTTCACCTATTTCGTCACGAAGTGATTTTAAAGCTAAACTCATTCTTTTTTCGACTGCTTTTACTGAAATATTCAAGATTTCAGCAATCTCCCTGTATTTTTTCCCTTCAATCCGGTTTAATAAAAAAGCGGTGCGCTGGGCTTCGGTTAAATTGGCGATGGCACTTTGCAATTTCTCATGGTATTGCTTTTCTTCCAATAAAAATTGAGGCGATTGGTTTTCCACTCTATCTGGTTGATGCTTGGCGTGCTTTAATACCACTTTTTTATGGGCTACTTCATTTAAAAAAGCATTGTTGGTAATGGTGTATAAAAACGATTTTGCCTTTTCTACTGGCACTTTAGCACAGTTTTGCCACAATTTTATAAAAGCGTCTTGTACCAAATCCTCTGCTTGTGCTTCGTTACCACATTTAAAATAGATAAACCGCCAAATGGTCTTTCCATGTTCTTTATACACTCTATTAAAAGTGTTTTCATTACAAATGGTTGAGTTTTTATCCATAGGGTAGGGTGTGACTTCAAATATATTCAAAAAAAAGTTTTGTAACTTAGGTAGGGTATTTTTGAAGTAACTTGTTTCACTTACACAGACCCTACAAAAACATGAAAAGAAACATTACGATATATACCTTTTTAATCCTGTGTTTTGGATTATTGTTTAGCTCATGCCAAAAAGAGGAGACTGAGTTTATAGACGAAACAGACCAAGATGAAACCATTACCTCAAACTCAACGTTAGCCAACTTATTGATACGTACTTCCCAAAATCCCGGAAGCAATGACGATATAATTGATGGTAACAGTTGCACGCAGGTTAAATATCCAGCAACTGTAATTGCCAACGGACAGAAAGTGATATTAGAAAGCGAAGCCGATATTTCACTAATTCAAGATATTTTTGATCAGTTCCCCAATGATACCGATACGCTTGAAATTGTATTCCCCATAACCCTTATTCTTCAGGATTTTTCAGAAGTTGAAATTAACGACCAAGCGGAATTAAATGCGCTTATTGCAGCCTGTCAAGGAGAGTCTGAAATTGGTTGTATTGATTTTGCATATCCAATTACCATTTTCACCTACAACTCTAATGACGAACAGACTGGAACGGTTACAATTAATAGTGATATTGAACTGTATTTACTACTATTTAATTTAGATAGCGATGATATTATCAGTATCGATTTTCCAATTTCAGTTATTTTGGAAGATGGAACTACTGTTGAGGTGAATAGCAACCAAGAATTAGAAGATTTATTGGCCAATGCCAATTGTGATGATGATAATGGCGAAGGTGAGCTTAGTGAATTTGAAGAAAACCTAACCACTGGAAGTTGGTATGTAACCTACTTTTTTGATGATTTTGATGAAACTAGCGATTTTAATGGATACGAGTTTACTTTTGCAACCGACAATACCGCACTAGCGACCAATGGAACCAATACCGTGCCCGGAACTTGGAATCTGACTACGAGTAGTACCCCAGATTTAGAACTATTCTTCGGAACTAATGATCCTTTTGATGAATTGGATGAAGATTGGGAGATTATCGAAGCCACTTCAGAAATCATACGCTTAAAACATATAAGTGGCGGTGATGGTAGTGTAGATTATCTTACCTATGAACGAACGCCTAACACGGGTGGAAATAACGAAGATGTAAATATTTTAATTGAAAACCTCACTACAGGAAACTGGTTTGTAACCTTGTTTCAAGATGATGGAAATGATGATACAACCGATTATAATGGGTATGAGTTCAGCTTTTTTATTGATGGTTCGGCAACGGCTGTAAGTACTTCTGAAACAATAAATGGGTTTTGGTCCATTGAAGATGAAGAGACAGGTTTGGACTTGGTGCTCAACTTCGATAATACGGGAAGCGATGATCCTTTTGAAGATTTAAATGACGATTGGGATGTGCTGGAATCCTCTCAAATAATAATTAGATTAAGCGATGAGAGCGGCGGCGGTAACAGTACGGACCTATTGACTTTTGAACGTGAACCAAATGGCGGGGGAGGAGGAAATGATCCTGACCCCCAAGAATTGAGGGATATATTACAAACCGGAACGTGGTATGTAGATACCTACTTAGACGATGGTGATAACGAAACCAATGTGTTTAATGGCTACGACTTTACGTTCTTTTCAAACCAAACCGTAACCGCAACCAATGGTTCTGAGAATGTAGATGGAATATGGATTGTTTCGGTTGTTGGCGAGGAGTTGAATTATGAGTTCGATATGGACAGCCCTATTAATGATGCAGATGACGACGATTATAGAGTGCTTCAATTTTCTGAAACTTCAGCAACCTTTATTATACGTGACAGTGATGGAAATATTGAAGATACCTTAACCTTTAAAAAGAATTAATAATAATAAAATAACACTTAGAAAATATGAAAACTATGAAAACGAAAATAACAAGTATCCTTATAATTATTATGTACGTAGCTGTAGTGACAAGCTGTTCAGGTGACGACGATAATAATAACGATGATAACCAAAATAACATTAATGCAAATCAAACTACAGAAATTGCACAAACGGGGACGTGGAGAATAACACAGTTTATCGATTCTGGCGATGATGAAACGTCAGACTTTAACGGTTTCGTCTTTACTTTCAATAGCAATGGAACAGTTATAACAAATAGAGGTGAGCTGTCAGTTTCAGGAACGTGGTCTGTAAACGATAGCAGTAACTCATCAGACGATGATGACGGCAGCTCTGATGATGTAGACTTTAATCTCTTTTTTAATGTTCCAGAAACAAACGATTTTGAAGATTTAAATGATGATTGGGACCTTGTTTCTGCAACCAATTTAAAAATTGAATTGATTGACATAAGTGGTGGTAACGGTGGTACCGATAACTTAGTTTTTGAAAAGATTTAACCTGTATAATTTTTCTGATTTTTGTTTTATAAAAGCCGCTCTCCTTCGAGGGTGGTTTTTTTGTATACTAGTTTTTTTATTTCTTTTTTTCTGAAAAATAAGGTAGGGTAAACAACAAGTTAATTGTTTTATTAATACATAACCTTTAAAAAAAACATTATGAAAAACGTAACCAAAAAAATAGTATTAATGACATTCTTGGCTTTTGCTTTTGTGGTAAGCTCTTGTTCAGAAGATGATACTGCGCCTTCAGATCCAACAAATTCTGAAGCTATAGAACAAGGCTCGGAACTGGCCAGCCTAATACAACGAACTTCAGACGATTCTGATAATGAATCTATAGATTGCATCGATTTTGTGTACCCGTTAAATTTCTTTATTTACAATTCAAATAATGAACAAATAGGAACTCAAACGGTCACTAGTGATTCAGAATTATTGAGCTTTTTGCTCTCTTTAGAATCAGGAACTTATATTGCAATGGATTACCCAATTTCAGTAGTGCTGAAAGATGGTACTGTGGTTGACGTAGCTAACAACGCCGAATTGCTTGCCTTGATAACCGATTGCTCATCCAGTGGTGGTGACGAGGTACCCAGTGATTTTGAAACCATTCTCACGTCCGATTCTTGGTTTGTAACCTATTTCTTTGATGATGAAGATGAAACCTCCGATTTTGCGGGGTACGAATTTACATTCGCCACAGATAATACTGCCCAAGCAACTAATGGTTCAAACACTGTGGAAGGGACTTGGAATCTAACTTCAAGTAGTACGCAAGATCTTGAACTTTTCTTCGGAAATAACGACCCTTTTGATGAATTGGACGAAGATTGGGATATTATTGAAGCCACTTCAGAAATTATAAAACTGAAACACATAAGCGGTGGCGACGGTAGTGTTGACTTTTTAACCTTTGAACGCAACCCATCCGGAGGTGGAGGCGGAGGTAATGGCGATACGGGAACATTTGTCGATAGCCTGACAACTGATAATTGGTACGTTAATCTTTTAGACGACGATGGAAATGATGAAACCTGTGATTATGTAGCATATCAATTCACATTTAATAGTGACGAAACAGTGGTTGCTGTAAGTGATAATAATACCGTAAACGGAACTTGGGCTGTAACTAACAGTAGTAGTGGTCTAGATCTAGTGTTAAATTTTGAAATTACTGGTGAGGATGATCCATTTGACGATTTAAACGACGATTGGGACGTACAGGAATTTGATGCCAACATTATAAAACTTATTGATATAAGTGGTGGCAATGGCGGTACTGACTACCTGAACTTTGGAAGAAACCCCTACGAAGATTGTAATGGAGGTGGTAACACAGATAATTTAGAAACGATCTTACAAGATGGTCAGTGGAGCGTAGGCAGTTATATAGATGATGGCGATGATGAAACCAATGATTATAATGGCTACGCTTTTACCTTTAATGCAGATGGAACAGCCATTGCCGAAAGTAATAGCGATACTGTTAACGGAACTTGGGCTGTAACAACAAGCAGCTCTGGACTTGACTTGGTGTTGAATTTTGAAATTGACAATGAAGATGACCCGTTTGATGATTTAAACGACGATTGGGATGTAGAGCAATTTACAACCGTTCAAGTTGATTTAAAAGATATAAGCGGTGGTGATGGTAGTACAGACCTACTGACATTTGTGAAGCTTTAAGCCTTTTTTGCCCCTAAACGAAAAGCCTTTCCATATTTTGGAAAGGCTTTTTTAATATAAAGGGGTTCTATTTTTTATAAAGTTTCTTCCCAGCTTCTTCATAAAGATCGCCAGAAACCCAAAAAGGGGTAGTGGGATCGTTAGCAATGTTTCGTCCTGATAAAACATACGCCCGGAAAAATTTCAGTAAATAATCATAATCTAGGGTGTCTGCTTCGTCACTTCGGCGGTGGTAGTGTTTGGTAGCTTGCGCAAAATCTGTAAAACCTAAAGTAAAAGTAGGCGAAGGAATTCCTTTTTTGGCAAAATGTACATTGTCGCTCCGATTAAAAAGATTGTTTTCGGGTTGTGGATCTTCATTTGCTTTAAGACCGAAAGTAGAGGCGGCATCCTCAATATTTTTTTCTGCAGTGGTTCGTGTTAATCCTACAATGGTAGCAATGGAGGTATCATTATATCCGCCATTGTCACTGTTAAAACAATAGACCATTTGGTCAAGCGGTACAATTGGATTGTCCACATAATATTTGCTGCCTAACAATCCTTTTTCTTCTCCTGTAAAAAGAATAAATAGCGCAGAACGTTTGGTAGGATACTTTGCCATGTTTTCGGCCATGCTCAATACGGTTGTAACCCCCACAGCATTATCTCTGGCTCCATTGTAAATAGTATCCCCGGTTTTATCAGGTTGGCCAACTCCAACGTGGTCGTAATGGGCAGAATAAATTATGTATTCGTTTTTAAGCTTGGGATCTGTCCCTTCAACTAAACCTACTACATTTTGCGAGGTGACTTTTACTCGGTTTTCACCTTCCATCATCATGTTTATGGGCATTTCTCCTTTACTTTTCAACGCGTCTGCATAGGTTCCGTTTTCATCTTGTATCCACACATAGGCAAAAGAATCTTCTTTACTGGCTTGATTTACCGTTTCTGCAATTTCCAATCGTTTGCTATTAAAATTGTGGTCTATATAGCCCCACATCTGCGGAGCAGCGTTTATAAATTCAATAATACCAATAGCACCCGTTTTTTTGGCGAGTTCTGCTTTCTTTTCTCGTAACCCAAAAGCAGCACGGGCATCTTTTGCATTAGGACCTCCAGCTTGTACTAATACAATTTTTTCTTTTACATTTTTTTCGTTGTAATCATCTTCAAGCCCATAGCCTACATAAACAGCTTTGCCTGTAAAATCCATTTTTGAAGTTTGTAAAACAACCTTGTTTTTGTATTCAGTACCATCTACAGAAAGTGTAAAGCGTCTTGGTGGAGTTACTTCTTGCATCGGTATCGTTTGGTAGTAACTGTTTGTGGCGGGATTAGGTTTTACACCATAGCCACGTAAGGTATTGGCTAAGTAGGAAGCCGCAATTTTATTTTCAGGAGTTCCGGTTTCTCGCCCTTTTAATAAATCGTCTGCTAAAAAATAAATGTGTCCTTCAATATCACTTTTTGAGACGGTTGTCTTTACTTTTTCTTGTTCGGTTTGTGATAAAAGGGGAGTTAATATTAATAAGGCTATAAAAATAGGAAGTTGTCTCATAAATAGTGTTGCTTTTAAGATTCTAAAGATATATAAAGTTTTAAAAATGCAACAGGGTCGTAATTACTGCTAATATCTTTAAAAAAGCAAATTAATGTCACTTCCAAATCGTTCCATCATATTATTTGTTGGGTTGCTATCTTGAAATGGAAATGCATCAACTTCACTATCATGTCGAATGACTAACCGATAGGAAGGACAAAAAATTCCATTTGAATACATTTCAGTATTCCATTCTCTTAAATAATCAATCGTTATGTTTTCTCCAGTTTCTAAAGCCGAAAATTCTTTTTTGGCGATTAAATTTCCGTTACTGTTTATGGCGGTTCCCCAAGGTCTTTCGTATAAATAAAAAGTTTGCTTTACTCCTTCTGAAAAAAAAGAATCTCCAACATTTATAATACTTCCAGAGATGGTAACCATATTTGAAGTGTTATTAGTTGGAGTTAATTTAAAATCGATCGATTCTACAGCAAAATCTATTTGCTTAGTGGTGTCTAATACTGTATCCTCTTTACTACATCCTAGTAGTAGCATGATACTAATGTACAAAAGGTAAATTGAATGTTTCATAGTAATATGATTTAGAATTATGTAATATGTAATTTACTGATAATTAGCTACTTATCTGTTAGGTGTTTTTACGTAATCTTTGTAAGAAAAAAGAAGGATAATTCCTATAGCTATCAAAAAGTCCCAACAACTATACAGTGAGATTACCATTGAAAAAATATGTGTATCTTTGCTGTCAATTCAAAAATGGCCGTACTAAAAACTTCAGAGCCATTTATAAACAACCTATATGTCATTTAAATCACTTGGGCTGTCCGAAGCCTTGCTAAAAGCTATTAGCAAAAAAGGATATACTACTCCATCACCTATTCAACAAAAAGCAATCCCTAAAGTATTAGAACGTAAAGATGTACTGGCATCTGCACAAACAGGAACCGGTAAAACAGCTGCTTTTACGTTACCTATGTTACAAATATTAAACACAGGAAAACATTTGCATAACCGCCCAGTTCGTGCTTTAGTATTAACCCCAACCCGTGAATTGGCAGCACAAGTAATGGAAGATGTAAACACGTATAGTGAGTTTACTAATTGCAACGGTACTGTCATTTTTGGAGGTGTTAGCGAAAAACCTCAAATAAAAGCGTTACGTAAAGGAGTCGATATTTTAGTGGCAACACCAGGACGTTTGCTCGATTTGCAAAGCCGAAACCTTGTTTCGTTAGCCAATATTGAAATATTAGTATTGGATGAGGCCGATAGAATGCTCGATATGGGTTTTCTTCGCGATATTAAAAAAATTCTTGCAGTGATGCCTTCAAAACGGCAGAACTTATTGTTTTCAGCTACGTTTTCAAAAGATATTAAAAAGCTGGCCAACACCTTTTTGCACAATCCGGTGATGGTAGAAGCCACTCCTGAAAATACTACGGCAGAAAAAGTAGATCAGCTAATTTATCGAACAGATAAAACTAAAAAAACACAATTGGTCACGAAGCTGATTGATGAGGGTGACTGGCAACAAGTGCTGATTTTCACCCGTACCAAACACGGAGCAAACCGCTTGAGCCAAAAATTGGAGAAGGCCGGAATAACGGCTGCAGCCATTCACGGAAACAAAAGTCAAGGGGCACGAACCAAAGCCCTTGCTGGATTTAAAAGTGGTAAAACCCGCGTATTGGTAGCAACCGATATCGCTGCTCGCGGACTTGACATCCCTTTATTGCCACACGTTATTAACTATGAACTACCCAACGTTCCTGAAGATTATGTACACCGCATTGGACGTACCGGTAGGGCAGGAGCCTCTGGTGAGGCTATTTCTATTGTGAGTGTAGATGAAAATGAATACGTTCGTGGTATTGAAAAACTTTTAGGCGAACGCCTGCAGAGTGAAGTGATACCCGGTTTTGAGGTTACTGAAACTTTAAAAGAAGTATTGGACAAAAAAGCCGATAACAAAGCGAACCACCGTTCACAACGAAATAATTCACGAAAGAATAAATCATCTGGAGGTTCAAAACGGCGACGTAATCGGTAATTGATATGTATAGCGTGGAATAGCTTTTTATTCTATATCCAACTTTCGTATCCTTCGTTTTAGGTCTCTACTGTTGGTATATAATGTAACGCCGGAACAGTTGTCAACGGCGTATCGGTTGAGCTTGTTTTCTTCAAACTCGCTTAGCTTTATGCGGTCAATGGTTTCAGTGTTTATATCTGGGAATAAATCTTCTAATCCTGGGTTTTCGTTAAGATCTAGCACCAACCATTTTTTACCTTGGATGATAATACCAAACCGAATAGGACAACCGCACCGATCTTCTTTTGGAGTAATCTTTTTTTCATTGTCTAGATATATGGCGTCAGAAAATAGCTTTTCTTTAATGAGCTCTAACTGAAACTCGGTAGTTTCAGCTTTTTTAAACTCTTTAATCCAAGCTTCATTGGTTTTCTTTAAAAAACATTCCTCGGGTAAGGGACGTTGTGCAATAGCACTTCCGAAGACACACAAGAAAAATAAAAAACAGTAAAATTTCAAACCAACAATATTTCGATAAGCTCAATACATCGCTTAAAAGAAACGGTATAAATCCCGAACCGATTTACGGAATACCAGAAAGCTATAGTAGGTTGAAAGATAATAGGGTAAGTTAAAGATACATAAAAATAAATTGGTTACTAAATACCTGTTTTAAAATTCTTTTTGCTAGTGGGAAACAACTTTTAACCCTACAATAGAGATAATAAGGGTTGTTATAAAGAAGACTCTCCAGAAGTCAGCGGGTTCTTTAAAGATAAAAATCCCGATGAGTACAGTCCCTACAGCGCCTATTCCGGTCCAGACTGCATAAGCTGTTCCAATAGGTAAGGTTTGGGTGGCTTTTACCAATAAGAACATACTAATGGCAAGACAGATTAAAAACCCAACGTACCAATACGTAGCAATAGTGCCGGTTGCTTCTTTTGCTTTTCCTAAGCAGAAGGCAAAACTTACTTCAAAAAGGCCAGCGATTATAAGGATAATCCAATTCATTAGTAGGTGTATTAGGTGTTAATGCCCTCAATATGTATATTATAAGTGTTTAGCAGCCCAATCACCTCTGGCATAGAAAACAATGCGCCTTTTAGTTTGTTTCGTTCGGGGTTTATGGAATAGTTGGTCGATGTTCTAAAGTCCGTTTTTTCCAGATTGGTGCTATGAAAAATGGCTCGCTGCAAATCACATTGTTCCAGTTTACAACCGCTGAGGTTGCTTTCGGTAAAATCTACCTCCAATAAATTGCAGTGGACAAAACTGCTACGGGATACATCCATTTTGTAAAAAGAAGCATGATTTAGCTGGCATTTAATAAACACAATTGAAAACCCAAACGTACTACAGATCTCAAACCGTAATCCCCATAACTTGCAGTTGGTGAAAGTTACATCTTGTAATGCCGTTTTGTTCAGTTGTACGTTGCTTATATTACAATCTATAAACTCACATTCAATAAAGCGAAAATCACTCAAGTTAGCATTGGAAAAGTCACATTGATTAAAAGTGCAACCTTCATAATCCCCTTTTGGTAATGGGTTTTCGATGTTATGGTGCTTTGTGAATGTTTTATCGGTATAATATGCCGGCGACATGCAGTTTCTTATTTTTTAAAATTATTTTTTCCAATTCTGAAGCCGGTCCAGGTATAGGTAGCTTTCAACAAACTTTCTGTGTTCGGGACTGGTCATTTTTTCGACTAAAGTAAGCGCAGAAATATAACTTGCCAAATTTCCGTTAGAAGATAAAAATTTACCGTCTTCCACGAATGTCACCAAACTATCGTTCTGCACTTTTAACTTCGGGTAATCTTTTTGCAATTGTTCGCCTCCGCCAATCCAAGTAACGATTTTATGTCCGTCCGCAATTCCAGATCTTCCAATTAATTGAGCACCGGCGCAATTGCTAACGGTATATTTGGTTTCCTTGTTTTTCTCTTTAATAAAATCTACAATTTTTTTGTTGTGTACTTGTGCATACATATCGTAGGCGCTGGGAACAAACAGCGCGTCTAATTTTGGGCAGTTATCAAACGTATAATCTGGAACAAAGTGCATGCCTTCTTCGGTCGTGATGGGCTGTTTGGTTTCGGCTATGCTAATGACGTTAAAAAGTTGTTCGCCAGTTTCGGAAGGTTTTGCAAAAACATCTGAAGTTGCAATCACTTCACTTTGTAGTACGCCATTATACATTAAAAGTCCAATGGTCGGCAATTCAGCTTTAAAAGGTTTTAGGTGTTTGGTTAAGGTGTCTGTCGCCTTTTCCGTTTTATTCACGGGAGTAGTTTCGGGTGTTGTTTTTGTTTTTTCATTGTTGCAACTGAATAAAAGAGTTGCAACCATTAGAACTAATATAATTCCTCTTGCGCTCATACTATTTTTATGTTTTTGTCTAACAAGTAATGGTGCCAATAACCACGTCTTGAATTTAGCAATTATAAAAATAATGATTTTAGAGCAGGGATTCGTGTTTTTTTAGGAAGCGTTGTTTCCAGTTATTTATTTTTAAGTGCAGGGATTATTCTGTCTCGCAAAACTCTATAAGTGGACATTTCTGGCTCACTATTAATATTCCAGCCATTAAAGACGATTATTAACTGGTGGGCTGGCGCCACCATTAAATACTGACCTCCATATCCATTGGCGGAATAAATATTGGTTTTTCCATTATCCGTATATTCAGGAATCCACCATTGATACCCATATCCTGTTACATCTCGCCATTGCGGTTTTACGTTTTTCAGTAAAGGGCTTGTGGATGTTGTGACCCAACTTTCAGACACAATTTGCTTACCGTTCCATTTTCCTTTATTGAGAAATAATGTGCCAATTTTAGCCAAGTCTTCTGCCATTAGATATAAACCGCCTTCTGTATCAATTTCTCCATCAGGCGTTTCTTTCCAATAGTATTCTGTGATGCCGAGTGGCTCAAATAATTTTTCCTCTGCCCATTTATCGATTCGTTTTCCAGTAATGGTTCTAACGATCCTACCTAAAAGCACGGTTCCTCCACCATTATACACAAATTTTGTTCCTGGTATGGTATCCATAGGTTTGCTCAACACATATTTTATCCAATTGTCACTTGATTCCAGCCTAAAACAGTCATTTGTATGGTCATTATGATCAGTCTCTTCATTCCATTGTATTCCACTTCTCATAGTCAATAAATCTTCAATAGATATATTTTGCTTTCGTTTATCTTGAAAGTCAGTATCATAACCAGTCAACAACGGCATTGCTTGGTTGCTTACATTATAACCTTCGTTCAAATCCAATGCAATGCCTAAAAGGATTGAGGTGATACTTTTGGTTACTGATTGAAGGGTGTGCAATTCACTTTTTTTGTAATAAGGGTGCCAATCCGTATTATTGAAATTGTATTGATGATTGGTGGTGTCATATTTTTGAACAATGATTTCATAGTCCTGTTCATATTTATAATCTGCCAATAACTCGTCATTTTGTATGACCATAAAACGGTCAATTAATCCATAATCTCCGTTATTTATTTCTGAATTAATAGAATCAATCACGGCGGAAAGAGCATCTTGGGGAGTTACTTTTTGTGTGTCTTTAGTTGCGTCTTTATTTTTTGAGTTACAACCAATTAACGTAACTATAATTAAAATTGAAAATGATAGTGTTATGATTTTATTTATAGCTGTTCTCATAATTTTTGTTTTAATTGGGTGTAACGGCTCGTAAATAAAGCGTACCGACCGAACGGGAGGTGTTATTTCATGTCCATTGTTAGTAGCTTTATTTTTCATCAAATGTAAACTTCACATGGCCAAACAAATTGGGCGAACCTGGAGTAGTCCATAAAATAGGAAATCCCTTTTTCGGAATACTTATAATGGTACCCATAATGGTGTTGCTATTAAGTATAGGCGGAGTTGATTTTAATTTCCTCAACCCTTCATAATCTATTGTGTTAGCATTAGCTTCTAAAATTTTATTAGCTAGATTTAACCTTGCATAAGTATAGCCAAAGCTACTATCGTTTACAGCTTCATCTATCTGGTAAATAACAGGAGCGTTTTTTTGAAGGGTATGATTGGTATGCGCTATATATTGCTGTTCTTTATTGTCAATAACTTGAATAGTATCTTCCCAAGTTTCTACTGCAATTGCAGTTTCCCTATCAGCAATTAAGTAATTCATTGAGGTTCCAAAATCTACCTTTTTGAGATATTCAAGGGATTCGGTAATGTTCTTTGACTCCAGTATTTTTCGTACATTAAATGAAACAGGAATTCCGTTATTAGATACAGGTAGATCAATTATTGTATTAATTCCTACCGCAACCCCATAGTTGTTAACTCCATTTTGACCAATCTGACCAGCAAATGTTTGTTGGAGGATGACTAAATCTGTGTTTGGGTACTTAACTTTTAAGACAGTTACTGCACCTTTATGATAACTAGGAAGATCATTATTGTGTGTAAGGAAATTTGCTTGGTTTTCTCTGCCTAAAACACCTGTTGTGGTGCAATTTCCTTCTTTTGTCTTAAAATGATTGCCAGCTTCTAAATAAGAATAGAACTCATCAAAACTTTGATAAGAAAAAAGCTTGTTAAAATCAACTTGAGCTCCATCAACAATTCCTTGAAACTCATTAAACAATTCAGGTAATTGGTCTTTGACAGATTGCATATATCCTTTACCAGTCGCAAAATCGGAAATGGCTTCACCGGGAACATTTATCGTTGTATTTTCCGTTATCCAGTTTTCAAAATTATCCAGAGATTTTTTGATGACAAACTCTAGAGCTCTTCCATGCTGAAAGCCTCTTTCGTATGCAGTAGTACCATCCAATTCTAAATAGTATATCCCTTGTCTGAACTCGACAGTAGGTATTTTTACCTCCTTTGTTTCCTTTATTTGTGATGATGCCGAATAGCTAACACTTAGTAAAAGAACAAATAGTAACGTATATTTTTTCATACTTAGAACTTTAACCATCAGGTAATTTAGTCATTTAATTATTACTAATGACTCTGTATATGTCTCGTAGCGTGTAAATTAGTGATTATTTTTGGATTGAGCACAGAGCTGAAATTTTAATTTCTATTTTTATCTTTCTTATAAATATAGCCAGATTAAAACATTGACTGTGAAGGACTGGACTAGTGCTTTTCATAGGATACGGTGTTGTAAGACGTTTTTATATCCCTAATAATGGTTTCATAATTTCATAAAGTGGTGAAGAAACTAAGCTTGTGAAAACTCCGATTCCAATATCTTTAATTAAATCTCCAATTATTAGAAGTCGGTTATGAATATCCTTTCCTTTATCAAATTTATTTTCCGCGTTTCTTATTTCATATTTTAATTCCTCTTGCTCAGTAATGTTGAGTTTTTTTAAATCTTTCTTTATTAACTCAAAAAGCTCTTTAACGTTTTCATTAGAATATTCAACGTTTTGTTTTTGTACTGAATTGTTAGAATTAATTTGAAATTGAGCGGGCGAATTAATGTCTCCAAATTTGAAATTAAAATTATCACTTTCTTTTCCTCCCATTTTATTTACTAACCATTCTTCAACGAGTTCAGTTTGAACATTTGAATTTTTATATCCTTTAATTATTGGTAGAACAATGTATTTTATATGTTTTAAAAATGTTTCTTTTTTTGAAGGATTATTTTTCGTGTAAAACTTAAAATGAAATTCTAATAATTGCTCTATTTCATAAGTAGGATTAAAGTCCATTATTTTATTAGCAAAATGTCTATTATAATCTTCTTCCGTTGGTTCTCTAAAAAAGGTTTGACTTGAATTTTTACTTTCTCCCCAACCAGTTCTAGAGCGTTTTCCTATAATCGCAGAAATAAAAGTATTTCCCAAATCAGTTAATTGAAATTTGTTTTCTGCCGAATTTTCATTTTTTAAAGAGTAAAATTCATTCATTTTTCTCAGGTTTTTTCAAATGCCTTACAAACTAGTTTTATAAGTACTTTTATTGCCCTTATCAACCTTATTTGGCATGCTGTAAACAGGGTTTATGCTTTTTGTTTGTTCATATTTTTATATAACTAAAGGGGAGGTATCTTTCAAATATACTTAAAAAAGCTAATTGTCCGAGTTGTTTTTTTCTTAGATACTACTTTACAAGTTAACAATCCAACCCTTTAAAATATAAATAACCTGTCTTGTTTAAAATAGCCGTACAGCGCTACCAAAGTTATAACATCCCCATCCCATCAAAAGTGTTGATAAACGCTACTCAATTGACACTATATGACAGCATTAGACGACGTTTGACCGAGCTTGCTACCTATTGCAGTCGTATGCTAGTATATGACAGCCGTTGCATTTATTTGCCACCATTTGATATCCATTGCATAATACACCCCCTTTTTTAGGGGTTTTGTTCGGGCTTCCTTCGGGGATCTTTCGGGAACGGGTTGGAGCTATTTTCCAAAAATGCACGTTTCCCGAACAACCCTCGAACCAAAGTAGGAGAAAGGATAATAGAAAGCGCTAAAATAAATGATGAGATATTTTAGGAATAATATTGTGATATAAAAAAAGCGAGCTATACCAGCTCGCTTTATCTTGTTTACTAAATAGGGCGCTTTTATAATGCTTCGGCACCCGCTTTAGCTACGGTATGATCATCTTCAACCGTACTACCACTCACACCAATGGCCCCGATAATGGTTCCATCGTTATTAGTAACAGGTATTCCACCAGGAAAAGTAATTAGTCCTCCGTTAGAGTGTTCAATATTAAAAAGGGACTCTCCCGGTTGTGAAAGCTTGCCAATTTCGCCACTGTTCATATCAAAAAAGCGGGCTGTTTTGGCTTTTTTTAGTGCGATATCCGCACTTCCCAGCCAAGCGCCATCCATACGGACAAATGCCACTGGATTGGCACCTGCATCGACCACACTAATGTTCATTTTAGTATCTATTTCTTTTGCTTTGGCCTTTGCCGCTGCTATCATTTTTTCTGCTTGTTCTAAATTAACTGTATTCATAAAATTTCGTTTCTAGATTAGTAATCGTTTTACTTTTTAAATTTTAAGCCAAGTGTAAGGTGGCTGAGCGGAGAGGTTGCTGAGCGGAGCCGAAGTGCCGAAGCCCCTGTGTGCCCTTAGCTCAACGCCATCACTGCCTTCACATTTACAAACTCTTTTAATCCAAAACCACCGTGTTCACGTCCGTAACCAGAGTTTTTAACGCCTCCAAAAGGCATATTAGGTTGTGCTAATCCAAATGAGTTGATAAACACCATACCGGTATCAAAATGTTTCTTGGCAAGTTCAAAAGCCTTTTCAGAATCTTCTGAAAAGATACCACCACCCAATCCAAAACGGCTGTCGTTAGCAATACGCATCGCGTCTTCTGCATCTTTGGCGTGGATTAGTGAGGCTACGGGGCCAAACAATTCATCATCATAAGCCGGTTGTCCAGGTTCTACATTTCCTAGAATGGTTGCTGGATAAAAATAACCTTTGCCTTCTGGTACTTCACCACCACACAATATTTCGGCTCCTTTTTTCACACTCTCCGTAACTTGTTCGTGTAAATCGTCCCGTAAGTCTTTACGTGCCATAGGACCTATTTTAGAGTTTTCATCCATAGGATCGCCGTGGTTTATACCTTTCATGCGTTTTACAAAGGCTTCTTTAAATTCTTCATATACTTTATCTACTACAATAAAGCGCTTGGCGGCTACACAGGTTTCCCCATTGTTGTATACACGTCCGTTAACACAGTGTTTTACGGCTTTGTCTATATTGGCATCTTCTAAAACAAGGTAGGCATCGTTACTACCTAACTCCAATACTGTTTTCTTAAGTTCAGCACCTGCTTTTTCACCAATAATTTTACCAGCTTTAGGGCTCCCCGTAAGGGTAACGCCTCGCACTTTGTCGTTTTCAATGATTTTGTCAGACTGGTCGTGATTAATCAATAAAACGGTGAATAAGTCTTTAGGCAGTCCAGCATCAGTATAGATTTTTTCTAATAGCTTAGCACATCCAGTTACACTTTCGGCATGTTTCAGTAACACGCCATTTCCTGCCATTAAGTTGGCAATAGAATACCGAATAACTTGATACGCTGGAAAGTTCCAAGGCTGTATTCCGTATATTACACCAATAGGCGAGTAATTAACGACGCCTTTTCCGCCATTGGGGAGTTCTCGGTCTTCATCAGCTAATTCCTTAGGACCGTTTTCAGCAGTATAATCACAAATGCCAGAACATAAATCTACTTCTTGTTTGCTCTGTTTCAATAGTTTTCCCATTTCTTGCGTCATCAAGTTTGTCAGCTCCTCTTTATGATCTTGTAAACTTTTACCAATGGCTTTAATTACTTTAGCGCGTTCTTCAACGGGTTTGGTTTTCCAGTCTAAAAAAGCATTGTGACATTTTTGCACGGCCTCTTCAGCTTGTTTATCCGTCATAAACGGATAGCGTTGTATTATCTCTTCTGTTGCGGGGTTTATCGTTTTTAATCCTTCTAATTGCTCATTCATAGTTTTTGTTTTTTGTTTAAAATTTATGACGAAGTAAGGCTTTCTTCTCTTGCTTTCGCTTCATAGTCAATATAGCCTTCTTTGTCTTGTGTGTAAAAAGTGTCTTTATCCCAGTCACTAAGGGGTATGTTTTTTTCAAATCGTTCTACCAAATCGGGATTGCTCACATAGGGTTTTCCATAGGCAACCAAATCGGCATCACCTCTTTCCAATATTGCATTCCCTTTTTCTTGATCAAAATTGGTGTTAATCATTAACGTGCCATTGTAAATTGGGCGATACCGTTTGGCAATTTCGGTTTCTGCAAATGGCACATCGCTTACATTGTTAAAAGGTTCACTTAGATGTAAATACGCCAAATTATAATCGTTCAGTTTATTGATCATATAGTCAAACGTAGGCAGGGTTTCTTCATCCATGGTCATACCAAAGATTCCGTGTAATGAAGGATTCATCCGTAAGCCAATTCTGTTTTCTGGCATTACTTTTTTCATCGCATCAAGCACGTCAAACAAAAAGCGAGCGCGGTTTTCAATACTGCCACCGTACTCATCGGTTCGTTTGTTGGAAGTGCCATTAAAAAATTGATGAAATAAATAACCGTTACTACTATGGATTTCAACTCCATCAAAACCGGCTTCCATAGCATTCTTAGCAGCATTGGCAAAATCCTGAATGGTTTGCTGTATGTCTTCGGTGGTCATTTCTTTAGGCGTAACCGTGTCTTTAAAACCATTGGGTGTAAACGATTGTGCTTCTGGATTCAGTGCCGAAGGCGCGTGTGGTAAATCGCCATCGTGAAAATCGGGGTGTGAAATCCGCCCTACGTGCCAGAGCTGAATAAAAATACGTCCGTCCGCTTCGTGTACAGCTTTTGTCACTTCTTTCCATCCTTTCACTTGTGCTTCGGTATGGATACCCGGCGTGTGTATGTAACCCACGGCTTTTTCTGAAACTTGTGATCCTTCAGAAATAATCAATCCCGCTGAAGCACGCTGTTGATAATAGATTACATGCTTGTCTTTTGTCGGTTTTTTTTCTGGATTGTTAGCACGACTTCTCGTCATCGGTGCCATGATTACTCGGTTGGGTAATTGTAAGTCGCCCATCGTGTAGGGCTGTAATAATGCTTGTTTACTCATATATAAATGCCCGTGAAGACGGGTAGCTTTTTATTAAACTGAAATTTTATTTTGCAGAAAGGATATCAATTTTTTTAATATCTGGATCTTCACTAAGTAAACGGTCTGCGTTTTCCATCAATGCTTTGGCAATATCTCCATTTAAATGGGCATCGCGACCGGTTTCATTTTCAAACGTATCGAAAATTCCGAAGGTGGAATCGTCAATTTTAAAACTATACCAAGTGAGCGTTTTATCTTCTTGACGAGCAAGGTCAATAGCTCCTTTTATAAATTGAGCTACTTCATCCTCTTTACCAGATTTGGCTTTTAGTGTAGCCAATAAACCTAACTTTTTCATAACAATTTTCTTTAATTTTTCTTTTAATAAATATACGGCATTCCCTTGCCAATTAAGCGTCTATAAGCATAAGCCTATGTTAAAGTAGTGGTAATGTTTTCAAAAAAAAATGTAGTGCTGCGTTGAGCGAAGTCGGAGTGTTGAAGTTGAAATCGAAATTGAAACTGAAAAATCATACTTCATATTTCATATATTACTATGTGCTTTCGATACAAATTTGTAATTGCCGGCGCTCCTATAAATTCACTCAATCACCTATTTAATTCATTCCTCATAGATTGTACTTCATATTTTGTATTTCGTATTTCAAAAATCACTTTGAAACTACCTTTCAGAATGTTATCTTTGCAACCCTATACACCTAAGAGTGTCTGTAAACTAAAGCGTAAAGAATATGTTCGATAATTTAAGTGATAAGTTAGATAAAGCGATGCACGTCCTAAAGGGACACGGCCAAATTACAGAAGTAAACGTAGCCGAAACCCTTAAAGAAGTACGCCGCGCCTTGCTCGATGCCGATGTTAACTTTAAAACTGCCAAAGAATTTACTAATACTGTTAAAGAAAAAGCCCTTGGGCAGAATGTATTGACCTCCCTACAGCCGGGACAGTTAATGGTGAAGCTGGTAAAAGATGAACTGACCAAATTAATGGGCGGCGACACAGCAGGGATCGATTTAAGCGGTTCGCCAAGTGTTATTTTAATGTCCGGTTTACAGGGTAGTGGTAAAACCACGTTCTCGGGAAAATTAGCTAATTACTTAAAAACAAAAAAGACCAAAAAACCTTTATTAGTAGCTTGTGATGTGTACCGCCCTGCGGCCATCAATCAGTTGCACGTAGTAGGAGAGCAGATAAAGGTTGAAGTTTATAGCGAAGAAGGAAATAAAAACCCAGTGCAAATTGCTCAAAACGCTATTGCACACGCTAAACAAAATGGGAACAACGCTGTTATTATAGATACCGCTGGTCGTTTAGCGATCGACGAAGCGATGATGACCGAAATAGCCGACATCCATAAGGCTATTCAACCCAATGAAACCTTGTTTGTAGTAGATGCTATGACGGGGCAAGATGCTGTAAACACGGCAAAAACCTTTAACGAACGCCTTAATTTTGATGGAGTTGTATTAACCAAGTTAGATGGTGATACACGTGGTGGTGCCGCAATATCGATTAAAAGCGTAGTGAATAAGCCGATTAAATTTATCGGTACTGGTGAGAAGATGGATGCGATCGATGTGTTTCACCCAGCACGTATGGCTGACCGTATTTTAGGTATGGGAGATGTGGTGTCGCTTGTGGAGCGAGCACAAGAACAGTTTGATGAGGATGAGTCTCGTAAACTTCAAAAGAAAATTGCAAAAAATCAATTTGGTTTTGATGATTTTATTAAGCAAATACAGCAAGTAAAGAAAATGGGTAGTATGAAGGATCTAGTAGGAATGATACCTGGAGCCGGAAAAGCCCTAAAAGGAGTAGATATAGATGATGATGCTTTTAACGGAATTGAAGCTATCATTCATTCAATGACACCTGAAGAAAGAAGTACACCATCAGTAATAAATGGAAGCCGTAAAAAGCGTATTGCTAAAGGTAGCGGAACGTCGGTGCAAGAAGTAAATCAGTTGATGAAGCAATTTAATCAAATGAGTAAAATGATGAAAATGATGCAAGGCGGCGGCGGTAAAAAAATGATGCAGATGATGAATAATATGCGGTAGTTTTAGTACCCAGTAGGCAGGAGCAGTTTTCAGTTAGAAATGAATAGACTCTTAAATAATAATGTCACCTCAAGCGCAGTCGAGAGGTCTTTAACCTAACAATAATGACAATTCTAGACGGTAAAAAAATATCGAATGATATTAAGGCTGAAATAAAAGCCGAAGTAGACGAAATGAAAGCTAAAAATGAGAAAGTGCCTCATTTAGCCGCTATTATTGTTGGGAACGACGGTGCTAGTATGACCTACGTAAACACCAAAGTAAAAGCTTGTGAAAAAGTAGGTTTTGAATCTACCCTAGTTAGAATGTCTAGCACCACTAGCGAAGTGGAGTTAATGGACAAAATTGAAAAATTGAATAAAGAAGATTCTATCGATGGGTTTATTGTTCAGTTACCCTTACCACCGCAAATTGATACACAAAAAGTGCTGTTGGCGGTAAATCCAGATAAAGACGTAGATGGATTTCACCCGACTAATTTCGGAAAAATGTCGCTGGATATGACTTCATTCATCCCGGCAACTCCTTTCGGTATATTAGAATTATTAGAGCGGTACGACATCCCTACTAAAGGAAAACATACCGTTGTTGTTGGCAGAAGCCACATTGTTGGGAGACCCATGAGTATTTTAATGGGGAGAAGTGGTTTTCCTGGGAACTCCACAGTAACACTAACTCATGAGTACACTAAAAACATTACTCAAATTATCTCACAAGCAGATATTGTTATTATTGCAGTAGGCATTCCAGATTTTCTAAAAGCAGAAATGATTAAAGATGATGCCGTGGTAATCGATGTAGGTATTACCCGCGTTCCAGATGAAACTGCTAAAAAAGGCTACGTGCTTAAAGGTGATGTAGATTTTGAGAATGCTAGTAAAAAGGCATCTTATATTACACCGGTTCCAGGAGGTGTTGGTCCTATGACTATTGCTATGCTATTAAAAAACACGTTGCTTGCTAGAGAACAGCGTAGAGAAAGAAAGTAGTTCTTCTAAAATAATTCAAAAAATAGCTACTTGTTACCTGCAATTAGAGCAACTTAGATATGAGTAAAGCGAGATTGATAAAACGATTGAAATGGTATTATCCAATTGAGAAATTTCATACGTATGTCACTTTTCCTACATTGCTACTATATCTATTGTTTACGAATCCAGTTGAAAATTTAATTCTTTTGTCTTATGGATTAATTGTATGTATAATTATTCTATATCAAGGTCAACTTTATTGGAAGTTAAAATTGGAAAGACTTACAGAAAAACACATAAACCAAGATGCTACTATTCGATTTTTCAAAAAGTCAAAATGGGTTAACTGGTTGTTGATTTCTTGTATGCTTCCTGTTTTATTGATTCAACTCTACTTTCAAAATTGGAATTTTGAATCTAATGACATGTTTTATTGGGGGATTTTCGCAAATGTGTTTGCGATTTTAGAACACATAAACTACTATTATATCCAGCTAATGATAGACAATAAATACGATGTTGAATATTTATTCAAAAACAAAAAATTAAAAAAAGCAAGTTTGGCCAAAGACTTGGTTGAAAACAAACTTTAATAAGCAGGCAACAATTTACGTGAAATCACAGCTCATTTCTTGCTATGATTCATTTATTCCTGTTAAAGAAATATACTACAGGTAGAAGGGATTTAAATTCCCATATCATTTTCCATACGCCAATCTAGGTAGCGATGCAAATCACTTTCTATCCAGCCCACGCCCATCGTTAATACGGCAACATCATCAATATAGCCTAGGCCCGGTATAAAGTCGGGAACGATATCCATTGGATTTAACACATATAGTAGTGCCATTACAATAGTGGCAATGGTAAACCAAGGGATGTTTTTGTAATTTCCGTTTTTTACGTCTTTCAGCATGCTAATCATAATTCTGCCCAGCTCTACATATTTTGACAGGGTGTTGTTTCCGCTGAACTTCTTATCAATATTCTCTTCGTTGTTCAAGACAACTTCTACATCGTCTTCTTCAATTTTATTAACTTCTTCCTCAACATAATCCTTATCAATTTCTTGCTCGTGGCTCCCATCATCTCTATTTCCGGGGTTGAAGTGTACTTTATCTTTCTTTTTACCAAATAGCATTGTCGGTTATTTTTGTTTTCTGAAAGATACAATTTCAAAAATAAAATAGTTTTAAAGAATTGTTATAAAAAGCCAAAGAGTTTATAAAAAACTGCCAAAAGTAATAGTAGGTAGAGTAGCCAATACCATTTTAACTGTTTAGGATTGCTTCCGAAGAACAGTTTAGTCAGGTTAAAAAAGAATGATCGGTGTTTTGCTATAAAATTGTAGCCGTGGTCACTTAGCTGTGTAAACCAATTGTAATTGGTATACCATTTATGCCACGGAAGACTTTTGTTTGTGTAAGTATAACTTCGATAAGCCGAATTTGGCCCACTGTAAACCTTTCCGTCTGTTTCGATAAGGCGAGACGCTTTTTTAAATTCTTTTATAGGAATATCTTGAAACTGCGAAGCTATTTCTTGATAGGTTATATAGTCAATTTTATCATTGGTCATACTCTTCCAACGTGTTACCCAATACTTGCAGAAACCACATTCGCCATCCCAGACCAATACAGGTTTACTTGTTGGTGGATAGTTAGTTGTTGAAAACTTGCGGAACATGGCTATAGTTTCTCATCGTGTGTTTTAGCGTATTCTTTTCGATAAATACGGAGTATAATTAAAAACAAGCTAATAAGCAGGGGGCCAAAAATCAATCCAATAAAACCAAATAATGGAACGCCTACAACGACACCTATAAAGGTTATTAATGGGTGTACGTTATCTAGTTTTTTAAGGGCATACATTCTGAAAATATTATCGGTAGAGCCAACAATGATAAAACCGTATAATAAAATGCCCCAAGCTTGAAAGGTATCTCCTGTCGACAATGATAGAATAAACACAGGAAGAATACCAATTAGGGTTCCTATAAATGGGATCATGGAGCCAATTGTTGTAATTACAAACCAAAATAAAGGATCTTCAACACCAAATATTAAAAATCCAATAAGGGCTACAATACCTTGTGCAAGTGCTACTAAGGGAATGCCAATAGCATTAGCGCGAACCATAGCATTGGCCTCGTCTCCTATGGTTTTTAAGTTTTTGTCTCCAATTGGTATGTAATCAAATAAAGACTCTTTCAACTCTTTCCGGTTGGTAAGCATGTAATACAACATAAAATACATCAGTCCAATTGCAATAAACATGTTGAACGTACCACCAGCAAAACTTTGTAGTTGGGTTGAAATCCAAGATGAAATGGCAGAAGCATCTATTTGGGAAGTAAGGTCATAACCAAGTCGGGTTTCCCATTCACCTAACTGTTCTTTAAAGGCTCTAATAACCTCTTCAGAATTTTGAACTGCATTACCTATTTTATTTCCCAACATTAAAACAATGCCCGAAACCGGTAGTAAAATTCCAATAAAGGAAAGTAACATTAATAAACCTGCTGCAAGATTGGAATTCCAACCTTTTTTTTGGACCAGTTTTTTCATCCAGCCGCGCAACAAAACATAAATAGTAACAGCGCCTAAAACACCAGAAAGGTAGGGTGCCATTTCCTTAAAAATAAGGCTACCCATTAGTAAAATAAGTAATAAGACAAATACTTGTCTAATTATTTGTGGAGAGATTGATTTCATTCAGTTAGGTGGAGAAAAGTTGGTTCATATCTTTAAAGGCTTTAAATTCGAGGGCATTGCCAGATGGGTCTTTAAAAAACATCGTGGCTTGCTCCCCGGCTTTTCCTTTAAACCGAATATACGGCTCAATGATAAAGGTAATATTTTTACTTTTTAACAGCGAAGAAAAAGCTTTAAAGGTTTTCATGTCTAAAACTACACCGAAATGAGGAACAGGAACATCTTTACCGTCTACGGGGTTTGATGATGAATCTGTTTTAGTCTTTTCTTTATAATGAATGACCAATTGATGCCCAAAAAAGTCAAAGTCTACCCAATGTTCACTGCTTCGGCCTTCAGTAAAGCCTAACACATCGCGGTAGAAAATTCGACATTCATTAAGGTTGTGTACGGGAATTGCTAAATGAAAGGGTTGTATGCTCATTAGTTATTTCGTAATGCATTTATTAATTGGTTTTTATTCATTTTAGAACGACCGTCGATACCTACATTTTTTGCCTGATCGTACAATTCATCTTTTGTCCATTCTTCGTAGGGTTGTGCTTTGCCTCCTTTTTGGCCTGAATTAGGTGTATTGGCAATACGAGCTGCTTTTTCTTTACTGTACCCTTTGTCTCGAAGAGCTTCGTACTGATCTTCGTTTTTTATTCTTGGGTTTGGCATAATTGTATTTTTTAATTGAATTAATTAAATTTTTAGGTTTCATCGGTATCATTTCTTTTCTTCAATAGACCAATTCCAGCAAAGAAGAAAACAATACCTAGAATAATAAGTGCCCAAGGACTAAGTCCCACATTTAAACTTCCAAATACACTCAATACGCCAAGTACTAATGCAATAGCCCCGCCGATAGTTAAAATAAATCCTAAAATCTTTATCATAATTAGTTGTGTTGGTTGATTATTAAAATTAATAGAAAAACCCCGCTTTATGGCGGGGCTTAACAAAATATTGAGAAGGTTTTGGAAAAATTTATTCTTTTTCGGCAGTCTTGTTAGGCTCCCATCCAATCATAAAATATTTAAATTTGGCACCATCTGGTATTTGGCTGGCTTCAATTTTTGCATTGGGATTGTATCGCAAATTTTCTGGAAGTTCACTTTTTTCAATGGTTAAGTATATTTCACTATCCTTTAAAAAAACGACAACTGAGTTAATCGTGCTTTCAATATTTGAAATTGTATAATTGGCCTTTACATCTTTAAAAGTACTGCCACTTGTTAATCCTTTTTCAGTTTTGTAACGTGTATCAAACACCTGAACATTGGTTACGGTTGCATTGGGGTCGTTTTCATCTTCTGGAGAAAGCAATAGCAGTTTATTTCCTTCTTTGTCATAAATTTCTACTTCGCCTTGTGTGCCTAAAGCGTTCTTTATCGGGTTAAGCTTTACAATGGAGTCTTCAGCAAAAATAGAATCCACCTGTTTCATTTGGATGGTCTTATCTAAGTTGCCAATGCTCCCTTCGCCAATAACAAAAGGGTCCTTTTCCGTATTACAAGAAATAAATAGAATGGTGGTTAATGCGCCTAATAAAAGTGTCTGTTTCATATATAATTTTTAGTGTCTGTTTTTATTTTAATAATTTTCCCAATATACCCAATACGCTCCGTATTACAGTTGGACTGCTCAATACTTTAACAATGGGGTTTTGCCGGCTGCTTCGCGAAGAAGAACGACTGCTGGAGCGTTTTACTTTAGCCTTTTCTTTTTCTGCCTTTTCTTTAGCATCTTCTTTTTCAGCGATGTCAATTTTATCGTTTAATAATTCGTAGGCGCTTTCACGATCTACGGTTTCGTTATACTTTTTAATGAGTTTTGACTCTCCTAATAATTCTTTTAACTCTTGGTCTTCCAGAATATCCATTCGACTCATTGGAGCACGCATCATGGTAGCAGCCAAAGGGGTTGGGATTCCTTTTTCATTTAAGGCAGAAACCAAAGCTTCTCCAATTCCCAACTTGGTCAATACTTCGTCAGTTTTATAATATTCTGAAATAGGATAGTTTTCAGCAGTCAATTTAATGGCTTTTCGGTCTTTTGCTGTAAAGGCTCGCAATGCGTGTTGTACTTTTAAGCCTAATTGACTTAAAACAGCATCGGGAACATCGGTTGGATTTTGAGTTACAAAATACAGTCCTACCCCTTTTGAGCGAATCAGCTTTACAATACTTTCAATTTGGTCCAACAAAGCATCACTCGCCTCTTTAAATAGTAAATGTGCTTCATCTATAAAGATTACTAATTCTGGTCTGCCGCTATCACCTTGTTCAGGGAATGTGGTGTATATTTCGGCTAGCAAACTCAACATAAAGGTTGAAAAGAGCTTGGGGCGATCTTGAATATCGGTAAGGCGTACAATATTAATATAGCCCATTCCATTTTTATCTATTCGCAGTAAATCATCGGTATCAAATGATTTTTCGCCAAAAAATAAGTCACCACCTTGTTGTTCTAATGCTACGATACGACGTAAAATAGCACCTGTTGAAGCAGAGGAAATACGGCCATATTCTTCAGAAAACTCTTCTTTTCCTTCGTTTGTAGCGTATTGTAATATTTTTTTGAAATCTTTTAAATCTAAGAGGGGAAGCTTATTGTCATCACAGTATTTAAATATTACTGAAATAATTCCCGCTTGGGTTTCACTTACGTCCAAAATACGCGATAACAGCACAGGGCCAAACTCACTTACAGTGGCTCGAAGGCGAACACCGTTTTGTTCCGAAAGCGTCATAATTTCAACCGGAAATTTCTTTGCGGTAAAGGGAATGCCAATCTTTTCATGGCGTTCGTCAATCTTGGCATGACCAGGACTTGGTTCGGCGATTCCGCTAAGATCACCTTTCATGTCCATTAACAAAACTGGAACTCCTTTTTCTGAAAGGTTTTCCGCTAAAACTTGTAATGATTTCGTTTTCCCAGTTCCTGTGGCACCGGCAATAAGGCCGTGACGGTTCATGGTCTTTAGTGGGATTTTAACCAACGCATTGGTGAGGGTTTCGCCTCCCAGCATAGCAGCACCTAATGTAATGGATTCACCTTTGGTGGTGTATCCTTTTTCAATATGGTCAAAAAAAGCCTTTTTGTCTGCCATCATTTAAATTTTCGATAAAAATAGCAATTGTACAGGTGCTTTGGAAATTTTAAGGGATTTAAAATTTCGGCTTACAAAAAGGGTTATTTAATTAGTTTATTTTGTTAATGCCAATATTCATGAATCGTGCATTGAAAGTTGTAATGTTTCCATTATTAATTACGTATCTGAATTTTAATTCATCATCGGCTTCTAACGAATACATCAAGGAGCCACTTGCACCCCAAAAGTCAGAATTGGGGAGTTCTACATTTCCTCTTGTTAAATAGCCGATAAGATCTCCATTTCTTTCAACGGCTAAAACGTATTTTGTGCTTGTTGCGGGAAGATTTCTAATAGACAAGGCGGCAGACATAAAATAAACTCCACTTACATTTACCTTAATGCTTCCTTTTGTTAAAAATTCAAAAATAGTATTGTCGTCCTCAAGAATATCCCCAGCACTTAATGGAAAATCTTGATAAGTATTACCATTCGAATTAATCACACCATTATTGGTTGTACCATAATCCTTATTAAGTACAATGCTCTTAGCACTTCCTGTAGATAAGGGGATCCAATTTCCATTAGAGCGAATAACCAATTTTTGTTTGTCGGTATTAAAAACAACGGCTCCGTCCAAAGGAGTAGGGATAGCATTCATATCAGATTCTGACATACGTGGTGGCACCAAAGCTCCATTAGTGCTTTCAATTTCCAAGGCAGAACCATCATCGGGCGTTGTCGTGCCAATGGCTACTTGGCTGTTGACAGTGGTAATAAAAAATAGTAAGAAAACAGAAATGTAAAATTTGATTGTAGTAAACATAAGTAATAAAATTTGGTTAGTTGAAACTTTATTTTATATATACGCAAACCTAAAGCAGATGGTTCATTTTGAAAAATGAGGTTAACGTTTTTCGTTTAAAAGTTAAAAATACCGATTAATTGCTTTTTTGTATAATTATAAAAACATCCTGTACTTCACTTAAACTGCCAACTATAAATTGTAATTTTGCCATCTATGCAGAAAGAGACACAAGAATTGGTTAATAAAGGGGAAATGCTTCCGCTCATGGAAGAATTTTACACCATACAAGGAGAGGGTTTTCATAAAGGTACAGCTGCTTACTTTATACGAATAGGGGGTTGCGACGTAGGGTGCCATTGGTGCGATGTTAAAGAAAGCTGGAATGCCGATATACATCCGCCTACTGAAATTAATCAAATAGTTGACAACGCAGATAAATACAGTAAAACAATTGTAATTACAGGTGGTGAACCGCTTACTTGGGATATGGGGCCTTTAACTAAGAAATTAAAGGATAAAGGCATGCAAGTTCATATTGAAACTTCTGGGGCATATAAGCTTACAGGAATTTGGGATTGGATTTGCCTTTCACCAAAAAAAATAAAACTGCCAACTCCGGAAATATACGAAAAGGCACACGAACTAAAAGTGATTATCTACAACAAAAATGACTTTAAGTTTGCTGAAGAGCAAGCCGAGAAAGTAAACAATAACTGTATTCTATACTTACAACCCGAATGGAGTAAACGGGATAAAATGATGTCACAAATTGTTGACTATGTCATGCAAAACCCCAAATGGAAAGTATCTTTACAGACCCATAAGTACCTAAATATTCCGTAAAATGTAATTCCCTTACTTTACTTTTTCAAAAGGTACCTCTACATACGTTTTGTCCCATCCAATCATTAGGGTTGCACCGTTGTTTTCAGGTCTAAAAACCATAGAAAGCGATTCTGCAGGAGCAGCGGCGTTTCGTGCTGGAGTTTCTAGTCTAACAATGTCGTTTTCCTTTTTGTAAACAGTACCCCAAACATTAGCGTTTTTATTAATGATTACGGTCCACATGTCTTCTTCAGGAATGGTATATAACGTATACGTTCCAGGCTGCAATACTGTTTCATTAACCTTTAAAGGTTCGTATATAGTCAATTCAGTAGCTTCATTTGCTCCAGTACGCCATACTTTTCCATAAGGAACTAATTCCCCAAAAATTTCGCGCCCATTTTTTTGTGGTCGGCTGTAAATAACACGGGCGATAGGAGGTGTGTTTCTATCAGGACGGGCCATTGCTAAATCCATAGGGCTTGTATCCATCTTAGGGAAAGTTTGTGACTGCACAGTATCGGTGCTAAAAGCAGTGATAGCTACAAAAAATAGTATAGTAAGAAATGACTTCATAGTTGTTTTTTGTTTAAAGATAACTTCTGAAAAACGAAATTGTTATAAAGTTTTCTAAAAGTTATATGTTTAATTTGTCTTCATCTTTTTTTTAAAATCATAAAAGAATAGGACTCTCTGTCAAATTTGACTGTAATAAACCGATAAGGTTTAATTACTGTCTTTTTTTCACATTAATCTGTTAATAACTTCCGGAGGTTAATCAATGGAATGCCTTTATTTTATAATGGGTTTCGTTATATTTGTTCGTTACGTATCAGAAAGAAAAACAACCTAAATTTATGAAGGACGAAAAAGACATTAAAGTATATGGTGCCGATAGTATTCAGGCATTAGAAGGAATGGAACATGTGCGCATGCGACCATCAATGTATATTGGTGATGTAGGCGTACGCGGATTGCATCATTTGGTGTATGAAGTGGTAGATAATTCCATTGATGAAGCGATGGGAGGCTATTGCGATACCATAGACGTTTGGATTAATGAAGACAACTCGGTGACCGTAAATGATAACGGTAGGGGTATTCCGGTAGATATGCACAAAAAAGAAGGGGTTTCTGCTCTTGAGGTGGTTATGACCAAAATTGGTGCCGGGGGTAAGTTTGATAAAGATTCTTATAAAGTTTCTGGTGGTTTGCATGGGGTTGGTGTTTCGGTTGTAAATGCCTTGTCTGAAAACCTAAAAGCTACGGTTTATCGTGACGGTAAAATATGGGAACAAGAATACGAGCGTGGTAAAACCATGTACCCTGTAAAATCCACTGGCGAAACAGATAAGAGGGGTACGGTTGTAACTTTTAAACCTGATTCTGAAATATTCAAACAAACGCGTCATTTTAACTACGATACTTTAGCGAGTAGAATGCGTGAATTAGCTTTTCTTAATAAAGGGCTTACCATTAGCATCACTGATAAACGTGAAACAGATGATGACGGTGATTTTATTACAGAAACCTTCCACAGTGAAGAAGGTTTAAAGGAGTTTATCCGTTTCTTAGATGAAACACGCGAACCAATTATTAATGATGTTATTTCTATGGAAGGGGAGAAAAATGATATCCCTGTAGAAGTAGCGATGATTTATAACACTTCTTTTAACGAAAATCTACATTCATACGTAAATAATATCAATACTCACGAAGGGGGAACACATTTAACTGGTTTCCGTCGTGGATTAACAACTACTTTAAAAAAGTACGCCGATGCTTCTGGAATGCTAGACAAACTGAAGTTTGAAATTTTGGGTGATGATTTTCGTGAAGGACTAACAGCTATTGTTTCGGTAAAAGTAGCGGAGCCTCAATTTGAAGGACAAACCAAAACCAAATTAGGAAACCGTGAAGTATCTTCGGCTGTAAGCCAAGCTGTTTCCGAAATGCTTGAAAATTACTTAGAAGAAAATCCGAACGATGCCAAAACCATTGTTCAAAAAGTGATTCTTGCAGCAAATGCTCGCCACGCAGCCCGTAAGGCTCGTGAAATGGTGCAACGTAAAACCGTAATGGGTGGCGCTGGTTTACCTGGTAAACTATCTGATTGTTCAGAACAAGATCCTGAAAAGTGTGAAGTATTTCTAGTAGAGGGTGACTCTGCAGGGGGAACAGCAAAACAAGGGCGAGACCGTAATTTTCAAGCTATTTTACCATTGCGGGGTAAAATTTTGAATGTGGAAAAAGCCATGCAGCACAAGGTTTTTGAAAACGAAGAAATTAGGAACATCTTTACCGCATTAGGAGTAACCATAGGAACTGAAGAAGACAGTAAAGCACTAAACCTTTCAAAACTTCGCTATCATAAAATTGTAATTATGTGTGATGCCGATGTAGATGGTAGTCACATTGCAACGTTGATTTTAACGTTCTTCTTCCGATATATGAAAGATTTAATTGAAGCGGGACACGTGTACATTGCAACTCCTCCTTTGTATTTATTGAAAAAAGGAAAGAAAAGCGAATATGCTTGGTCTGAAGAAGCCCGTGCTGAAATCAACGCCAGCTTTGGTGGTGGAGCCAGTATCCAACGATATAAGGGTCTAGGTGAAATGAACGCCGAACAATTATGGGATACGACTATGAATCCTGAGTTTAGAATTTTAAGGCAGGTAACCATTGATAATGGTACCGAAGCAGACCGTATTTTCTCTATGCTTATGGGTGATGAAGTACCGCCAAGACGGGAATTTATAGAGAAAAACGCGAAATATGCGAATATTGACGTATAAGTAACCCACTTCCATCTTATGAGCCCATAACTCTTGTTATGGGCTTTTTTTATGCGTTTTAGATAGCTATGCAATTCTTGTTGAGCCTGTTACTGTAAAATAAATTTGTTACATTTAAGGTAAATAACTTCTATTATGAAAAAACTATACATCTTTTTGTTGGTTTTATTTGTTGTCCAACAAACATACTCTCAAACTGGGAAAACCTATCCAGATGGAAAAGGCGGTGAAGTATATTTTCCGCTTGGTGATATTTCATTTGCCGATGAACTAGTTTCCTTTAAAGTTGGAGATCCAGCACCTATAGAGGGGTACGGGCCAGAAAAAACGCTTCAGGTTCCAGATTATAAAGGTAATTACGAAAAAAAATATACCACTTTAGGATATGGAGGGGAGTTGATTGTGAAATTCAATGATAATACGTTGGCTGATATTGAGGGGCCCGACCTTTATATTTTTGAAATTGGTCCACTAATTGAGCCTGTGGACGTGTATATTTCCAAAGAAGGTGAAAATTGGATTTCTATTGGCCGCACAGGTGGAGGCTTTTCAGAAATAGATATATCGGAATTTGTGGAACCGTCAGCAATTTTTAGATATGTAAAAATCGTGGACATAAAGAAAAAAAAGAGTGGTAAATGGCCAGGAGCAGATATTGATGCTATTGGTGCCATTGGTTCTGCATTTAACTTTAAATTAAACAGTGCTTTTTTGTTTGATACGGGTAATGCTGTTTTAAAAAAGACGGAAGAATTAAGTAAAGTGGTCGATAAAATAAAAGAAATAAGCGAATATACCGTTGTTGTAGAAGGGCATACGGACAACGTAGGTTCAGCTGAAACCAATAAGATTCTTTCAGAAAAAAGAGCACAAGAAGTGAAAGGTTTTTTGGTGAAGAATGGGATTATTGCTGATTCTATAACTACCAAAGCCTATGGAGAAAGCAATCCTGTGTCGGACAATACAACCGAAGAAGGAAGAGAACAAAACCGAAGAGTAGAAATTGTTGTGCTTCCAAGTAAACGATAAACTTGAAGATATTTAAACATAAAAGTTATGAAGCATGTTGTAGTTTTGATTGGCTTGTTGGTGAGTTTGCCAACCCTTTCTCAGGAAAATTTAGAAGATTTATTAGCTGCCGGAATTGAAGATGCACAGCGATTTGCAACAGAATATATTACTCCAGCTGCCGAGGGGATGATTTATAATACTGCAAATGGTTGGATACAATCAGCTGAAGTAAAAAAACCACTGCGATTTGAAATTTCTGTAGTTGGAAATGTTTCGTTTGTAAAAGATGAGAACAAAAGTTTTACATTAAACACAGCCGATTATAACAACCTTTATTTTAGGGATGCAAGTACGGTAAAACAAGTTGCTACGGCTTTTGGTGAAAATAATCCAGATATAATAGTGTATGCCGAAGTTCAAGATGAGACAGGAACATTCACAGAAGAAGTTGAGTTTTCACTTCCGCAGGGATTGGCTTCTGCTAACTTAGATTTTTTACCCACTGCTTTTTTACAAGCTCGGTTTGGGGTTTTTAAAGCCACGGAATTAAAAGTGCGCTACTTTCCAAAGATAGAACGTGAAGATGTAAAAACAGGTCTTTTTGGCGTGGGGTTACAGCATGAATTCACACAATGGCTGCCTGCAGAATCTGTCTTTCCGGTTGCTATTTCAGGATTGGTAAGCTATAATAACCTTAGTGGAAATTACGATTTTACAGATGATAGTATTGTAACTGGTGAAAACCAGCAATTTGATGTCAAGCAAAACAGTTGGTTGTTTCAATTGCAGGCATCAACTAAACTACCGGTTTTTAATGTGTATGGAGGTGTTGGTTACGTTACCGGAACATCAGATTTTGATGTCCTTGGGACCTACAGAGTAGCCGATGGTATTCCTTTAGTAGAAGACACTAGTGAGTTTACAGATCCTTTTTCGGTACGGACAAAAGTTTCAGGGGTTAAAGGAACTATAGGCGCTAAATTAAAATTAGGTTTTTTCGGCTTGCACGCCGATTATAATTTTTCAGAATTTAATACAGTTACAGCTGGGGTACACTTCGGAATTTAATACGCTCATGTTTTTCTAAAGCGTTTTCTCTTTTTCAGTTTAAATGACTAAAAAGAAACAAGATAAATAGAACCAAGAACCACGACAAAAATACCGTTGTGGTTCTTGGTTTTTATGGCTTTCATTTGAATTAATTTATTGTTGCAGTTTCATCTAATGCGAGCAATAGAATCCTTGTTCCCTTATATTTAACCCTTTCTTATCATATTTTAAATGAGATAATTGTATTTTTGCGCAACAAGAATTATTCAATTCTCGTTTCAAATAAATCATTCATTCAAAAACAACATATAATGAAAGTTACAGTAGTAGGAGCAGGTGCAGTAGGCGCAAGTTGTGCCGAATATATTGCCATTAAAAATTTTGCAAGTGAAGTAGTTCTTTTAGACATTAAAGAGGGCTACGCCGAAGGAAAAGCAATGGATTTAATGCAAACAGCTTCCTTAAATGCATTCGATACACGTGTAGTGGGTACAACAGGAGATTACAGTAAAACAGCAGATAGTGATATTTGTGTGATTACAAGTGGTATTCCTAGAAAACCAGGAATGACTCGTGAAGAGTTAATTGGTATCAATGCTGGAATTGTAAAAGATGTTTCTTCTAATCTAGTAAAGCATTCTCCAAATACCATTATCATTGTGGTAAGTAACCCAATGGATACGATGACGTATTTGGTGCACAAAACAACCGACCTTCCAAAAAACCGAATTATTGGTATGGGTGGTGCTTTAGATAGCGCTCGTTTTAAGTACCGTTTAGCTGAAGCATTAGGTGCTCCTATTAGTGATGTTGACGGTATGGTGATTGGCGGTCACAGTGATAAAGGTATGGTGCCTTTAACACGTTTAGCGACAAGAAACAGTGTGCCAGTAACCGAATTTATTTCTGAAGATAGATTAAACCAAGTAAAAGAAGATACCAAAGTTGGAGGCGCAACCCTTACTAAATTATTGGGTACTTCGGCTTGGTATGCTCCTGGAGCTGCCGTAAGCGGATTGGTACAGGCCATCGCTTGCGACCAGAAAAAAATATTCCCTTGTTCTACCTTGTTAGAAGGAGAATACGGTTTAAACAATCTTTGTATCGGTGTGCCAGTAGTATTAGGCCGTGACGGTATCGAAAAAATTGTTGATATAGAATTGACCGATGCTGAAAAGGACCATTTAAAAGAAAGCGCTGAAGGCGTTAGTAAAACTAATGGTTTACTAGAATTGTAAACCATTCAAGAATAAAAAAACCGTCTCAATTGAGGCGGTTTTTTTTATCTTTTTCTGAAATTTTAATCAGAAATCTAATTCCAGTTTCATTAACACATCGGTCTGTTTGTCGGTGCCAACCCAATAAAACTGATTGTCAAACGCTTTAAACCCTTGATTTTTATAAAAATAGATAGCTTTTTGGTTTTTATCCCAGACACTTAACCAAAGTGTTTTTATATTGAATGACTGTGCTTTTTCTACGGCTTTCTTCAGTAAAAGCTTTCCTACTCCTTTTCTTTGAAACTTTGATAGGATGTAGATGCGTTCTATTTCCAGCGCATCAGGAAGTTTATTGTCTGTTTGAGCACTACCTTGATTTACCTTTAAATAGCCAATAACCTCTTGGTGATTCATCGCAAAATAATAAAACGAATCTGGGTTTATTATACTTCTTTGTAGGTGTTCGGTGTTGAAGTTTTTAGCTAAATAAGCATCCATATCTTCCTTGGTATTTTCCGAAGCATACGTCTCGAAAAACGTTTCTTTGGCAATCTTTTGAAGTTCAAGTACAGATTTTGATTGAACTTGTTTTATTAAAATGGAGGATGCAGGTTTCATTCTAAAAAATGATTAGACGTTTTAAAGATAATTAAAAAAGCCCCGATTTAATATCGGGGCTTTAATGATAATAAGATACGATTTATTTTTTAATGAATTATCCGCATTTAGACGAACCGCAATCTTTACATGTTAAACAGCCTTCTTGATAAATTAACTGAGAAGAATTACAGTTGTCACATTTTTGCTTTCTTGCTAATGTTCCGTCTTCAACATAGCGTTTTAATGCTCTTGCAACTCCATTTTTCCATGTATTTATTGATTCGCTGTCCAATTGTAAACTGTTAATTAACTCTACCGCTTTTTCAATAGGCATACCATGACGAAGTGTACTGGAAATTAATTTTGCATAATTCCAATATTCTGGGTCAAACTTATGTGATAACCCTTCAATCGTAGTTTTGTATCCTCTTTTGTTTTGATATTGAAAATCATATCGAGAGGTTCCGTCTTCGTTTCGGTTTTTTATAATCAATCCTTTTGTTGCCCAACGGGGAAGCAAGATCCCATCTTCATCTGCCAATCCAGTAAAGATTTCGTAAGGTTTATCGTCAATCAAGCCAATAAAAGCAATCCACTTTTCTTTGTTGTTCTGAAAACGTACTACATCGGCTTCTAAAACTTCAGGTCGTTTGGTGGGGAAAGAAATTAAAGATTCTTGATTTTCCTCTTTTTTCTCTTCATTTGAAATCAATACACCAGAACGAGACCCATCTCTATAAACGGTAACTCCTTTACAGCCAGCTTGCCAAGCTTCTAAATATAATTTACCCACCAATTCTTCATCTACATCATTAGGAAGGTTGATGGTTACACTAATACTATGGTCTACCCATTTTTGAACGGCGCCTTGCATACGTACTTTACTCAACCAATCCACATCGTTAGAAGTGGCTTGATGATACGGTGATTGCTCCACTAATTCATTCAATTCTTCTTGGCTGTAATTTGTATCGGTATCGTGACCATTGATTTTCATCCATTCTTTAAAGCGGTGGTGGAAAACAACGTATTCCTCCCAAGAGTCGCCTACTTCATCTATAAAATCGACGCGCGCATCTTTATCGTTCGGGTTTACTTTTCTTCTTCGTTTATACACCGGTAAAAATACTGGTTCAATTCCAGAAGTAGTTTGCGTCATTAAACTAGTTGTTCCGGTTGGAGCAATAGTTAAGAGTGCAATGTTCCGACGGCCGTATTCCAGCATATCGTAATACAGTTTTTCATCGGCTTCTTTTAAGCGAAGAATAAACGGGTTTTCTTTTTCTCTTTCTGAATCAAAAATCCCGAAAGCTCCACGTTCTTTAGCAGCATAAACTGAGGCACGATATGCTTCAAGAGCAATAGTTTTATGAATTTCTACAGAAAAATCAACGCCTTTTTCACTTCCGTATTTTATGCCCAAAGCTGCTAGCATATCACCTTCGGCAGTAATGCCAATTCCGGTACGACGCCCTTCTTCAGCTTTTCTTTTAATATTCAACCATAGGTTTCGTTCTACAGCCTTTACTTCAGCACCTTCAGGGTCAGCATCGATTTTAGCCAAAATAGCATCTACTTTTTCCAACTCTAGGTCGATAATATCGTCCATAATGCGTTGGGCAGCGGCTATGTGTTTTTTAAATAGTTTAAAATTGAACTTCGCTTTTTCAGTAAATGGTTTTTCAACATATGAAAATAAGTTGATAGCCAATAAACGACAAGAGTCATACGGGCATAAAGGAATCTCTCCACATGGGTTAGTCGATACGGTTTTGTAACCTAAGTCGGCATAGCAATCTGGCACCGATTCATTAATGATAGTGTCCCAGAATAAAATGCCCGGCTCGGCAGATTTCCAAGCGTTGTGTACAATTTTTTTCCAAAGCTTATTAGCTTCAATATCTTTTGAATACTTTGGGTTCTCGCTGAAGATAGGATATTTTTGAGTGTAGTTACCTTCGTTTTTTACAGCTTTCATAAACGTATCGTCCATACGCACCGAAACATTGGCACCTGTTACTTTACCCTGTTCCATTTTAGCGTCGATGAAGTCTTCTGCATCTGGGTGGTTAATGGAAACAGAAAGCATTAATGCTCCACGGCGACCATCTTGTGCAACTTCGCGAGTAGAGTTGGAGTATCGTTCCATAAAAGGAACAATGCCTGTTGAGGTTAAAGCAGAATTTTTTACCGGCGATCCCTTTGGTCGGATGTGCGAAAGGTCATGCCCAACACCGCCACGACGTTTCATAAGCTGTACCTGCTCTTGGTCAATTTTCATAATGCCTCCATAGGAATCAGAATTTCCGTCGTTTCCTATAACAAAACAGTTAGAAAGTGACCCTACTTGGTATTTGTTACCTATACCGGCCATGGGACTTCCTTGTGGTACAATATACTTAAAGCCTTTAATTAGATCGAACACCTCGTCTTCAGTCATCGAGTTTGGATATTGCTTCTCAACGCGAGCAATTTCTTTTGCGATACGACGATGCATATCGTTAGGTGTTTTTTCGTAGATGTTACCATCAGAATCTTTTAGGGCATATTTGTTTACCCAAACGCGAGCTGCTAGATCGTCTCCTTTAAAGTATTTTAATGAAGCAGAAAAGGCTTCTTCTTGTGTGTAGGTTTTGGGGGCGGAGGCAGGAGCTTTTACTTGCATATAATGTGTTAATTTTTGTAGTTGAGAAATCAATTTTGAAAGTGTAAATATAGAAAAATAGATGACACTTCACGCTATTTAAAAATAAAAAGTTGTCAAGAAAAAAATGTTAATAATTTGATTATCAGAATAATAAAAATTTGTCAACAATAAAAAGTTAACAAATTTTTAAATAAAACTTGATAAGTGGCTGGGTTGTATGATGTTGGGCTTGTTTGATTTTTTGATATATTCTTCATCCATTTATAAATAGAATTCAGAATAATATTGGTGAAAATTAAAAGAAGGTATTGGGCAGTATGATGTTTTATTTACAGGTTCTTTTTTTTTAGAAAAAGAAAATCATATATGTTGTATACTCAATCATATAAAATATTGATTTGTATTCAATTAATTTGTTAAAGTTTTTAGAAAGAAAATAATTGGCATTTCTTAATTGAAAACCTATATTTGCACGTTTTAAAATTTATATAAACACGTACAAGAATGCAAAATAAAGGACTCATTACAGTATTTGCAATACTATTTGGCTTGGTAAGTTTATACCAATTGTCATTTACATTTGTTGCAAACAAGGTGGAAGGCGATGCAGAGGCGTTTGCGAAAAGCCAATACACGCAGGAAAACCAACACGATGAACGCGAAGCAGCAGAATCTCGTTATTTAGATTCAATTGGTAGCGATCCTGTGATAATTGGTATTGACTACAATACAGCAAAAGACAAAGAGCTTAATAAGGGGCTTGATTTAAAAGGAGGGATTAATGTAATTCTTCAAGTATCGGTTAAAGATATCTTAAGTGGGTTGGCAAACAACTCTAAAGATCCTGCTTTTAACCAGGCACTCAATAACGCTGATGAACTTCAAAAAAGTAGTCAGGATACGTATTTAGAGTCTTTTTATCAAGCGTTTGAAGCCATTCCGGGCGATAATTCTTTAGCTTCTACTAGTATTTTCTTTAATAAAAATTTAGAGGATGATATTAACGCATCCATGACCAATGATGAAGTAAAGTCGGTATTGGAGCAAAAGATTGATGAGGCTATCCTTTCAGCATTCGAGGTTATACGTAAACGTATTGATAAGTTTGGGGTGACGCAACCTAATTTACAGCGTTTAGGAAACTCTGGACGTATTTTGGTAGAATTACCAGGGGCTAAAGATGTAGAGCGTGTTACTAAACTACTACAGAGTACAGCACAGTTAGAGTTCTGGGATGTTTACAAGTTTGATGATATGGCAGGCTTTTTATCTCAAGCCAATGAAAAAGTAAAAGCATTAAAAGGAAGTGATGTTTCAGAGAAAGAAGAAACTGCCCAGACGGGAGATTCTTCAAATGCTTCAGAGCAGGCAGAAGCTTCCACAGAAAACGATTCTACAGAAGTAGCTCAAGATACAACGGCTACCGATGAGGATGATATTAGTAAATTATTGGGTGGAGAAGATGTAGAAGAAACAGCTGAAGAAAACCCGATATTAGATAAAATGGTTTCTCCTGGATTTCAGGGAAGCCCAATATTGGCTACGTTTGAAGTAAAAGATACTGCAGCAATTAATAGCTATTTGCGTATGCCGCAAGTAAAATCTTTATTACCTAATGAATACCGTTATGCAAAATTTGTTTGGGGACTTCCAACAGAGAGTCAAGTAGAAGATTTAGGGGAAGTAACCTCATTATATGCAATTAAAGGAAACCGAAACAATGAACCACCGATTGCTGGTGGTGTGGTGACCGATGCAAGTCAAACCTACGACCAAAGAGGGCAAGTAGCCGTTTCTATGCAAATGAACGGAAAAGGAGCCCGAGCTTGGGAAGAATTAACCGGCGAAGCATATAAAAACCAAAGTCAGATAGCTATTGTGCTTGATAACATTGTGTATTCTGCCCCAGGCGTTACTACAGGGCCTATTGCAGGTGGAAGTAGCCAGATTACAGGAGACTTTTCCATTACGGAAGGACAGGATTTAGCAAACGTATTACGTGCAGGTAAACTACCAGCATCTGCTGATATTATCCAATCGGAAGTAGTAGGACCTACACTAGGGCAGGAAGCTATTAGTAGCGGGATTCTATCATTTGTACTTGCCTTGGCTTTTGTATTAATTTGGATGATCTTTTACTATGGTAAAGCCGGTGCTTTTGCGGATATTGCTTTGGTCGTGAACATCTTGTTTATTTTCGGAATTTTAGCAGGACTTGGAGCCGTGTTAACGTTGCCTGGTATTGCTGGTATTGTATTGACTATTGGTATTTCGGTAGATGCGAACGTACTTATATTTGAGCGAATTAGGGAAGAACTCGCAAAAGGAAAAGCACAACGCGATGCCATTAAAGATGGTTTTAACAATGCATTGTCATCTATTCTCGATGCCAATATTACAACTGGGTTAACCGGTTTAATATTATTGGTATTTGGTACAGGGCCTATACAAGGCTTTGCGACTACCTTATTAATAGGTATTCTTACTTCCTTGTTTACGGCAATCTTCATTACTCGATTGTTTGTTGATATGTATGCTAAAAACGGAAAACCGCTAACGTGTTCTACAGGGGCTACTAAAAACCTATTTAAGAATGTAAATATTAACTTCTTAGGAAAACGTAAAGTGGCTTTTATCATTTCAGGTATTTTAGTTACAATCAGTTTGATATCGTTATTCACTAACGGGTTAAACCAAGGTGTTGACTTTGTGGGAGGACGTACTTATACTGTGCGTTTTGATAAAACAGTGGATGCCAAAAACATCGAAAACGATTTAATCGAAGTTTTTGGAAGTGCTGAAGCAAAAACCTATGGTAGTGATAATCAACTTAAAATCACTACGAAGTATAAGGTAGATGAAGCCAATGCGGAAGTGGATCAAGAAATTGAACAAATGTTATTTGAAGGCTTGCAACCAAACTTACCTTCTGGGATGACTTACGAAACGTTTAAAGCTGACGACGAAGGAAAAGAAGTTGGTAGAATGGAATACTACAAAGTAAGTCCAACGATTGCCGATGATATTAAAAGGGACTCATTCTGGGCCGTATTGGGATCGTTGATTGTCGTGTTTTTATACATATTACTACGATTTAGAAAATGGCAATTCAGTTTAGGTGCTGTTGCGGCAGTATTCCACGATGTATTGATCGTGTTGGGTATCTTCTCACTTACCTATAAATTTATGCCGTTTAATATGGAGATTGACCAATCGTTCATTGCCGCGATCTTGACAGTAATCGGGTACTCGCTGAATGATACCGTGGTTGTGTTTGACCGTATCCGGGAATTCTTTAATGAGCATAACAGTTGGAAGATGAACCGTATTATTAACAGTGCATTAAACAGTACGTTAAGTCGTACGTTAAACACCTCGGTTACTACGCTAATTGTATTGTTATCGATATTCCTTATAGGTGCAGAATCTATCCGTGGATTAATTTTCGCCTTGATGGTTGGGGTTGTAGTAGGTACCTACTCATCGCTGTTCATCGCAACACCAGTATTCTACGATACGGTTAAGAAAAGAGGAATTGATCTTACTGAGAAAAAAGAAGAAGAGGAAGAAGAAACACCAGAAGCTCTTAAAAAATAAGGTTTCTAGTTTCTTCGGAACTATAAAAAAGCCCGTCTTTTCAAATGAGAAGATGGGCTTTCTTGGGTCTAAATTAGCTAGTTTAGTTTATAAATTTATTTAACTTGGGATTAGTGGCCTTTGATCATAAGATGGTTAGAGGTTAGTTTCCGTACTTACGTTATGGTTCTGTAGAAGTTAAATTTAGTTTCAATGCTTAAAGATATTTTATCTTAATCCTGAATTCGAAGTTTAACTGATTTATTTAAAAAAATTTTATATTTTAGTAACCTGTAAATCAATTAGTTGTTATAGGTACCGAATTTAAATATGAATTTTTTAAAAAGGGTAGATGATGAAAATCAATCCCGAAAAAGGTTATGATTCCAATTATAGAAGAAATTATACTTATGATATCCCAAAATGTCATTGTATAAAATTAACTATTTATTAATAGTTTGTTAGAAATGATTATTAACAATTTTCAACATTCATTTAAAATACAAGAGTTATGAGGGTAACCCAATAATTAATGAAATTAGTTATTTGTCGTCCACCCCACAACATCTCCTTTTTCCAATTCCCACGTATCGCTAAGACCCGCGTTTACTTCCAGCACATATTGGGCGGCACCTTGAGAAGGTAGGGAAGTTGGGTCCATGGGTTTGGCGTTTTTTTGGATGCTAACAATTTCCTTGTCACTGTTTATATAAATAATGTCTATACTAAACTCAGTATTTTTCATATAAAATGATCGCGGGCGTGAGTCTTCGAATACAAAAAGCATCCCTTGGTTATCGCCCATGCCTTTGCGATACATTAAGCCGGTTTGAGTTTGATATTCGTCGTCGGCAATTTCTATATCCAACGTAGTAATAATAGAGTCGGTTTTAGCCTCTTTTAAGGTCAGTTCGCCTTCTTTAGTGAAGGAAACTTCTTTGGTAATGCTTTTTTGTTCGCTTGTTTTGTCTTTGCAGCTAAAAATAGCACCCGTTAAGGTGATGCTAAGTAGCAGTATGATTGCTTTTTTCATGAGATATTGTTTGTAGTCATTTCGACTGTAAAGAGAAATCACATCCTATTAATTACGTGTAGTTATTCACTCAGATGAGATCCCTCGTCGTGCCTCCTTCGGGATGACAGTAAAATTTATGCTTCTTTCGGATATCTTCGTTTAGCCGATTGTACCATTAAATAGATACCTATTAAAATAAAAGGAATACTTAGCCATTGTCCGGTGTTAAGCGCCCATTCGGCACGGTTTTCCACTTGGGCTTCTTTTACAAATTCTACTAAAAAGCGAACGGTCCAAAGTAGGATCAAAAACAGCCCGAAAATATACCCTAAGTACTTTCGTTTATCTGTTTTCCAGTAGATAAACCAAAGGATAAGGAATACCAAAATATAACCTCCCGCTTCGTACAACTGCGCTGGGTGGCGCGGAAAAGTTTCTCCTAACTGTTTAAAGATAACACCAAAGTCGCCGTTAGTAGGTTTTCCTATTATTTCAGAATTGATAAAATTACCAATACGTACAAAAATACCACCACAAGCTACGGCAATTACTACTCGGTCTAAAATCCATAGCACGGGTTTTTTAATCACCTTTTTACTGTACATAAACATGGCAATAATAATAGCAATAGCCGCTCCGTGGCTAGCAAGCCCTTGGAAACCGGTGAACTCAAACTCTGGTACGGTACGAATAGGAAGCAATACCGAAAGAGGGTCTTGCCAAATAAGTTCAGTTTGATAAAAAATTACGTGCCCTAAACGTGCTCCTAAAAGCGTTGCGATAACTGTGTAAATAAAAAGGCTGTCTAGTTTTTCTTCTGAAATGTTTTCATTTTTAAATATCCGTTTCATAATAAACCACCCCAGTGTAAAGGCGACTACAAACATTAAACTGTAATAACGGATAACAAAAAAACCAAGATCGATCCCTTGAGAAGGGTCCCAGGTGAAAGCTAAAAATTGTGTCATGTAGTATGTTTTATATAACGTACCTTTTTAATTTCAGTCATTTAAAAGAGTACGTGTGCGATTGTAAAGATAGAAAATCCAATAGCTATACAAACGCTACGGTCTTTCTTTTTTTGGCGGAACAGGATCATAACCAGAACCACCCCAAGGATTGCAACTAGCGATGCGTTTTATAGCCAGCCAGCCACCTTTAAGCAATCCGTGTCGTTTTAAGGCTTCTACACTATAATGTGAACAAGTCGGTGTGTAGCGGCATGTGGAAGGCGTGAGTGGAGATATCACCTGTTGATACACCTGAATTAAAAATACAAAAGGAGCGATTAAGATTTTTTTCATTGGTAATACTAAAATAATATTTTTTACTCACTACTCACTACTCACTACTCACTACTCACTACAATTAGCTTTCCACCCAATTTTTTATGATCTCTTTCCCTTTAGGCGTCAAGACACTCTCGGGATGAAATTGTACGCCACGAACATCATACAACTTGTGGCGTAGCGACATAATTTGTCCGTTGGAATCTACCGATGTAATTTCTAATACTTCCGGTAAATCTTCTTTATTAACAACCCACGAGTGGTAGCGACCTATTTCAATTTCATCACCTAGATCTTTAAAAAGCGGTTCGTCATCCACTAGAATTGAAGCTTTGGTTGCAACGCCGTGAAACACTTCACTTAAGTTGTTGATAGTCCCACCAAAAACTTCGCCAATGGCTTGTTGCCCTAAACAAACCCCTAAGATAGGTTTTTTGGCAGCATACACCTCAATTATCTTTTTTAACAATCCTGCTTCATCGGGTACGCCGGGTCCTGGGGACAAAAGTATTTTATCGTACTGTTCCACTTCTTCTATGGTAAACCTGTCGTTTCTTTTTACGGTGACTTCACAGTCTAATTCTTCCAGATAATGCACTAAATTGTACACAAAACTATCGTAGTTATCAATTACTAATATTCTCATATTAAATTTTCTCTGCTAATTTCAAGGCTTTTGTTAAAGCACCTAATTTGTTATACACTTCTTGTAATTCGTTTTCTTCTTTACTTTCTGAAACCACTCCGGCTCCCGCTTGATAATGTAAGGTGTGGTTTTTACTTAGAAACGAACGGATGATGATGGCGTGGTTGAAATTTCCGCTGAAATCCATAAACCCAATCGCACCACCATAAAACTCACGGCTTCTATTTTCGTATTGTTCCAGTAACTGCATGGCTTTGTGTTTGGGAGCGCCACTTAGCGTGCCGGCCGGAAAGGTATCGGCCACCACTTGCATAGTAGGCGTTTCCTTATGTTTGTTGGCGGTTACTTTACTTACCAAATGGATTACATGCGAGAAAAACTGAACTTCCCGATACGTATCAACCGTTACGTTGGTTCCATGACGGCTTAAGTCATTTCGAGCCAGATCGACTAACATCACATGTTCACTATTTTCTTTTTCGTCTGCAGAAAGTTGTTTCGCTAATTCGGCGTCTTGTTCATCATTACCGGTTCTTTTAAAGGTTCCGGCAATGGGATGAATTTCGGCAACATCCCCTTTTACAACCAATTGTGCTTCTGGCGAGCTTCCGAAGATTTTAAAGTTTCCGTAGTCAAAGTAAAAGAGATAGGGGGATGGGTTTACACTTCGTAGCGCACGGTATACATTAAATTCATCTCCCGTAAAAGTTTGTGAAAACCGTTTGCTGGGTACAATCTGGAATACATCGCCACGTGCGCAATGTTCTTTACATTTTCTCACCAATTCTTTAAAGCCTTCATCGTCAATATTTGTTTTTGGTTCGCCTTGCGTATTGAATGGATACTCAGCAAAATTTTTAGATTTTAGCAATTGCTCCAGTTGTGGAATGTTGTTTTCTGTTTCGTAACAATGTGCAAATAGATAGGCTTCGTTATTAAAATGATTGATTGCTATGATGTTTTGATACACGGCATAGTACACATCGGGCATTTCAAGTGTTTCCTCTTTTTTCGTCATGTCAATATTTTCAAAATACTGAACAGCATCGTAAGCCATATATCCGAACAAACCGTTATTGATAAATTTTAAATCGTTTTCTTCGGAAGAAAAAGAAGCAGCAAATTTATCAAGGATAGCGGGTACGTTTGTTTCAGGATTAATGGTGATTTCGGCTTCTTTTCCGTCTGGGAATTGTTGCGTAATCACTCCATTTGCTATTTTAATCGAAGCAATGGGGTTGCAGCAAATGTAACTGAAACTATTATCGTTGGCGTGATAGTCACTGGACTCTAACAAAAGACTATTAGGAAATTTGTCCCGCAGCCGCAAATACACCGAAACCGGCGTTAACGTGTCTGCTAATAATTTTTTTGAATGTGTTTTTAAGTGATATTTCATAATATGTTGTAAACAAAAAAGGCTTGTCGTGAAAGACAAGCCTTTGGTTTTATTTAAGTACCATGGTGCTTTTACTCACGATGTGCTACGTGTGTAAAATATGCCACCAGGTATGTTGTTTGTTTGTGTTCATAAACTTATGATTTCAAAGATAGAAATGAAAGTTGTAATCCACAAACAACCAATGCTTAAAATTTTAAGGTTACATCTAAGGTGAAATCGTTAGAGATGGTATTATCACCCAAGTTATCGAAGAAACTACCCGAACCATAGCGTACACCAAATTTAGTACGGTCTATTTTAAAACTAGTCGTTGCAGCACTTTCACCCATGATTAAATCAAAGGTTACAGGTTCTGTTTTACCTTTTATGGTGATATCGCCGGTTACGGTATAGGTATTTCCGTCTTTAGTGGCATTATTGATAACCAATTGAGCTGTGGGATGATTTTCCACTCCAAAAAAGTCATCACTTTTTAGGTGACCTTCTAATTTTCCTTTATCTTCTCCTTTAAGGTCTGTTACGGTAATGGAAGTCATATCTACAGTGAATTTTCCGCCCGTTAATTGGTCTCCTTCCATTTCAAGATGGCCATCTTGTAAATTAATAGTCCCAGTATGTGAGCCTAATACTTTTTTTCCTTTCCATTCAATTGAACTTTCTGAAATATCTATTTTCTTTTCCATAGTTGATGTAAATGCGGCTGTGCCTGCTGCGACAGCCAAGATTAATACTGATTTTAAAATTGTTTTCTTTTTCATAGCAATTTTTTTAAGTTAAATAGTAGTAAATAATTCTTCTTTTTCTTTTCTTACTTTTAGGTTGTGTTGTGTCTCATCTTCTTCGCTTCGGTAGCCTATTGTTGCTATAACAGCTGTGTTCAAGCCTTTTTTATCTAGTCCAAGAATGTCATTGAAGACTTTGGCATCAAATCCTTCCATAGGGCAAACGTCCACTTTAATTTCGGCAGCTGCTGAAAGAAGGTTTCCTAAAACAATGTAGCTTTGGTTTTGCGCCCACTGAGCTTTTTGTTCAATAGAGAACTCACCAATTTTAGATTTCATGAAACTTGAAAAATTTGATAAACTTTCCAAAGGAAGCTCACGCACGGCACTAACATTTTCTATGTATGAATCGATTAGTTCATCTCCAAAACCTACTTTATTAGCAATTACAATTAGATGAGAAGCATCGGTAATTTGTGATTGATTCCATGCAGCTGGTTTAAGCTTTTCTCGAAGTTCGTTATTTTCAATTACTAAAATTTCATATGGCTGAAGTCCGTACGAAGAAGCCGATAACTGCATCGCTTCTTTTAGAAACTCTAAATCTGTATCGTTTATTTTTTTTGTGGTGTCAAACTTTTTGGTGGCATATCGCCAGTTTAAATTTTCAAGGTATTTACTCATCGTTTCTTAATTTATCTAATAGATTATTTAAAGTTTCTAGTTCTTCAGTATTTAAGTTTTTGACAACATTTTGATTTGCTTCCGTGATAATAGGGTCTAATTCTTTTAAAACAGACAAACCTTTTTCAGTAATAAGAATTTCTATTTTTCTTCGATTTTCGGGACAAACCTTTCGGGTCACTAATTTTTTTTGAATCAATTTGTCTACTAACCGCGTCGTGTTGCTATTGCGGTCAATCATACGTTCTTGTAGCGTAGATAAGTTGGCTGGTTTTCCTTTTTGGCCCCTTAAAATACGTAGTACATTATACTGTTGATTGGTAAGGTTGAAATCTTTAAAAACCGAAGTAGCCATTTCTATAACCCGAGAAGTATAAGCTATATTAATCACCGTTTTAGAGGTGATTTCCATAGGTTTTTTTGTCTTTATTACATCTTCAATTTCCATAATTGTATATACAATTGTTGTGCATACAAATGTATGCGTTTAATTCAAACGAAATAATAGTTTAACAAATTTTAACAAAAACTAATGCTGAAAAGAATGACTTTTAATTTTGAAAGATTGGAAATATGTTGCGTGAAATAAACGTTAAAAGAAAACTGACAATCAATTACTTTGAATATATTTCGACCATGAAAAAAATAGCATTACTACTGTTAATATTGATACTTCAAGCTTGTGCAGATGATAAAAAGAAGACGGAACCAAGAGTCGAACTTTCGGAGGAGGTTTCTGAAGACATTCAAAGTTTAGCTAAAGATGAGAAGAAAGAAGAACCAATTTCGGTTAGAATACCTTCCTATGATTTTGAAGCATTTCAGAAAAAAATACTTCAGAAAAGCAATGATACTACCTACGTAGTTAACTTTTGGGCCACGTGGTGTAAGCCCTGTGTAAAAGAGTTGCCGTATTTTGAAAGAATCAATAGAGAATATGCCGATAAAAAAGTAAAAGTAATCTTGGCAAGTTTAGACTTTCCTAATAAGGTGCAGAGTCAGGTGGTTCCTTTTATAAAAAAGAATAAATTACATTCTGAAATTGTTTTGCTGGACGATGCTGATGCCAATAGCTGGATTCCGCAAGTTTCCGAAAAATGGAGTGGCGCTATTCCTGCCACGGTAATTTATAAAAATGATAGTCGTACTTTTTACGAAAAATCGTTTACCTATGAAGAGTTAAAAACTGAAATACAAAAACTACTATAAAGCAATAACACAATGAAAACAGTATCAAAATACTTGCCTATGGCCATAATAGCCTTCTTATTAATTGGATTAGGCAGTTGTAAAAACGAAAATAAAAATCAAGAGGAAGTTGCCACTCATAAAAATGAAGAAGTTGCGATGGCTACGCCTGCAGAAGTTGAAAATGCTAAAGGCTATACAATTGGTGACCAAGCAACCGATTTTAAATTAAAAGATGTTGATGGCGATATGGTTTCCTTATCTGACTATCCAGATGCAAAAGGATTTGTTGTGATTTTTACGTGTAACACCTGTCCATTTGCAGTCGCAAGTGAAGAGCGTATGGTTGCTTTGGACCAAGAGTTTAAAGGCAAAGGCTATCCTGTAATTGCCATTAATCCTAATAATCCAGAAGTGCAACCAGACGATACCTACGAGTTAATGCAAGAAAAAGCAAAAGAAGCTGGATTTACCTTTCCATATTTGTATGACGAAAGCCAAACTATTTATGCAAAATACGGCGCGACCAAAACACCACACGTATACCTTTTGAAAAAAGAGAATGACAAAAACATAGTAAAATACATTGGAGCCATTGACGATAATGTGCGTAATGCCGAGGCGGTAAAAGATCGATTTTTAGCAAATGCAGTAAACGAATTATTGGCTGGAAAAGAAGTAACCGTAACCGAAACAAAAGCTATTGGTTGTACTGTAAAGCAGTAAAATATAACCTTGTGTTTTTATAAACCCGATTACATAATGTAATCGGGTTTTATCATTAGCATTTTTTTAAACCCTTAATGCACTTTATATCAAAACCTGTAACGTTTTTAATTTTTTTGCGTCTATAGCAATGAGAATCATTATTTTTACAAAAAATTAAAACCGATGGATTTAAGCCAACAAGAGTGGAGCGAAAAGCTTACCGAAGACGATAATGCACAGATTTTAGATGTCCGCACGGACGAAGAAGTAGCTGAAAAGCATATACCCAATGCTAAACAGATGGACATTCAGAATCCGCCAAAATTTATGGAGAAGCTACAGCAGTTGGATGCTTCAAAAAATTATTATGTGTATTGCCGTTCTGGCGCCCGAAGTGCTCAAGCCTGTGCTATTTTAAAGTCGCAAGGTTTCGAAAATTGCTATAATCTATTAGGAGGTATTACCGAATGGGAAGGCGAAACCGTTTCTTAAAACTTTATCATGAAAAATTATATTTTACTACCTATATTTAGTTTGTTAATCCTAGTCGTTTCGTGCGGTCAAAATAATTCTAGCAGAGTTGAGGTAATGGATCCTCACCACTTTTTAGAAACTATGGAAAGCGATGAGCAAAGTCAGTTGGTAGATGTACGCACCACAGAAGAGTTTGGTGTTAGCCATTTAAAAGATGCTCAAAACATCTGTGTAACAGATGCTGATTTTCAAGAAAAGATTAAGGACTTAGACAAAACAAAGCCTGTGTATGTCTATTGCCGAAGTGGTGGACGAAGTGCCCGTGCGGCAAAGATTCTTGAAGAAAACGGTTTTACTAAAGTGTACGATCTACAAGGGGGGATTACTTCTTGGGATGAACAAGGATTAGAAACTGAACAATAACTTTCATTTCTTCTTAAAATATTAACAGATTGATTTTTATCAGGTTAAAATAACGCTAAACTGCTGTTAACTTCAAGTGTCTATTCTTTTCTATAGCTATATTTAACATATAAATTGATATACTATGAAAAATCAAGATCAAATTATTCACGAAGAAATGCGTAAACTTATTAAGAAAAGTTGCGTTGTAGATTCACAATTAAATCCTGAATTTTATAGCTTTCAGAAGTCATTATTGAAGTTCTTTTTTAATGCTGCTTCGGTACTAATTGATAGGGATAGAAAAACCATTACTTTATATGGTGGTGCTATTGTAGATCACTCTCCTCGTTCTTTATATACTATTAACCAACTAGCAACGACTAATATATCATATAGTAATTTAGAAGAAACTTTAAAGGGATGCCTAGAGAAAGGTGAAAAAGAATCACGGTTTTATAAATCGCAGTTGTTTCATTATAATAATGTAGCACAAGTAGTAGTAGATGATGCTATTAGTGCGTAAGTAAAACCTTTTATATATTTTTAAAAGCTACCCAAAAAGGGTAGCTTTTTTAGTTCTGTAATTATTTTTTTCGCTCCACTGTTTTTCCTTTTTGAATGTATAGTACGGCATCTTCCAAAACTAAATACAAACACGGTACAATTACTAAAATAATCGATGTGGCGAAAACAATCCCAAAACCTAATGAAATGGCCATCGGAATTAAATGAAACGCTTGACTAGACGTTTCTAAAATAATAGGCGTTAATCCTCCAAAAGTGGTTAAGGTAGTCAATAAAATAGGCCGAAAACGGCGCAGTCCAGCTTCATGAATCGATTCATATATAGAATGATCTTTTCGTTTTTTATTTGCATAATCTATCATTATAAGCGAATCGTTTACAACCACTCCAGATAAAGCAATCACTCCCATTAAACTAACAATGGAAAGATCGTATCCTAAAAGAATATGTCCAATCACGGCACCTACAACTCCAAAAGGAATAGCCGTCATGACGATTAAAGGTTGTGTGTAACTGCTAAAGGCAATAGCTAATAACGCATACATAATCATCATAGCTAAAGAAAACCCACTCCACAGAGATTGTGTGGACTCTCTCATATCGGCTTGACTTCCTTCAAAGGTCCATGTAATACCAGGGTAATCAGCACGAAGTTGTGGTAACACTTCATTATTAATAGAAGCTAATACGCGCCCTACTGCATTTGAAGGTTCCACATCCATACCTACGTTAATGACACGGCGTCCATCCCGGCGGTTTATACTAGTAAAAGCCTCTCGTTGACTAACTGTTACCACGTCGAATAACGGAACTTCTACACTATCAGGGGTACGGATTAAGAAGTTCTCTAGGTTTTGTAAATTTTTACGTTCTTCTAAAGGTAATTTAACGCGAACTTCAATTTCATTAATACCTCTTAATTGGCGTATTGCTAATGCTCCGTAAAAAGCATCTCTAACTTGTCGCCCTACTTCATTAGAAGTGAGACCAAGGTTTCTGCCTTCCGGTAGTAGTTTGAAGTCGTATTGAAGTTTTCCCTTGTTGTAATTATCACTCACATCTCTTGTGTTGTCATATGCTTCCATCCGTTCAAAAAAAGCTTTGCTGGCACGTTCTAACGTTTCAACGTCGGTATGACTTAAATCTATACTAATTGCTTGACTGGCTCCGCCAGGACCTCTTTCTGCTTCAAAAGTTATTTGATCCACTCCTTCAATATCCCCAATGTTATCACGCCAAATAGCAATCATTTCTCTAGCTGTCATATCGCGGTCATCGGGCGGAAGCATTACAATTTCTACATCGATAAAATTTTGACCGCGTACGTTAGTTTTAATCCCTTCAGCAGCTTCGTATAGATTGTGGTCTTCAAACATTTGTTGCGTAGACTTTGTAATCTCTTCAGCTACTTTAGCAGCTTGGTCTGGCGTTGTACCTACCGGAAGTCGTACGCCAGCTTCTATTTCATCTGCTGCTACCTCGGGCATCATAATCATTCCCATATGGTCGCTGTAGCCATAACCTCCCACTACTAATAGTAGCGCTACTGCAATTGACAATGTGATATATCGATATTTAAGACATTTATCTAAAAATGGGCGATAGTGTGTGTCAACAAAACGTGTAAGACCATTTGAAAAATATTGTTGTCCTTTTTCTAAACGCAATACCCATTTTTTCTTTTTCTTTTTTTCTGAAAGATGCCCTAAGTGTGAAGGCAGAATAAACAAAGCTTCTAAAAGTGAAACTGCTAGAATAACAATCACTACAGCGGGTAAGGGTTGCCAAAATTTCCCTGTTTCACCAGGCATAAATAAAAGCGGTATAAATGCCACAATAGTAGTGATAATACTAAAGGTAACCGGTTTTGACACATCTTTTGTCCCTTTAATGGCGGCTTTCATAAAGGGTAATCCTTTTTGTCGGTATTCGTAGATGTTTTCACCTACTACAATCGCATCATCTACCACAATACCTAATACTACTAAAAATCCAAACATGGAAATCATATTGATACTGATGCCTATAAGCGGAAGCAAAATAACACCCCCTATAAAGGAAATAGTCATCCCAATCATTACCCAAAAGGCAAGCCGATACTCTAAAAATAAAGTAAGTATCACTAGGACGATGATAATTGCAAGCACTCCATTTTCAGTTAAGAGTGAAAGACGTTCCCGATAGTCTTCTGCACGGTTACTATCAATACGATATTGCACACCCGGAGGCAACTGAAAATCCTCCATGATCTCTTTCACCTTTTCTTCAATATCTAAAGGAGATTGGTCTCCTATGCGAAAAATTTCTAAGTCGATGGATGGAGTTTGATTAAACTGACCATGAAAGCCAGTTTCTTCAAAACCATCCGTTATGGTAGCAATTTCAGAGAGGGTTACTCGAGCTCCAGAATTAGAGGATAGTATGGTAATATCTCCAAACTCCTCCGCCCATTGCTTGCGTTCTTTCATTCGCAATAAAATCTCTTCACTTTGTGTTTCTACGGCTCCGGCAGGTACATCCTCACTAGATTGCGCAACAATATCGGCTACTTGCCCTAATGTAAGGTTGTATTGCCGTAAATTGTGCCTTGGTATTTCAATGTGGGTGACGTAATCAGGTACGTTTCCTATTTCAACTTGTGTAATTTCATCGTTACTTAAAAGACGGTTTCGTAAACGTTCGGTAAGGTTTCGTAAGGCTGTGATGTCTACATTTCCGTAGAGGCTAATTTGCATAACATCTCGCTGTCTAGACTGAAGTGCCACTTGAGGTTGCTCTATATCGTCTGGAAAAGTACGAATGCGGTTAACTGCTTGATCAATATCTTGAAAAGCTTTCATCCGGTCGGTGCCAGCTACTAATTCAATAAGAATTTCACCAGAACCCTCATTAGCGGTAGAAACAATTTCTTTAATACCTTGTATGCCGCGTATGGCTTCTTCTACAGGTAATAAGATACCTTGCTCTACTTCGGCAGGTGCTGCCCCTGGATATACCACATTTACTTCAACAAAGTCAAGCTGAAACTGCGGGAAAACCTCTTTTTGAATATTGAACATCGTCCAAATACCACCGCCAATTAAGAGGATCATGATTAAATTTGCAATAATGGAATTCCTGGCCATATACCCAATAGCTCCTTCTTTCCTCACTTTTTTTTCTTGATTATCCTCCACGATTATTGCTCCTCTTTACTTTTGTTTTGAGTTGTTTCTTGAATGGAATCACTTTCTTCATTTCGCAAGGCAATGCCTTCGGCTACAGTACTTAAATTGGTTGTGACTATTTTTTCATTGTCCTCTAATCCTGAGCGGATATAGGCGTATTTTGAATCAGTGAGTACTATATCTACTTTCCGAATGCTTAATTTTCCTTCGTCCATAACCCAAACAGTTTGATTGCTGCGAACATAGCCTCTATCTAACCGAACTATATCTTCTATGATTTTAGATTCTAAATGAGCTTCAACAAAAGAACCTATTATTAATTTAGGCAGATTAGAATCTGATTCATAACCTAAGGGGTCTGGTACTTTTACCAAAACTCTCGCCAAACGAGTTTGATTGTCTAATGCACCTATCTGTTTGTTTAAATAGCCTATTCGATAGGTGTCTTTATCCCAGGCTGTTGTGTGCTTTATTTTTACTATAGATCCTTTTTCAGAATCGGTGTCGGGGAAAGTGAGCCATTTTAATTGAGAAACCGGAACAGTAACAGTTACCCAATAATAATCGGAACCTACCAAGCGCCCTAAGTTATCTCCCGGTGCTACTTGAGACCCTTCGGTCACATTTTGGCTTATCACATGGGCATCAAAAGGAGCTTTGATAGTAGTTCTTGTAACATTTGTTTCTGCTTGGTTGACGGAAGCTTTCGCTGCTTTAACGGTGGCGCGAACAGCATCCAATTGTGGTCTTCTTAAGACTAATTGCCGTTCCTTATCGCTTAACGAGTCAATTCCGGCTAATTCTAAATCTTTTTCCGCTACCTGTTGTCTTCCCATTTCTACCTCTAAATTAGTTTGTGCTTGAAGCAGTTCACTTTGTCTTAGTTCTAAGGTGTTTCTGAAATCTGAAGGGTCTATCTGTAATAAGGTTTGTCCTTTTTTTACAAAACTACCCGGCGTGAACTTTGGAGATCTACGGATTATTTGCCCATTAACTAAAGGACTAAGCATGATATCTTCAACCGGCTGTACCGTTCCAGTAGCTTGTAAAGTAGGTTGATAGTCTCCTTTCTTTACTTGTACCGTGTTAACAAGCATAGCAGTTTGTTTGGTCGCACCTTCACTTTCAGCAGTAGGTTCTGTAAAAAAGATAAAAAAGGTAATCACTACAGCTGCAAGTAGGATAACCAAGCATATAAGGAGTATTTTTTTATTTTTCATACTGGTAGTGCTTTGTTTGCTATGGTGTTGCTGGGTTTTCTATTTCAAAACTACCAGCCAAGGCGCGGTATAAATCAATTCTTATTTCTAGTTGTGTTTGCTCAGCAGAAATTACATCCCTTCTTAACTGTTGTTCTTGATTTAAGGAAAGTAAGACATCTAAATATTCACTAGCGCCATATAAAAATTCAATTTTTAATTGACGATTTACCTTTTCTGTTAGTTTTAATTGCCGTTTTAGGCTTTCTAATTGTTCCTTTTGTTTTTGTTCTTGAAGAAGAGCATCTTCTACTTCGCGAAAGGAGGTAAGTACGGTTTGTCCATAAGTATATAATTGCTGGTTTTTTAGTGCTTCGGTACGGTCTATTTCGGCACGTATTTGCCCTCCATAAAATAAGGGTGCTACAATATTTGCGGCTAAACTATAGGCCCATTCCTTAAAAAGATCATCATAAGCATTAGATCGAAACTGTCCCGTTGCAGATACTGAAAGGCGGGGATATTGACTGCGCACTGCTTCTGCCATATCGCGATCTGCTGCTAATAATAGATGTTGTGCTTGTTGTACATCAGGGCGTTTTCTAATAAGTTCTAATGGCAGTCCAGTTTCTGGTAACGGAGGTAAGGCAGGTAAACTGTCGTTAGCGATTGGTATCGGGTTATTTTGAGGTGCCTCTCCTAGTAATACGGCTAATTGATTTTGTAAAAGAGCTACATCAGTTTCGTAGCCTATTTTTATATTGCGGGTAGATTCTAATAATTGTCGCTGGCGTAAGATATCTACTGCTCGAGTTTGACCACTGCTAAACCTTGTTTGAATTAATTTTACAATATCGTTGTTAGTTTCAATTTGTTGATTAACTAATGTTAATTGACGTTGCGCGGTTACTAGCTGATACCAAATTGTGGCTATTTGTGTAGAAAGAACTAGAGCCGTAGTTTGGTAGTCGTAAAAACTAGCTTGTGCTCGAAAAGCTTCTGCTTGTTTTGCAGAACGGAGCCGTCCCCATAAATCAAATTCATAAGAGGCCGAGAATCCTAGTTGAATATCTTCACCTCCAGTAAAATTAGCTTGTGGTCTGTTTAAGGATGTTCTTGCATTGGCTTCAACTTGTGGCCATAGGGTGGAAGCTTGACGCTTTTTTATGGCTCTTGCAGCTAAAACTTGTTGCCAAGTAGCCGCTAATTCCATGTTTTTGCTTAAAGCAGAATCTATTAATGTATTTAATGTTGTGTCTTTAAAGGTGGTCCACCATTTTTCGGGAATTACTTCTGTACCTGTATATGAAAAAGATTGTGGTTCCTCTACAGGAGGTGAAATATTAGTTAATTTTGGTGCACAAGAATTGATTAAAAATAGAACGCATAGAATAATGAGTACCCTTAATGAACAAAGATACCGAGAGGCAGATTGGCTGCAAGAGTGCGTACTATTGATGTTATTAAAACTAATAGTAAGGTACAGTTTAGTGCAAATACCTCTTATTGTGTGCTTGTAAAACCAATAGAGGTGCAATTTTTTTCTTTAGGAAATTAATCCTCTTTTTTCTAAAGTTATGACTTTTTTAATGAGTTGACAAACATAAGCTTGTACTCAAGCTATTATTTGATTAAAATTGAAGGGTATTTCTATAGTTAAAATTAGTAGGGCTTTAGATTTTGTAGAAAAGCTAAATTGAAGTTTATATTTTTTTTCAAACTTTAAATATCTGAATAGTTACAAGTCTTATAATTTTGGCATCTTTTGTTTATTATTTCCAAAGCGTTGTTGAGTTTTGATATAAGAGCGGGATCATCTTTCATATATCGTTTCATTTCAGTAAAACAGATATACCGTAGTTTATTAAATGGAACTGTTTTGTAATAAATGAGTTCACCATTTACAGTTTTATATGCATTGTGATCTTTTATTTTGGCACGAAGAATAAAAAGCTGTGTAATATAATCTATAGTAGTAAGGGAGGTGCCGGGGTCGTTAATAGCAGGACTGCTGGCTTTAATAGCTACTTCTACAAAGTGTTTAAATCCTATTTCAGGAACATCCATAGGCTCGTTGAGGTTTACTTCAAGTACGCGCCAAATTTTCTTTAAAAGCTTGTGGTCTGGTTTAATAGAAATATATAAAAGCGTTTCATTTTCTAACACAAAATTGCCAATTTCGGGAGCTATCTTCGCTATAAAACCATGTTTTTTTGCAAGTTTGGATAAGTAGTCAAGGTCGACATTTTGCAGATAGCCGCATTTTTTTGTTTTTATTTTGTGAGCCAAATTTTCGGGCTCATCGATTTTTAAAAACGTACCGTTTGGCTCTATACTCTTTTGAAGATTTTTTCGAGTATTTTCAAAAGATTCATTAAGTATATAGTTAATGTGAATACTTTGTGAAACGGTGTGCAGAAAATATATAAAAATACCCACACATATCACTGCGAATAATAAGGCTAATGCTGCGCCAAGATCGGGAAAAGGTTTTTCTGAACTGTTTGTGACAAATAGTGCCAAAACCAATCCATATACAATAGTTCCACTAGTAAAGCCCAAAATAATTTTATGATCTCGCTGTGATAGTAATAATGGAATTAAACGTGGCGAAAAGTTGCTAATACTTCGGTTTAACACATTCATCACCATGGTATAACTGAAAACCGTTAAGGTGAAAATACCCGTAATAACAAAACTGATAATGGTTTGAATATTGCTTTTATCGGTTATCGCAAGAAACTCTAAAGCGGTGCCTTTAACTTGTATGGGGAATGCTACAATTACGGTGGCCAAAGCTCCAAAAGCAAAGGCAATTAAAAAAGGCACAAAGGCGATGTTATGTATTAGTCTTTTTAGTCGGTTAAGCATAGTAACAAATATAGGTTTTTTTGGGTTTCGGAGCTTTGGTATACATTTTAAAACTCCTTTGTGTTTTGAGATTCACTCAGTCACCTGTTTACTATCCTTAAAGAATTTAATACCTTTATACCAAATTAAATAATTCTTCTTTCCATATATGTACTTCTATGAAAAAAGTTACTTTCAATATTATTTTTAGTTTAATATTTTTCTTTTTAGCCACCTCAATTGGCTTTTCACAAGCACTTACCTCTAAACAAATTGACAGTCTGGTAGAAAAAACAATGACAACCTTCAATGTTCCCGGTATGGCGGTTGCTGTTTTAAAAGATGGAGAAGTGATTTCAAAAAAAGGATATGGAGTGCAGTCGCTTAAAACAAATAAACCTGTTGATACTAAAACCATGTTTGGAGTGGCTTCCAATACCAAGGCATTTACTTCGGCGGCTTTGGCGCAATTAATTGACCAAGGGAAATTGGAATGGGACACCAAGGTAAGCGATATTATTCCGGAGTTTAAACTCTACAATCCGTATGTGACCAATGCGTTTACCGTACGGGATTTATTGACGCACCGCAGTGGTTTGGGGTTGGGTGCCGGAGATTTGATGATCTTCCCTGCAAACAACACAACGACCAAGGCAGAAATGATCCACAACCTTCGGTATTTAAAGCCGGTTTCATCCTTTCGGTCTAAGTTTGATTATGACAACTTATTGTATATAGTGGCTGGGGAAGTGGTTGCTCGGGTTTCAGGGCAACCGTATGATGCGTATATAAAAGAACACTTCTTTAATCCATTAAATATGGATCGTACTACACTGGATGGAAATAAAATTGCAAACGATGACAACTGTATTGATGGTCACGCGCCCGTAAATGGCAAACTGGAAATCACAGGCGCTACCTTTACAAAAGTATCTGATCCTGCAGGCGGAATTTATTCATCTATCGATGATATGGCGAACTGGGTACAAGTGCGATTGGATCACGGGAAGTATGGTTTTAAAAAGCAAGACAGTTTGTTCAGTGAACAAGCTCATCGAGAAATGTGGACCCCACAAACAATACTCCGCACCGGAAAAGGAGCATACAATACTCATTTTTATGCCTATGGATTGGGATGGTTTTTAAAAGATGTAAACGGTTATTTTCAAGCCAGTCATACTGGTGGTCTGTTGGGGATTGTAAGTCAAGTGACTTTAATTCCAGAACTAGATTTGGGTATTATTGTGCTTACTAATCAGCAATCGGGTGCTGCGTTTACGGCTATTACTAATTCTATTAAAGATGGTTATTTTGGAATATCTAATGCTAACCGTATAAAGCAATACAATGAGTCTCGACTTAAGCGTGAAAAACAAGCAGATAGCATCACTGCTTCGGTAGAAAAAAAGATTGCTGCATCGTTGAAAAACAAAGCTTCAAAACCAAATGTAAAGGCATATACCGGAACGTATAGCGATCCTTGGTTCGGGAAAGTGATGGTTAGTCAAAAAAGTAACGAACTTTATTTTACTTCTGAAAAATCCAAAGATCTTACTGGAACCTTGCAATTCTATAAAGGAACTACTTATGTAGTGCGCTGGGATGATCCTTCATTAAAGGCCGATGCTTTTGTCATCTTTTCATTAGATACCGAAGGGCGTGCTAATGGTTTTACCATGAAAGCTATTTCACCATTGACTGATTTTAGTTATGATTTTCAAGATTTAGATTTTGCTAGAATAAATGAAAAGTAACTTCAATAGGGGCAAAACCATCCTTTTGAACCTTGTTAACACTGCATGTTAAAGGGTATTAAAGTTTTAGAAGAAAAGGAAAAACAAAACTAACTTTAAAAAGAAATATCATTTAAAAAGATTGTTATGGCAAAAAATAAAAAAACACCGATGCTCGATAAGGATAAGAAAAATGAGCAAGATATAGAAAACCAAGACTACTCGGGTGAACCCAATAGCAAACCCGAAAAACCTAAAAAACCTACCAAGGAAAACCCAAAAAAGGTTCCTGAATCTAACGATCCTGCTGGTTATAGTGATAATGGTGATACAAAAGAATCACCTTCGGGACAAAGAGAGGGAAATAATAAATAGTAGGTGTACATACGGAAGCAAACATAACCTTATAACTTACTATGTGGATATCGAGAGATAGCCCTCTGTTATTTTAAATGGAATCATTCCAATGGATGTTGAAGGTTTTTTAATTGCATTATTCCACCTAACTTTTCAATCTGCCTAGTAACTCTATCGTACATTCCCTATTTTTCTTAAACGGAATTATCACTTCTTGCTTTTTTTTCATTGAACTATTTTTTAATGAAGCTGTACGGGTTTATCAAGAGTACTAAATACAAACTTTCTTTATATAAAAGATAATTTTAAAACGTAAACCAATTATCTTTATAGGCTACTAAGCATGATTCATATTAATTAAATTTATTAATGTAATTTTTTTTATGAATATGCTGTGTTTCTATAAATATTATTCAACATAGAGGTCATAGATTATTAATTATAGTAGTTACTAAGGGTTTAACTACCGCTACTAACATTTAATTTCAAAAAAAAAGGTTAATGCGCTTTTATTATTATCATCTGTTTTTGTTATTAACTTTATTGCTGCCACTACAAGGCATCGCTCAAAGTGAAACCAAATCGGAAGTTATAGAACGTATTGATTTAGGGATAGAGTACATGTCAAAAAAGGAACACCTTCTTTCTATTGAAGAGTTGTTTTCAGCAAAAGAAAAGGCTCTTCAAGAAGGATGGTATTTACAAGCTTTCACAGCAACGTTAAATATTGGTACTAACTATTATATGATGTTGGATTATGGGGAGGCGTTGCAGTATTATTTACAAGCCTATGAAATAGCAATAAACCATCTGGAGGCTCGACAAAAAAAGACGGTATATAATAATATAGGGGTGTTATATATAGAAGAAAAAGACTCCATAAAGGCAGAGGAGTATTTTTTAAAGGCTTATAACATTGCCAAACAAATAGGAGATAAAGAACAAATAGGAGCATGCGCTGTTAATTTAGCTTTACTAGCTAATGAAATGGGAAAAGTTGATGTTGCTAGTGCCTATATAGAAGAAGCAGAACCTTTATTAGATAAAAAAAAGAATGTAATCTTATTGGCAAAAATTGCAAGAGTTGAAAACCTGCTATTAAGAAATCAATTAGTTCAAGCTGAAAGATTAGCATTAAAAACATTACCGCAATTAGATAACCTTTCTATAGTTGCAGAAGGCGCTACAGTAAATTCTAAAATCACACTACTATTAATAATTAGCAATATATACAAGCAACAAAATAAATATCAAAAAGCTAGAGAGTACGCATTAATAGCAAGAGGAGAGCAAAAAAATATTGAGGGGCGTATAGAGATTTACGAGCGTCTTTCAACACTCTATCCAACCAAGGATTTACTTCCTATTGCCATGGCCTATAAAGATTCAGTACAAATTGCTTCAGATTCTCTGGATGCAAAAAAAAATGGGGCACTTTTTAAGAGTGAAAAAGTGAAACTCCAAATTCAAAACTACAAGCATGACTTATTAGAGAGTAAAAAAATTAGAGAACAAGAAAAACAATTTTTCTACAAATTAATTATAGGTGTTATTGTCGTGATGGGCTTTCTTATATGGCTTTATAAAAATAACGCACTTAAATACAAACAGCGAAAAAAAATTGTAGAGCTTGAATTAGCTAAAGAGAAAAGCGATCATTTGCTACAAGAAAGACAACAACAACAAAAGGAGGCTATGGTATTACTTGAAAAAGAGCGCCTAAAAAACGAATTAGAAAGAAAAAACAGAGAGTTAACGGCTAAAGCTATGTCTCTAGCTAGCAAAAATGAATTGATAGAAGAGGTGGTACAATCTTTATCTAGCAATGTGAAAATAGCCAATGATGTCCGGCTTAAAACTCAAATAAACGATTTAAAAGCGCATCTTAAAAATGACACTCAGTGGGATAGTTTTTTCACCCATTTTGAAGAGCTAAATCGCGGTTTTCTCACCAGACTCATGGCTAAACACAAAAAACTTACTTCTAACGACATCCGATTCTTAACATTTATATATATGAATTTAAGTTATAAGGAAATAGCATCGCTATTAAACATTACTTCTCAGTCTTGCCGAAAACGAAAAGAGCGTATTTCCAAAAAAATGGACGTTCCAGACCATATTTCTCTTCAAGCCTATCTTTCAGCGATTTAATTGATTTTGTCACTTTTTATTTTGTGCATGTCACGAAATGTCCAAGTTATTTTTCCTTAAAACATACAACTGACTTCTATATTTATCAATAAGTAAATTTTTGTTAATCATAAGAAAAGCAGGGAGTGTTTAAAAAGGTGAAAAGGTTTCTTTTGCTTCTTAATAGTAACGTGTCTAAGCATACTTTTTTACTTTATAGTTGTTTACTTCAATCGAATTATCATTTTCGATTCTTTTTTAGGCATCCCTGTTTTCTTTTGACCAAAATATGTAACCAATTATAAATTTTAAATATATGATAAAGATGAATACTACAAAGACGATTACTGTGCTTTTATGTCTTCTAGCCAGTGTAACAGGAACTGCTCAATTTGAAGAAGTGACTAAAGTGGTTAGTGAAGACAGAGAAGGCCGAGCTGAATACGGAACCTCTGTAGCAATAAATGAAAATTTTGCTGTTGTAGGAGCTTCACGAGAAAATGGAGCGTCAGGAGCTGCATATATGTATGCAAAGGATAATGAGGGTGAATGGAGTTTTATGCAAAAAATAGCTGCAACCGATTCTAATAATGGAGCAGAATATGGCGGCGGAGCAGCCTTTGTTGATGACTATGTAGTGGTTGCAGCAGGAAGAGCCGATGTAGAAGGTGTTATCCGTGCCGGTGCATTATATGTGTACGAACAAAATAACAACGTTTGGGAATTAAATTCAAAATTGATTGCTTCAGATTATAGTAGTGATGCTAAGATGGGGATGAATCCTACGTCCCTAGCCACAGAAAATAATACCATAGTTGCGGGAGCGCCAGGAGAGAATGCTTGGACAGGCTCTGTGTATATATTTACCGAGCAAGAAGGTACTTGGACAGAAACACAAAAGATAATGGCTCCTAATCCGCAATCGCCTGAGGCATTTGGAATAGGTGTGGCAATATCGGGGGATCAATTAGCAGTCGGATCCGATAAGGTTTATGACCTTAAAGGTGCTGTTTTTATGTATACCAAAAATAATGATGGTATATGGGAATATGATCAAACAGTAGTAGCATCTGATGGTGTGGCTGAAGATTACTTTGGAAACTCTATTAGCATTTTAGATGACCAAATGGTCATAGGAGCCTATGGTGTAGATAATGAGTTGGGTAAAGCCTACATTTTTGAAAAAAATTCAGAAGGTATTTGGGAAGAGGTGCAAATAGTAATGAGCGATCCTACAACAGATCGAACGCAATTTGGATGGTCTACTGATATTCAAGAAGATATGATTATGGTGTCAGCACCACATATTTATGGTAATGAAGTGGGGGAAGTTTTTATGTATAAAAAAACTTCATCAGGTACATGGGTAGAAGATCAACGAATCCAGGGTGAAGATACAGAAGGCGAAGATTTTTATGGATGGTGTGTAGCAATGTATGAAGATCAAGTAATTGTGGGGTCACCAAGAGAAGACCATGACGTAAATGGAGATAACGAAATAGGAGATGCAGGAGCAGCTTATATATTTAAGGATCCAACCTTATTAGGTGGAGAAAATAATGAAGTGTTTGCTAATCAAATTCGCTTATACCCTAACCCAACACAGAACGACTTACATATAGAAAGTCAGTCAAATGCAATAACTCAACTAAAGGTTTATACCATAAGTGGCGTATTACTACAAGAAGTTAATGCATTAAACAAAAACAATATAACATTAAACACATCAAGCTATAGCAGTGGGGTTTATTTTATAAATGTAACGCTTGAAGACGGTTCAAAAGTTATTCAAAAAGTACTTAAAAACTAATTGAGATAAACAGTAAGTTATAAAGATAAAGGAATGAAAAATAATACAGTTTTAACCTTTGTTATAGTACTCATTTTGACTACTTGGCAGAGTTCAGCCCAATTTTTAGAAAGTTTTGATACTGAAATCCCACGCGATTGGACGATAGATGATAACGATGGTCAAGGGGGAACGTGGCAGCATCAAACTGCTCATAGCTACCGCGGTGTTGGTGGAGTTCGTATTAATTATGAAGACAATCCACATGACGATTATTTAATTAGCCCTCAATTTACAGTAAATACGGGTATTTCAGATCAAGTCTCTTTTTATGCTGGAGGTACAGGAGCTACATTTCCAGAAACCTTCGACGTTAAATTATCTACTACAGGGACAAGACCGTCCGATTTTACAGTAGTATTAGGGTCTGAAATCACTATTGCCGATGTAGATGATCTAGGGCAGTATATAAATTATAGCTATAGTCTTGCCTCTTATACAGGACAAGATGTATATGTAGCGATAGTAGCAACAAGTCCACCAGCATTCCAATTGTATGTTGATGAATTTTCGGTTACTGCTTTACCTAGTTGTCCAAAACCTTCAAATATCACGGCTGCGAACATAAGCGCTTCCTCGGTAGATGTTAGTTGGAATGAAGGACAAGACGAGACAGAGTGGACGGTAACCTATGGAGAAATAGGATTCGATCCAGAAAGAGATGGACAAACACTTGTAGTTTCAGGTACACCTGCCGCTACTTTAATTAACCTAACACCAAACACTACGTATGATATATATGTAAGAGCAATATGTGCTTGGGGAACAGATGAAAGCGAACAAGCTGGGCCTTTACAAGTACAGACTCCTTGTATGCCTGCTAGAACCCCCTTTAATGAAGGGTTTGAAAGTGGGTATGCCGATGGAAATCAGCTAGATGGGTGTTGGTCTCAAGAGTTGATAAGCAATACGTATTGGAAAACAAACTCCTCCATTACCAATGACGATAGAGCACCGCGAACGGGCGATTGGAATATTTACTTGACGTACGGAAGCGAAACTTGGATGTATTATCCAGTGTCGGTCCAAACAGATGTAAATTATACCTTTACGTTATATGCGAGACAAAGTAATTCAGCTGGGGCAGAGATTTCAGTAAAGTATGGAACTTCGAATACGGCCAGTGCTATGACGGAAGAAATAGTACCAGTTACCCAAATAACCAGTGGTGATTATCAAGAAGTAACCAATTCATTCACTGCAACACGTTCAGAAACCATATATATTGGAGTTAAGGGAAAAATAAATAGTGGTTTCTTTCCATTTTATATGTCAGTAGATGATATTTCTTTTACCGAAACTACATCTTGTTTTAAACCAATTGATTTAATAACCGATGCTACTACCGCTACCACAGCAGATGTAAGCTGGAGTCCAGTTGGAGCTGAAACAGAATGGATGTTAAAATACGGTGAGCCTGGTTTTGATCCCGAAACAGAAGGAACCTCATTACAGGTAAACAGCAACCCTAATGGTACTATAACAGATCTTATTCCGGCCCATATTTATAATGTATATGTGCAAGCACAATGTGGAGGAAGCGATGGAAACAGTGCTTTTACAGGACCGTTAACGGTAAAAACCCGTCCGGTAAATGATAATATCTGTGATGCAGCTCCATTAATAGTGGACGAAGGTTGTACTACTGGTAGCTTTACCAATGTGGGTGCTACGCTTGAGGCTAACGAGCCACAAGGAAGTTGTTTTGAAGCTGCCGGAGACCAAACCGTGTGGTTTACATTTGAAGCACCACCAAGTGGGAATATAACAGTGACAACCGATTTTGAAGGCGGAACCCTTTCAGATAATGAATTAGCAATATATACAGCACCAGGTGATTGTAATGATTTTACAACCATGGGAGAAGAAATAGGCTGTGATGAAGATGGAGGTACTACCGGAACGGGATTTTTATCGACGGTTACCTTAACCGATTTAATTCCGGGGGTTACGTATTATGCGCAAGTAAACGGATTTGTAAGTTTTGGTGATGGTACTTTTGAAGGAACCTTCTGTATTGAAGTACAAGACGATGGACCGAGTTGTGCAGCTCCTACCGATGTAGTGGTTAATGACATTACACCAAATTCAGCAACAGTTAGCTGGACACCAGGTGATAGAGAACCAGAATGGGAAATTCTATACGGTCCTACTGGGTTTAACCCAACCACAGGGGGCACCTTTGTAATTGACAATGATGGTACGTTAGGAGAAACACTTACCAGTCTAGAAGCAAATATAACTTATGATGTTTACGTTCGTGCTATTTGCAACCCAATCGATGAGAGCTTTTTAAGTGAGGTGGTAACGTTTACTACGGTGGTAGCACCCCCAGTGAACGACGATGTATGTAATGCACTTTCTTTGATTGTAGATCAAACTTGTAACGGAAACTCATATGCCAATATAGGGGCAACGGCACAACGTGATGAGACACAAGGAGCATGTTTAAACCCGATACCTAATGCCACAGTATGGTTTACGTTTACAGCTCCAGCAAGTGGAAATGTAACGGTAACTACCAATATAGGAGCAAGTGATTTGGAAGATACACAAATGACGGTATATGAAGCGCCTTCAGATTGTACAAATCTCACCACTATGGGGGCTGAAATAGGTTGTAACGATGATGTAGATGCAGGTAATGGCGAATACTTATCTACTGTACAGTTAACAGCACTTACAGCAGGGGAAACCTACTATGTTCAAATTAATGGCTATAACGGCGAAGAAGGAAATTTTTGTATAGAAGTACGTGACGATGGTATGGCTTGTCCAGCTCCTAGTAATATAGAAGTGGCTAATGTAACAACCACGACTGCTGATGTAAGTTGGCGTGTAAACGGAACTGAAACCGAATGGGAAGTTAGATATGGCTCAATAGGATTCAATCCTACTACAGAAGGTTTCTTTAAGATAGATACCGATGGCGATCCTGGTATTACAATAGACAACTTAAATGCCAATACCGAATATGATGTGTACGTACGTGCTCTGTGTAGTAGTGATACAGAAAGTGTGTTTGAAGGGCCTATCCCATTTACAACTATGGAATTAACGGTAGCTTCGAATAGCTTTACGAGCTTTTCTTTTTATCCAAACCCTATAGAAAATGAATTGACGCTTTCAGCACAAGAGTCTATCGACCAGGTTGTAATCTACAATTTATTAGGTCAAGTAATGAAAGAAGCTACCCCTAACGCTTCACACATGACCATGCATATGGCAACGTTACGCCCAGGTGTATACCTTATGGAAGTAACCCTTGATGGCAGTAAAAAGAGTTTCCGCTTATTAAAAGAATAAATTTACTTAGTTAGTAATCCGGAATCTATTTGTATTTTTTTAACAGGTAAGGCTGCTCAGTATGAGCAGCCTTTTTTTTGTATTGTTTTGTACAGAAAAACCAAACCTTAAACTTTCGTTTTCTTAAATTGCCCCGTTTGGTATTCTTGGGATGGTTAACCAAGGTAAAATGAATTGGATAACGAACGGATGTCGAAAATCATATATATAGAATTTTTACGTCGTTCCAGACTTTTAGGGGGCTATAAATAGGGTTCACTGCTTCCAATGGAGCACGTAATTGGTTTTTTATGGGTTTATTTGTTTTCATAAATTAATAATTAACCTTGTTTAAATTTCAATAATATGATGATTAAAAATTATAGTGTATGGCTTTTTTGTCTTTGTATCTCGTTTACCACCTTCGCACAATCCTATGAATGGGGTGGCCGATTTGGAGGTGCTGGAGAGGATGTCGTAAAAAAAATGCACGTGGATGCGGAAGGCAATAGCTACGTAACCGGATATTTTACAGATACCGCCGATTTTGATATTACCAATAACGAATCCAACCTTACTTCCAACGGGTTTTATGATGTGTTTGTTCAAAAGACCAATACAGAAGGCAATCTAGAATGGGCAGTGAGTATAGGGGGAGCTATGTTTGATTATGGTACGGGTATCACAACAGACAGTCAAGGTAATGTTTACGTCACCGGCTATTTTGATGAAACGGTTGATTTTAACCCTGGCGGAGGCGAATGGCTTTTAACCTCACAAGGTGGAGGTGATATTTTTATACTAAAACTTACTAGCAATGGAGAATTTGTTTGGGCAAAGAGTGTAGGCGGTACCGGATATGAAGAATCGACCTCTATTGATGTAGACGAATTAGGAAACGTATATATTCTAGGGTATTTATATGAAACTGTAGATTTTGACCCCAATCTAGGAGAAGCATTATTAACGAGTCAAGGAGGGAGTGATACTTTTTTATTACAGTTGGACAGTGCAGGCAATTTTGTAAATGTCTATAGTTATGGCGGAGAGGATTTAGATTTAGCCCTTGACCTTTCTGTAAAGAGTAGTAGTGAACTATTTATTTCAGGTTATTTTGCAGGAACTACAGATTTAGATCCCCGCCCTATTGAGGAGTATACAGTTACGGCCTCAGGAACAGGTTTTGCAGGCTATACGATGCAAATTGATGAAACCGGAGCTATAACGAATATAGCCCTTACAGAAGGAGGGAACATCAATGTATATGCAATTGCGTATGATACTAGTAACAATATGTATATTACAGGTAATTTTGATGGTACAGTTAATTTTGCTCCAGCATCAGGAAGTAGTGAGTATACCTTTACTAGTAATGAAGCATATAACGGTTTTGTACTAAAAGTATTAGCAGATGGTAGTGTAGCTTGGGCTAAACATATGGCTTCTGATAATGCTTATTTTACTTACGATATAGTAGTGGGGGCTAATGAAAATGTATATACTACTGGATACTTTAGTGGTACTGCAGATTTTAACCCAGATCCAACGGAAGAATTTATGCTCTCTAATGAGTCTACGAACCCGTCTCAGGCTTTTTTGCTTAGCTTAGATTCCGATGGAGAATTTGTAAGTGCTTATCAATTTGGAGGGGTAGGCTTTATCGATACCCATCAATTAGGAATTGATGACGAAAATAATATTTATTTAGCGGCTCAGTTTGAAACAACAGTAGATTTAAATCCGCTTCCTACTGAAACCGAAGAAGTAACTAGTATCGATTTTAGAGATAACTACTTGTTTAAATTTATAGACGGAACACTCAGTACATCTACAAATAAACTCGATACCATTCAAGTGTATCCCAATCCGACTACTAGTCGTTTACGCATACAGACAACTGACAAACTATTGGGAGAAAAGTATACTATTTATAATCTAATAGGCCAAAAAATAGCAAATGGGACCCTAACAGAAAATTTAGAAATACCAGTTGATGGCTTAAAAAGCGGACTCTATGTGCTTACAATAGCCAATCAAAATAGCTTTAAATTTATAAAACGGTAGCAATCAGATAAGAAGGCCACGTTGTTTTTTAGCAAATTATATGCTATTTTTCAACGTGGAAAATTGGGCAATGTTTGTAGACTTTATATTAATAGCAGGGATGTCCCTGCTATTCTTATTGGTGGTCTTTTTATTGAAATCAAATACGGGCTTTTCAAAGAAACTCTTATCGGTTTTCTTTATTAACTCTATTTTCTTTTTACTGTATTACTACGCCTATTTACATACATCACGCCCTTTAGGGGGGATTGCCGTTTTATTTGGAAGTGGCTCCGGTTTTTTATTAGGTCCTTTTCTCTTATTTTACATTCGGTCTCTTATACAGCCCCTAAATAAAGTTATAAAACCATTGTTGGTTCATCTAATACCCTTTTACATGTATTGGATTGCAATTTCATTGCCAGTAGCATTAAGTATGGTTTTTGGTTTGTTTAAAGCATATCACACACAATATGTTCAAATAGCAGATTATATTAATTTAGTTGAAAATGCATACTTTCTGGGCTATATTTGGATGTCTTTTCAATTGGTAGAATCCATTCGAAAAGCACGGGAACAAACGTATTCTTTTGTTGAAAGTAGCAATCTCAAGTGGATTTCCTATTTAATTATTGGGTTGTTTTGCATTGTAGTAGTAGATAGTTTCTTTTCAGTTTACGAACTGATCTTTCCAAGAATCCCATGGAATATTGGTACGCTCATAGCAGTGGCTCTAATTCTTTTATATTGTGTGTTAGGATATAAAGGGATGTTTCAATCGCAAATTTTATTACCACATTTTTTATTAGAAGAACAAGCTAGCAGTAACCAGAAACCTTTGAAAAATCCTAAAGTGAAGGCTGAAAGCTCTATAAAACCAGTACGACAACTCGATGTATTTACCCCACGAGAAATTGAAGGACTTAAAAATAAATTAAATGAATTGCTCATCACTAAAAAACCATATTTAGATGAATCATTAAGTCTTTCTCAATTGGCAGAGGAGTTGGATATTACTGATAAAAAGCTATCGGAACTGCTTAATCAGCATCTTCACACTAATTTCTATAATTTTATAAATGACTATCGCGTTAAAGAAGTCAAAGAAAAACTGATTAAAGAAGGGAACGAAAAATATACTCTATTAAGCATTGCCTTCGATTGTGGATTTCAATCCAAAACCAGTTTTAATCGTGTATTTAAACAGAAAACGGGGATGTCACCCTCAAAATTCCGGCAATTGCAGGATAAAACGACAGGCCCATAATTCTTAGTACAAAAAAGGGAATCTTTCCTTACCTAGCATCCTCCGCTTGCCTAGAAAACTTATCATGCGGCCGATCCCTTTTATTAAACCGAATCTCCACTTTCTTCTTGCCCCAGTTGCGGGCGGCATTTTCATCTAATCCCATATAGATATCGATTTTCTGTTTCCAGCGTTTGTGCATTTTGTCTTTTACAATGTAGGTGCCCGGTAGGCCATAGATCTCGATTTCCTCGTTGTGATCCAGTCCCAATTTGATGAGGTCGCGCGAAACGGCAATAGCGCGTTCTCCGGGTTCTAAAATATCGCCCCAAGCTGCTAGGGACGGATTTCCTTTTTTGGTTTGGTGCTCCACCGAATTGTAGGCCGTTGCGGTTAAGGTCATGGTGGTCATTTTTTTCTTCTGTTTTTTTGTTTCGGCACAACCAAACAATAGTATGGCTATGGAGAGGAATAGTAGTGGGATGAGGTAGTTGTGTTTTTTGGGCTTCATACTATAAAATATACGAAAAATTGGCGGGAATGCCTGAAATAGCCGCTTTTCGAGATCTTCTTATAAACTAACCTTCTTTGCGCAACACCTCTAATGGCGAACTACGCAGTACGGTTTGGATGTTGCTTAAGCCAATTGCTAACACCAGTAGGGTAATTCCCGGTACAAATACCACAAATGGAATAAAGGATGGTACAAAGGGTTCGTTGAATACAAAAAGCGCCAAACACAAACTGCTTATTAATGCCAGTATAATCCCAACCAAGCTACCCAACAGGCCTAAAAAGACATATTCCAATGCTGAGATCTTTAGTATCTGTTTGTTTTTGGCTCCCAAGGTGCGAAGCAGTACGCTTTCTTTAATCCGTTGGTATTTACTTGTCCGCACGGAGCCAATGAGTACGATAATTCCCGTAAGAATACTAAAGAATGCCATAAAATTGATCACCCAAGATACTTGCTCTAATATATCTTCTACCAAGCTATATACCTGTCGCAGATCGATAATGGTCACGTTCGGAAATGTAGCGACCAAGTCCCGTTGCAAGGTTGCGGAACCTTGCTCGTCTGCCACATGGGTTGTAAAAACATTAAATTGTGGCGCTTGTTCCAACACGCCTTCAGGAAATACAACGCTAAAATTAAGCTGCATTTGTGCCCAATCTACTTGGCGTACACTGCCAACGATGGTTTCCATTAGCACCCCTTGCACATTAAAAACAACAGGGTCGCCAACACTTAGTTTAGCATCTTCAGCAAGATTATCTGAAATGGAAATATAAACAGGCTCGTCTTCCTTTACTTGTGGAGTCCACGTGCCTTCCAGCAACTCTTCAGAGGGTGTAAGCGCATCGCGATAGGTAGTTCTGAATTCGTGGTTCAGGATCCAACCGCGTATTTGGCGTGTAGTGTCTTGGCGGAGTTTATTTACCAACGTCCCATTGAGGCTATGCATTCGCATGGTCACCAGCGGAATTTTGTTGAGCACTGGTAATTCTTTAGCGGTAATACTTTCGGCTACAGAATCGCGCTGTTCAGGTTGGATATCCAAAATGATGATATTGGCATTTTTAGCGGTCTGCTCAATTTCTGTTTTTGTTAAAAGGATATCCTTCGTAAAATACAAGGTGCTAATTAAAAATGTTCCCAGACCTATAGCAACGACTAATACAACAGTTTGATTGTTTGGTCTAAATAGGTTAAGCAGGCTTTGGCGTGCCGTAAAGCTCCAATGCTTCGGAAAAAAACGTTTTACCATCTTTATAAATAAAGAAGCTACCCCTGCTAAAATCGCAAAAGTAATAACGGTGCCGCCTACAAATGCCAATGCATACAACGCATCTTTAATAAGCCACAATGAAAATAAAAATAGGAATACCAAAATGGTTCCGAACACTAGATACCGTACTTTTCGAGGCTCTTGAGATGATTTTTCATCCACACGCAACACATCTAGAGGTGAAACATACCAAGTTCTTAACAAGGGTAGCAGTGCAAATAAAACAGACATAAATACCCCAAGCAACACGCCAATAATAATAGGTTGCGCCATAATAGTTATTTCAAGCGTGAAGGGTAAAAACTCTTTAAGCAAATATGGAAATAACCCTTGAATTCCGATGCCTATTAGCGACCCGATGAGTCCTCCAATGATTCCAATTCCAGCAATTTGAATCAAGAAAATTAAAAAACTTTGAAGTCTGGAGGCACCCATACATTTTAAAATTGCAATGGCTTTTAATTTTTCTTTTATGTAAATATGTACCGAACTGGCGATACCGATACATCCTAAAAGTAAGGCGATAAAAGCCGCCAAGTTCAAAAATTTTCCCACATTGTCATACCGTCTGCCCAAGCGTTCGGTAGTACTGGTATGTGTGTCCAGATCGGCATTTTCTAAATCCAGTGCGGGTTCGAGTTTGTCTTCAAGATGGGTTAGGTTTACGGTATCTTGTACCTTATAAAAGTATTGGTATTCTTTTCGGCTTCCAAACTGCAACAAGTCTGTAGCTTCTATAAATCGATAAGGAATGATGACGGGCGGTGCCACAGAAGTCGAAATCGCGGAGCTTCCCGGAATCGATTGTAAAGCACCCGCAATGGGAAGCGTTAGTTCACCTACTTTTATAGAATCGCCTGGTTTCGCATTAAACTGAAGCATAAGCGTGGCATCTACCAAAGCACCCCCTGACTCTTGATAGGTTTTTGCTACGGCAGTCGGTTGGGTTTCAATAGTTCCATAAAAGGGAAAATTACCTTCCATGCCACGTACTTTTACCAATTTGGTGCCACCGTTCTTCGGAAAAGCCACCATGGAAACAAAGTTTACTTCATGAGCATCAGGCTCTAACGAATCGATGATTGCTTGCGCTCCTTCTGTAGGTATTTGCTTAGAATCAATAATAAAATCGGCACCCATCAAGTTTTTTGATTGGCGCTGAATATTATCCTTTAAATTCGTGCTGAATAATTGTATGGAAACGACTGCCGCAATGCCCAAAATAATCGATGCCATAAATAAAAGCAAACGTACTTTGCTGGCTTTGGCATCACGCCACGCCATTTTAAATAGCCAAAGTGCATTTATATTTTTGTTAGGTTTTAACTTGTTCAAAATACGGGAGTAGATTGGTTGGTAACTGTTTTTCCGCCTTTTAGCGTTAATATTTGCTGCGTACGGTTGGCTAACTCTAAATCGTGGGTAACGATCACCAAGGTGGTTCCATTTTCTTTATTTAGATCTAATAATAACTGGATTACCTTTTCACCGGTTTCGGCATCTAGATTTCCTGTAGGTTCATCTGCAAATAGTATGGAAGGTGCATTCGCAAAAGCTCTTGCCAGTGCTACACGTTGTTGTTCGCCACCAGATAATTGTGATGGATAGTGATGAACACGATCTGCCAAACCTACCTTTTCTAATAGATTCCTGCTTTTTTGTATGGCGTCTTTTGCACCTTGTAATTCTAAAGGCACGCTTACATTTTCAAGCGCCGTAAGGGTTGGTAACAATTGAAAATTCTGAAAAATAAACCCGACTTCCTCATTTCGTAATTGCGCACGTTGGTCTTCATTCAAGCTTTTCAAATCCTGTCCACAAAGTTCTACTGAACCCGCATTGGGTTCATCTAAACCGGCACATAACCCCAATAAGGTAGTCTTACCACTTCCTGAAGGTCCTACAATGGAAAAGGTTTGGCCTTTTTCCACATGGAAAGTAATGTCTTGCAATACTGTTAATTGCTTGTTACCGCTAGCATATGTCTTTTCCAAGTTGGTAATGTTTAATATCTTTGGCATGATCTTAATTTAAATAACAACGAATGTTCAGCGCACATAATAATCATTTTCACATTAATTTACTACCTTCTTTTGGGCTGAAACTCATAAAGTTTAGTTATTTTTTTATAGCCCTGTTTCTTTTGTCTTGTGGCGATACAAAAACCGAAAAAACAACTGAAAATAAAAAAGCTGCGGAACAGATTGAAGATACTGTAGCAACCGATATTTCAACAAAGACGATCTTATGTTTTGGGGATAGTATTACCGCGGGTTATGGGCTGGACGATACCGATGATGCCTATCCGGCCGTATTGCAAGAAAAGATTGATTCGTTAGGTTTAGAATATACGGTGATCAACTCTGGTGTAAGTGGTGAAACAACCGCTGGTGGTAAAAGCCGAATTGATTGGGTAATAAAACAGAATATGGACATATTTTTATTGGAGCTTGGTGCCAATGATGGATTACGTGGTGTGGCTTTATCTGAAACACGGGCTAATTTGCAGGCAATTATCGACATAGTAAGAGAAAAAAGCCCCGAAACCACAATCGTGCTTGCGGGTATGGAATTGCCTCCAAATATGGGACAGGATTATACAAAGGGATTCAGACAACTTTACGCAGATTTGGCCGAAAAAAATAACCTCGCGTTTATACCTTTTATTTTGAAAGATGTTGGTGGCGTTGCGGCATTGAATCAATCCGATGGTATTCACCCAACTGTTGAAGGACATAAAATAGTGGCGAATACAGTGTGGGAGACACTGAGGCCGTTGTTGAAAAGTTGACACTATTCAATTGTATAGTGCCAACTATTTTTCCAGTGTTTATTTAATTTGTGCTAAGCGATGTAAATGCCTTTTAAGCCAAGACAAACTGTGTTGGTTTTTATTGTTTTAACATGTTAAAGCTATAGTAACCTTCCTCGCTAACTAACTTGACGATATAGGCTCCAGTAGTTAATTTTGAAACGTTTAATTGTAGTGTAGATGCTGTCTTATTTTGTGTATACACTTCTTGTTCTTGTCCTAAAAGATTATAAATTTTAACGGAACTTATCTCGGACTTGTAACTTAAATTTAAAACATTTTGTGTTGGTATTGGGTATGCCGAGAAAGAATTAACATCAAAGTTTTCAGTTGTCAAAGTGCCAACATTTAGGGTAAAATCTAAGGCTTGTCCATATCCAGGGAAGATACCCTGTCCGAATGGATTAAAAGCAATTGCGCAGGGATCTATTTCAGCAACGGAATCTTCATCTGTGTATGTTTTGGTAATTCTAATACGCGTTGTCCCCAACACGGCATCAGAAGGAACCATAATATCCATACTTACTGAAACTCCATCATCTCCTGTAGAGTTGGTAAGCGTTCCTATTTCGTAAATTTCGTTCGCATCATCTAAAACCTCATTTTGGTTCCAATCGATAAAAGCAACTATATCATTGTCGAAATCTCCTTTTGTGTCTCCTTCCACTGAAATAGTGTAGGTTTCGCTAGGTGTAATGCCTATAATCGTTTCAGTTTTGTTAATTAAAACCGCAGAAGCATCATTGTTCGTGATGTTAGTTCCTGCGAAATTAACGGCAGTGATTTCTTCAACAGTAGTGTCGGAAGGATCTGCTATTTCGCAATATGGATTTGGAAATACCTGTGCCTGCATTCCAAAAGTTAATAAGATAAATAGTAAAGGTAGTAACGTAATTTTTTTCATAGTTTGATAAAATTTAATTAAAACGTAAGTTAGTAAAAAATATAATGTTTGGCTAAAGATTTAATGTTATTGTAATACCCTGAAACTCTTGAAAAAAAAGGACATTAAAGAAATATAGAATCAAATGGGTTAGGGTTAATAACAAAGCTCAGCAAAAAACTCTTCCACAGCCTCTTTAAAAACAGCAACTGGAATACGATGTTCCAAGTTTAAAAGTGTATGAATGCGATATTCTGCAAGGGTAGTTTTAGATAAAAACTGTAAGGTTTTATTAGGGTCAATTACGTCATCTTTTGCGCCCAAGATAATATGTTTAAGATTTAAGGACGAAATAATAGAATCTGGGATTTCTTGTGTTACCGAGCGAGAAGCCAGAGCCGGATTAAACAACAAAGCTGGACGGTTTAATATTTCTGAAATATAATACCCAGCAAAACCACCCATACTACTACCAATCACTACATTTATTTCTGGGTCGTGGTTTTTATAGGTTGTAAGTAGCTGATTAATAGTATTCGGCTTATTTCGGTAATCGATGTTTGGAGCATAGACGGTTCCAAACTTTTCTAAAACCGTTCGCTTTTCATTGTTTAATCTACTGTCAAGGCCATGGAGGTATAGTATGTTCATTGGGGTTAATTTAAAAATGGAGTTGTAAGTTGTATTAGAAGCTTTCAAGATAGACAAGGTGTGTAATGCAACCAAACATATGAAGCACTAAAAAAAGTGGCTTTCTTAAACCTTTCCATTCATCTAGGATACTTTATGCACACATGGTACTATTGGAAAATATAACATTTTTTTTTTGAAATGGCTTTACTTTAAAAATACCATGATACAAGCTCTTATAAGTAATGATCTTTAAAGAGCATTGTAATTATTCGACCAATCGCACATAAACACCTATAAAATAACAATTTGTGGGAGTTTTGTAGTTGTGAAATTCACAATAAAAAGATACCTTGTAGACGAAGAACAGACTATACCATTATAAAAAAAAAGGAGAATATAGAAATAGTTCCACCAATTAAAAGAACCCGTTGCTTTTTAAAGGATGACATAGTCCTTTTTTATCGATGTTAAAAAAAGATGTTTTACTAACTAACCAAAACCTTCCAAACGATGAAAACGCATAACGAACCTTCCAGCTTGAGCTTTAATTTCAATTTACTCTTTTTAATAGTATTTTATTTAAGTGGACTTTTTGCCATCGCACAAGTAAACCCAAATCAATCCACCCGTCCAAAAACTACTAAAAAAGATGTCGTGCAAAAAGCTTCGGCTGATTTAAAAAAACTGATTCAACAAAAAAGCCCTGATTATGTAATTACGGCGGAGCATGTAAGTTCTACAACAGGCATACGCCATATATACTTACGGCAGGCCATTGGTGATCTTGAAGTGGTAGGAACGGAGTCTAGCGTTCACTTGGATGCCACCGGAAAGGTTGTTGCGGAGCATTCAAATTTTTTAGAAAACATTAATAATACCTTGCTAAACACTTCTAGTTCTATACAAGCTGAGCAAGCTATTCGTTCGGTAGCACAACAAATGAATTATGGCGCAGTTAAAAACTTAGGTCAGATTACTTCTGAAAAAGGTAAAAATAAGGCGGCAGTTTACAGTAAAGCTGGTATTTCCAACTCTAAAATCCCAGTTAAATTAATGTATTATTATAGAGAACGAGTAGGTACTACATTAATCTGGGAATTATCCGTAGAAGAAAAAAACTCTTCAGATTGGTGGAATTTTAGGGTAGATGCTCAAACAGGTCAAATAATCGATAAGGTAAACTTTACAGTTTCTTGTATTGAAGAATCTCACGAACACCATTCAAAGTTAAATAATGAAGGTATTGTTAAGGAAGAAAAACCGATATATACAGTCGAAAATGAGCCCACTTCTATGGTGGGGAGTTATAATGTAATAGAACTACCCTTAGAGTCTCCCAATTTTGGCTCAAGAAGTGTCGTTACAAATCCAGATAATGCAGTGGCTTCTCCCTATGGCTGGCATGACACCGATGGTGTGGCAGGTGCAGAGTCTGAATATACGGTTGGTAACAATGCTGATGCCTATGATGACAGTAGCAGTACTCAAACAGGAACTGGAGAAGGTGATAATTCCGAACGTGCATTTGGAGGCGCAGGTTTGGTTTTCAACGATCCTTTCAACCCTGTTTATTCTAATGGAGATCGTAGTATTGATGCAGCGGTAACCAATGTGTTTTATTGGTCTAATATAATACATGATATTACCTATCAATATGGTTTTGATGAAGCTTCAGGAAATTTTCAAATTAATAACTACGGAAATGGTGGAATAGGAGGCGATTCAGTACGTGCTGAAGCTCAAGATGGTTCTGGTACATGTAACGCTAATTTTTCTACCCCGGTCGACGGTAATAAAGGAAGAATGCAGATGTATGTATGTAATAGTCGGGATGGTGATTTTGACAATGCTGTTATTACACACGAGTATGGTCATGGGATATCTACCCGTTTAACCGGCGGTGCTGGAGATTCAAACTGTTTAAACAGATTTACACACCCAGAACAAATGGGTGAGGGATGGAGTGATTTCTTTGGGCTTGTATTTACCATGAACGTCGGCGAACAAGGTGACGATGCCCGTGGTGTGGGAACATGGTTGTTAGGAGAAGGTCCTAATGGTCAAGGTATTAGAACTTATAGATACAGTACCGACCTTGCTGAAAATCCTCATACCTATGATGCTGTTAAATCTGCAGTAGTGCCTCATGGGGTTGGAGAAATATGGGCTGTAATGTTATGGGACATGACGTGGGACCTCATTGATGTGTACGGATTCGATCCTGATATTTATAATGGAAACGGAGGGAATAATATTGCTATGAACTTGGTCATGGAAGGTTTAAAATTACAGCCTTGTGGCCCTGGTTTTGTAGATGGAAGGGATGCCATTCTTGCAGCAGACCAAGCGTTATATGGAGGAGCTAATTATTGTACTATTTGGAAAGCTTTTGCCCGTCGCGGTCTAGGTTTTAGTGCCAGTCAAGGCTCTTCAACAAGTATTACAGATGGTACGGAGGCATTTGATATGCCGCCTAATATTGCTCTTTTTAATACAGCTCCGGAAACTTTATGTGTTACCGCTGGTATCCAATCAGGTTTGGGTGGTGGAACACCAACAGGGGGTATCTACAGTGGTACGGGGGTTAGTGATGATGGTAATGGTACAACATTTACTTTTGATCCTTCAATAGCGGGTATCGGAACGGCGAGCATTACCTATACTGTATCAGATGCTTGTAATCCTGGAAGTAATACTGCTTTGATTGATACCATAGAAATTACAGACGGTTTACCCGATCTTATTTGTAAAAATACTAGCATAACCTTAGATGGAGCTGGGAATGCTTCTATTGAAAATTCAGACGTGATAGCCAACACGATTCCCGATACCTCTACATATACCTTAGATGAATCTGGAACGTTTGCTCTGGAAACCATTACAGGTACTCCGATTTCTTTGGGAGATGATAACGGTACAACTGCACTGCCAATTGGTTTTGATTTTAGTTTCTATGGAAACACCTATTCAAGTTTTTATATTGCATCCAATGGTTTTATTTCTTTTGACGGGAGTGGAATGACTGGGAGTTCTTCTTATACACCTACTGCATTACCAAATGCCAATACCCCTAACAATATGATTGCCGTAGTTTGGGATGATTTGAGCCCAAATAATGGGGGTGCGATAAACTATGAGACCATTGGAACAGCTCCAAACAGGAAATTAGTAATTGATTTTGTAGGCGTACCATTATATAATGATGCTGCTACAATCACCGCTCAAGTACAAATATATGAAGGGTCTTCCTTAATTGAAATCCATAGTACAGATGTTCAAAATAATGGCGGATCTAGAACGATGGGAATAGAAAATGCAGACGGGACAGCCGCTCTGGCCGCTACCGGAAGAAACAATCAGGTTTGGACTGCCAACAATGATTATGTAGCTTTTGTCCCTGGGATAACTAATAATTTAGCCGATAATTGCGGAAACCCTGTAGTGCTTTCTTTGAGTAAAATGGATTTTACCTGTAAGGATATAGGAGATAATATAGTAACAGTTACCGCCGATGATGGTAACGGGGGCATAGCTACTTGTGAAGCCATCGTCACAGTAGAAGGCCCAACCACTACCTATACCGGTACTTGGGATAATGGCGTGCCAGATACCAGTAAGAAAGCTATTTTCAATTCAAATTATAATACGAGTACCGCCGATATTGATGCCTGTTCCTGTGAAGTAGGGAATAATGCTGAAGTTACCGTTGGTGGTGGGGATTATATGAAGGTAGAAGGAAATATCACCGTAAATAGTGGTGCCAGTTTAGTGATAGTCCACGAAGGTAGTGTAGTACAAGTAGATGACAATGCCACTGTGACTAACAACGGAACTATTACAGTTGAAAAAACAAGTCCGAGCATTGGCAATCGAGGTTTTATGATCGCCTCCAGCCCAATGACTGAAGATACAAAAGCTGCTTTTGGCAACCCGATACAATTCCGAAATCATATAACGAGTAATTTTGTGCCCAATCAAGATGTTGAAGATGATTTTCCAGATGCCAATAACTTTGCTGATGACAATGGTGATAACTGGCAACAATACGTAGGGATGATGAACCCCGGGGAAGGGTATTTAATGATGCCCCAGACCACGCCGACTATTGGAACTCCTGCTAGTTATGATTTTGAGTTTGACCAAGGAACCCTTAACAATGGTGTAATTAGCTTTACACTGGGCTATAACGGTACACAAAATGGAAGTCCGAACATATTGGGTAACCCGTATGCTTCAGCCATAGATGTAGATGTGTTTTTTGACGATAACACAATGATAGACGATGTGTATTTCTGGGAACACTTGAACCCACCATCAAATTACCCAGGCTACAATGTCAGTAATTATGATATGGGCGATATTTCCATATACAATGAAACAATGGGAGGCGTACCAGCAGCAAATGGCGGGGCGACACCTAATGAGTATATTGCTTCGGGACAAGGATTTGGAGTAAAGCCAAACAGTGGAGGAACGGTAGTTTTCAACAACGCCATGCGAGTAACCGATAACAATAATACATACCGAAACAATGAAATAGAAAAAGACCGTGTATGGGTTAATGTGTTTAATGATGCTTATAAACTGGGAAGCACAACAATGATAGGCTATTCTGAGGTAACCACTGATGGATTTGATGATGGAGTTGACAGTAAACGATTGGCAACGCCTGTATCGATATATTCTGAATTGGAAACTGGAGAACAATTGGTTATTCAAGGTCGTAAGCCTTTTGATATTGAAGATGAAGTGATGCTGAGTTTTTCTACACAGATAGAAGAAGTACAGACCTACAGAATCAGTATCCACAACCTTGAAGGGATTAATGTAAGCGATGCTACAGTGTATCTATTGGATACTAAAAATGGAAATCTAACCAATTTAAGCCAAGAGGATTATACCTTCAGTAGTAATGTAGGAACGTACCATAACCGTTTTAAGATACTATACAAAGGGACGGTATTGAATACTTCAGATAATGTATTAGAGACTATTTCGGTATTTCCTAATCCTACAGATGGTATATTGAATATTACCTCACCGAATACACCTATTACGACGGTGGAAGTATTTGACATACGTGGAAGAAAAGTATTAGAAAAACAGTTAAATAACCAAAACAATGGGGCTGTCGATGTCTCTAAACTGGAAAGTGCTTTATACTTTATTTCGATTTATACAGCAGATGGTTTTATAACAAAAAGATTTTTAAAAGAATAATTTGAGTTATAGTAGTTTTAATAAACAAAGCCACGCTAATTAGCGTGGCTTTGTTTATATTAGTGGAGCCGGGGAGATTCGAACTCCCGTCCAAACGCGCAATTATACTGCTTTCTACATGCTTAGTTTCCATTTGAATTTTCGTGAGCTTGCCGGTCGGAAACTACCAACGCACTCCTTATCTTCGCTTAAATTTCGCAAGTGCATCAAAGCCCTACACAAGCTAGGTTTACTTTTACGAAGCCACTAAGTCAAACGCCGCAAACCAAGGCCTTTGAGTGACTTCCTGCATGCCCGTCTTACGGGCCGAGGCATATCCTACTATAATTCAGATTATGCTGCTAGGGCGTAGTTATTCTCGCCGTTTAAAAAAGTTTGAAACATGATATTTACGAGCTGTGTCCCGGCGCTCGGCATGCTTACAATACAATAAGACCCGCTGTCAAAACCAGTCGGCCCCTTTTTTGTAATAAACTGTTGCCAGTATGTAGTAATTTACAATCACATTCTACTAGCTACGAACTAACAAAGATACATGAAAATCCATATCTTTGGAGCTGTCTGTTCAAAAATGAAAAGACAATTATAATTATACAAAAAGCATTCCATATGGCAATAACCTTTGCACTTATCAAAGAACGTAAAAATCCACCCGACCGTCGTGTCGTTTTTTCACCAATAATGTGTCAAGAAGTCATAAAACAATACCCAGACGCTCGTATTATAGCTGAAACATCTGATATTCGAATTTTTCATGATAAAGCATATAGAAAAGCAGACGTAGAAGTACAAGAAGATATTTCAAAAGCTGACGTGCTCTTGGGCGTGAAAGAAGTACCAGTAGAGGCATTAATACCTAACAAAAAATATTTCTTTTTTAGCCATACAATAAAAAAACAACCTTATAACCGTGAGTTGTTACAGGCTGTTCTTCAGAAAAGCATAGAGTTATACGATCACGAAACTATTACCAAAAAAAATGGGAGTCGCTTAATTGGATTTGGGCGTTATGCAGGATTAGTAGGCGCTTACAATGGCTTTAGAGCTTTAGGGTTACGTGATAAGTTGTTTAACTTGGAAAAAGTAGATGTCTTACCCGATTTAGATGCTGTTAAGGAAGAATTAGACAAAATTAAAGTACCAACCATCAAAATCCTGCTTAGCGGAAGTGGGAAAGTGGCTTACGGTGCTAAAGAAATTCTGGATTATTTAAACATAAAAAAAGTAAACGTTACCGATTACCTTACTAAGGATTTTGACCAGCCGGTGTATTGCATGATCGATGTATTGGATTACAACAAACGCACAGATGGTTTGCCTAGTAATAAGCGTGAATTTTACAACAATCCTTCGGGCTACGAAAGTGACTTTATGCGATTTGCTACAGTGAGCGATTTCTTTATCGCCGGTCATTTTCACGGAGAGGGAGCGCCTTATCTATTTACTCGAGAGGATGCCCGCCATCCACACTTCAATATTAATTTGGTAGCCGATGTATCGTGCGATATCGATGGCCCTGTGGCTAGTACCATACGACCTTCAACCATTGAAGATCCGTTTTATGGGTATGACCCTGTCACCGAAAAAGAAACTTTTTACGATATTCCTGGTTCGATTACTGTAATGGCCGTGGATAATTTGCCTTGCGAACTACCCAAAAACGCCAGTGAAGGCTTTGGAGAGATGTTTTTGGAAAGTGTCATTCCTGCTTTTTTCAACGGTGATAAAGATGGTATTTTAGCACGAGCCAAGATGACAACTAGTGAAGGCAAATTGACTAAAAACTTTGGTTATTTACAGGATTATGTAGATGGAAAAGAGTAATATTTTTTACTTTTTTTTCAATATAATAGGCTGTTGGTTTTGAATCGTCATTAGTTGCGAAAAAAACTCCTTCAAACCTTGATATGCTTCTGCTGGAAATTGATGTTTATTGAGTGTTAAGTTTAGACGAATATTTATTGTTTCTTGAGTAGCATTGTAAATAACAGAAATTGCGCCGTCGTTATTAGGGAGTTTTAAATGGGTATTATTTGGTAATTGTTCTACTTTGTATATATCGTTTAAATTTATAGTAATAAGGTATGTATTACTTAAAGGGTAGCCAATATACACCTCATAAGTTCGATCTTCTAATTTAAAAGGGTTTTCATCTAAGAAAGTTTCAAAAAATATGGGGTTTAGAATTATCTTTTTTCCAGCCTTTTCAGTTTCAACAGTTGTAGTATAAGAGAATTTTATAGGTATCTTTTTATTATCTCTGTCCGTAATTTTAAAATCATTGATAATCGAATTTTTAAAATACGTTTCTTTTTCTGTCTTATATTTATTAATACTCATTACGTTGAGTCTTTCTCGCTCTTTTAAAGCTAGGTAGCCACTATGCGATTCTGAAATTTCTCCTTTAAAGGTATCGTTTTCATTTGCAGTAAGTTTTGCTCTTACAGTATGTTGACTATTAATAGAAGGGCGTATAGGAGTCCAATGATTTACAGTGTTAAAGTTTATAATTCGTCCCTTGAGGTTTAAAGCCTGTGTTGGTATCAAACCGAAGGGCAGTTCTTTTCTAGAGGCATCAAGAACGTACTCCTTACCATCTATTAATATCTGTAACAATAAATAATTAAAATTTGTGAAAAGCGGTTCCTTTTCATCGGGAACACTATAGTAAGTGCTACTGCAAAATAATATTCTTGGGTTTAACCCGGCAACCTTTAAGCCGTTATATAAGGATAGGTTTATTTGTGATTGGGTGCCCTCTTTATCCTTGTATGCATCTGTAATGTCACGTGGATTTACACCCACATAATTGTTCCATGTATAATGCTCTTGAAAATAATAAAATATAGCTTTAGCTTTCTCTAAATTATCGCTAATAGTAAGAAGATCTTTAGGAATTTTCCGTTTAAAAAATGAATAGGAAATTTTTCTTTTTTTATACCAGTCCTTTTCTTCTAACTTTTTATCATACTCTTGCCAAGTGGTACTGTAATCTATTCTTTTACCATAGAAACTAAAATAAATTTCGAGCGAATACATTACTCTGGACACATAATTTTTAAGGGATAACATAAACCTTTCTTCCCTAAAAGCAGGTACATCCTTCATTATAAAAGTGTCTATAATACAGTTTCCGAGGTCTCTGTTTGGAATGTAAAAACAATTTTCTTGTATGGAACTTTCATTGTAATCCAGATATTCCATTCCGATGATTTTTTTTCTAAAAACTAGATTTGAAGGTACCTTGGTTTTATATTCCGAATACAAGGTTGGAAGGAGGTTTTGGAAGTTCCAACTATCTACATGAAAATAAAACGGCGATTTAACAACATAATGATATTCGAGTACACTACCGTCTTTTATGTTGGGAAATACAAACTTTTTAAGTAGCACCTCTTTATCTTTTTGTTCCTCTAGAATATTTTTCTCTTCCACTTGAGATCGTTCTTCACCATTATGTGTATAAGCTACAAGGGATGTTAGTAGTTCGGTGTCATAATGGGTTTTGTGTAGTGGAATGGAGACTATATCATAAGTGAATTTTTTAGCATTATACACCTTTACTTTTTTATGAACTTCCTTAAATATAAATAGTTGGCCTTCAGTAACTTTAAAGTGGGTGTCGCCTTTTTCAAATAACACCACACCAGCGGCATCAGGAAATTTTTCGCTATATGATGAGTTTAGCTCCTCTTCGGTGGGTTTGCCAAACTCTGCCGTTTGACGTTCTTGAGCAGAAAGTACCATGGTATTTAATACTAGAAAAAGAAAACTGAAGTAGCGTTTTTTGTTCATGTTTTTTACTTCTTTTTCAACACAATAGGTTGTTGGTTTTGGATGGTCATCACTTGGGCAAAAAATTCCTTTAATCCTTGATACGCTTCAGCTGGGAATGAGTGGTTGTTTAGCTTTAAATTTAAACGTATCGTTACTTTTCCTGCTCCTTTGCTATAAACAACCGATACCGAACCATCGTCGTTGGGGAGTTTTAAAGCGGTATTGGTGGGTAGTTGCTCAACAGTGTATAAATTGTTTAAATCTATGGAAATTAAATAGGTATTGGTTAGTGGAAAGCCAAAATCGATGGGGTGGTTTCGTTCTTCAAGATTGAATGGGTTTTCGGTAAAATAAGTTTCTATATAAAATGGGTTCAGGAATATTTTTCCACTGTTACTTTTTTCTAATTTAGTGGAGTAGCTTTCTTTGAATGGTTCTTCAAGCTCTTTTTGGTTTTCGATGGTATAGTCAGATAATTCTAGTTGAGAAAGCCTTACCTGTTTTTCCTTTAGGAATTCTTCTTTTGAATTCTTTTCCAAATCTTCCCTTTTTTGCCAGCCCATATACCCTGTATTGATTTCATTAACAACCCCAGTAAAAACTCCACCCTTGTTGGCCGTTATTTGAGTATTTACATAATGAACGTTTTTGGAAAAAGGAACAATGGGTTGCCAATAACTACCTTTTTTAAAATTCATTACCCGACCTTGAACATTTAAGTCTCTAAAAGGCAAGACCCCAAAAGGAGTATTTTTATTAGTGGCATCCAGCAAATAATCAGTATCGTCAACGTTGATTTTGACAATGGTAAAATTAAAGTCTGTCATAACCGGATAATCCGTTGTTGGAAGTCCGTTTCCCCGGGTTGATAATAACACTAAATCACCCTTTAAACCAGCAGCTTCCATAGCATTTAGGAGTGCTATGTTAATTTCAGAATTATTGCCCGACTTTTTTTCAAAAGCATCTTTTACACGAATGTCTGAACGAACCCGGTAATTGCCGTTCCAGTTAAAATGATTTTGTATAAAATAATACACCGCTTTAGCTTTTTCCATTTTGTCATTAATGGAGAGTACGGTTGTGGGCAGTTTGTCTTCAAAGTAGTTGCTGTATTTAAGTTGCCTACCAAAATCTTTGTCATAACGAAATTGCTTGTCTACATCGTCCCAGCTTTTAGAAAACTTTTCCGTACTACCAGATAAGTCGGTATATTTCATTAATTCAAAATCTAAACGGGCGGTATAGTTTTTTGTAGCCAACATGTATTTTTCTTCTTTAAAAGCTGGAACATCAAACATGGCATATGTTGCAACTTCACAAGCAGCCGCTATTTCAAAACCGGGAACGTTAAAACAATGTTTTTTCACTTCGGCTTCATTGATGTCGAGCTGCATATTTCCATATAAAGTACGGTTATAATTGTAATTACCGGGTATTTTAGACTCAAATTCACTGTACATTTTAGGCAAGAGGCCTTGAAAGTTCCACCCACCGAAATTTGAAAAATAAGGGGATTCTATTCTATAGGTATATTCTAAAATACTTCCATCTTTAACATTTGGAAAAGCAAATTTCTTGAGTGACCAATTTTGAGTTTCATCTGTGGTATAAAAAGCATCGGCGGCTACATAGGTTTTAACTTGATCATTATGTGTAATCGCTTTAAGTTTTGCAATCTTTTCAGTGGCATCGCCATCATGATAAAAAGGGATTTCTACAGTACCGTGTTTAAAGTTCTTGGCATCGAATACTTTTATTTTGCGATGCACTTCTTTTATTAGCCGAATATAATTATCAACGATTTCTACGTAGTTTTTCCCACTTTCAAAAAGAACAACCCCATTTGCAGTAGGATCTTTTTGGTATTTAATAAGTGAAAATTCTGACCGTGTTGGGTTTCCAAATTCTGCTGTTTTACGTTGTTGTGCTTGTGAAAAGTTAATACTGAACAGAAATAAAAGAGGAGCGATAAATTTTAATTTCATAATATAATAAGGTAAAGTACACCAAATATACTAAAATGAAATAAACACAAAACAGGAGAAACCCTGTGCAAAAACAGGAAAAACCCCCTTGAAAGATAAAATAAATCGTTGCATCTTTACTTTATAATTAATCAATGCTAAATTAATTGGGGAGTTAATAAAGCGATTATATATAAAGACCACTTTTTTTGAGTGGTCTTTTTTCGTTGAATTATTTAAAAACAGGAAAAACCCTCTATCAATTAGGTGTTTTTACCTATTGTTTAGAACCTTATTTCATGCCATCTTTGTGATAGCTTAATTAATTGGGGAGTTAATAATAGCGATTACAAGGGCTGCCAATTTTATGTTGACAGCCCTTTTTTATTCAGAAACTTATAATTTATTTTTAGCCAAATAATATAGTTTAAAAGGAAAACCTGCTTGAAGAAGGCAGGTTTTTTTAATTAAATAATTTTCAAAATATTCTTTACAATCCATTTATTGTCTTTCGAATAGCAACTAAATCAGTCAATAATTTTTCAAGCTTTGACAAATCCAGCATATTGGCGCCATCACTTTTGGCATTGGCAGGATCAAAGTGGGTTTCAATAAATAATCCATCTACTCCTGTTGCAATTCCAGCTCTAGCAATAGTACTTATCATTTCTGGTCGCCCACCTGTTACGCCAACACTTTGATTGGGTTGTTGGAGGCTGTGGGTAACGTCTAGAACAGTAGAAGCATATTGTTTCATAGTTGGGATGCCTCTAAAGTCTACCACCATATCTTGATAACCAAACATGGTTCCACGGTCGGTAATCATTACTTTTTCATTACCACTATCGGTAACTTTTTTTGCTGCGTGTTGCATGCTTTCAGGACTCATAAACTGTCCTTTTTTCAAGTTGACTACTTTTCCTGTCTTTGCCGCAGCTACAACTAAATCGGTTTGACGTACTAAAAAAGCTGGTATTTGTAACACATCAACAAACTCTGCAGCCATAGCTGCATCGCTATTTTCATGTATGTCAGTAACGGTAGGAACATCAAATGTTTCAGAAACTTTCCGAAGTATTTTCAATGCTTTTTCATCACCAATTCCAGTAAAACTATCAATTCTACTTCTATTTGCTTTTTTAAAGCTGCCTTTAAAAATGTAAGGAATTTCAAGCTTATTGGTTATTGAAACTACTTTTTCAGCAATACGAAGAGCCATATCTTCGCCTTCTATGGCACAAGGTCCGGCTAAAAGGAAAAAGTTGTTGGAGTTGGTATGTTTTAGTCTTGGAATTTCGTTGAGGTTCATAGCTTTCATTTGTTATGCAAAGATAGCTAAAAGTGTGTCAAATTTCAGAAAACCTAATTTTATAGTAAGGAAAAATAGGGAGTTTTACTTCTTAATAATTTTATGTGTTTGTGATTTTCCTGTTTCAGTTTTTAACTGTAAAAAATAAATGCCCGACTCAAAACTTGATAAATCTATACTATTTGATTGCCGAGCGGTTTTAATTTTTTGTCCCAATAAGTTGAAAACTACTATGGTTTCGACTGTTTGGTTTGATGTTATTTTAACTTTGCCAGTTGTAGGGTTTGGGTGTAAAAAAAATGATAATGGATAGTTTTCTTCGATGCCCAAGCCTGTATTTTTATACCAAGCCACTTTATTATCACTAATGGAGGCAGAAATTACATCAAGCTGTCCGTCCCCGTCAATATCACCTGCAGTTGCATCGGCAGGGAAATCAATATTTGTTGTTATTGTTCTTTCAGTGGTAAAGTTTCCTTCGCCATCACTGTTTTCCAGCCAAGAAAAATTATTGGTATATCTATTCCAAAGTAACACATCAATGTCTTCGTCATTATCTAGATCGAAAAATCGGTATTGGTTGCTAGATATATTTGGAAGAGGTTGTAGCAAACCGAAACTACCTTGGTTATTCAGGTTGTCCAGCCAATAGACAAATGTTCCCGTATCATCATTATGACTTGTAATAACAATATCTTTTTTACCATTGGTATTAACATCTACATACTGGATATAAGTAATGCTTGTTTGATCAGAAACAAGAAAATCAAACTGATAAATTTCTTGTTCAGGACCGAAACTTCCGTTGGTTTCATTTTTATACCAAACAAGTTTTGCAGGACCGTTATTTTCGTGAGCCGTTAAAATATCTATATTGCCGTCATTATCGATGTCTTTTAATACGGGAGGGTAGATTTCCATAACATTCTCTATCAATAGAATTTCTGGTCCAAAATTTCCCAAACCGTTCGTATTTTCATACCAACTAATTTTATCTGTAAAGGTGTCAGTTGTTGAAGTCATCAAGTCTAAATCTCCATCATTATCTATGTCTATTACTGAAACACTGGTAATAAAATCCTGTTGCTCGGCAATAATAATTTGTTCTGTACTAAAATTTCCTAAACCATCTATGTTTTCGAGCCACACAACATTTCGTGGGTTGTTTTCTAAAAATAAAATGTCTTTGTCTCCATCGCTATCTAAATCTACAAAATCGATAGATAGATAAAATACTGGACTTTCATTAAGTATGGCTTCAGTTTCAAAATTACCTGCTCCGTCATTGTTTTTAAACCATCTAAGTTTAAAATCTTGGTTGGAGGCAGTCACCACATCCAATTTTCCATCGTTATCAATGTCAAAAGGAATAGAAATGTAAGGAGCTTCAACTTCTGTTGATATTACTTGTTGCGGTTCAAATTGAGCTTGTGCAGTTGTAATTCCTAGAATAGTAGATATACTGTAAAAAAGAGCCTTTTTTGAAATCATTTTTTCTGAAAAATTGGTTAGTTCTTTAAATTTAATCAAATTATTCGATACTTTAAAAGATAGAATGAAAATCATAATATATAATTAGTTGATATTTCATTAATAAACAGTACTTTTGCACGCCTAAAAATTGGTAACATTATGAACATTAAAAACATCGCCATTATTGCGCACGTTGACCACGGTAAAACTACCTTGGTAGATAAGATTATGCACCACTGTAGTTTGTTTCGTGAAAACGAACAAACCGGGGAGTTAATTTTGGACAATAATGATTTGGAGCGTGAGCGCGGTATTACAATTACCTCTAAAAACGTTTCTGTTACGTATAAAGACACAAAAATTAATATTATCGATACTCCTGGTCACGCCGATTTTGGTGGTGAAGTGGAGCGAGTATTGAATATGGCCGATGGAGTTTTATTGTTAGTAGATGCTTTTGAAGGTCCGATGCCGCAAACTCGTTTTGTATTGCAGAAAGCAATCTCACTAGGTTTAAAGCCATGTGTGGTTGTAAACAAAGTAGATAAAGATAACTGTACGCCAGATGAAGTACATGAAGCTGTTTTCGATTTAATGTTTGAATTAGGTGCCGAAGAATGGCAACTAGACTTCCCAACCGTATACGGTTCGGCTAAAAATAACTGGATGAGTGACGATTGGCAAAAGCCAACCGACTCTATCGAGCCAGCTTTAGATATGGTATTAGAACATGTTCCTTCTCCTAAAATTGAAGAAGGTACCACTCAATTATTGATTACTTCATTAGACTATTCTTCTTTCACCGGGCGTATTGCTATTGGGCGTTTACAGCGTGGTACATTGAAAGAAAATATGCAAGTTACTTTGGTAAAACGTGATGGTACTAAAGTAAAATCTAGAATTAAAGAATTACATACATTTGAAGGTTTAGGCCGCATAAAAGTTGAAGAAGTTCAGGCAGGTGATATTTGTGCCTTGGTTGGTCTTGAAGGATTTGAAATTGGTGATACCGTTGCAGATCTTGAAAACCCAGAAGCATTGAAAACCATCGCTATTGATGAACCAACAATGAGTATGTTGTTCACCATTAACGATTCACCTTTCTTCGGAAAAGATGGAAAATTTGTTACATCTCGTCACGTAAGAGAACGTTTAGAGCGTGAATTAGAGAAAAACTTAGCATTGCGTGTAAACCCAACCGACAGTGCCGATAAATTTTTGGTATTTGGTCGTGGGGTATTGCACCTTTCAGTTTTAATTGAAACCATGCGCCGTGAAGGATATGAACTTCAAATTGGACAACCACAGGTAATCATCAAAGAAATTGATGGTAAAAAATGTGAGCCAGTTGAAGAATTAACAATCGATCTTCCTGAAACCGTAAGCGGTAAAGCCATTGAAATGGTAAGCTTGCGTAAAGGTGAAATGTTAAGCATGGAAGCCAAAGGAGAACGAATGGTTTGTAAGTTTAATATCCCGTCAAGAGGAATTATTGGTTTGCGTAACCAATTATTGACCGCTACAGCAGGTGAAGCTATTATGACACACCGTTTCTTAGAATACCAACCCTTAAAAGGAGGTATTCCTGAAAGACAAAACGGTAGTTTAGTGTCTATGGAAAAAGGAAAAGCAATACCATATTCTATTGATAAGTTACAAGATCGTGGTCGCTTTTTCGTAGATCCGGGAGAAGATATTTACGAAGGTCAGGTTATTGGTGAAAACAGCCGTCAAGATGATATGACTGTGAACATAACAAAAACCAAGAAGTTGAGTAACGTACGTTCTTCTGGTGCAGATGATAAAGCCAAAATTGTACCGGCAATCAAATTTTCATTAGAAGAAGCGTTGGAATATATTCAGAAAGATGAATATGTTGAGGTTACGCCAAACCACCTGCGACTTAGAAAAGTGTACTTAAAAGAAGTAGATAGAAAAAGAAATAAGATAATGTAATTTATTTCTGAAATTTTATAGAAAAAACCACTGTCATTTTTGATGGTGGTTTTTTTATAGGTGTGTTTTTCTTTTGGCAATATAATGAGTGCTTATACTGTTCAATAAAATAAAAATCACAAAAAACAGCACCCAATCATTATAAAAAGTAAACCGTTTTAAGGTGTGCATTCCCACAGCTACAATAGCTATATTGCTTATAGTGACACACGTTACAAAAGCAATAGCTTTAAATCGGTTGGTATTTGAGACGTTTATTTTACTAATTCCGAAGAGAAATAAAATAACAAATAGCAACACGTATTTTGAGTTTTCAAATCCGTAACTGAAATTTTTAATATACAGCGAAAGCCACTTTTTAAAATTGTCTTTTATCAATGGTATGGCCATTGCCGTAGTCGTTTCATCAACTTTAATTAAGGCATCATCTTCCGAAAGTTCTTTCTCGTACCGCTCTTTCCCGATAGGATAAATTGTGCCATTTGCAATTTTTGCAAAATTGGCTATATAGTGTGAGATAACATCTTGCCCTTCAGAAATGGCAGCAGCTTCATTAAAGTTATTTTCTTCAATTTCGGTGTAAATAGCATTGAAATAGGCTTTTTCTTCTTCCGAAGTATAAATAGCTACATCTTCTTTATCGGCTACATACATCGCTGGAGCCAACAGATGGATTCCGGTCCAAGGGGTATTGGTAAAATGACCGTGCACGATTTTATGGTAGGTGCTGTCAGTTAACGAAACCACAAAAGGCAGTAAAACCAAAACGATTAGATGTGGAATGTTCCGTTTGAATGTTTTTGATTTGTAACTTACCCAAAACAGGATCACCAAACCGATAGGCACAAAATACAAAAACTGTTTTCGCGTTAATAAAAGTATAAACAGGAAGATGAGAGCATAGCTTAAGTTTTTTGTATGCTCCTTAAAAAAGAACAATAAAAAATGAGCGGTCGTCAATAAATACAGTGGGTAGGCAATTGCTTCTGTAAGTATGTTGTTTGCAATTTTATGGTTGTACACATATGGAATTAATAAAATACCAGTCAACAGCAAATACCAAAAAGTTTGTAAAGAGATGTGTTTTCGTAGCTGGGTGATAAAAAACCAAACCGATGCCAGTCCTAACAGCAGTTGTAATACCTTTAAAGCTGTTTTATAATAATCACCAAAAATAGCTAGAACAGTATTTACAAAAAGCGGATATACCGGCGTGCGGTTAAACCAAACATCAATATAACCAAGGGAGTCTGGCTGTAACGCTATAGGAGAAATAAACACAAGGATGGAAACAGTACAAAACAGGGCGCCCACACAAAGATTAAACTGCTTATCAATAAAATTCAACAACGCCATATAGTATATACTTGTAAAACCGTTGCTAAAAGTAAAAATAATTTTAGTTTTACATGGCGTAACCAATATTAGTTTCTTGAATACACCGAAAAATAAAAACAATCCTGAATTTCAGGTACAAAAATATACTACTTCGCATAAAGCGGAATGGAATGATTTTATCGCCTCGGCAAAAAACGCAACCTTTTTATTCAACCGAAACTTTATGGAGTATCACAGTGATCGATTTGAAGATTTTTCATTGATGGTCTATAAAGATGAAAAGCTTTACGCTGTTTTACCGGCAAATAAAAAAGGAGATACGGTTATTTCGCATCAAGGATTGACGTATGGAAGTTTTGTGTTACAGGAAAAAGGGAAACTATTAGCTGCTTTTGAAGCTTTTAAAGCTGCGCTCGAATTTTTATATACTGAGGGAATTAAAACCCTTGATATTCGTGTCATCCCAACTTTTTACAACACCCTTCCAGCAGATGAATTATCGTACTTTCTTTTTAAAGCAAATGCGACCGTAGTAAAGCGTGATGCATTAATGGTGATTGATTATGAAAATAAATTACGATTTCAGAAAAACAGACGAGAAGGCATTAACAAAGCGATCAGAAACGGGTTAACAGTACAAATTGATGATAATTACGAAGGATTTTGGAATGAAATTTTAATCCCAAACCTTCAGAAAAAACACAGAGTTAAGCCTGTTCATACACTAGAAGAGATTAAATTGCTAGCATCCCGTTTTCCTCAGCATATTAAACAAGTAAGTGTCTATAAAGACAAAAAAATAGTCGCCGGGACAACGGTTTTTTTAACTAAAACCACTATTCATCCGCAATATGTTTCAGGGAATGTAGATAAAAACACCTACGGAAGTTTAGACTTGGCGTACGACTTTATCATTAATCATTTCAAAACTGATAAGCGGTATTTTGATTTTAATATTTCAAGCGAAGAAAACGGTAAGCATTTAAATCAAGGGCTTATTTTCTGGAAAGAAAGCTGTGGTGCACGTACGTTTACAGCAGATAATTACGTTGTAGAGACTGCTGTGTATAAAACTTTAGACCTATCATTGATATGATTCCATTTTTAGATTTACATAAAATCAATGCCCGTTTTGAAGCTGAATTTCAGTTGCGGTTTAAAGCATTTTTAGATTCTGGATATTATATTCTAGGAAACAATGTCAGTTCTTTTGAAACCAGCTTTGCTGAATACTGCGGAACAAAACATTGTATTGGAGTTGCTAACGGATTAGAAGCCCTACGATTGATTTTAGAAGGCTATAAGGTGTTAGGAAAGCTACACGAAGGTGATGAGGTCTTGGTAGCTTCAAATACCTACATCGCTACTATTTTAGCCATTAAACAAGCTGGAATGACTCCAGTTTTGGTGGAAGCTGAATTGGAAACATACAACTTCAATATACAAGCGTTGGAAGGAGCGATTTCTGAAACCACAAAAGCCATTATGCCGGTTCATTTATACGGACAGTTGGCTCCGATGGACGCGATTTCAAAAGTGGCAAAAGAAAATAACTTATTAGTGATTGAAGACGCCGCACAAGCTCACGGAGCAAAAAATACAAATGGTAAACGAGCCGGAGATTTGGGAGATGCAGCTGGTTTCAGTTTTTATCCCACCAAAAATTTAGGTGCCTTAGGCGATGGTGGAGCAGTTACAACGAACGATGATGAGTTAGCCTCCGTACTGTGGAAACTTCGTAATTACGGCGCTTCTTCAAAATATGTAAATGAATTAACCGGTTTCAATTCCCGGTTGGATGAAGTACAAGCAACTTTTTTAAATGTAAAATTACCGAAGCTCGATGCTGATAATGAACGCCGACGCAATTTGGCGAGAAAGTACATTTCTGAAATAAATAATAAAAAAATCACGCTTCCCGAATGGGATAGCAGTGATAATCATATTTTTCATTTGTTTGTGGTTCGGGTAAAAGACCGTACAGACTTTATAGAATATTTAAAGGAGAACGAAATAGGAACATTAATACATTATCCCATTCCCCCACACCAACAAGAGGCGTTACCAGAGTATAATACGTTATCATTTCCAATTACGGAGCAAATCCATAATGAAGTAGTGAGTATTCCAATAAGTCCAGTGATGGGTGATGAAGAGGTAGATGAGATTATTTTAGTTTTAAATGGTTGGCAGGAATAGAGGGTAGTTTCTAGTGGGTAGAGGGTAGTGAAATAGAGAGTAGGTATTTGAATATAGTGGACATTTTAATTGTTAACTAAAGATAATTTTTATGGAACCAACTAAATTTAATTTTGAAGATTTAAAAGTATATAAAAAATCGTTGGATTTTGTGGATATGGTTTATGATATTACTGATGATTTCCCAAAAGAAGAAATGTATCGGCTTTCTTCTCAATATATTCGGGCGGCTATCTCCATATCATTGAATATTGCCGAAGGTTCCGGGGATACAGATAAACAATTTAACCGTTATTTACAGATTTCGGGTAATTCGATAAAAGAATGTGTTGTTTGTTCCACAATTGCAAAAAGGAGAAAATATATAACTGAGGACAAAGATAGGAACACACGCGAAAAACTCGTGGAACTCTCAAAAATGACTAGTAGCTTGCAAAAATATCTCAGAAACAAATAATAAACCATTTACTAACCACTATAAACTACCCACTACCAACTAACCTTGAAAATCCCAAAATTTATACGCGACAACCTACTTTTAAAGATGACCTCTTTAAACGCTGGGGTTATCGTTATACGGTTATTTGTTGCTTTTTTTCTACAACGAGAGTTGACTGATATCGTTGGGAAAGCTGGATACGCAAAAATCGGTTCATTGCGTAACTTGTTACAAATGTTAACGTCTATTACCTCGTTTGGTATTTTTAATGGCGTAGTAAAATATGTAGCAGATTATAAAGATGACAGTGAAAGGCTTCAAAAACTGTTTTCAACTGCCTTTGTGTTTACTGTTTTGGGTAGTGTCACTTCGTTTACAGTATTATTTTTTGGGGCTGGCTTTATTAGTGAGCACCTTTTTTATACCCGCGATTTTGAATACATCGTTAAAATAGTGGCCGTTGTGGCACCTTTTATTGCGATACAACGCGTATTTAACGGAATTGTAAATGGCCTGTCTGATTACAAGAAATTTGCAAAAATAGAATTAGTTGCATACTTGTTAGGAGCTACGTTAACCTTACTAATGTTGTATCAGTATAGCATAGATGGAGCGTTGCTTGCTATTGCGCTAATTCCGGTTATTCAGGTTGCTGTGATGCTTTTTATTTTTATAAAAGTGCTTCGCGAGTATCTACATTTTTCCAACATTTCGTTTAAAGCACCCTATGCAAAAAGCTTATTGGCCTTTTCATTAATGTCCTTTGTAGCAACTGTACTGGTAAGTTACGTGGAAATAGATATTCGTTCTATGTTAGCCAAACGATTGAGTGCAGATGATGCAGGTATATGGACTGGGATGACTACGCTTTCAAAAAATTATATGGTGTTTTCAGGGGCTATATTTACCTTATATGTGATTCCTAAATTTACTGGATTAAAAACAGAGTCAGGTTTTAAAAAAGAACTGTTTAACATCTATAAAACTCTGTTGCCGTTATTTGGTGTCGGAATGGTGGTCATCTATTTTCTACGCTTTCAATTTATAGAATACATCTTCATCGATTTTGACGAAATGGCTCCGTTATTTAAGTGGCAATTGTTAGGCGATTTTATAAAACTGGCCGCTTTGGTACTACTACACCAGTTTATTGCAAAGAAAATGGTGCGTAATTTTATTTTTACTGAATTATTTTCGCTTGCTTTATTCTACGGTCTTTCCTATTTGTTAGTAGATGAATACGGAGTGGAAGGTGTGGTAATAGCACATTTTATTCGGTATATACTGTATTTTTTCTTGGTCTTTTTCTTGGTGATGCGCTATTTTAAAAAGCAAAAGAATAACCCTGAAGCCTTAAAACCATAACGATGCAACCGTACAAAAACTCATTTAGGCATGTTATGAAAGCCACTTCGTTATTTGGCGGGGTTCAGGTTTTCAACATTCTTATTTCTATTGTGCGGTCTAAGTTTATTGCGTTGTTTATCGGTCCTACAGGAATGGGGATTGCCAGCTTGTTTAACACGACCCTTAATGTGGTGGATGCTGTTACCAATCTTGGCCTTAATCGAAGCGCGGTCAAGGATATTTCGTACGCCAAAGAAAATTATAAAGCCAATAAAGTAGCCCGGACAATTCACGTTTTAAAACGCTTGGTTTGGTTTACAGCAGTTATTGGAGCTGTTTTAATGATGATAATGTCACCTTGGTTGAGTGAAATAGCTTTTGAAAGTAAAGAATATACTGTTTCGTTTATTTGGCTTTCATTAGCGCTTCTTTTTAAACAGTTTACACATAGCAATTTGGCCATTTTACAAGGATTGCAAAAGCTGGTTAATTTGGCCAAAGCCAATTTAGTAGGGAATACGGTTGGACTTATTATAACCGTGCCGTTATATTATTTTTTCAGAATAGAAGCCATCATACCGGCTATTATCATTGCTTCGCTTATCAGTTTTGTGATTACGCTGTATTACACCAACAAAACCAAAGTTGAAAAGGTATCACTGACCAATAAAGAAGCCTTTTCCGAAGGGAAAGAGATGATTCACTTGGGCGTTACGTTGAGTGTAAGTAGTGTAATAACGTTGATTGCGGCGTATGTTATTCAAATTTATATTAGTAATGAAGGTGGGGTCGATTCGGTTGGGTATTACAATGCGGGGATGATGATTTTAAACACATACGTAGGGTTGGTGTTCAATGCAATGAGTACGGATTATTTTCCGCGTCTTTCGGCAGTTTCTAATGCCATTGAAAAAATACGAAACATAGTTTTTGAACAAGCGTATGTTGCAGTGTTAATTATTGTCCCGATTATTGTCATATTTGTTGCTTTTGCACCCTTTTTTATAACATTGCTGTATAGTCAAGAGTTTACACCAACTGTACAATTTGTAAGTTGGGGTATTTTAGGAATGTTGTTTAAAGCGGTTTCCTTTTCATTAGGGTACATTATTATTGCGAAAGGTGACTCCAAAATATTTATCAAAACAGCTATTGGGTTTAATAGTATTTTAGTGGTTATGAATATCATCGGATACACCTATTGGGGACTTGAAGGCCTAGGGATTAGTTATTTTATCTATTTTATTATTCATTTTATAGTGATTTGGCTCATAACTTATTACCGTTATAATTTTACATTTAGAAAAGAGTTTTATTACATTTTCGGAATTTCTATCGTACTTTGTACTCTTTCGTTTTTACTGTCGTTTGTAGAAGATGATGTGTTGAAATATATTTCCTTAAGTGTGATGATACTAATTTCAAGTATCTTTTCAGTCTATAATATTGACGAAAAAATAGCGATACGGGATTTGATTCAAAACTTTTTCAGAAGAAAAAAATAATGGCCGGATTAAGGATGACATATAGAAATTTTAAAAAGAAGCTGAAGCTAGATCTTTCGGTAAACTGGTTTGCTACGTGGTATTTTAATTTAAAAATGTTTCCTTTTTCTACAGCAATAAAGCTTCCTGTTTTTTTCTACGGGAAAATCCGTTTTTCGAATTTAGATGGAGAAATGATAATTGATGCACCTATAACCAAAGGAATGATAGGTTTTGGGCAGCATTTTGAATTTCCATCAACCTCTAAAGGAACGGCAGAACTTTTTTTACAAGGAAAAATGATCTGTAAGGGAAATGTGCATATAGGCAAAGATGTTTGTATTAAAATTATAAAAGGCGCTGTATTAGAAATGGGTCATATGGCTTGTTTCGGATCAGATGTTAGAGTTGTTTGCACCAATAAAATAAAGCTTGGTAACTGGGCTGGTATCGGGTATCAATCTCAATTAGTAGATACTAATTCACATCCTATGTTTAATACTGAAACAAGAGAGAATTATCCTTTACATGGTGAAATAGAATTAGGGAGTTATAATGCGGTATCTAATAAAGTCAGTATTATGTTACATACAAAAACCCCAAATAATTGTGTAATCGCTTCAAACTCTTTGTGTAATAAAGATTATAGTAATCTGGGAGAAAATATTTTATTAGGTGGAATCCCTGCAAAAAAGATAAAGGATAATTTTAACCGAGATTGGGAAAGCGAAAAAGAAATCTTAAAACAAAATAAGATTATTTGGTAACAATATCAAGCAGCGTTAACTGTTCTTTTTATAGAATTTAGCTGGGTTTCCAAACCAAGTTTCGTTAGCTGGGATATCTTTATTAATAAATGAAAGTGACCCCAAAACACTATTATCGCCTATAATAATACCGTGTTGAAGCACACAGCTAGTACCTATAAATACATTTTTTCCAATAGAAGCTCCGCCAATTTGTTCATGTTCCGTGTTGAGGTTGTTACTCATCATTTTTGGACATATATAGGTGTTATCTCCAATGTTTACACCTCTAGCTAAAATACTATCATAACGTACTGTTACATTGTTCCCAACCTTACAGTCGCCAGAAGAAGAAACCCTTGAATCTATATAACAACCCTCACCGATTATAGTGTTCTTTCGAAGTTCTACATAGTTTTTGATTACTGTATTATCACCTATAACAACACCGTCCTCAATAATGCAAAAGGCTCCAATTGTTACATTTTTTCCAATGGTTGCTTTATCTGAAATTATAGAAGTATTCAAAATGTAATTTTTTAGTATTTGAAAGCAAATTTAGAAGAAAATAAATAGAAACTTAATTTGTAAAGGAAAAGAAATACTCTTTTTTAATTGTTTAGCCAAGTTTCTACATACTTTTCAGCAACCTTAATAAAATGATGTTCTTTTTCAATAAACTTCCGCGCATTTTTAGATATTCCAGTAAGCTCCGATGGATTTAAAATCAGTTGCTCCAAATCGTTGTAAATAGCTTGCGCATCGGGTAATGCATTAATCGCAACTTGTTTTTCTAAGTTGTAGTATTCAACAAACTCTTTTTCAGCACCGGTAAAGACTACTTTTCCTTTGGCCATTGCTTCCAAGGCATTGTACCCTTGATCAAAACCTAATACTTGATCTAAGACAATATGAGCTTTGTTATAGAGTTCAATATATTCAGCGTAGGGAACACTTTCTACTGTAATGATTTCAATTTTATCAGCGTACTTCTCGTTTAATTTGGAAAGTGCTGCTTCAAAATAATCGCTTCCTTTTTTGTAATAGTTACTTCGGTTTATACCGTGAAATATCACAATTTTATCTTCAACAGAGAAAGGAATATATGGTAATTCTTCAGTATTGATAGGGTTTGGAATCAACCCTACATACAACGGATGTCCTTTCATAGGGATGTGGTAATCCATATCGGTAGCAATCACTCCTGAAATATGCTGAAACACAAATTCGTGCAACGATTTAAACTCCGGCTGGATGTATTTTAAAACAGGATCGAATTCTTTTTCTGAAACTTTACCTTCAAACAAAGGGCTTAAAATAGAGTAACGGAATTTTTTATCATATGCATATTTTACACTGATGTAATCCGTTCCGCAGGACAGTAAAAACAGTTTTTTGTTATGTTCTGCCAGAAAAGACACTACTTCCTTTTCAATTTTTGGCGTAACCCCCAACGGACTTTCATTGATAAGCTGCACCACATCGTAACCTTTTAGGTTTTCAGAATGACTAAAAAATTGTTTTTTAATAGCTTCCGCAGCAAGATCAATATTGAACAATTTGTAGAGCAATACTTTCCACTTTTTAGCAAGACCGGAGGTGTATTTTCTATTCAGTTTAATGTCAACCGGATAATTTTTAAAATAATCGCCGCAACCAATAATAGTGACGTCGTGCCCCACTGCAGTTAACCCTTCTTTCAAGGAGTTATGCAACCGACTGTATTCGCCTACGAGGAGTATCTTCATAAATGCGTTATATTTGCTGAAACGACCCACCAAAAGTACAATTATTTATGGCCAGTAAGCAACCGTCTACAAAAATTAAAGTCTGTTTGGTGGCTATTTCATTGGGAAGAGGAGGAGCAGAGCGTGCCACAGCGTTACTGTCCAGAATGCTTCATAAAAAGGGTTTTAATGTCTCCATTGCTATCTTAAACGATATGGTGGATTATCCGTACGAAGGAAAATTATTCAATCTAGGAGCATTGAAAACAGAACCAGATACGCTTTCAAAACGATTGGCGCGGTTTAAAAAACTAAAAGCTTTTTTTAAAGAAGAACAGTTTGATTATATAATTGACACCCGCAGTAGAGGCTCAGCAGCCAAAGATTTGTTTTACCTTCACTATTTGTATAAAAAACAGCGAATTATTTATGTGGTGCATAGCTTTAATATTTTTCAGTATTTTCCGAAACAGCAATGGCTTGCAAAGAAAATGATTAATAAAGCAGAAGCTGTGGTTGGGGTTTCAAAAGCTATTTCAGAAAAAATAAATACTGAATTTGAAACTAATAAAGCTATAACTATTTACAACCCTTCTGAACCCTTTTCTGAAAAGGAAACTGAAAATCCTTTTTCAGAAAAATACATTCTCTATTTGGGGCGTATCGAAGAGAAAGTTAAAAATTTCACGTTATTATTAGAAGGCTATAAGGCCTCAAAGCTTTCGGGAGGTAATATTTATTTAAAAATAGTAGGTGATGGTCCTGATGTAGATTTTATACAACAAAAAATACAAGAAATGGGGCTTAGCGAAACAGTAACGTTATATCCGTTTACCCCTGCTATACTTCCGTATGTAAAAAACGCCTTATATTTAACCTTAACAAGCAGGTACGAAGGTTTTCCTATGGTTTTAATTGAAGCACTTTCAGTGGGTACTCCGGTACTTTCCGTACATTGCGAAAGCGGGCCAGATGAAATCATAGTCAATAAAAACAACGGCTTATTGATTGAAAATCATTCGGTTGAAGCATTATCAGAAGCTATGAATACCTTAGCTTTTGATGAAGATCTATATAAAACCTGTAAAGAGAGTGCCCCAGAAAGTATTTCGCATCTAACCATGGATGCTATTGCTGAAAAATGGGCAACGGTATTAAAAAATAAACACCTTTAATTTTGAAAAGTAGCATAATCGACATTCCAAAAATAGTAGATAAAGAAGGAAGAGGAAATCTTTCCGTAATAGAAAAAGATGTATTGCCGTATTCGGTAAAACGGGTCTATTATTTGTATGATGTTCCTAGTGATTCTAGTCGCGGCGGACATGCACACAAAGAGCAGTTGGAGTTTTTAATTGCGGTAAGCGGTAGTTTTGACGTAATCCTTGACGATGGAAGCGAAAAGAAAAAGGTGACCTTGAACAAACCTAACAAAGGGTTGTTAATCGACACTAAAACTTGGCGAGAGCTTGAAAACTTTTCTTCGGGTTCGGTATGTATTGTATTGTCTTCTGGCGAATTTGATGAGGCCGATTATATTAGGGAGTATGAAGATTTTAAATTATTTGTAAGCCGTTAACCGAAGTCCAAACTTTTCGAACAGCACTTTGCTTTTAACTAGTAGTTTTAATACAGTTGCAGGTTGTTTAAGTAATTTACGTTGTTTAGCATTCAAATTTTTTAGGTCTATTGCTGTTGCATATTTTTTAAAAGCAGCACTATCTCCGGCCAGCTTATATTGAATGGCCAACGAATAGCGGTTTAGGTCTAAATACCGTTTAAGAAAAGGGTTTTTTAGGGCTTCAGCCTCGTATGTATCCAAGTTCATATACGTGCGCTTTAAGGTATTGGTATGCGAAATTCGATTGCTTCCGTCTAGATTATGCGTAGCTGAAATTTTTGTAGAAAAAGCCAACGGAGAAGCTAATGCTGCCCGCAACCAAAGATCGGTATCCTCTCCGGCTCCGTGGGTAATGGAGGTATCAAAACCATTTAGCATTTCAAAAAAACCTTTCTTCATCCCAACGGCGGAAGTCCAAGCTAGGGCATCAGCTAAACTGTTTTTAAAGTAATCGTCAACCAAACCTATCCAACCTTCACCTTTTTTTAAAATAGGAGAAATCATAGAAGTGGTTAAGTTTTTATTGTGTTTTTTATTATAAGCGGTAGCAAACCACTTCGCTTCTGGGAACTTTTCGGTAATATTATTTATGTTTTCTAGATGAAACGGATACCAATAATCATCGGCATCTAAAAAAACAATATATTCTGCTGTGGCTTTTTCTACGCCGTAGTTTCGAGTGGGGCCTACACCTTCATTTTTTTTACTGAAATAGTTAATTCTAGTGTCCTTAACAGCTTTTACTACGTGTTCACTTTTATCGGTCGAACCATCATTCACAATAATCGCTTCAAAATCGGTAAACGATTGAGACAAGAGACTATCCAATGTCTTTTGGATGTCCCGTTCTTTATTGTAAAGCGGTATGATTACTGAAAACTTAGGCATTTCTTTTCAATTTATCATAATAATACAAGCGATACAAATCAAATAAAAATAACGATGGATTTTTAGAGTTGAAATTTGAAATCAATTGCTTTTCAAAAAGAGTTATAATTTTTCTAAAAAGAGGTAAAATCCCGTACTTTTTACTTTTTAAATATGTTTTTTGAATGGGTCTCAAATCTGATTTTATCAACCCTTTTTTTTCTAATAAAATGGTGGTTTCCACAGATTCTAACGATTTTTTTATAAAAACCGTGTTTTTTTCTAACCCTAAATGGTATACAGGGTTATCAATATGAAGAACACTCACTTCTCTCTTTTCTAACAGCTGTTTAAATAAATTATCAAGTCCATAACTTTTAAAAGCAAGATGCTTGTTTACTGAAACAAAGGGTTCCTTTTCAATTAAAAAACATCCTGAATTAATCGAAAGATAAGGGGTTTTATCTCGTTGTAAAACGGTTAATGATTCCCTAGAATGTCCATATTTCCAACGTAGCATGAGATCTGCACTAGGCTTTGTTTCAGCATAGGTTATCCCTCCAAAAATAAGTTGAGCTTTATTCAAATTTTCAATAAAGCGGTTCATAAAATCTTCGTATTTAGGCATTACATCGGCATCTAAAAACAACAACCAATTATACGTAGCTTCATTTGCTAAATGTTCCCTTGAAGCGGTCCGTCCCCTATTTTCTTTACTTTCAATATACCGACACTTGTCTAGATTGTTTATAATTCGGTTATGGTTTTTTATTTCCTTATTTGAAGAATAATCATCTAAAACAAGGATTTCATAATCGATTGGTTGTTCGGTGCATTGCCCATGCAAGTTGGTAACCAACTTTACAATGTTATAATTATATGTGGGAATGAGTATTGAAATCATCGTTTCTTTCAGAAGAAAAGTATAATTTTAAGGTTTTAAAAACATCTTTTTAACCATTTAATGGTAACTTAAACACTTAAATTGTTTGTTATTGACTATGAAAACACAGGACATTGCAAATATAATCTATAACCGCATCTTAGAAGATAAATCTCAGCTTATTTCAAATTTTGAAAAAAGTAAAGATTCGATAGGTTATTTCTACATTGATAATTTACTACCTGATGAACTTGCCTTACGAATAAGCAATGCTTTTCCTAAAAAGGAGGCCATGGTTTTAAAGAAAAGTTTACGTGAGTATAAGCATGTAGCGGCACAGATGAATCAATATAATCCGTTGCTTGAAAAGATTATTTATGCCTTTCAAGATGAACGTATTGTAAAATTAGTAGGAGAAATATGCGGTATTGAAAACCCGGAGCCGGATGAAAACTTATATGCCGGCGGTATTTCTTTAATGGCTGAAGGTAATTTTTTAAACCCTCATTTAGATAACTCACACGATAAAAGCAGAGATAAATGGCGAGTATTGAACTTATTGTACTATGTTACGCCAAATTGGGAAGATAGTTATGGTGGGCATTTAGAAGTATGGCCACAAGGATTGGATAACGACCCAATAACCATCTACAGCCGTTTTAATAGGTTGGCCGTTATGGCTACACACCAAAAATCGTGGCATAGCGTGAGTCCGGTGACACACAATGGGGAACGTTGTTGCGTGTCCAATTACTATTTTTCAGACACTCCCTTAACTAATGAAGATCAGTTTCATGTAACTTCTTTTAGAGCCAGACCTGGTCAAAAGGTAAAAGATGTTATTCTTCAAGCTGATGCGTTTTTACGAATGGGTGTGCGAAAAGTATTTAAAAAAGGAATTACTGAAAACCCACACGTCTATAAAAAAGATAAAGAGCAGTAAATATGAAGTATAGCTTTTTCGTTTTTTTCTGTTTTGTGACACTTTGTTCTTTGTCGCAAGAAAAAGCTTGGATGTATTTACGGGCACAGGATTCTTTGTTTGCACCAAAATTTTCAAAAGTCGATGATCATTTGGTTTACGACGGAAATGATACAAAACTTAAAAATATACTTCAGAAATATAAAATATTTGAATTCAAAAAAACCTTCAAAAAAGCCACGAATAAAAATCTAAAAAAAACCTTTTTTGTAATAGCGGATAAAAAAACTTTATTGACCGATTTGCTTCAAAAAACAAATCATCTTTTTGAATCTGGCGAATTAATAGCTCCTGAAGATAAAAAAATATTCGAACCTAACGATTACGGATTAACTAGTACAATAGGAGCCAATAAAGGCGTACAAGTAAACCTGGATTATTTTGACTTTTTAAAAGTACCCAAAGCATGGTATTATACAACCGGTTCGCGTGGTATTGTCGTAGGCATAGCCGATGCTTCTGTAGATACCACAAATGCTGAATTTAAAGGAAAAACGAAAGTATTCAGAGCATCATCACTTTCTAAGGGTCACGGTAATGGAGTAGCGGGAATTACCGCTGCACAAGGAGATAACGGTTATGGCGTGCCTGGGGTTTGTTACGATTGTTCTATTTATGCAACAGATTATGGTCATTTTAAAGATCTAAATCAATTGTTAGAACTTTCCCGAGCTGGTGCCAAAGTGATAAATTGTAGTTGGGTAAGTACTAGATTCTATCAAACGGCCCAAGATGCTATTGACGAAATGTATAACAACGGAACCATTATCGTTGCAGCAGCTGGAAATGCTGATTGGTCTAAAACAAAAGGTGAAAAATTATATTATCCTGCATCTTATAACCATGTAATTTCGGTAGCATCTATAAGCTATAAACATGAAACTATCGAAGACCATACACTATTGAGCAAAACAGGAAACTATTATGGAGAAAACATTCGTGGTTATTTGGGCAGGACCTTGGGATTTAAAGATAAAGAAGCGCTCACTGGCCCATATAATTACCCTGTTTCATTAACTACTTTAAACTCTGAGGTGGATTTGGTAGCACCATCATCTGGGCAGTTCCGTATCTCAAAGTGGATGTTCGAAGATGAAATTGAATATATTTGGGAAGCCAGTTCTCCTACGGCTCCATTAGTTACAGGAACTATAGGCCTTATGTATTCTTTATACCCATGTTTACCTACAGATGAAGTGGAAAGCATTTTAAAACTTAGCGCTTGGAATATTGATAGTATTGGCGATAATATGAAATACAAAGGAAATTACGGTGCTGGTGCTTTGCAAACTGGTGATGCGGTAGAAATGATTTATCAAATGGTTTCTGATAATGAAACAGTAACGATTGATAATCAAAACTTCTCTCGGTCGGATTTCAAACTGACTACCTATTCTAAAAAAACAATCTTAAAAGACCAACAATTTACAGATGCTGCGATGCTTAATTTAACGTCGAAAAACCAAATTGTCCTTTCTGAAAACACGGTACTCAAACCCAATGCCGAAGGAAGCATTCATCTAAAAATCGATCCAACTCTGGAAAAAGGGTGTGATTTGCAACTGCGGGATCCGAGTATTTTGAAAAAGTAGAGTTGATCTGCGAGTTTATGGAGATTACTTTTTAGACCGAATAAGGTGTCTGAGTGTTTTGAAAGCCAAACCAACTTGTTTTTTCTTCCAATTTCGATTGCTTTCAAAACGTATCGAAGATACCGGTAAAAAAGAGAAAATTGAAGTAGAGAATCCCAGACATTGAAAAATAAAGATTATTTTCTCTAACCTCTAACCTCTAACCTCTAACCTCTAACCTCTAACCTCTAACCTCTAACCTAAACCGTCTTCTGTACCACCTCAAAAATTTGATTTTCATCACATTTTAAGGTTTTGGAAGGGTATTTTAACAACAAGGCATAATCGTGTGTGGCCATTAAAATAGTGTTGCCGTTTTTATTTATTTCCTGCAATACTTCCATTACTTCTACGCTGGTTTGTGGGTCTAAGTTACCGGTTGGCTCATCGGCTAATATTAATTCTGGATCATTTAATAAAGCTCTTGCAATCGCTACACGTTGTTGTTCCCCGCCAGAAAGTTGATACGGATATTTAAACGCTTTGGTTTTCATATCTACTTTTCCCAAAACTTCATCAATTTTGGCATCCATCTCTTTTTTGTCTTTCCAGCCAGTAGCGGTTAAAACAAAGTGCAAGTTCTTTTTTACGGTACGGTCGTTCAATAATTTAAAATCTTGAAAAACAACCCCTAATTTTCTTCGTAAAAACGGAATGTCTTTTTCTTTTAAGGTAGGCAAATCGTAGCCTACAATTTCGCCTTTTCCTTCTTGTAATGGTAGGTCGCCGTACAAGGTTTTCATAAAACTACTCTTCCCAGTTCCAGTTTTTCCAATTAAATAAACAAATTCCCCTTTTTCAACCCGTACGGAAACATCAGATAAGATCAGGTTTTCTCGTTGGTAAATAGCGGCGTCTTTTAATTCTAAAACCGGTTGCGACATAGTGGAGTTTTTTTATTGTTTCAAATGTAGCTTGAAATATAACGAACTGCAAGAGTTGATATTTTTTTCTTTACGTAATAGTATTATGTTTGTTTTCTTTAAATAACTCGTCATCTTTTTTCCATATGTACATCGGCATAGTCACAATAGTAAAGAGTATTAAAAGAAAGGTCCAATTCCATTTGATTTCTTTTTCTATATTTTTGAAAGACCAAAGCCTGTAAATGATGTAAATCATTGGTGGGTAGATAATAATTCCGACAGTTAAGGTTTGGTATTCAAAAGGAGCGATATTTTTCGAAATCCAAAGAAAAAAATCAACACTGAAAAACGTTAATGTATAAATCAATCCAATAACTACTGGAATTGTCAAAATGATTTTAGAGTATAACTTCATTAATCTTCAGAAATTGTTTCTTTCAACTTTTCAATCTCTTCTTGTTGCTGAAGCGTATAAATGGTAAGCTCTTCTACCTTTTTCAGTAATAACAAGTTCATTTCTTTTAACGACATGCCTTCATTTTCCATGGTTTCAGCAGAAGGGATTTCAGGTAAATGCATGTGCTGTTTTAGATAGCTTTCTAATTCAGGTAAGGTAAGAAGCTGGTAGTTTGGCATTACTTCCGAAGCACCTTCAAAATAGTGTTTAAACACATAATCGGGGGCCACGGCGCCTTGTAAATCGACCAATACTTCTTGGGTGTGTATTTTGCCTTTAACGGTTAATAGTTCGTCTGGCTGTTCGGTACCAATGCCAATTTTTCCGTTTTTTTCGTTCAAATTTTTAAACGGATTGCGTTGCGCGGTCACGGTAAGGGTTGTAAGTAGTATGAGAAATGCAAAAAATATATTTTTCATCTGCGTATGAATTCTAAAATGAAACATAAATGTACTTGATTTTTTTGAGAGGTTGCTAAAGGTTTCTTAAAAACATAATTATCGCAAGCAACTTTCGTTACAGGTTAAGACAATAATGTAATTTTGTTATCAAAAATCTCAAGCCCATGCGCAGAACCTTGTTTGCATTTACTGTTTTTCTATTTATTTCCACGATCGCTTTTTCACAGCAAACCGCTGCATTAACAAACGCCTTAGTGGATTACAACAAAGCGATTGAATTATATAATAACAATCAGTTTTTGGCTGCTCAAACGTTGTTTTCAAAAGTAAAATCTGCTACAGATGAAGAAACTATTGAAGGCGATTGCGCATATTATATTGCCAATTGTGCTGTCCGTTTGAACCAGCAGGATGCCGATCAATTAATGGAAGCGTTTATGGAAGACTATCCAACCAGTATCAAACGCAACGATGCCTATATTAACGTAGCCAACTATTATTTTGAAAACGGAAAATATTCGTATGCTCGCAAATGGTACGATAAAGTAGATGAAAGCAGCTTAAGTCGTAACGAAATGGAAACCTACAATTTTAATAATGGGTATGCGTATTTTAAAAATAAACGATACAGCGAAGCTAAAAAATACTTCAATCGGGTTTCTGCCTCTCAAAAATACGGTTCGCAAGCCAAATATTACTTAGGGTATATTGCATATGAAGGCGGTGATTACGAACAGGCAAATCAAAAATTTGAAGAAATTAAAGGCGATGAACGCTACGCCGAAGATTTGTCCTACTATCAAGCCGATATGAATTTTAAGTTGGGAGACTTTCAAAAAGCAATTGATTTAGGGAAGGAGCAGTACGATTCCTCAAGTCCGCAGGAACGCAGCGAACTTTCTAAAATCATTGGGGAAAGCTATTTCAATTTGGGTCAGTATGCCGAAGCCATCCCATATTTAAAAGAATACAAAGGAAAACGCGGCAAGTGGAATAATACCGATTACTACCAATTGGGCTACGCGTATTACAAGCAAGGTGATTACCAGAGCGCGATTAACGAATTTAACAAAATTATCGACGGAAATAATTCCGTAGCACAAAATGCGTATTATCATTTAGCAGAAAGCTATTTAAAGTTAGACCAAAAGCAGCAGGCGCTAAATGCGTTTAAAAATGCTTCGGAAATGGATTTTTCAGCAGAAATTAAAGAAGATGCGTTTTTAAATTATGCAAAACTGAGTTACGAAATAGGAAACAGCTACCAGAGCGCACCCGAAGTGTTGTTGTCATTTATTGAAACCTATCCAAATAACAAGAACAACGAAGCGTTGCAAAATTTGTTGATCGACTCGTACATCACTTCAAAAAATTACAAGGCAGCGATGGAGCTGTTGGAAAATAATAAGGCATTTGAAAATAAGTTAGCGTACCAAAAAGTGGCTTTTTTTCGTGGCGTAGAATTATACAATGCAGGAAATTATACCGAAGCTAAAGCATTGTTCAATAAATCCTTACAAGAACCTCGCGACGCAAAATATACAGCGAGGGCGACTTATTGGAAAGCCGAAAGCGATTATCAGCTATCCGATTTTGATGAAGCATCAATAGGTTACAAACAGTATTTACAATTACCGGAAGCAGCTTCAACTCCAGAATACGACAATGCTCGGTATAACTTAGCGTACAACCAATTCAAGTTGAAAAACTATTCCGAAGCCATTACCAATTTTAAAGGATATTTAGAAAGTTCATCGGCAAACGGTGCTCGAAAGCAAGATGCGTATTTACGATTGGGAGATAGTTATTTTGTGACGAGTCAATACTGGCCGGCGATGGAAAATTATAACAAAGCCATAGAAGTTGGTGCAACAGACGAAGATTATGCCGCATTTCAAAAAGCAATCAGTTATGGCTTTGTCGATAGAACCGAAGATAAAATTGAAGGGTTGCAAAATTTCTTACGAACGTATGTAAAATCGGTATATCGAGACGATGCATTATATGAATTGGGAAACACTTATGTATCTCAAAATAAAAACAACGAGGCATTGAGAATCTATGATAACTTGGTTCAAAATATCCCGAAAAGTATTTATAAACCAAGAGCATTAATGAAAAAAGCGTTGATTTTAGACAATACCGGACGAAGTAATGAAGCGTTGGCTATTTTTAAGCAGGTAGCTAGTGAATATCCTTCCACGCCAGAAGCTGTGCAAGCTGTTTCTTCGGCAAAAATTATTTACATAGATAAAGGGCAAGTAGATCAATATGCCAATTGGGTAAATACGTTAGATTATGTTTCGGTAGAAGATAGTGAACTTGATGATGCTACGTATCAAGCTGCTGAAAAGCCGTATTTAGAGAATAAAATCAGTCAAGCGATCACTCGTTTTGAAGCGTATTTAAAAGAATTTCCAAATGGAAAAAATGCCTTAGATGCGCACTTTTATTTAGGTCAGTTGTATTTTGCTGAAACAGAAACAGAAAAAGCCATTCCGCATTATGAATATGTGGTTTCTCGAGAACAAAGTGAATTTACAGAACCGGCTTTAGCGCGAATTTCAGAATTGTATCTGGGTAAAAATAACTACGAAAAAGGCCTTAGTTATTTAAAGCGCTTGGAGACAAGTGCCGATTCGCAACAGAATATCATCTTTGCACAAACCAATAGTATGAAAGCCAGCTACGAGCTAAAACAATATGCTGAAGCGGTTAATTATGCTGAAAAAGTACTTCAGAATTCAAAAATTGACAATAGCATTCAAAGTGATGCGCAGGTAATTATTGCCCGTTCTGCAATGAAAACCAATGACGAAGCAAAGGCTAAGAAAGCATATGCTGAGGTTGGCAAAATAGCAACCGGCGAATTAGCTGCTGAAGCATTGTATTATGATGCTTATTTTAAAAGAAAAGAAGGAAGTTTGAAAGCTTCAAATGAATCAGTGCAGCGATTGGCCAAAGATTATCCTGGGTATAAACTATACGGAGCAAAAGGATTGTTACTAATGGCGAAGAATTTTTATGATTTAAAAGATGCCTATCAAGCCACTTATATTTTAGATAGTTTGATAAAAAACTTCAGTGATTTCACGGAAATTGTAGATGAAGCCAAAGCTGAATTGACCAAGATAAAAGCTGCTGAAGCAAAAACAAATGCTTCGGTAGAAACCGAAGAAAACTAAAGTTTTAGCTACAAAAAATTAAAGAACCAAACCTCTCAACATAACTTATGACTTTATTGAAAAATTATAAGAGTCCGTTTTCAGAAACACAAAGAAACCTACTTTTTTTAGCCGCACTAATGTGTTCTTCACTATCTGCTGTTGCTCAGGATAAAGACGGCGAAGAGCAAGAAAACGATTTAGACACCGAAGTGGTCAACATTGTAAAACCATACACGCCGACGATTTCTGATGCCTTTAAAGTAAAAGAAACACCGGTTTTAAACGATTCGGTTACTACGCAAAAGAAAGAAGTGAAATACGAGATTTTTTCGGTTCCCGTAGCATCCACTTTTACCCCTGCCAAAGGAAAAGCAGAAACGGTTGAAAAAGCTGAGCCAATTAAACTATATGATAATTACGCAACATTAGGATTTGGTAACTACACTTCTATTTTAGGTGAATTGTACAGCAATTTTCAATTAAGCCGAACCGATAATGCAGGGTTTTATTTTCGGCATAATTCCTCACAAGGCGATATAGACGGTGTGTTATTAGAAAACAAATACTACGACACCAAACTGGATGCTAATTACAGCAGCCGTCAACGGTATACAAGCTATAAGTTGGATGCAGGAGTTGAACATCAACTTTTTAATTGGTATGGACTAAATGATTTTTATACACAAAACTTTGAAACAATTGGTTCTGAAATAGACCCACAACAACAATATTATAGTGGATATGTAGGCGGAAGTATTTCGGTAGATGATTCGTTTTTTGAAAAAGCTACAGCCAATATTCGATACACAGGCGATGCATTTTCTTCTTCTGAAATTAATATCAATGCGCAACCTGAATTTTCATTTCCATTAGCAGATTTAACCTTAAAAGTAGATGGTGATGTGGATTACCTAAGTGGAAGTTTTGATAAAGGCTACCTTTCTTGCGAGGGGATTGATTATAGCTATTTAAACGCAGGGGTGATACCTTCTTTGGTATATGTAAACGAAGATTTGTCGGTTTCCTTAGGGGCAGCCGCTTATGTAAGTTTAGATACAGAAAATAGTGAAACGGATTTCTTTATTTATCCGCGAATTAATGCTTCGTATCGTTTGGTAGATGAATTATTAATTGTGTACGGTGGGGCAGAAGGCGATTTAAAACAAAACACCTATTACGATTTCAAGGAAATCAATCCGTATGTGTCGCCTACCTTATTCATAGCACCAACAAGTCAGTTGTACGAAGGCTTTGCTGGTTTAAAAGGGAAGCTATCTAATTCGGTAGGTTATAACGTTCGCGCTTCCTATGGAAAAGATGAAAATAAAGCTTTATTTAAAGCCAATCAATTCACCACAGGAGCAACCACAGGAGAAGGGTATGAATATGGAAACTCTTTTAATGTGGTATATGATGATGTAAACACCCTTTCTGTTTTTGGAGAATTAAAAATAGATGTTAGCAATACTTTTTCATTAGGAGTAACTGGTGAATATTTTAGCTATGATACAACCAATGAAGCCCAACCATGGAATCTTCCAGAGCTGAAAGCATCCTTGTTCTCAAATTTCAATATTACCGAACAATTGTACGGAGGCGCTTCTTTGTTTTACGTAGGTGAGCGTAAAGACTTGTATTCTAATCGTATCATGCCTTTTGAACCTCAATTATTTGGAGAAAGAACATTAGATGGCTATTTAGATGCAAATATTCATCTTGGTTACAACATTAACGAACGGTTATCTGTTTTTGCCAAAGGAAGCAACTTGTTGAGTGATAATTATGAAAAATGGCTTAATTATCCCGTACAAGGAATTCAAGCTTTATTAGGTGCTACCTATAAATTTGATTGGTAGTTCCTCTACATTAAACCTGAAAACTTATTTTATAGTTATATAAAATTTCAAAATAAAGAAAGCAGCTACATTTTCAGTTGCTTTCTTTATTTTTGCAGCATATTTTAAAAATAGATTATGAAAAAAATATTCCCACTCTTTCTTTTATGTTTATTAATTGCTTGTGCTCCGGAGAAAATACCGGCAGACCTTTTGGTGAAAAATGCCACTATTTATACAGTGAATGAAAATTTTGACACCGAAAATGCTTTTATAGTTAAAAACGGGAAAATATTAGAAATAGGCATAAAACCTGAATTAGAGTTAAAATATAACATTGCTGAAACATACGACGCCAAAGGAAAAACAATTGTACCTGGCTTAATTGATGGACACGCTCACTTATATGGATTAGGGTTAAATCTGCAAGATGTAGATCTAACTGAAACCACTAGTTATGATGAGGTTTTGGCGCGAGTTATAACATTTCAGAAAGAAAAAAGTAAAAACTATATTATAGGTCGCGGTTGGGATCAAAACGATTGGGAAGAAAAAAAGTTTCCAACCAATAAAGAGTTAGATTCCCTTTTTCCTGAAACTCCTGTAGCGCTTACTAGAATCGACGGTCATGCAATGATTGTAAATAGTAAAGCTTTAGAATTGGCAGGTATTACAACTGAAACTAAAATGGACGGAGGTGTCATTGGTGTAGAAAGCGGGAAGCTTACTGGAATTTTAGTAGATAGTCCTATGAGTTTGGTTGAAGAATCCTTCCCTAAACAGAATAGAGGTTACAATAAGCAAGCATTACTAGATGCCGAACGTATTTGTCTTGAAATGGGGCTGACCACTGTTAATGATGCAGGGCTAGATAAAGAAGTAATACAATTAATAGATAGTTTACAGCGACGTGATAGTATGGCATTGCGTGTATATGCAATGGTAAGTAATAAGCCTAAGAACTTAGACTATTATTTGAACAATGGAAAAGTTAAAACCGATCGGCTAAATGTTCGATCAGTAAAGGTGTATGCAGATGGGGCTTTAGGCTCTAGAGGAGCAGCTATGCGAAACTCATATAGCGATATGCCAGGACATTTTGGGGCTATGATAACACCGGCGGATAGTTTACAAACACTTGCCGATAAAATTGCTACAGCAGATTTTCAAATGAATACACATGCCATTGGTGATTCGGCTAATATTTCAGTTTTAAGAGCTTATGAAACTGCTTTAAAAGGTAAAACCGATGCTAGGTGGAAAATAGAACATGCTCAAATTGTAACTGAAAAAGATTTTGATAAATTTTCAAAAAATATTATCCCATCTGTACAACCAACACATGCTACTAGCGATATGTATTGGGCAGAAGACAGAATAGGGTCCAAAAGAATAAAAGGAGCATACGCCTATAAAACATTGTTGGATAAAGCAGGAATTGTTGTTTTAGGAACAGATTTCCCTGTTGAAAAAGTAAACCCAATGTATACTTTTTATGCCGCTGTTGCTAGAAAAGATTTAAAACACTATCCTGAAAATGGCTTTCAGAAAAAAGATGCTTTGTCTAGAGAAGAAGCCTTAAAAGGAATGACCATTTGGGCAGCGTATTCTAACTTTGAGGAAACTGAGAAAGGTAGTATTGAAGAAGGTAAATTTGCTGATTTTACAGTATTAGATAGAGATATCATGAAAGTAGAAGAGGATAGTATTCCTAACACCAAAGTATTAGCTACGTTTATAAATGGTAAAAAAGAATTTAGTTCAGAAGAAGAATAAGTCTTAAGGCGTAGAGCGTATTATAGGTTGTGAATGATTTAGAATAAAGCAACATTATTGTGAAAAGACTTTAGCGACATTCTAATTCTTATTTCACAACTTTTAAAATTTTGCCTGAAGCTATTTCCCTCCTTTTGCTTGTAAATCGGCAATGCAAAGTGGGTCTAGTTCAGGTACCGTTGCTCTACCTTGTAAAAAACGCGCCACTTCTCTACGCCCGGTATTAGTAGCTTGAAAATACATTAAACAATCTTCAATTACACAATGGCGAGAATTGTCTGTGTCCTCATGGTTTTCAGGATGAATATCGTCATCGGTAATATTTACAAGTCCTAAAATATGTCCAAATTCGTGTTGTAGGGTCGTGATTTCTAGAGTTGTCAAGTCCGATCCTTGATTGTTGTCAATTAAGTCTTGAAGTGTTTTTTTGTAAATTACAATAGACGTGTTAAGGTAAGCCGATCCTAATGTTACAGTTTTATCAGTGTCTTTGTTCGAATTTCCATTGGAAAAGAAAACATATACGGCCAAATCATCATCAGTTGTAAAAGCAGTTCTGTTGTTCTCCTCAATTTCCTTTACTTCATCAATATCAAAAGGAGCACCAGTTGGTGTTTCAATGACGGTTTCTTTAATTATAATACCATTGGGCTTTGTAGCGCGTTCGTTTAAAAAAGAAGTTATTGCAAGTTTGGTTTCTTCTGTAGGTCCAAAACCATTTGCGTAAACAAATTCAAGGGTCAGGCTATTATAAATATCGTTGGAAAGTATATCTTCTGCCGAAGTTCCTAAAGATTTTTTGTTTTCAGCGGTAGGATCATTTACACTATCTGAGTCATCATCCTTACAGCCAATAAATAAAAGCATTGAAAAAAAGAAAAGGAATAGGGTAGTAAGGGAAAATTTCATAGTGTAATCATTAATATTTTTAGCAAACATACCCTTAAAATGAATATTTTAAAAATGGGTAGCTTTATTTTAACGCTTTTACTCGTATTTCAGTATGTAGCCGAAATAGTTTGAAAAACCTTTCAATATATTATGTTTTATTCATTGGTGAGTTTTGCCAAATAGTCGTGATGGTTTCCTCTATGCACAATTTCAAAGTTAAATTCATTCTCGTGACACTTTTTTTTGAAAAGTGTTTCATCTAAGTAAATCCAACTAAATGGAGCACTTTCCTCCCCTTTGTATTTCATCACAAACTCCAACTCTCCGTAATAATTTGCTTCTGAATGAAATACACCTTCATCTTCCGCAGCGTCCCAAAGATATTTTAAATCACTGCTGTCAATTAAAATTTGCCCTTTGGAAGTAAGTAACGACTTTAATTTTTGAAGATATTTTGAAACAAATTCTAATTTCTGAAATATCCCGGTACCGTTCATTAATAATAGAATGGTATCAAATTTTTTATTTTCTAGCTCAAGTAAATCAATCTGCTCCACATAATCAACGCCTCTAAGTTTACAGACCTCAACAGCTCCTTTTGAAGTATCAATTGCGGTTACTTTTAATTCCTGTTCCTGAAGGTGTAGCGAATGGCTTCCTGCACCACAACCCACATCTAATGTTTTTCCATATGACAAATCGAGCGCTTTTTGTTCAACTTGTGGCATTTCAGCATAACTTCGGAATAAGTAGGGAAGAGGCATGACATCTTCTTCGGTAATATTGGTTTCGGTTAGGATATCTTCGGTATACTTCCCGTGATAATAATCAAGCAGTGCGGTGCCTATAATATCGGTCATAAATAATTTTTCGGTTTTGAACTATGAGTTTTTATTTCAAAAATCGTACTTCGAAAATCGTGCCTCGTAACTCGATTTCGTACTTTTGCCATTGCTATGGAAGAAATCCTGAAACAACTCCCGCAACGCGCCAAAGATACACATAACGAGAACAAAAAGTTCTTTAAAAAACTGAAGCGTAAACCACCTAAAAATTTAGATTCGCTAATGCAGGAATTGCATACCGAAGAGTTTGATCGTACCGATTGTCTTACGTGCGCCAATTGCTGCAAAACCACGGGGCCACTTTTTACACAGAAAGATATTGGACGTATCGCCAAACATTTTAAGATGAAACCTAGTAAATTTATTGAAACCTATTTACAGATAGATGAAGAGAACGATTATGTGTTGCAAAGTGTTCCATGTACGTTTTTAGGGGCAGATAATTACTGCAGTATTTACAATGTGCGTCCAAAAGCCTGCAAGGAGTTTCCGCATACAGACCGGAAGAAGTTTCAGCAGATTTCAAATTTAACGCTAAAAAACGTAGCTATTTGCCCTGCAGCGTTCAATATTGTAGAAGAAATGAAAAAACGTTTACCTTAGTTAAATAAGTATATGGAGCCCCAGGCTAAAACTTACGTAATTGGCCGACTTAAAAAATGAGTCTAATTGCGCAGGGGTTTTAATATTCATAAAGTCTCTTCGATAAGAACTTGAGAAATAAACTCCTACAGTTTTGTTGAAATGATAACTTAAACTCGGGATTACCCACAATGTAGTTGCAGTGTCGTTAAAATGATCACTTGGGTTTCTGTTGTGATAATGTGTTATGCCTACACCAGAAGCTATATTTGCGCGCCACGTATTGGTATACAGAATTTGGTATCCTAAAAGCGGTCCAAAGGAATGAATCTTTGAGTCGTTATATGCGCCAACTAACTGTTGGTTTGTTACATTACTGTGGAAATAGTTGTATTGCAGCCCAATTAAAAAAGGGGTATCAAAAAGATTCGCTAAAAAAGAAAACTCTACGCCACCTTTTTGTTCAAGTGCTTCATTTGCAAAATTATCTCCTATAGCAATTGGATTATAATAACCAATTTTAAACATAGCGTAATGATCGTCTTGTACAATATCACTTTTTTGTTCTAGAGTTTTCTCTTCTTCTTGGGCATTGGTAACGGTGATAAAACCAACGCATAGAGCAATTAAAAGTAGCTTAATATTCAAATTCATAGAAATTGGTTGCTTCAGTAAGTTCTATTAAAATAGTTTGAGGTTCCGCATCATTAAGTTGATACGTAAATTGGACAGTTGAGTTTTGTACTGAAAAAATTTCAGATTCAAAATTTGGGTTTGTAGTATCTAAAACCTCAATTAAAGAGGTGGTTTCGTAGCATCGACTTGTATTTTGACTGGTTTCTTCGTCATTATACACTTCACAAAAGGGTTCGGTGTATTGAAGGGACCAATTTAGTGTATTGTTTTCGCTACTGGTTTTTTCAATATTGAAAGCAAGCGTTGCTTTTCTACGCAAGGTGATATCTGAAAGATTATAACCTTGTTGAAGTGGCTTTTTGCTATAAATAATAGAATATGTCCCAAAGGAAGAATTACCGCCTTCTGTATTCACATTAATACTTAATTCATCAAATTTGGATTGTAGAGAAGTAAATTTAAAACTTCCAATGTTATCAGTAGTGCCTTCTCCCAATAGCAAGTTTTGGGTTTTAACCTTTATGGGAATATTGGGAATCGTATTTCCTTCAAAATCTATAACAGTACCTTGAATGGCAGTCCGCTCGTTTTCTTTAATTTCTGGTTCACAAGAATATAATATTATACTTACTAAAAAGAAGAGAAGAGGTATTTGTAGTTTCAAATCGTGTGTGTTTTTTTACTAAAATATATTAAAATATGGTTCCTAATTAAAGAGAAGTTGTTTTTTATTCATAAAGCATGTATTGCTTCCGCATAGCATCATACTTTTCTAAATCACGAAGCCAAGTGGCTCTTATTTCGCGATAGGTATAACCGTTCTCTATTTGTTTTTGTAATTTGGTTGTACCGGCAAGATTGGTGAAAAAGTTATTGAAAAAGTCTTTTTTCTTTCCATAGCCTACATACGCTTCAATAAGCCATTCCAAATTTAATTTGTCTAAATTTTTATGCTTCCGAAGATCTAATCCATTGCAAGTTTCACCTTTAAATTTGGGGTATTTCGATCCATCATTAGCTTGTGGCGTAAATGTAAAAGGATAAAATTTTGAAGGCAGCGATGGTGCACCAAAAACCTGAAACTGCATATCGGTACCACGACCGGCGCTAACAATGGTTCCTTCAAAAAAACAGAGACTTGGGTAGAGGCTAATGGCTGTATCGTTTGGTAAGTTAGGAGACGGCTTTACGGGTAACGAATATGCTTTTTGGTGGTTGTAATTCTTAACTTTAATTATTTGAAGTTCCGCTTTTATATTGTTTTCTAGCCATCCTTGACCGTTAATCATTTGAGCATATTCGCCAATCGTCATTCCGTGAACAACTGGCACAGGGTGCATGCCTACAAAACTAGAGTGCTCTGGTTCTAAAACAGGACCGTCTATGTAATGTCCATTAGGGTTAGGTCTATCTAAAATAAGCACAGGAATACCTGCTTCAGCACAGGCTTCCATTACGTAATGTAAAGTGGAAATATAGGTGTAAAATCGAGCGCCTACATCTTGAATATCAAAAATCATGATATCAATTCCTTCTATTTGTGTAGAAGATGGTTTTTTGTTTTTTCCGTAAAGTGAAATAATAGGCAAGCCTGTTTTGGTATCAACGCCGTCTTTAACTACTTCGCCGGCATCTGCTTTTCCTCGGAACCCATGTTCGGGGGCAAATACTTTTTTTAAATTGATATTTTCAGAAACTAAAAAATCTACTAAGTGCTTAGAATTGTTATCCACTCTCGAAGTTTGATTGGCAACCACACCAACCGATTTGTTTTTTAATAACTCAGAATACAATGAAAACTGATCTGCTCCTACTACAATAGACTTTTCTGCAAGCATTCCGTCTTCTGTTTTTAAGCTTCCTACTTCAATTTCATATTTCTTGTTTTTTTCTGCTCTTTTTCTCCTTCGTTCTAAGTCCCTATCGTTATCTTCTTTTATATCTGCCCCTACTTCAATATATTGATCAAGTGTACTTTGTTTTACAGGCTCTTTTTCGGTAACTGAAGTTCCGCAGGAAAAAAAACTGAAAAGCAGAATGAAAACTGTATTTTTGAATACTAATAACTGCATAACCCAATTTGTGAATTTCGAATTTTTCATCGCCCGGCGCATAATTGCTTCCAAGGACTATAAAAGTAGTATTTCGGCACCAATAATAAAAATTGCCATCACAGCAATTGCTATTGGAATTATTATGATGCTGGTTTCTATTGCTACTGGAGTTGGGCTTCAGGAAAAAATTCGTGAAAAAGTTTCTGCTTTTAACGGAGATATTATTATTACCAATTTTGACACTAATTTCTCCAACGACTCGCAAATTCCTATTTCAAAAAACCAAGATTTTTATCCTAACTTTTCAAGTGTGGACGGTATTGACCATATACAAGTTACTGCTTTAAAAGGTGGGGTAATTCGAACTGCCGAAAATTTTGAAGGTATTGTGGTAAAAGGGGTTGGTGATGATTATAACTGGAATGCTTTCAGTGATTTTTTAATTGAAGGTAGGTTGCCCAATTATTCTGAAAATTTAAATGATGAAATTCTACTATCACAATACCTAGCCAATCGATTAGCTTTTAAAGTTGGCGACCGAGTAAATACGTTCTTTTTACAAGATGCTGAAAATAAGAAAACACGAAGTCTTGGTTTAAAAATAGTAGGAATCTATAATAGCGGTTTCCAGCAGTTTGATGAGCAATATTTAATAACTGATATACGCCACATTCAACGCCTTAACAAATGGGACGATGACCAAATAGGTGCTTTTGAAGTCTTTGTTGATGACTTTGATAATATTCAAGAGGTAGGAAATGCGGTATATAACGAGACTGCCAGTACACTCGATACTCAGACAATTCGACAAAAATATGGAGCTATCTTTGAATGGCTCGATCTGTTTGATTTCAATATTTTTCTTATAATTGGAATCATGATTTTAGTAGCAGGAATTAATATGATTACTGCTTTACTGGTGTTAATTTTAGAGCGCACCCAAATGATAGGTATTTTAAAAGCATTGGGAAGCAACGATTGGAGTGTGCGAAAAGTGTTTATTTATAACGCCATGTACCTAATTGGTGTAGGGTTGTTTTGGGGAAACTTGATAGGATTAGGACTTTTATTTCTTCAAAAATATTTTAAACTATTTCCACTAAACCCAGACACGTATTATGTTACCGAAGCACCTGTCTATATTGATGCTGGGTACATTTTATTGTTGAATGGTGGTACGTTTATTTTATGTTTATTAATGTTGTTAATACCATCTTATATCATTGCTAAAATCTCTCCAGTAAAAGCCATTCGGTTTGAATAATATAAAGTCTTGTAGTTCATTTGGCTAAACCGTACCTTTGCCCTGCATAAAAAACAGCTATGAAATACTCAGAAAATATATTGGGGACTATAGGTAATACGCCGTTGGTGAAAATTAATAAACTAGCGGAAGAAATCCCTGCTTTAGTCCTTGCAAAATACGAAACATTTAATCCTGGTAATTCGGTAAAAGACCGAATGGCAGTAAAAATGATTGAAGAAGCCGAAGCAGATGGTCGCTTAAAACCTGGCGGAACAATCATTGAAGGAACTTCAGGAAACACAGGAATGGGCTTGGCGCTGGGAGCAATCGTGAAAGGTTATAAAATGGTTTGCGTTATCAGTGACAAGCAGAGTAAAGAAAAAATGGACATTCTACGAGCTGTAGGAAGTGAGGTAGTGGTTTGCCCAAACGATGTAGAACCAGATGATCCACGTTCGTATTACTCTACTTCTAAACGTTTAGCTGAGGAAACTCCAAATAGTTGGTATGTAAATCAGTATGACAACCCAAGCAATGCCAAAGCGCATTACGAAAGCACCGGACCTGAAATTTGGGAACAAACCGAAGGGAAAATTACACACTTTGTAGTGGGTGTTGGAACTGGTGGAACTATTAGCGGCGTTGGGAAATATCTAAAAGAGAAAAATCCAGATATCAAAATTTGGGGAATTGATACCTACGGAAGCGTTTTTAAAAAATACCATGAAACCGGAGAGTTTGACGAAAACGAAATTTACCCATACATCACCGAAGGGATTGGGGAAGATATTCTACCAGCCAATGTAGATTTTGATATAATTGATGGTTTTACCAAAGTAACCGACAAAGATGCTGCAGTTTATACACGTAAATTAGCTGAAATAGAAGGTATGTTTCTAGGAAATTCTGCTGGGGCAGCTATGAAAGGCTTGCTTCAGTTAAAAAAAGAATTTACCAAAGATGATGTGGTAGTTGTTTTATTTCACGACCATGGAAGTCGTTACGTAGCCAAAATATATAATGACGATTGGATGCGTGAGCAAGGGTTTATCGAGTAGGCTTTTCAGAAAAAAAATATTTTATACATCCCGTTCCATTGCATTTGGAGCGGGATTTTTTTACTTTTAGAGAGTCATGAAACGCGAAGCACAAAAATTGTTTAAATATTTACGCACCAAACCAGTGCCTGTAAACACGCGCGAAATACTCGCTTTAGAGCGTACCAAGCTTGCGAACGAACGAACACTCTTAGCTTATATAAAAGCATCTTTATACTTATTGTTAGGTGGCTTGGCTTTGCTAGGACTTAAAGATTTTCAAAGTATTCGGTGGCTAGGGTATGTCGCTCTAGTAGTGTGTATCGTCTTTTTAGGTATTGGAATTATGCGTTACATTGTCTTAAACAGAAGGCTTTATAAATGGCATCGGGTTTTGTTTACCGATACCATTCCTGAAGACTCCGGAAAAAGCTCAGATAGTACAGCTTCATAATAAAGTGTATATTCGTTACTGAAACTCCCCGTAACTTTTTCAAATCATGAAAGAAGATTTTCTGCATTACGTGTGGAAGTTTCAGAAATTTACCACCACCCAATTAAAAACTACGGAAGGACAACCCGTAAAGGTAATTTCAGTTGGGCAACATAATCATGATTCCGGACCTGATTTTTTTAATTCGAAACTTTCATTAGGAAATCAATTATGGGCAGGAAATGTTGAAATTCATGTAAAATCTTCAGATTGGTATGCGCATCACCACGAAAAAGATAGGGCGTACGATTCGGTGATTCTCCATGTGGTCTGGGAACACGATGCTGAGGTTTTTACGAAAGATGATTCATCGATTCCAACAGTAGAGATTAAGAATGTTATAAGCAATTACACGTTACAAAAGTACCGGAAACTAGTTTCGAAAAGAAATCAATGGATTCCTTGTGAGCAAGATTTTTCAAAGGTTGATGATTTCACTATAACCAACTGGTTAGAACGATTATACTTTGAACGACTTCAACAAAAATCTAAGTTGATTTTAAAAGAACTAAAAACGTCCAACAATCACTGGGAAGCTGTTTTGTTTAAATTGCTTGCAAAGAATTTTGGTTTAAAAGTGAATGGGGACTCTTTTTATAGCGTAGCACAATCGATTGATTTTTCTATAATAAAAAAGTGTGCGGAAAAACCATTGGAATTGGAAGCTTTACTTTTAGGACAGGCAGGTTTGTTGGGTACGAGTAATGAAGACTCTTACTTTAAAGAGCTTCACAAAACATACAGTTATTTAGCGCATAAGTTTCATCTTTCAAATGCTGAGGTAGTAACACCCAAATATTTCAGGTTACGGCCGCCAAATTTCCCTACGATTCGTTTATCGCAATTGGCGATGCTCTATCGAGAGCAAAAGCAATTGTTTTCAAAATTCATTTCCACTTCAGAAAGTCAACGTTTTATGAGATTTTGGATGTCACTGCATCTGAATATTGGAATACACATTATAATTTTGGAGTTACATCTGCAAAACGAAAAAAGAAATTAACCAAAGCATTTATCGATTTACTGCTTATCAATACGGTGATTCCTTTACAGTTTTGTTATGCTAATTATACTAAAAAGGACATTTCCGAAGAGATTATTCAGCTTGCTTCTTCCATAGATAAGGAAGAAAACAGTATTATTAAAAAGTTTAATGCTTTAAAACCAAGTGCAAAGACCGCATTAGATTCGCAGGGTTTACTTCAATTAAAAAATGAATATTGTGATAAAGTAAAGTGTTTACAATGCGCGGTAGGGAATGCCGTTTTATCTCTAAACAAAACTTAATTTGGCATGATTACATTCTAGCTTTAAGAATGTAGCGAAAAAATAGTATTTTGCAAGTATGTTAAAATCAGTATACCGCATACGGTATTTTTTTGAAAAACGTGGCTTTTACGTAAGTTCACGCTTGGCCGATCGCCTAGGAATGCGGGTGAAAAATGTACGACTTTTTTTTATCTACCTTTCCTTTGCAACATTAGGCGTAGGGTTTGCAATTTATGTAACATTTGCTTTTTGGTTACGTTTAAAAGATTTGGTGTACGCTAAACGAACCTCGGTTTTCGATTTATAAGATGTCTTTAAAAAAAGTGAAAATCAGATGATAATCAATAATTTAGGTATTTTATCTTCCGCTTTATTATATAATTTATAGGGATGAAAAGATTAGTCAATTCAAAAATATACGGAGCGGTCTTTCTTTTAATTTTTGTTTTTTCAATAGGAATATTGGTTTTTAGATTTTTTTCTGGTTATACATGGATTGATGCCATTTATATGACCGTGATAAGCATCACTACGGTGGGGTTTCAAGAAGTACGCCCGTTAGGGCCTTTTGAAAAAATGTTCACTTCTCTTCTCATACTTTCGAGTATATTTATAGTGGGTTATGCCATTTCAGTAATAACAGAATATATTTTAAGTAAAAATAACATCGGGAATTTAAAACAAAAGAGAGTGCAAAAAAAAATAGATTTATTGCGAAATCATGTGATAGTTTGTGGCTATGGACGTAACGGAAAGCAAGCTATAGAAAAATTAGATGATTATAAAAAAGAATTTGTAGTTGTTGAAATTGACGAACAAATAGTAGAGCGTTTTTTTGAAACCGAAATGTTATTTATAACCGGAAACGCTAATGAAGATGAAGTATTACTACAAGCTGGAATTGAAAAGGCGTCTACTATAATTTGTGCATTACCTAGTGATGCTGATAACCTTTTTATTGTGCTTTCTGCAAGGCAGATGAATCCAGAATTAAAAATAATAAGTCGGGCTAGTGAAGAAACTAGCTACCAAAAACTAAAACTAGCAGGAGCAGATAACGTAATCATGCCCGACAAAATAGGTGGTGACCACATGGCAAATTTGGTGGTGACCCCAGATTTGGTTGAGTTTCTGGATAACCTTTCGGTTTCAGGGGAGAAAGATAGTATTAATGTAGAGCAAATACCTTTTGAAAACGTGTGCCCAGATGGTAATCAAAAAGCAATATTAGAACTGGATATACGTAATAAAACAGGCTGTTCAGTAATAGGGTATAAAGCTTCAGGAGGAGAATATATTGTTAATCCTGAGCCATCTATGAAACTTGAAAAAGGTTCTAGTTTAATATTAATTGGAAGACCTGATCAAATTAAAAACCTAAAAAAGTTATACAATGTTTAAGGAACTGTTAATTTTTTAACGTGTAAATGTTTGAAATACGCCATTTTTTTTAGCATATTGCCAAAACAAATTTTTTCAAGCGAATAGTAATTAACTAAAAACGAAAATGAAGAAGATACTTCTTTCCCTATTTACAATTTTAACCCCATTATTAACATACGCTCAGATAGAAAAAAGCATTGGAGAATCTATAAACGAAGCTTTTGGAGAACACACAGAACCTATTGTAAAGGTCATCTTTTACCCTGTTGTAATCGCAGGAAAAGAGTTGCCAATAGTGATCATACTTTTACTATTAGGTGCTATCTTTTTTACCCTGTATTTTAAAGGAGTTAACTTACGGTATGTTAAAACAGCGATAAAAACAGCTTGGGGTAAGTATGACGATTTAGACCATCACGTACCTGCTGGAGATGATATAACAGTAGAAGATGGTCAAATTAAAGACACGGTACACCTTAAAGGGGAAGTTCCAGGAGAAGTAACACACTTTCAGGCGTTAACGGCTTCATTGTCTGCAACTTTTGGGCTTGGTAACATAGCCGGTGTGGCCGTTGCAATTGCAATTGGTGGTCCTGGTGCTACCGTTTGGATGATTGTAGCGGGTCTATTTGGTATGGCTTCAAAATTTGTTGAATGTACCTTAGGTGTAAAATACCGTGAAGTAGATGAAGATGGAAAAACCTATGGTGGTCCTATGTATTACCTTTCAAAAGGACTGAAAGAACTTAAAATGTCTGGATTTGGTAAAGTATTGGCGGTATTCTTTGCCATTATGTGTATTGGAGGATCGTTTGGTGGTGGAAATATGTTCCAATCTAACCAAGCGGCATCTCAGTTTACACAAATGATGGGTTGGACAGGCGAAGGTTACGGAAACGCAGGTTTATATTGCGGTTTAGTAATGGCAGTTATTGTAGGGCTTGTAATTATAGGAGGAATTAAGCGTATTGGTTCGGTTACCGAAAAAGTAGTGCCATTTATGGCTATTGTTTATGTATTGGCCGGAGCTATTATTATTGGTATAAACTATGATATGATTCCATTTGCAGCTAATCAAATATGGGATGGTGCAGTTAACCCAAATGCCGCTTTTGGAGGTGTTGTTGGGGTAATAATTGTTGGTTTTCAACGAGCAGCATTCTCTAATGAAGCTGGTGTAGGTTCGGCTGCGATTGCACACTCTGCTGTGAAAACAAGGTATCCTGCTAGTGAAGGACTAACAGCTTTACTTGGGCCATTTGTTGATACGGTTATTATCTGTACTATGACAGCGGTAGTAATCATCATCACTAATGCAAAACATAATTTATTTACCTACGGAAATTTAGATGCGGACAGTAACGTAATGTTAAACGCAACCAATACACCTATTAATGGTGTTGATTTAACATCGGTAGCGTTTGACTCTGCTATTCCATACTTCTCAATAGTATTGACAATAGCTGTTGTATTATTTGCTATTTCCACCATGATTTCTTGGTCGTACTATGGTTTACAGTCTTGGAAATATCTTTTCGGAAAAGGAAAAGCTTCTGATACTACCTATAAAATATTATTTTTAGTATTTTTAGTAATAGGTTCAGCTTCTAGTTTAGGAGCAGTAATCGATTTCTCTGATGCGATGATCTTTGCAATGGCATTCCCCAATATTATTGGTTTGGTGCTGCTTTCGCCTAAAGTTAGAGATGAACTTAAAAAATATTTTAACGCCATTAAAATTGGTAAAATGAATGCCGATATTGATCACGACAGTAAAGATGTGAGAAAGACTGAATAAACTATATTTAATATGAAACTAAAACCCCACTTCACGTTCAATAGAACTCAACGGAGTGGGGTTTTGCTTTTAGTATTGCTAATACTTGGTTTGCTAAGTGTATATTATTTTATGGATTTTTCCGAGAAGTCTACATTTGATACGGCTTCGGAAGAAATAGCAATATTACAAGAAGAGTTAGATTCGCTACGTGCTGCTGAAGCAGAAGCTAAAAAACCAAAAATCTATCCGTTTAACCCCAATTTTATAACCGATTATAAAGCCTATACACTTGGTCTTTCTACTGAAGAATATGATCGTTTAAAAGAATTTCGAAGCAAGGATCAGTGGATTAATTCTGTAGCAGATTTTAAGAAAGTAACACAAGTTCCTGATTCGCTGTTAGCTGAAATAAGCCCCTACTTTAAATTTCCAGAGTGGGTTACCAACCCTAAACCAAAAAAGGAAAACTATACTAATTACAATGCCGAAAAACCTTACGCTCAAAAAATAGACCTTAATAGAGCAACCAAAAAAGAATTACAGCAAGTAAGCGGAATTGGGGAGGCATACAGCGACAGAATTGTAAACTACAGGGAGAAGTTAGGAGGGTTTACAGACGATATACAGTTATATAATGTGTATGGACTTGATGCAACAGTAGTAAAACGAGCTTTGCTTCAGTTTACCGTAAAAACACCAAAGCAGATTAAAAAAATGAACATTAATACTGCTTCGGCATCTGATATTGCAACCATACCTAATGTTTCTTTTGAATTGGCAAAAAAGATTTGGGAGTATAGAAAACTTAGAGAAACTATAGCAGACATTTCAGAATTACAGAAAATTGAAGCGCTCTCAAAAAGTAAGTTACAGCTAATTCAGTTATATTTGTATGCAGAGTAATCAAGGATTCTATACCTTGAAGTGCAGAAATAAGATACATTTCAAAGAAAAACAATAAAAAACGAAACAATTATATATGAGTAGCATGTACTTTACAGAAGAACACGATTTTTTCAGAAAAAGCTTTCAAGACTTTTTGCAGAAAGAAGTAGTACCACATATTGAAAAGTGGGAAAAAACAGGAGATATAGAGCGTTTTATCTGGAAAAAATTTGGTGAAATGGGTTATTTCGGAATCAACTATCCTGAAAAATATGGCGGTTTAGATTTAGATCTATTTTACACAGTGATTTTTCTAGAAGAACTTCAGAAGGTTAATTCTGGTGGTTTTGCAGCCGCTATGTGGGCACATGCTTATTTAGCACAGACGCACTTAAACAAAGAAGGTAACCACGAGCAGAAAGAAAAGTATTTAGCCCCTAGTATTGCTGGTGAAAAAATAGGCTGTCTCTGTATAACTGAACCTTTTGGGGGTAGCGATGTAGGAGGCATGCGAACCACAGCAGTTAAAAAAGGAGATAAATATGTTATCAACGGTTCCAAAACTTTTATAACTAATGGCGTGTATAGCGATTATCTAGTAGTGGCTGCAAAGACGTCTCCTGAGCTTGGTAATAAAGGTATCAGTATTTTTGTGATGGATCGCGACACTAAAGGCATATCATCCACAAAATTAGATAAACTAGGTTGGAGAGCTAGTGATACGGGCGAAATTGCCTTTGATAATGTAGAAATTCCTGTCGAAAACCTAATGGGCGAAGAAAATAAAGGCTTTCCTTACATTATGCAGCATTTTGCATTAGAACGCTTGATAATGGGTGTAAACGCTCACGCCCGTAGCGAATTTGCTTTGGAGTATACTATTCAATATATGAAAGATCGTGTTGCTTTTGGTAAATCTATTTCAAAGTTTCAAGCACTCCGTCATAGAGTAGCTCAATTAACAAGCGAAGTTGAAGTTTGTAAAACGTTTAACTATGTAACCACCAAACGGCTTAACGATGGTGAATATGTGGTGAAAGAAGCCACGATGTCTAAGTTGATTTCCACTAAAGTATCAGATGAGGTGATGTACGACTGCCTTCAGTTTCTAGGAGGTTATGGGTATATGGAAGACTATCCATTAGCCCGTTTAGCACGTGACAGTAGATTGGGGCCAATCGGCGGAGGTACGTCGGAGATACTTCGTGAAATTATTGCCAAAATGGTGATGGACGGAGTAGAATACAAACCGGCGACTTAACCTTTATTGAAACATCAATCATGCGTTTATCATTTCTAAAATACTTTTTTAGTATCACTATTTGTTTTATAAGCTTGCAGCTATTTTCTCAAACTGAAATTAAAGGGAAAGTTGTTGATTTCACACAATTGTTGCCCATTGAGAGTGCCAGTGTATATGTTCAAAATTCAACCATTGGAACCATAACAAATACTGATGGTAAGTTCTCGTTGACCGTGCCACAAAAGTTTGTGAATGATACGCTCGTTATTTCTTCCATAGGGTTTAAAAGCTATAAAATTTCAGTAAAGGAGTTTGATGGTTCTGTCGATGTTTTTTTAGAAGAAGATATTGCCTCGTTAGACGAAGTAATGATTATCGCTGAAACAAGACCTAAAACAGGGAATGATATTGTGCTACGTGCCATTGAGGAATTGCCTGATAATCTGCCAGAACAGCCTTATTTACAGAAAGGCTTTTTAAGACATAAAGAGCGAAATAAAAAGGAGTTTAAGTGGCTTATTGAGGCAGCATTAACTCTATACGACTCTAGTTATGCTTCTGGTGCTAAAAACAACCTAAAAGTAAACATAGACGAAATTAGAAAGAGTTATGATTTAAGGGCTGTAGATAGTCTCTTTGCGTATACGTCCTATCTTAAATACCATGAACACAAAGTAAAAGTACGCTCAAAAACGTTACGACGCGACACGATTGAAACAGCCTCTTTAGTCAAAGCTATAAAATGGAATGACGAGCGAGTAAATGGTATGGATAACTTATTTAAAGGAAAGCTTAACCTAGTAAGGAATGCCAATGTCACTGGAGCGCTTTTTGGAAAAGATGTGCTAAAAACACATCAATTTAAGCTTGATACGGTTTTGGTAGATAATGACAGAAAACTCTATAAAATCAAAATTTTAAAAGGGGAAGAATACGTAGGCTTAAACACAAAAAACATCTATAACGAAGGATTCGAGCCAAAAGGATGGTTATATATATATTGGGATAATTACGCCTTTAAAAAGGTAGAATATGAGTTAATAGCAGCTTCTACAGCACAAAGAAGAAGGAGTAAAAGTCTTTTCGATACGCTTGTAAACCATAAGCTAGAACTTACTTATAAAGAGTATAACGATAAAATGTATCCTAGTTATATGTATTATGAAACTCCAAAATTAGTACAGGTAGGAAATCGATCTTCCGATAAAATAGATGAAGAAAAAGCCCAAGCTGATAAAGAAGAACAATTTTATTACACTGTACAAGAAATCCTCTTTACTGAAATAATTGAAGATCCATTACAAGTTGAGCAAGCGTTGAAAAACGAATGGTCTTCCGATATTTTTGTAACCAGACCTTACAACGCAACATTCTGGAAAAACTACAATGTGTTGTTAGAGAGTAATGAAGAAGAACAGCTTATTCAAGATTTAAGTAAAAGAGCTTCGTTATTTAAAGAGTAAAAAAAAATCGTAATTGGTAATACATCAATCTAAAATTAAATAGTATCTTTGCCGATCTAAAGAGAGGAGGTGATGACACTATGTTAATAATACCAGTAAAAGACGGCGAAAATATAGATAGAGCGTTAAAGCGTTTCAAGCGTAAGTTTGACCGTACGGGAACGATGCGTCAGCTACGTAAAAGACAACAATTTACGAAGCCATCTGTTAAGCGCAGAGCGCAAATCCAGAAAGCCGAATATATTCAGAACTTAAGAGATCAGGAAGAAATTTAAATTTTCTTGCGAGGTAGGAATTTCCTGCCGACTCTAAACTATACATCCGTTGGAAGCATTTTCCAACGGATTTTTTTATGAAATAGCATTTCATTTCAGTTCGTTAAAGGCAATTTCAGTATCTTCACACAACCTATAATTTGTATCTCGAACATGCCTTTTTCAGCCTTTATAGATTATTTATCTCTAGAGAAAAAGTATTCTCCACATACCGTCACTGCCTATAAAAAAGATTTAGAAACTTTTCTAGAATTTGCTTCTACCGAATTTGAATATCCTGAAATTGCAACAGTACATTATTCCATTATCCGGAGCTGGATTATTACATTGGTAAATAACGGAGTTTCTAACCGAAGTGTAAACCGTAAAATTTCCTCGCTAAAAACCTACTACAAGTTTTTACTGAAAACAAAACAAATTGAAGTAAGCCCTTTAGTTAAACACAGAGCTTTAAAAACTGCAAAAAAAGTACAGGTACCTTTTTCAGAAAAAGAAATAAACGAAGTATTGCAATTGCTCCAAGAAGCCGAAGGGTTTGAAGGCGTTCGCAATAAATTAATTGTCGAGCTTTTTTATACTACGGGTATGCGTCGGGCTGAGTTAGTAAATTTAAAAATTGGCGCTATTTCTGAAACATCAAAAACAATTAAGGTTTTAGGAAAGCGTAATAAGGAACGTATTATACCATTACTGGCAGCGGTAATCAATACAGTTGTAGAATATAAAGCTGAGCGATCAAAATTAGAAGAAATAAAAGATCCTGATTATTTATTATTGACCACTAAGGGCGTTAAAATATATGAAACGCTTGTCTATCGGGTGATAAATTCTTATTTTAGTAAAGCGTCTGAAAAGGTAAAGAAAAGTCCGCATATTCTGCGGCATTCTTTTGCTACCCATCTTTTAAACGAAGGTGCAGATTTAAACGCGGTAAAAGAGTTATTGGGGCATTCTAGTTTGGCTTCTACGCAAGTTTATACGCATAGTAGTATTGCAAGGCTAAAACAAGTGTACCAAAATTCACATCCTCGCAATTCAAAATAAGTATTAACTTAAAAATTTCGCTTATGAAAGTAAATGTGCAAACTCCAAATTTTGTTGCAGATGGTAAGCTTATCAATTTTATTGAAAAGAAACTTTCTAAACTAGAACAATTTTATGATCGTATAATTTATGCCGATGTGTTTTTAAAAGTTCAAAAAACCAGCGATAAAGAAAATAAAAATGTAGAAATACTCTTAAGTATTCCTGGTGACGATCTGATAGTCAAAAAGGAAGCCAAATCTTTTGAAGAGGGAACAGATGAGTGTGTGCATGCATTACAGCGGCAATTAAAAAAACGAAAACAAAAACAAAGAGCTTTTTCTTAAACTTTTTTGATAAAATATTTTTTTAAATAATAAATTTATATAAATTTGCAGTCCGTTAGAAATAGCGGACTTTTTTATGTTGAATTTTCAACTTAGAAAAGGGCTTCAAAGCCGATGTAGCTCAGCTGGCTAGAGCAGCTGATTTGTAATCAGCAGGTCGTGGGTTCGAGTCCCTCCATCGGCTCTTTGAAAAGCAAGAGAAATTAGTTCTTTTAACATTGGGGAGATACTCAAGCGGCCAACGAGGGCAGACTGTAAATCTGCTGTCTTTCGACTTCGCAGGTTCGAATCCTGCTCTCCCCACTACGATTTAATTATTAAGTCGTTTTTCTGAATTTACAAAGCAAATATGCTGGGTGTAATTCATTAGTTGAGTTTTTTAAAATATTTAACTCAAACTATGTTCTAATAAATATTGAAATGTTTATTTTTGTACTCCTTTTTCAGAAAGTATAAAGATTAAAAATTAAGCGGGAGTAGCTCAGTTGGTAGAGCGTCAGCCTTCCAAGCTGAATGTCGCCGGTTCGAACCCGGTCTCCCGCTCAATAAAGAAACAGTTGTTTTTAAAACAGTTTAGTGTTTTGGAAATAGCTTTTTTGAGCGAATGAAAAGTTTGCCTTAAGCAAAGCATTTTGCTGAGCTTGTCGAAGTATCGAAGCAAACCTGATCTCTCGCTTAAAATTCCTGCGAAGGCAGGAATCTCTTGCATGAGCGATGTCTCGGTGAGTAGATTCAACACTTTACGCCGGTGTAGCTCAGGGGTAGAGCGTTTCCTTGGTAAGGAAGAGGTCATGGGTTCAATTCCCATCATTGGCTCAACTTTGTTTAAAATTGAACACTAATATATAACTAAGATTTAAATTAATACAACATGGCAAAAGAAACATACGATCGGTCGAAGCCTCACTTAAACATAGGTACAATTGGACACGTAGATCACGGAAAAACAACTTTGACAGCTGCTATTACTAAAGTAATGGCTGATGCTGGTTATTCAGAAGCTAGTGCTTTTGACCAAATTGATAATGCTCCTGAAGAAAAAGAAAGAGGTATTACAATTAACTCTTCACACGTAGAGTACCAAACAGCTAATCGTCACTACGCACACGTTGACTGTCCTGGTCACGCGGATTACGTGAAGAACATGGTTACTGGTGCTGCTCAAATGGACGGTGCTATTTTGGTTGTTGCTGCAACAGACGGTCCAATGCCACAAACTCGTGAGCATATCCTTTTAGGACGTCAGGTTGGTATTCCAAAAATCGTAACATTCTTAAACAAAGTTGATTTAGTTGACGATGAAGAATTGTTAGAATTAGTTGAAATGGAAGTAAGAGACTTGCTTTCTTTCTACGAATATGATGGTGATAATGGTCCTGTAATCTCTGGTTCTGCTCTTGGAGCGTTGAACGGAGAACAAAAATGGTCAGACACTGTTTTGGAGTTGATGGAAGCTGTTGATAACTGGATTGAATTGCCAGAACGTGATGTAGATAAGCCTTTCTTGATGCCAATCGAGGATGTATTTTCTATTACAGGTCGTGGTACAGTTGCAACTGGACGTATAGAAACAGGTGTTGCTAACACAGGTGATGCTGTTGATATTATTGGTATGGGAGCAGGAAAACTTTCTTCTACTGTTACTGGTGTTGAGATGTTCCGTAAAATCCTTGATAGAGGTGAAGCTGGAGATAACGTAGGTATCTTATTAAGAGGAATTGAAAAGTCTCAAATATCAAGAGGTATGGTAATCTGTAAGCCGGGTTCTGTTACTCCACACGATAAGTTTAAAGCAGAGGTTTATATCCTTAAAAAAGAAGAAGGTGGTCGTCACACGCCATTCCATAATAACTACCGTCCTCAGTTCTACGTTCGTACAACTGATGTTACAGGAACAATTAATCTTCCTGATGGTGTAGAAATGGTAATGCCAGGAGATAACCTTACAATTACAGTAGATCTTATCCAGCCTATCGCAATGAATGTTGGACTACGTTTCGCTATCCGTGAAGGTGGTAGAACTGTAGGTGCAGGTCAGGTAACTGAAATTTTATAAATAAAGTTAATTTGAAAAGTCTAAAGGTGTCCACCATAGGTGGATGCCTTGGCTTTTATTAAGGGGATTGTTTAAGTCTATAAAATAATAGATATTGAATTCCTTTATTTACGGGCGTAGCTCAGCTGGTAGAGCAGTGGTCTCCAAAACCAAAGGTCGTGAGTTCGATCCTTACCGCCCGTGCTAAATAGGTTAAAACCAATTATAATGGTAAATTATATAAAAGAATCCTATAGTGAACTTAAAAACCACGTAACCTGGCCAAGTTGGTCAGAAGCACAAAAACTAACAGTTGTTGTGGCAGTATTTTCAATTATACTGGCATTACTTGTTTTTGGTGTTGACAAGGTGTTTAGTAGAGTTATAGAATTTTATTTTGAATGGATCAAGTCGTAATTATGACTGAAACTAAGAGTACAAAAAAGTGGTATGTAGTCCGGTCGGTAAGTGGACAAGAAAATAAGATTAAGTCGTATCTCGAAACTGAGATTACACGATTAAATCTTGAAGACTATATTGAACAAGTTCTCGTACCTACTGAGAAAGTAATTCAAATTCGTAATGGAAAAAAAATCAATAAAGAGCGTGTTTTTTTTCCAGGTTATATTATGATTCAAGCGAGTTTGGCTGGAGAAGTACCACATATTATAAAATCAATTAATGGAGTTATTGGTTTTTTAGGTGAAACCAAAGGAGGGGATCCTGTTCCGCTAAGACAGTCTGAAGTAAACAGAATGTTAGGAAAGGTAGATGAGTTAGCTGTAGAAGATGATAATGTAAACATTCCTTTTGTAATTGGTGAAACTGTAAAAGTAATTGACGGTCCTTTCAACGGCTTTAACGGTACGGTTGAAAAAATAAACGAAGAAAAACGCAAGCTTGAAGTTATGGTGAAAATATTCGGAAGAAAAACACCATTAGAATTAAGCTATATGCAAGTAGAGAAAATTTAATTGTTACACGCTATATAAATAGGTTTTTTCTTTAGCTTCCATAAAAGAGAAAATCACAGTAAAATTAAAACAATGGCAAAAGAAGTAGATAAAGTAGTAAAGTTGCAAGTTCGAGGTGGTGCCGCTAACCCGTCGCCTCCAGTAGGACCAGCTTTAGGTGCTGCCGGTGTGAACATTATGGAGTTCTGTAAGCAATTTAATGCTAGAACCCAAGATAAACAAGGAAAAGTGTTGCCAGTTGCGATTACGGTATATAAAGACAAATCATTTGAATTTGTTATTAAAACCCCACCCGCTGCTGTACAAATTCTTGAAGCTGCTAAGGTCAAAAAAGGATCTGGTGAGCCACACGCAAGAAAAGTAGCATCTATTTCATGGGATCAAGTTCGAGCTATTGCAGAAGACAAAATGCCCGATTTAAATGCATTTACTGTTGAGTCTGCCATGAGAATGGTAGCTGGTACTGCACGATCAATGGGAGTGAAAGTAAAAGGAGCTGCTCCTTTTTAATCAAGAAAAAGAATCTATAAAATGGCAAGATTAACAAAAAAGCAAAAAGAAGCAACGCTTAAAGTAGAGGATAGATCCTACACTGTAGCTGAAGCTTCTGCTTTAATAAAAGAAATCACCAATGTAAATTTTGATGCCTCTGTAGACCTTGCGGTTCGTCTTAACGTGGATCCACGTAAAGCAAACCAAATGGTTCGTGGCGTTGTTACCTTACCACACGGTACTGGTAAAGATGTTAAGGTGTTGGCATTAGTAACTCCTGATAAGGAGGCTGAAGCTAAAGAAGCTGGAGCAGATTATGTTGGATTAGATGAGTACCTCGAGAAAATTAAAGGGGGATGGACAGACGTTGACGTTATTGTAACTATGCCAAGCGTTATGGGTAAATTAGGACCATTAGGACGAGTTTTAGGACCACGTGGATTAATGCCTAACCCAAAAACAGGTACAGTAACAATGGATGTTGCTAAAGCAGTTTCTGATGTAAAAGCTGGTAAAATTGACTTTAAAGTTGAGAAAACTGGTATTGTACACGCAGCAATTGGAAAAGCATCTTTCGATGCCGAAAAAATTGCCGGAAACGCAAGAGAATTATTAACAACACTCGTTAAACTGAAGCCTCAGGCCGCAAAAGGTGTGTATATAGAAAGCATCTATATGTCTAGTACTATGAGTCCTAGTGTAGAGATCGACACCAAACGTTTCACTGAGCAGTAAAATTGAGAACTTATGACAAGAGAAGAAAAATCACAAGTAATTGAAAGTTTGACTGCACAGTTATCCGAGAACACTATTATATATTTAGCAGATATCTCGGGGCTTGATGCAGGAGCTACAACAAAATTGCGTCGCGCTTGTTTTAAAGCGGGAGTAAGTTTGAATGTAGTAAAAAACACCTTGCTTTCTAAAGCTATGGAAAGCAGTGATAAGGACTTTGGTGAGTTATCCGAAGTACTTAAAGGCAATACATCGTTAATGGTTTCTGAAACAGGAAACGCACCAGCAAAAGTAATTAAGGAATTCAGAAAAAAATCTGAAAAGCCTCTACTTAAAGGAGCCTTTATTGAAGAAGCAATTTACGTAGGCGATGAGAAACTTGACAAGTTAGTTGAAATTAAATCTAAGGAAGAAGTTATTGGAGACATTATATCAGCGCTTCAATCTCCTGCCAAGAATGTTATTTCAGCACTTAAATCAGGTGGTACTACAATCGCGGGTATTGTTAAAACCCTTTCTGAAAAAGAAGGATAAAAATTTAGCACTAATTAAATTACACATATTAATACAATTATTTTAAAACGATAGAAAATGGCAGATTTAAAAGATTTCGCAGAACAATTGGTTAACTTAACAGTAAAAGAAGTTAATGAGTTAGCTGAAATATTAAAAGAAGAGTACGGTATAGAGCCTGCTGCTGCAGCTGTAGCTGTTGCTGGTGGTGGTGCTGGCGGAGGCGAAGAAGCTGACGAGCAAACCGAATTCGACGTAATCCTTACAGCCGCAGGAGGTTCTAAGTTAGCAGTTGTAAAACTGGTAAAAGAATTAACAGGTGCTGGTCTTAAAGACGCTAAAGGATTAGTAGATAATGCTCCATCTCCAATTAAAGAAGGTGTAGCAAAAGACGAAGCTGAAGCAGTAAAAGCTCAGTTAGAAGAAGCAGGAGCAGAGGTTGAGCTTAAGTAAGCTCTCCACGTTTCAAACCTTACGGTTTAGGCCTTCCGGATATCCGGAATAGGCCTAAACCATTTTGCGTATATAAAGGTTAATAGTTTTTTGAGTATAGGCAAAAGTAGTTTTTTTAATTAAATTCCGTCCATAGATGTCAGCAACGCAAACTGAAAGATTGAATTTCTCTTCTGTACAGAACAAACCGGATTATCCGGATTTTCTGGATATTCAGATTAAATCCTTCCAGGATTTTTTCCAGCTTGAAACAAAGTCAGAAGAAAGGGGTAACGAAGGCCTTTATAACACCTTCATGGAAAACTTTCCAATAACAGATACCCGAAATCAATTTGTATTAGAGTTTTTAGATTATTTTGTAGATCCGCCAAGATACTCCATTCAGGAATGTATTGAGCGTGGTCTTACGTACAGCGTTCCCTTAAAGGCACGTTTAAAATTATATTGTACCGATCCTGAGCACGAAGATTTTGAAACTATCGTACAGGATGTGTACTTAGGAGTGATTCCTTATATGACTCCAAGTGGTACTTTCTGTATCAACGGTGCAGAACGTATTGTAGTATCTCAGTTACACCGTTCACCTGGTGTGTTCTTTGGACAATCCTTTCACGCAAACGGAACCAAATTATATTCAGCTCGTGTAATTCCTTTTAAAGGGTCATGGATTGAATTTGCTACCGATATTAACAGCGTTATGTACGCGTATATCGATAGAAAGAAAAAGTTGCCGGTAACAACATTGTTCCGTGCTATTGGTTTTGAAAGAGATAAGGATATTCTTGAAATATTTGATCTTGCTGAAGAAATTAAAGCAACAAAAACTGGTCTTAAAAAATTCTTAGGCCGTAAACTCGCTGCCCGTGTTCTTAAAACGTGGCACGAAGACTTCGTGGACGAAGATACAGGAGAAGTTGTTTCTATTGAGCGTAACGAAATTGTATTAGACCGTGATACTGAGCTTGAAAAAGAGCACATTGAAGAGATATTAGACTCTGGGTCAAAAACGATTTTATTACATAAAGAAGATAATCAGCAAGGAGACTATGCGATTATCCACAACACATTGCAAAAAGATCCTACCAATTCAGAAAAAGAAGCGGTAGAGCATATCTATAGACAATTACGTAACGCTGAACCGCCAGATGAGGAAACCGCTCGTGGTATCATCAATAAGTTGTTCTTTTCAGACCAACGTTATAACCTTGGTGAAGTAGGTCGTTACCGGATGAACAAAAAACTAGGTCTTGATATCGACATGGAAAAGCAGGTGCTTACCAAAGAAGATATCATTACCATTGTAAAATACTTAATCGAGCTTATCAACTCAAAAGCTGAGATTGATGATATTGATCACCTAAGCAACCGTCGTGTACGTACCGTAGGAGAGCAGTTGTCATCTCAATTTGGTGTTGGTTTAGCCCGTATGGCACGTACTATTCGTGAGCGTATGAACGTTCGTGACAACGAAGTGTTTACCCCGATTGATTTGATCAACGCGAAGACACTTTCTTCAGTTATCAATTCGTTCTTTGGTACCAACCAGTTGTCTCAGTTTATGGACCAAACAAACCCGCTGGCTGAAATTACGCATAAGCGTCGTCTTTCAGCTTTAGGACCTGGAGGTCTTTCAAGAGAAAGAGCAGGGTTCGAGGTTCGTGATGTCCACTATACACACTACGGAAGACTTTGTCCTATTGAAACACCGGAAGGGCCAAACATTGGTTTGATTTCTTCACTTTCAGTATATGCCAAAGTAAACAACTTAGGTTTTATCGAAACACCTTATAGAAAGGTTGAAGACGGTAAAATCGATCTGAAAAGTGAACCAATATATCTTTCGGCTGAAGAAGAGGAGGATAAATTGATTGCACAAGCAAACATTCCACTTAAAGATAATGGACAAATTGATAGCGATCGTGTAATTGCACGAATGGAAGGTGATTTCCCGGTTGTAGAGCCAAATACGGTTAATTATGCCGATGTTGCGCCTAACCAAATTGCTTCTATTTCAGCATCTTTAATTCCATTTTTGGAACATGATGATGCCAACCGTGCGTTGATGGGATCGAATATGATGCGCCAGGCAGTACCTTTATTGAGAGCAGACTCTCCAATTGTTGGTACAGGTTTGGAACGTCAAGTAGCTTCAGATTCTCGTGTATTGATTAATGCAGAAGGAGATGGCGAAGTAGAGTATGTTGATGCAAACGAAATTTCTATTAAATATGACCGTACCGATGATGAGCGTATGGTAAGTTTTGATAGTGATTCAAAAACATACCAGCTGGTAAAATTCAGAAAAACAAACCAAGGTACATCCATTAACTTGAAGCCAATTGTAAGTAGAGGTGATCGAGTTAAAAAAGGACAAGTACTTTGTCAAGGTTATGCAACCGATAAAGGTGAATTAGCATTGGGTAGAAACATGAAAGTAGCCTTTATGCCTTGGAAAGGGTATAACTTTGAGGATGCGATTGTGATTTCTGAACGCGTAGTAAGAGACGATATATTTACATCGATTCACATTGATGAATATTCACTTGAGGTACGTGATACCAAATTAGGAAATGAAGAATTAACTCATGATATTCCTAACGTTTCAGAAGAGGCTACTAAAGACCTTGATGAAAACGGGATGATACGTGTAGGTGCCGAAATAAAACCAGGTGATATATTAATTGGTAAGATTACTCCAAAAGGAGAAAGCGACCCAACTCCTGAAGAAAAATTACTTCGAGCGATATTTGGTGATAAAGCAGGTGATGTAAAAGATGCTTCATTAAAAGCTTCTCCATCATTACGAGGTGTTGTAATTAATAAGAAGTTATTTGCACGTGCTATTAAAGATAAGCGTAAAAGAGCAAAAGATAAAGAAGATATCTCTGCACTAGAAATCGCTTACGATGCTAAATTTGATGCATTAAAAGATGTGTTAGTTGAAAAACTATTTGCAATTGTAGGAGGAAAAACCGCTCAAGGTGTTACTAACGATCTTGGTGAAACGGTATTTCCAAAAGGTAAAAAGTACACCCAAAAAATGTTAAATGCAGTAGATGACTACGCACACTTAACAGGAGGTACTTGGACTACCGATGATGACCTTAATGCATTAGTTGCCGATTTATTGCACAACTATAAGATTAAAGAGAACGATTTACAAGGTGGATTACGTCGTGAGAAATTTACCATCTCTGTAGGAGATGAGTTGCCTTCTGGTATTCTAAAACTTGCTAAAGTTTATGTCGCTAAAAAGCGTAAACTTAAAGTAGGTGATAAAATGGCGGGACGTCACGGTAACAAAGGTATTGTAGCACGTATTGTTCGTGAAGAAGATATGCCTTTCCTTGATGATGGAAGCCCTGTAGATATCGTGTTGAATCCACTTGGGGTACCATCACGTATGAACATTGGTCAAATTTATGAAACGGTACTAGGATGGGCTGGGCAAAAATTAGGTCGCAAATTTGCTACTCCAATTTTTGATGGTGCAACTATAGACCAGATTAACGAATTGACTGATGAAGCTGAGATACCAAGATTTGGACACACGCATTTATATGATGGTGGAACCGGACAGCGTTTTGACCAACCTGCAACAGTAGGGGTTATTTATATGCTGAAACTAGGTCACATGGTAGATGATAAGATGCACGCACGTTCTATTGGACCATACTCATTAATTACACAACAACCATTGGGTGGTAAAGCTCAATTTGGTGGTCAGCGATTTGGTGAGATGGAGGTTTGGGCACTTGAAGCCTACGGAGCATCCAGCACATTACGTGAAATATTGACAGTAAAATCTGATGATGTTATTGGTAGAGCTAAAACATATGAAAGTATTGTTAAAGGCGAAACCATGCCAGAACCAGGGCTACCAGAATCTTTTAACGTGTTAATGCACGAATTAAAAGGGTTAGGACTTGACATTAGATTAGAAGAATAAAAGAAATTCCCTCCTTTGGGAGGGAATCTTTACGCTTCAAACGGAGTGAAAAAACACTCCAAAAACAAATAACAACAAAGCATAGTACACAGCATTATGGCAAGAAATAAAGAAAACACAGTTCAGAAATTCAATAAAATTTCTATTGGTTTAGCCTCTCCTGAATCGATTTTGGCAGAATCGCGCGGGGAAGTACTAAAACCTGAAACGATAAACTACCGTACGCACAAACCAGAGCGTGACGGACTTTTCTGTGAGCGTATTTTTGGTCCTGTTAAGGATTACGAATGTGCCTGTGGTAAATATAAACGAATTCGCTACAAAGGGATCGTATGTGACCGTTGTGGTGTAGAGGTAACTGAAAAGAAAGTACGTCGTGATCGCGTAGGGCACATTAATTTAGTGGTTCCTGTTGCACACATTTGGTACTTCCGTAGTTTACCTAACAAAATAGGATACCTTCTTGGATTGCCGTCTAAGAAGTTGGATATGATTATCTATTACGAACGATATGTTGTAATCCAACCGGGTATCGCAAAAAATGAAGAAGGGGAACCACTTCAGAAAATGGACTTCTTAACAGAAGAAGAATATTTAAATGCGTTGGAAGCTATTCCAGTAGAAAACCAATACTTGGAAGATAGCGATCCAAATAAATTCATCGCTAAGATGGGTGCTGAGTGTTTAATTGAATTGTTACAGCGTATCGACCTTGATACATTGTCTTTCGATTTACGTCACAAAGCAAACAATGAAACGTCTAAACAACGTAAAACGGAAGCACTAAAACGTCTTCAAGTTGTGGAAGCGTTGCGTGATGCAAACAAAAACCGTGAAAACAAACCAGAATGGATGATTATGAAGGTGGTGCCAATTATTCCACCAGAATTACGTCCGTTAGTACCACTAGATGGGGGTCGTTTCGCAACATCAGATTTAAATGATCTTTACCGTCGTGTAATTATTAGAAACAATCGTCTAAAGCGATTAATGGAAATTAAAGCTCCAGAAGTAATTTTACGTAATGAAAAACGTATGCTTCAAGAATCTGTTGATTCCTTGTTCGATAACACGCGTAAATCTTCAGCAGTAAAAACAGATAGCAACCGTCCATTAAAATCACTTTCAGATTCATTGAAAGGAAAGCAAGGACGTTTCCGTCAAAACTTACTTGGTAAGCGTGTGGATTATTCAGCACGTTCGGTAATTGTTGTAGGACCAGAATTGAAGCTATTTGAATGTGGTATTCCAAAAGATATGGCTGCTGAACTTTACAAGCCTTTCGTAATTAGAAAACTAATTGAGAGAGGAATTGTAAAAACAGTTAAGTCTGCTAAGAAAATTATAGATAAAAAAGAACCCGTAGTTTGGGACATCCTTGAAAATGTATTGAAAGGACATCCAGTTATGCTTAACCGGGCTCCTACTTTACACCGATTAGGTATTCAAGCTTTTCAACCAAAATTGATTGAAGGAAAAGCAATCCAGTTACACCCATTAGTATGTACTGCATTTAACGCCGATTTTGATGGTGACCAGATGGCGGTTCACCTTCCATTAGGACCAGAAGCAATTTTGGAATGTCAGTTATTGATGTTAGCTTCTCACAATATCTTGAACCCTGCAAACGGTTCGCCGGTAGCAGTACCTTCTCAGGATATGGTTTTGGGTCTGTATTATATGACCAAGCTTAGAACTTCAACAAAAGATGTAAAAGTAAAAGGTGAAGGCCTAACTTTTTATTCAGAAGAAGAAGCTGTGATTGCTTACAATGAGAAGCAAGTAGACCTCAATGCGCAAATAAAAATACGTACCAAGGACTTTAATGATAAAGGCGAATTGGTTTTTCAAATTATCGAAACTACCTTAGGTAGAGTGATATTTAACCAAGAAGTACCAGAAGAAGCTGGTTATATAAACGAGGTATTAACCAAGAAATCACTTCGTGATATTATTGGTAATATCCTTAAAGTTACTAGTGTACCAAAAACTGCTGCTTTCCTTGATGAAATTAAAACATTAGGATATAAGTTCGCATTCGAAGGTGGATTGTCTTTTAGTTTAGGAGATATTATTATCCCTGCTGAAAAGCAAACTATGATTGACGACGCCAACAAACAAGTTGACGGTATTGTAGGAAACTACAATATGGGACTTATTACCAACAACGAACGTTACAACCAAGTAATTGATATATGGACAGCAACCAATGCTGAATTAACGGAGCTTTCTATGAAACGTATCCGCGAAGATCAGCAAGGGTTTAACTCTGTATATATGATGCTTGACTCTGGAGCGCGTGGTAGTAAAGAGCAAATTAGACAGCTAACCGGTATGCGTGGATTGATGGCGAAGCCTAAAAAATCTAACTCTGGTGGTGGTGAAATTATTGAAAACCCGATTCTTTCTAACTTTAAGGAAGGGCTTTCAATTCTTGAATACTTTATCTCTACTCACGGTGCACGTAAAGGTCTTGCTGATACCGCACTTAAAACTGCCGATGCGGGTTATTTAACGCGTCGTCTGGTAGATGTGTCACAAGACGTTATTATTAACGAAGTAGATTGTGGTACATTAAGAGGTATTGAAGTTTCAGCATTGAAGAAAAATGAAGAGATTGTTGAAACCTTAGAAGCTAGAATTATAGGTCGTATTGCATTAAACGATGTAATAAACCCACTTAATAAAGAAGTGTTGGCAACGGCTGGTGAGCACATTTCAGAAGAGACTGCTAAAATTATTGGCGACTCTGCTGTAGAAGGTGTAGAAGTACGTTCTGCATTAACGTGTGAAGCTAAAAAAGGAATTTGTTCTCAATGTTACGGTCGTAACCTTGCAACCAATAAAATGGTACAGCGAGGAGAAGCTGTAGGTGTTGTAGCTGCTCAGTCAATTGGTGAACCAGGTACACAGTTAACACTTCGTACCTTCCACGTGGGTGGTATTGCAGGTAACATTTCAGAAGACAACAAGCTAGTTGTTAAATATGACGGTAAAGCCGAAATTGAAGATCTAAAAACAGTTAAAGGAGAAGATGCTGAAGGAAAAGAAATTGATATTGTAATCTCTCGTACTTCAGAAATTAAATTAACTGATCCAAAAACCGGAATTACCTTAAGCAACAACAACATTCCTTACGGTTCTACACTATATGTAAAAGATGGTGATAAATTGAAAGAAGGTGATGTGGTTTGTCAATGGGATCCATATAACGGTGTGATTATTTCAGAATTTGCAGGTAAAATCAAGTACGAGAATATCGAACAAGGGGTTACCTACCAAGTTGAAATTGATGAGCAGACTGGATTCCAAGAGAAAGTAATTTCAGAATCTAGAAATAAAAAGAAAATACCAACACTTCAAATTTTAGGTAAAAAAGATGAAGTAATTCGTTCATACAACTTGCCAGTGGGTGCCCACTTAATGATTGATGACGGAGATAAAATTAAGATTGGTAAAGTATTGGTTAAAATACCACGTAAATCTTCAAAAGCAGGTGATATTACAGGTGGTCTTCCACGTGTAACCGAACTTTTTGAAGCTCGTAATCCATCAAATCCTGCTGTAGTTAGTGAGATTGATGGTGTTGTTTCCTTCGGAAAAATTAAACGTGGTAATCGTGAAATTATAGTAGAGTCTAAATTAGGTGAGCTTAAAAAGTACTTAGTGAAGTTGTCTAACCAGATTTTGGTTCAGGAGAACGATTATGTGCGTGCTGGTATGCCTCTTTCAGACGGATCTATTACACCAGAAGATATTTTACGTATTGAAGGACCTTCAGCAGTACAGCAGTACTTGGTGAATGAAGTTCAAGAAGTATACCGTCTACAAGGTGTGAAGATTAACGATAAACACTTCGAGGTAGTAGTTAGACAGATGATGCGTAAAGTACGTATTGTGGATAGTGGAGATACTACCTTCCTAGAAAATCAACTAGCTCATAAAGATGACTTTATTGAAGAAAACGATAAAATCTTCGGAATGAAAGTAGTTGAAGATGCAGGAGATAGTCAAACCCTTAAAGAAGGGCAAATAGTTTCACCACGTGATTTACGTGATGAAAATTCTATCTTGAGACGTAATGATAAAGCTTTAGTTGAAGCAAGAGATGCTGTTAATGCAACTGCAACACCAATATTGCAAGGTATTACTAGAGCATCGCTACAGACTAAGTCGTTTATTTCGGCTGCATCCTTCCAAGAAACCACTAAAGTATTAAACGAAGCTGCAGTAAGCGGTAAAGTTGATACCTTAGAAGGATTGAAAGAGAATGTAATTGTAGGTCATAAAATACCTGCTGGTACTGGAATGCGTGAATACGATTCTATAATTGTAGGAAGCAAGGAAGAGCTGGAAGAAATGACCCGTGAGAAACAAGAAGTGAATTACAATTAATTAAAAAACTTCTTATAAATCAAAATAAAGAATCCCGCCAAAAGCGGGATTCTTTTATTATATTAGGTAGCTAAATTAGAACTATAAACTCATTCCATATTAATAGGAATATTAAAATAACCAACAATGGCAGACGATCAAAACAAACAAAAACAAAAAAAAGGACAAATCAATATTGAATTAGATGAGAATGTAGCACAAGGCATTTATAGTAACTTGGCGATCATCAATCATTCACAATCAGAGTTCATTCTAGATTTTGTAAGTATTATGCCGGGTGTGCCTAAAAGTAAGGTGAAATCACGAATAATTTTAACACCACAACACGCCAAGAGACTATTAAGAGCATTGAATGATAATATTCAACGGTTTGAAAAAGCCCACGGTAAGGTTAAAGAACAAGAACAACCGACGATGCCTTTAAACTTTGGTCCAACCGGAGAAGCATAGATAGTAAACCCACTTTTTAGTGGGTTTTTTAATAGGCTATTGTTAAGATATTCAGTTAAATAAGTATTAAAGTCTTCGCCTTATTTTACATTTTGCAAATTCCATAGTAATTTAAAGGAAAATTAAATTATGGGATATTTAAAGACTTCTTCAAAAAAACGAAATGAATACATAAATTTATACTACGAAGACTACGGTAAAGGGCAACCTGTTATTCTAATCCATGGTTGGCCGTTGAGTTCAGCTATGTGGGAATACCAAAAACAAGAACTTGTTGAGGCTGGATACCGTTGCATTTCATATGACCGTAGAGGTTTTGGTAAAAGTGATCAACCTTGGGACGGATACGATTATGATACGATGGCTCAAGATTTAAATGATATAATCAATCATCTTTCCTTAAAAGATGTTGTCTTAGTAGGATTTTCAATGGGTGGAGGAGAAGTAGGACGTTATGTAGGTAACTATGGTACGGAAAATTTATCTAAGTTAGTTTTTATAAGCTCAATAGCTCCTTTTATGCTGAAAACTGATGATAACCCTGATGGTGTGCCAGCTGAAACCTTTGAAGAATTCAAAAAAGCAATTAAAATTGACCGTTGTGACTTCTTAGATAAATTTGGCAAACAGTTTATCGATTATGATAATAACAAACACTTAATAGGTAAAGAACAATTACAATATAATTTCAACATTGCTGCGGGAGCTTCTCCTAAAGCAACATTAGATTGTATTGATGCTTTCGGAAAAACAGATTTAAGAGGTGATCTTAAAAAGATAGACATTCCTACGTTATTCCTGCATGGGGATGCAGATAATGTTGTCCCGATGGAGCCCACTGCGGCGCAAGGTGCAAAAATAGTTGAAAACAGTGAATTTACGGTTATAGAAGATGCTCCTCACGGTTGTGTTTTTACACACACGGAGCACGTTAACAAATTATTGCTAGATTTTCTGAAGAAATAATTTTGATAAATAAAGGTATTATACCTTACTTATATTCACTTACAAAATGAAGTTTTACGTTCGGATATTTTGATTGTGTCATTTGTAAGCTAAAGGCGGAATCGGCAAAGAAAACCAATTGATCTCTTTTATCTTTCGCTAAAAACTTAGCTTTAACACGCTTGAATTCTTTAAACTCATCACTTTTTGGATTGTCTGGTTCGACCCAGCAAGCTTTGTGAACGTTTAGGTTTTCATATCGGCAGGAAGCGCCATATTCGTGCTCTAACCGATATTGTATTACTTCAAACTGTAAAGCACCAACGGTACCGATTACTTTTCGTCCGTTTAATTCAAGAGTGAAGAGTTGTGCAACACCTTCATCCATTAATTGATCAATCCCTTTGTCCAGCTGTTTGCTTTTCATTGGATCGGCATTATTAATGTACTTAAAGTGCTCCGGTGAAAAGCTGGGTACTCCTTTATAGTTCATTTCTTCTCCTTCGGTAAGGGTGTCACCAATTTTAAAGTTACCGGTGTCATGTAATCCAACGATATCTCCAGGATATGAAATATCTACAATTTGTTTCTTTTCAGCAAAGAACGCATTCGGACTAGAAAACTTCAGCTTCTTGCCATTGCGTACATGTAAATAAGGGGTGTTCCTTTCAAAAACACCTGACACAATTTTTACAAACGCTAAGCGATCCCGGTGTTTGGGGTCCATGTTGGCGTGTATTTTAAAGACAAAGCCTGTAAAATCTTTTTCATCAGGTTTTACCACCCGAGTGTCACTTTCTTTTGGACGTGGTTTAGGAGCTATTTCAACAAAACAATCTAATAGTTCTCGAACGCCGAAATTATTCAAGGCAGAACCAAAGAATACTGGTTGTAATTTCCCTTCTAAATATTCTTCACGGCTAAACTTAGGGTATATTTCAGCAAGTTCTAGTTCTTCTCGCAACGTATCGGCTGCGTCAGTACCAATCAATTGGTCGAGTTCAGGATTGGCAAGATCTTCAATTTCAATAGTTTCTTCAATATTTTTTCGGCTACTACCACTGAATAGATTTACATTTTTCTCCCAGATATTGTATATGCCTCTAAAATCATACCCCATACCAATTGGGAAGCTTAAAGGTGTAACCCGAAGGTTTAATTTTTGTTCTATTTCATCTAACAACTCAAAAGCATCTTTCCCTTCTCGGTCCATTTTATTTATAAAAACAATCATAGGAATATTACGCATGCGGCACACTTCAACCAACTTCTCGGTTTGTGCTTCCACACCTTTGGCAACATCAATAACAACAATAACACTATCTACAGCTGTTAGGGTTCTAAAAGTATCTTCGGCAAAATCCTTGTGACCGGGTGTATCTAGAATATTTATTTTAATCCCTTCATATTCAAATGCTAAAACAGAAGTGGCAACCGAGATACCCCTTTGTCTTTCAATTTCCATAAAGTCACTAGTGGCTCCTTTTTTTATTTTATTACTTTTTACAGCACCAGCTTCTTGAATAGCACCTCCAAATAGTAATAATTTTTCAGTTAAAGTTGTTTTCCCAGCATCAGGGTGAGAGATTATCCCAAAGGTTCTCCTGCGTTCAATTTCACGTTTAATTGACATGGTTGTGTGTGTAGATTTGAGGGCAAATATACAAGTTTTTGAAGTACCTTTACGGCTCTGTATGGATTGATTTCAAAAGGCTTTTCCCACAAATAAAAGTCTTGTAATCCTTCTAAAAATAGCTTATGTACGTATTTATACGTACATGTCATTCCTACAAAAAAAAAGGTTAAAATGTAATAAATATTGTATTTCAACGAAATAATTCTACACTTAGACTAATAGTTGCAAATTAGTAAAACCTTAACAGTTTTTCCTACGTATATTTGTTCTAAGCAAACGATAAGTAATCTATTTGTTTAGTGATAAATGTATGTACTTTATAATAGATGTTCCTCTACTAAATTTCGTTTTTCCCAAATCAAATTAAAGCTTATAACCTATAAAAATTGAAAGAAAATTTATCCCTTTAGTGGTAAGTTCTTGTAATTGAGATTAAAAATTATAATTAATTATAAAATTATGAATACTAATAAAATTCAAGCTTATGTATAAAATAATTACTAAATTATTTGCTTCTGATAAGAGGTTTTTAATAGGTCTCATTTTAATAGTTTGCTTGGGTAATCAAGGATATGCTCAGGTTAAAGGTTCAACAGATGAGGGGGAAGTATTATTGCCTTATACTCAAGAGTATTTGGATCAATATAATGCAACTTTAGATAAGAAAGCTGCACAATATAATAAAACGTTTCGTTCTAAGTCAAAAGCTGAAGCTTTACACAGTCATACAAATTCTAAAACTGTAGGAGGGTGTAACTTAATTACCTGTGGATCTTTTGAAAAAGATGATGTAAGTGGCGGAACATTTCGTACTGCAATAGGTGGGACAAATGGTGAATACCAAGCTGATGCAAGATATTCTTGTTGGGATGATAATGGTACAGTAGATTGGTCGGAAGGGCAGTATATATCCTATTCAACAACGAACTCTAATGTGGTTTATCCTGGTATCATTGAGCCTTCAACTTATGATGGAGGTGGTTTTGCTATATTTTCATTTCAAAATGAATCGATAGATCAAACGTTGACTGTAGTGCCTAATACAGTATATACAGTATGTTTTGAAATTGCTGTAATACCGCGTTACAATACCGTAAACAGCAATAATAATGGAGGGCAGATATTAGAATATGAGCCTAACTTGCGATTTGGTGTTAGAAATGGTGCCGTTGTAGTTAGCGATCCGCTTACTTATACAGATGCTGATCTTGTTCAGCACCCAACTAGTGATTTTCCAACGAGGTTATCTTTTGCCACGAGCGGAAATGGAGGTAATCAAAACCCTGGTGGATGGACAGAAATAAACCCGTACTGGGAAAATAGATGTATAACTTTCAAGTCAGGACCTACCGCTACTTCTGTAGAGGTTTTTTATAGTACTGGAAATCCAGGAGAATCTGTGGTATTGGTAGATGGTTTAAGACTGTCTGTTGAGGGGTATGCAAACTCACCAGAACTTTCTGTAACTTCAAAAACGTATTGTGAGCCTACACAGGTGCAACTTAATGATTTTGTTACTTCAACAACTCCTACAGGAGCTGAATTAAGATGGAGTGCTAATTCAGATTTAAGTAATCCTTTGCCAAATAATCCAACTGTAACAACTCCTGGTGTTTGGTATGCATTCTATTATAATCCAGATTTAGGTTGTACTTCGCCATCACGAATGCTTACGCTAACAAATTCAGATATAGCTATAGCTCATACTAAGGAAGATGTCACTTGTTATGGTGAGAATGATGGTGAGATTAATATAACTGTTACAGGCGGATCGTCTTCGTATACATATTTATGGACAACTAGCGATGGAAGTGGATTAAACACAACCGCCGAAGATCAAACAGGACTAACTGCAGGTACTTATAAAGTAACTGTAGATGATGGTATATGTACTATTGATAAAAGTATTGAGATAACTCAGCCAAATCAAATAAATGTAGAAGCCAATGAGTATGACCCATTGTGCGATAATGCAGATGCTATTACTTTAACCGGAGAACCAACTAATTCAAACGGAGAATGGACTGGAGCCGGAGTAACAGACAATGATAATGGTACGGCAAGTTTCGATCCAAGTGGTTTAACAGGAACTATTACGGTAACATACACTTATACAGATGGTAATAACTGTTCTAATAGTGATACGGCTGATATTGTCATCAACAAAACGGCAACAGTAGAAGCAGGGAATTACGGTCCAATTTGTGACAATGCAGACGCCATTACGTTAACTGGACAACCGACAAATTCAAACGGAGAATGGACAGGAGCCGGAGTAACAGACAATGATAATGGTACGGCAAGTTTCGATCCAAGTGGTTTAACAGGAACTATTACGGTAACATACACTTATACAGATGGTAATAACTGTTCTGACACAGATACAGCTAATATTGTCATCAACAAAACAGCAACAGTAGAAGCAGGGAATTACGGTCCAATCTGTGACAATGCAGACGCAATAACATTAACCGGAGAGCCAACTAATTCAAACGGAGAATGGACAGGAACCGGAGTAACAGATAATGGTAACGGTACGGCAAGTTTCGACCCAAGTGGTTTAACAGGAACTATCACGGTAACTTATACTTATGAAGACGGTAACAACTGTTCTGACACCGATACAGCTGATATTGTTGTTAATAAAACAGCAGTAGTAGAAGCAGGAACCTATGGTCCAATCTGTGACAATGCAGATACGATTACATTAACCGGTCAACCAACTAATTCAAACGGAGAATGGACAGGAACCGGAGTAATAGATAATGGTGACGGTACGGCTGACTTTGATCCAACTGGATTGAACGGTACAATCACGGCAACGTATACTTATACAGATGGCAATAATTGTTCAGACAATGACACTGCGGATATAGTAGTAAATGTATCTCCTGATGCTCCAATAAGCAGCGGTGACATAGCTGAATGTAAAGACGAAACGACCACGCAAACATTAGATGCTAACGATGCAATTACAGTTGCGACTGGAACAAGTATCGTTTGGTACACAGACGCTACAGGTAATACTGTAGTTAACGATCCAATTCTTGATACGGTTGGAAACGTTACTTATTATGCTGAAGCAGTAAGTGATACAGGAAGTTGTTCAAGTTCAGACCGGACACCGGTTACCTTGACAATCTACAACTGCTCTATCTCAATCGAGAAAACAGCTAGCCCTAACGATACTCAAAATTGTAACACAATCGCACCAGGCGAAATGATAACCTATACTTTTAAGGTTAAAAACTTAGGCGATGTAGCAATCAATAACGTAGAAGTAAACGATCCATTAATTGATAATACAAATCCTATTCCAGGCCCTGATAGTGGTGATACTGTTAATTCAGGAGTGCTTGATATAGGTGAAGAATGGACATATGAAGCTACTTATACAGTAACACAACAAGACATTATTAACGGCCAAGTAAACAATACTGCTACGGTTGACGGTACAGTAACAGGTTCATCAGCATCATTTAATGTGAACGATTCAGATTCTGTAACAGTAAATCTATGTCAAGATGCTGAAATATCTATTGTTAAATCAAGTACAAGTGAATCTCAAGATTGTTTAAATCTTGAAGTTGGAAATACTATTGAATACAAATTTGTTGTAAAAAATGAAGGTGATGTTGATATTTCAAATGTAGTTATAACAGATCCGTTATTTTTAGCTCCAAACCCAGTAGTTACAATACAATTAGTAGATAATGGTGATGGTAATGGAGTTTTAAATGTAGGAGAAACTTGGGAGTATGAAGCTATATATACAGTAGATCAAGATAATATAAATGATGGTCAGATTGAAAATACAGCAACAGTAAATGGTACCACAGGGCTAGGACCTGTCGACGAAACAAGTAATACAATTACGATACCCATCTGTCAAGATGCGAGTATCGCGTTGATCAAAGAATCTACCTTGAATATCGATCCAAACACTGGCTGTTATGCAGGTGAAGTAGGTGAAGAAATCAGCTATACGTTCAAAGTTAAGAACACGGGTGATGTAACGTTGACCAATATAATCGTAACCGACCTAGTAGGTGGGGTAACAATGAGTGGCGGTCCAATTGCAAGTCTTGATCCAAATGAGGAAGACACGACGACCTTTACTGCAACCTATACGTTGACACAAGCTGACCTGAATGCTGGAGAGTTTGAGAACCGAGCATTAGCAACAGGAACACCTCCACAAGGAGATGATGTAACAGATGAATCTGATAACAACAGTTATACAGAAGATGATTCCACGA